>CAMVCW010000001.1 GCA_947166125.1 uncultured Candidatus Saccharibacteria bacterium
TGTGGTGCCACTATATTAATGGGGATTAACAAAAATGGCACCGCAAGGGGTGCTACAACCTAATAACCTGCATCGACAATGTCTCTCCAAGCATTCGGCTTCCTTACGGTGCCGTTGTTATGCTCAGAGATAATTGACTATAAAATATGCGGTGCATATATGTTATTAAGTTGTAGCATCTTAATTGTAACGTGATTTCGACATTAAAACAAGGGCGGATTTTGGGCATATTTTAGCCAAAAAACAGCAAAAAATAGCCTAGATGGGCCAAAAATTGCTATTTTAACAAAAAATTAACAGAGGTGGAGAAGATTACGAAATTAGCAAAAACTAGAATTTAGAGAAGAGTTTTTTGAGGAAACCTGGAGTTTTAGGCATTTTAAAGGCCTTTTTAGCCTTTTTACTACTAACTGGGACATATTGGCTCTCTTCAGCGGCAAGCATCGCTAAGCCGACAGCAGCGGCAAATTCTGGTTTCTCTATAGCATCCGCTACGCCGCCTAGGCCCTTTGGTGTGCCAATTTTAACAGCGGCTTCGAGGGATTGTTTGGCAAATAAATCGATATCACGCATTTTGGCGCCACCACCTACCAGAATAATTCCCTCTGGGAGACGTTGGTCGTATTTGGCAGCTTTTAGCTTTTTGCGAATTTCACCAAAAATTTCATCTAAGCGGGCTTTGACTACTTCTTCTACTTCTTTTCTATCAAATACACGTTCATCCTTGCCTTCGCGACCAATCTTGATAACTGGGGATTTTTCGGTGTCAAAATTGCCAGTGACAAAACGTTGCTTGATTTCTTCGGCTAAAGTAGGGTCTATAGCTAAGACAATAGCTAGATCGTTGGTGACATTATTGGAACCGGCAGGAACTACGCCTACATATTGCAAATCGCCTTCTTCGTATACGGCGATAGAGGTGGTAGCGGCGCCCATATCTATAACGGCGACACCGTTTTCTTTTTGACGATCCGTAAGCACGGCCTTGGCTGCAGCGATTACGCTAGGAACCAATCTATCAGCGTGAACATCGGCGGCAGCAGTGGTTTTTTTAAGATTTTCACAATTAGGGGTAAGGGCGGATACCACGCAGGCGCGCATTTCTAGCCGAGCGCCAGACATACCGAGAGGATCTTTAATCCCCCCTTGGCCATCCAGGGCATACTCTAAGGGCACTACATCTAAAACATCACGATTAGCCGGAATGCGGCCAGAGACAGCGACATCTTCTACCCTATCTAGATCTTCCCCGCTGATTTCGTGCTCTACCGTACCGACGGCAATCATGCCTTCGGTGCGAGTGGACAAAATACTAGAACCGTTGATGGAAACATAAGCATTACGGACATCGTAGCCGCCCATGCGTTCGGCCTCGCCAAGCATTTTGTCTATGGCACCGGCCGGACCAGCAAGATTAGCAGGGACACCCTTTCGCATACCGGCGGATTTACCTTCATTGTAGCCCACTACAGCAAGAGCACCATCTTTGCTAACCGAAGCAATAACGGCGCGGATATTTTCCGTACCCACGTCTAAGCCCGTAACGAAACGTTTATCGTTATCCATAAGCTTATTATAGCACTATTAGTCTGGCAAAGTCAAAACTTCGTAGCCATCTTTGGTGACTAAAATCGTGTGTTCACAGTGGCAGCCAATGGAGCCGTCTTTCATGCGGACAGTCCAGTTGCTGTCTTCGTCTACATAGTTGGCCGGGCGGCCAAGACAAGACATTGGCTCTATACAAATAGTGTCGCCCTCTACTAACTTGTAGCCGTGGCCGCGTTTGCCGTAGTTGGGAACTTCGGGCTCTTCGTGCATAGTTTTGCCGATGCCATGACCAATGTAATTTTCTATCACGCCGAGATGACCTTTTTTTAGCACTTTTTCTACCGCATGGCCAATGTCGCCGATATGAGCACCGGGTTTGACTTGCTCAATTCCTTCCCACATGGAAGATTCGGTAACCTGAATCATTTTTCTGACAGCCGGATTAACCTTTTCGCCTACAATCATAGTGAAAGCAGAATCAGTAAAATAGCCTTTATAATAAATATCTAGATCAAAGGAAACTTTGTCACCCTCTTCTAGAGGCTCGTCCGTAGGAGCGCCGTGGACTAAGGCATCGTTTACAGAAATACAGATGGCGCCAGGAAATTCTTCTTCTAGCATATCGTAGGCCACGCCAGCGCCGCGTTTCACGATTTCTTTGCGTACCCAAGCATCAACTTCTTTGCCAGTCATACCAGGCTGGACATAATTTTTAAGATCTCTCAAGAGATTGCCGAGGATTTTGCCGCCCTCGCGCATGGCAGTGATTTTTTCTTGTAGAGTTTTGGCATCTGCAGTTTCTTTATTCACCATAGCTGTGCTCGATTTCTCCGCCATTAACATCTTTTTCTTGCTCGGTGGCGTTGGGATTCATTTCTTTTGCAACTTCTACCAAGCGAGCGGTAACTTCTTCTACCTGGCCTACACCATCTACACGCCGAATCGGGATATTGGCCGATTCCAGAAGTGGCAAGATTTCGTTGATATTTTGCTCGTAGATACTGAAGCGACGCTCAATACTGGCGCGTTCTTTATCATCATCGCGACCACGGAGCGCTAGGCGTTCTAATAGCTCCTCTTTGGGGACTTCTAGGATAATGGCACCGTCTAGCTTGCCGGGCATGTTGTCTATAATCCATTTGGTTTGCACGGCGTCACGCGGGTAGCCATCTAAAATTAAGTCAAAACCTTCATCTTCGGCCTTGGCAATTTGTTTTCCCATCATCTTGATGACATCTTCGTCTGGGATCATGTTGCCCTGGTTGATAATATCGTCATATTCATTGGTTTGGCGAATAGCCTCACCTACAGATAGCCAGCGCCAACCGAAAATTTCTGCCAGGGCGCGGCCTTGAGTGCCTTTACCAGAACCTGCTAAACCAAATAGTGTAATCATTTTTCTCCTTTTTCGTTGTTTATTTTACCATAAAAAAGTACCCCGGTAAACGGGGTGCTTTTACTTAAGTCCTAATTTGATGCGCTCGGTCTTTTCGGCCTTGCGAGCTTCGCGGATAATAGCCTTTAAGCGGCGTTCGCGCTTAGAAATAGGTTTGCTAAAGCGCATTTGCGATTTCTTAAGAGGCATCATACCACTCTGAAGAACTTTGCGGTTAAAACGACGGATAATGTTTTCGTTCGCCTCACCTTGATCTTTTCTAGTAACTTTAATAGCCATATTGGTGGTATTATATCACAGGTTCGGAGATATGGCAAGGGCGTAAAGTGACTCGTGCGGTTCTAGTTATTAGAATGAAAAAATAAAGCCCCTTAGGACTTATTTTTATATAGTGGCGGAACCGACGAGACTCGAACTCGCGACCTCTGCCGTGACAGGGCAGCGCTCTAACCAACTGAGCTACGATTCCAGCTGAAATTATTATAGCGTACTTTGGAGAAAAACGCAATACTGCAAAATTATTCCCCACCTAAATATTATCATACTTGTGCTAAAATGTCAAGATTACATCCCTGGGATTTTGAAAGCACCTGGATCGTTGACCTGCGGAGCATAGACTTGGTCTTGCATAGCGGGCTGAGAACCAAGTGGCGTAGGAGTAGATTCCATCGGAGGAGTGGCTGGCTGAATAGGTGTAACTGGTTCTGCTGGAGCTTCTGGTGCTGGCGCAGAGGACATATCAATTGGCGGGGTTGGTGGTGGAGGCAGGACTTCTTCGCCAGGCATAGGCATATAATTCATTTCCGGGACACCGTTGATTTCTGGCGCGCTGGCTACCTGCGGGGCCATCATGGAGGCCGGATTAGCAGCTGTATCTGCTGCTGGAGCGGTAGTACCACCTAGGCCAGAAATAGCATCTTCTAGCATTTTGCCATATTTGCCAGAACCTTCGTCTGGAGCGGAAAGATCCATATCTGGTGAAGGCTGGATGACTTTTTCTGGTTTTTCGCTGTCGCCAATAATTCCCTCTTCGCTTAGGCCAGGCTCTGCAGTAGGTCCAGCGGTGGGTTCAGCGGAAAAGTCAGGAGTAGGCATTACCGATGGCAAGGTTGGTTCAGAGGCTGGAGTTTCTGAAATTGGTTCTGGCGTTGACGAAACGTCTGGCGTTGGAGCCGGAGAAACAGCCGGCTCTTCTGCTGCTGGCGCTGGCACTGTGGCTGGAGCATTAAAAGAAACTGGCGGCAAAGACGGCTCGGTAGGCTCTGATGGAGTAGTATTCAACTCATTTTCTACGGTGGCGGTGTCTGCCGGAGCACTATCCAACTTTATTGGCTGGTTACTAGTATCTGGTACAGTTTCGTTGCCGGCAGTGGCAAGGCTAGCCTCAGCAGCCTTTAGATCGTCTAGCAAAGTAGAGGTTTCCTCAGTGATTGGTGCATCTACCTCTTTATTTTCATCGACGTTTTCTTCACCATGTTCGATGTCTAATTTGGTAGGGTCTGCGTCACGCTTTGTTTGAGAGGACTCGCCCATCAAAGAATAAAGTTCATTATCTACATCTGGAGTAATGTTTTTGGAAATGAGCTGCTGGTTGGCGCCAGATTGCATCAGGCGAGAAGAAATTTGCATGGTTTCTGGAGTGGTTTTAGCATTAGAGAAACGATTGGTGGCTGCCACAATACCAGTGAGAAACGCAGTGGCTTCTTCTTTTTCTATCTTAGCCTTACTATTTACACTGTATAATAATTTCGCAATCATTTCAGAGACAGAACTGGCGGATTTGTCGCTCCATTCGATTTCGCCAAAGCGGCCTGGATTGCCAGTAGTAATATTGACAATTACGGCATCGTGCATGATACGGCCGTGTTCGCGAAGTGCAGAATCCAAATCTATACCATTTGCAACATCCAAGGCCAGGACGAGATCCACATTGTAATCACCGTAGGAAAATTCGAGATCTTCTTCCCCGATGCGGGTTTTGTATGGAGTGATGTAAATTTTAACATAATCGCCATCTAGCTTATAGCGAAGATGGTCTGCCTTGTCTTTATTGAGTGCAATAACAAAATCTTGCAATGTATCGGCGGAGGTTTCAAAGGTTTCTTCAGGTTTTAAGAATTCTAGCGCGTTTGGCGTAGAGCCAGAATAGATAGCCGTAGCGCGCTTGCCGAGTTTATCTAGAAAAAGAGATAGACCAATAGCGGCGGACATTTCGTCTACGGACGGATCGCTAGAGAGAGCAACCAAGACGTTTTGTGCTTCGGCGATTTTCTTGACAACTTCGGACTGGATATCTGAAGCCGGAGCTACAGGAGCTTCTGGAGCAGGCATAGGGCCTGGAGTGACGACGGCATCTGAAACTGGTGGCGCAAAAGCAGCAGCCGGGTTTGGCATAGGCGCATCTAAGGTGTCTGATGCCGGGGCATCCGATACTGGAACACCCGAAGAAACAGGCGCTGTAGACGCTTGCGTAACAGGATTTGAGCTCATGTCTTGATCCATATTTTTATGTTAACATAAGCTTTTAAAACTCGCAAGATGTTTATAGATACTTTTCTCTTTACTTTTTGAGAAAAAAGAGTTATAATAGGCAAAAGTCATTAATTTTTAATCTAAATAGGAAGAAAATGCCGATTATTAAATCTGCCAAGAAGGCTGCCCGGCAGGCGGAAAAACGCACCGAGCATAACGTAGAAATCAAAAAAGCAATTAAGGCCGCTTTGAAGGCTTTTAAGGCTAATCCTACTCTAGAAAATCTCGCAAAAGCACAATCTGAGTATGACAAAGCCGTGAAAAAAGATTTACTAAAGAAAAATACTGCTTCACGTCGCAAGGCTAAGCTTTACAAAATCGCAAAGAATGCGGGCCTCACTTTAGAGAAAAAGGCTGCTGAAGCTAAGAAAGCTGCCGCTAAGACTACAGCCAAAGCTGCTAAGGCCGTAGAAAAGGCCGCTGAAAAGGTTGAAGCTAAAGCGAAGAAAGCCGCAACAAAAACGACTGCACCAAAAGCCAAGGCTGCAAAGAAGTAGATTTTAGATCTAAATCAAGTCTGGAGAGTTCACGTAGAACTCTCTTTTCTTTGGTTCCCTGTTTTTGATTAAAATCTTTGAGAGCTTGCGAGATGAGCAGACCACAGAACATAATAGGGTCTTCTTCGGATTGGATTTTTTCTAGCATTTTGACGGCTTTTACTCCATCACGCTTGGCGGTGCGATAAATATCAAAAACTAAGTTAAGATTTGGGTTTTTAGGTAGAGTGAATTCCTGGAATTCTATTTGGCCTTTAAGAGTTTTATAGATGGCAGAGCGTTTGTCTATCTTGGCGTCCAGGATAGCAATTTGATGCGGGGTGTTAAGATATTCTGGAAGCTTTTCGTAAGCGGGCTTATTGGTGGTGAAATCACGGATAAGGATGGCGCGAGTACTAGCAAAAAGCGAGTTGCTCAAGAAAATACTCGGGAGATCGGCAGGAGTGAGGTCGGCACCCTCAATAATTTCGTAATCTTTAGTGTTAAGAAACTTGATGATTTCGACTTTGGCGCGAACACGATCGTCGCCATAGAAAATTTTAATCATTTTTGGCTCCTTTTTTAATGAAGCTTTCGGAAGAAACGGACGCGCCTGATTCGGAATTTACAGGGGAAGTTTGGCAATGCGGACAAAGGTGAGTGCCACGACCGGCGACCCTGATTTTGATGATCTGGGTGCCACAACGTGGGCACGGTGTGCCTTCTTTATGAAAAACTTGAGCAAATTTTTCTAAATAATCGCCCTTGGTGCCGTCAGCTTTCACATAGGTGGCCATAGTGGAGCCACCAGAAGCGATAGATTTATCCATAACGTCACAGGCGACTTTTAATAATTTTTCTGTTTCTTCCCTAGTGACGGCACCACAACGACGCTCTGGGTGGATTTTGGCGGCGAAGAGAGATTCGTCGGCATAGATGTTGCCAAGACCGCAGATAATGGATTGATCCAAAATGGTAGCCTTGACTAGTGAATTTTTGTGCCTTTGGAATTTTTCGTATAGTTCGTCTGCGGTCATATCCCAAGGTTCTTTGGCGAGTTTTTTGATGAAAGAGTCATTTTCTACGTCTTTTGTTTTGATATTCTTGATAAAGCCGAATTTGCGTTGATCGTTAAAATAGAGGGTGCCGTCTGGAAATTTGATAACAACACGAGTCTGCTTATTGGGAAGAGCCGAGGTGAAATTGTCGCTAGGATGGCCGGCAGCATAGCGCTCTGTTTTTTTGCCGTCGTAGATAAGTTGCCCGGTCATCCGCAGATGGATCATGAGCGAGGTGTCATTGTCTAAATCTAAAATTAGAGCCTTGCCAAAGCGGCGGATGGCTTTGATAGTTTGATTTTCTGCCTGATCCGGTTGGCCTTGAAAAGATTTATCACACAAAATTTCGATTTTGGTGATTTTTTTGCTCACTATAAAATCTTTTAATCCGCGACGGATAGTTTCTACTTCTGGTAACTCCGGCATAATTTTCCTTTCCCTATATTTTAGCATATTTTATAGTTGGCGGATTATGCCTGCACCTATTTTCTCGTTATCGGGACTTGAAATTTTTAGCACGTCATACGCTGGGCGTCCGGGAAAGTCTGCCCTTTGGGCAGCTTCCTCGGCGCCTTCAGGAATATACGTGTAAAAATTCCAAATCATTTTATGATAACGAGGAAAATAGGGTGCAGGCATTCGCCAAAAAATAAGCCCTCCTATAGGCCAAAGTTTTCCACAATTTTGCATAAAAACACCACATTTAGCGTAAAAAAGTGCTTGACGCACACTATATGTGGGGTTATAATGAAAAACATAACGGTAATACTAAAATAAATTTAACGGGCGGGAACGCCGAAAAAGGAAAACCATGAAGAAAATTATTTATCGCAATCCTAACGACGCCGAAAATTTTGACATCAAAAGGTTTGTAAAGTCACTCAGCAAATACGCTAAGGTATCTGAAAAAGAGGTAAAAGAGGCGCTAGCGGAGTTTGATCAATACGAGACAATGCACGTGTCCTGCTTGGTAGAGGTTGGAATGAAATTAATCGGCGAAAAAGCCGGCGATGAAGCGATGAAAGAGTACTTTGATGCGCACGCAGAGTATTTTGATGAAGGTAAATTTGAACGTTTGCGCCGGATCACTGGCTACTTAGTAGGGACTTTGGATCGCTGGAACGATGCTAAAAAGGCTGAAGAGCACGCACGTGTAAAGCACTCTGTAAACTCTGCAATTGACGATGCAGAAAGATTGGTAGCATTGGAAACTCAGGCTATGGAACATAATATCGCTTACGCGACACGGTAAACGGGTTGCTGACTAAGCTAGTTTTCAAGAAGCTTACAGATGAGGGCCACAAGAAGGCCCTTTTCTGATGGGTTAGACTCGGCAATTAGAAGTGCTAAGGCAGTGAGAGCGCGGTCACTGATTTTAGTTTCACCGTTTTTAGTGAGATGATAATCGTTAATGGTGAGAAAAACTACAAAAAGCAAAGCGCCGATACGCTTATTGCCATCGTAAAAGGGGTGATCTTTAATGACGAAATAGAGAAGATTGGCAGCCTTCTCAGCGATGGACGGATAGACGTCTTTACCATCGAAGGTTTGAGAGATGGCGCTGAGGCTAGCCTCGAAAGCACTACTGCGGGGCTTGCCAAAAAGTTCGTCGCCCTTGACATTACGCTTAAGCTGTGATATAATATCTATACACTCGGAAGGAGTGAGAGTTTTGGTGGCCTTCTTCCCTTTTGCGAAAGAGATATGACCTTCGTCAAATTCTTGCAAAGCTTTAAAACTGGGGGCGTATTTGGTAATTACTTCTAGGATACCACCCGCTTCGCCGGCAGATAATTCTGATGCAGCGACCAGACGTTTTACGATACCTAGAGCGCCTTCGATTTCGTGGAGTTTTTTGGCGTCCAATTCTTTGAGTCTTCTTTCGTTGATGGCGGCGCCATCTACCACGTAATGGTGGAGAACTTTGGTAGCCCAGATGCGGAAATCGGTGGCCTTTCTAGAATTAACGCGATAACCAACAGAGATGATGGCATCGAGATTATAAAGCTTAATATTTCTTTTAACCTTGCGCCCGCCTTCAATTTGAACTTTTTCCATTTTGGAAAAAGTTGCATCCATTTGAAGCTCGCCGCTTTTGTAAATATTGCTGAGATGTTTGGCAATTGCGGGAACCTGAACATCAAAAAGTTGAGCGATTTGTTCTTGGGTGGCCCAGATAGTTTCCTGCTTTTTGTCGACATTGAAGACTATTTCGCCTTTTGTGAACTTATAGATTTCGATTCCCTGTTCCATTATCTATATAATACCATATTATATCTGTTATTTTTCAGTATATGTAAAAATGCACAAGTTCAGGGCTCAATTTACAATTCGCCCCAGTTGTGGCCAATGGCGACGTCTACAGCGAGTTTAATTTTGAGTTCAGGAGCGACGGATTCCATCTGCTGTTGTAAGATTTTAGCAACGTCTTTAGCGATAGCCTCATCGCATTCTACAATAAGTGAGTCGTGCACTTGCATCACGAGTTCGGCGCCGGCTGGGAGAGCCTTATCCACGTTAATCATGGCGCGCTTCATGAGATCGGCCTCTGTGCCCTGGATAGGCATGTTCTGAGCAGCGCGCTCGGCGGCCTGGCGGATGAGGAAGTTGGAAGATTTAACATCCGGTGTGGGACGGCGGCGGCCATAGAAAGTTTCTACATAACCCTGCTCGCGGGCTTGTTTTAAAATACTTTCTAGCTTGCGCTTGATGGGGGCGCGAAGCTCAAAGTAATTATCAATGAATTGCTTGGCCTCAAGGATGGACATTTTAGCAGCCTCGGCCAGGCCCTTCACGCTCATACCATAAAGAATACCAAAATTAATCACCTTGGCGGCGCGGCGCTGATCTTTGGTGACCTTGTCAAATGGTACGCCGAAAGCCTCGGCGGCGGTCTTGGTGTGGATGTCTATATCGGCATTAAAATCATTGATGAGCGCGGCATCGTTTGACAAGATAGCAGCCAAGCGCAACTCAAATTGAGAATAGTCCGCCGAAACCAACACTTTGCCAGCTGGCGCAACAAAACCAGTGCGAATACGTTTGCCCTCATCGGTACGGACGGGAATGTTTTGAAGGTTAGGATCTTTGGAACTAAGACGGCCAGTAGCAGTGACGTTTTGAGTGAAGGTAGTGTGGATACGATTTTCTTGATCTGCTAGATCTGGCATAGGAATAATATAAGTAGAGAGTAACTTGGCGGCTTCGCGATATTCGATGATCTTGGCAATGATGGGGTGCAAATCTTTTAACTTGTCCAGCTCTTTGGCACCAGTGGAATAGCCACGAGAAGTTTTCTTGATACCCTTAGTAGGAAGGCCGAGCGTAGTAAAGAGAATATCACCAAGCTGATAAGGCGAATTAAGATTAAACTCTTTGCCGGCAAGTGTATAAATTTCTTGTTCAATACGGGAGACTTCAGCGGTGTATTCTGATCTAAGATTGGCAAAATAGGAGCGATCTATTAGCATGCCCTTCTTTTCCATCTTGTAGAGGACTGGAATGAGCGGCAAATCTAGTTCGGTGAGTACCTGCAATAGTTTAGGATATTTCGCGAGCGCGGATTTTTGAGTCTGGTATTCTTCTTCCGGTACGGATAAGGTAGGTTGCTCACGAGAGAGAGGATTTAAGAGAAAGGCGGCTTGGGATAAGTCCCAAAAAGGTTTGCCGGATAGAATTTCATCGGCAATTTTTTGGTTGCCATGCATGATGGTTTTGATGTCCCAACCAATAATCAAATTTTTGTTCCCAGTAGACGCCGGAGATAATTCTTTCGTGACGCGCTCGTTTCGGCCCATCGTTATGGGCGAAACTTCGCTCCCCCGCTCCTCGTTAGTCGCGGAAGGTCGCGAAAGAATATCTTCCGACATTTTATTAGCATCAATCTTTCTGATTAGCGAATTGAATTCCAGTTTCTTCAAACCAACAATAACCTGAGCGCGGTCGAAATGAAAGTCCTGCAGGCTGGTAAGGTCCACAGGGGCGTCAAACATAATTTGAGCGAGCTGGCGTGACATATAGGCACTATCTTTCCCTGCTTCAAGCTTGGCGTGGGTAGAGCCGGTGATTTTATCTAGATTTTGGTAAATACCTTCTAACGTGCCGTATTCGTTTAATAATTTTGCAGCAGTTTTTTCACCAATACCGGGTACACCAGGAATATTATCAGAAGAATCGCCTTTCAAAGATTTTAAATCTAGAAATTGGGACTTTTTGATGCCATATTTAGCTTCTACTTCGGCCACATTAATTTGTTCAATATTAGAAAAGCCTTTGAGAATACGCCACATGTGAGTATTTTCATCTACAATCTGCAACATATCCAAATCGGAGGAGATAATATAGGTCTCGTAATCACATTGGCCAGAGGAATCTAGCGTTTCGTCTGCCTGGCGGCTGAGCGTGCCAATAATATCATCTGCCTCATAGTTATCTATTTCTACAAAATTCCAGCCAAGATCATGAATAAGCGCCTCTAGAAGTGGGATTTGTGTGTAAAAATCGTCACCTGGTTTGACGCGGCCAGCTTTGTATTCTGGATAAATTGCTCGGCGACGCGAAGTGGAGGATTTAGAGTCCCAAGCTACTACTACTTTAGTGGGATTTAGTTTTTGGACAATTTCCATAGCAATGGCAGCAAAACCATATACGCCGCCAGTAGGTGTGCCATCGGATAGGCTAAGCGGCCCCATAGCATAGTAACCACGATAGAATACTGATTTTCCGTCTATTAAAACTAAGCGCTTCATTATAACCCCAGATACTCGCGGCCAGGACGGCGCGAAATCAATTGTTTAATAACAGAAAGGACTTTGGGCACCTGATGACAGGCCCCAAGTTCGCAAATGTCAATTGTGTCTTCCCCGTCTAGCTCCAAGGAATTGGTATTGACGCCATCATAAACCATGACCGTACGATTGACAGAGGTGCTTTCAAAACTTTCGTCTTCTACAAAAATACGATCATTATATACATAGTATGTGGTGCGGATATTACTACCTTCGTTATAATTATCGGTAACGGCAAATTTATAGCCGGGTGGAACCGCGGCAGATATTTCTCCGTTCATCATGTTGAAAAATGTAGAAAAGAGCACCGCGATACATACGGCAGCAGCTCCCCACAAGGTATACCGCATCCAGTTGCCTTTTTTGTAGGCGACAGATGTGAGCTTGGAAGCGTCGCTCAAAACTCAATCTCCTTCAAAATTTCATCTAGATCTCTTTGCATATTTTCAACGGTACCATTGTTCAAAATATAATAATCCGCGGCGGCGATGGGGCCACCTTTTTCTAGATTTTCAATCTCTGAGCGGTCGCGTTCGCGAATGGCGGCAGCATCAAAAGACCGGCCAGGGCGATGCGCCACACGTTCATATCGTAATTTCTTATCCACTACCACAGCGAGAAAAATCATATTTTTAGGAAATTCGTGTTTCAAAGTTTTATATTCTGTCCAACTGTAAACACCATCCAGCACGATGCGTTTCTGGCCAGCGTTAATTAAATCCTTGGTTTCGGCTATAACTTGGCGCACTACCCAATCTTTGCCTTCGGTGGCACGAATTTCTTCACGGAATTTTTTTTCACTCTCGCCATCTTCGGTGCGAGCAATTCCCCGCTTTTCCATTTCTTTGTAAATCATGCCGCCAAAGTAAACTTTGGGGTAACCTTTTTCAGTAAGATAATCCACCACCACGGATTTGCCGCTACCGCTCATACCTACAGTAGCTAAGATTTTTACGTTGTCCATAAAGTAAGTATATCATATCTATGGTATAATAAGGTATGGCGAATTTTTTTACTCCTGATGACCAGCTAGATAAAATTATTGCGAAGACTTTTCCTGAAAAGAAAATCGAGAAAACTGAGCATATTCTAACAGGGTGGACTAATATTGTAATAGAAGTAACCACTAATGATGGCGTGTACTTTTTCCGGTTCCCGCGCAATCCGTTTTGGTCTAAAATGATCGTGAAAGATGCTACTGTGTGCAATTTTGTGGATGGTAAAACCAGTTTTTATACACCGCAAATGGAGCTGCATTACGACGATAAAAAGCGGCCGTATTCGGTGCACCAAAAAATAGAAGGATACACTTTAGGAGATAGGATTTATCATTTATCGCACACAGCGCTAACTGGCGCGGCGTATGATGTGGCAAAGTTTATTAAAGAACTCTCTGGGATAGATCTACGCGGGGCGCCGGAGAAGGTAAAATATCCGTTGAGTGAATTTTTACATGAGCTAGATTACGAGCACTATACCAAACATATAGATGCAGACCATGAATATATTAAAGAGACCGAACTGCAGAATTTGGTACATGGGGATTTGAACCTAGGTAATATTTTGCTAGATAGAAACGATAAGGTAATAGGTGTGATAGATTTTTGCTTTGCTGGGACAGGTAATCCAAATATGGACGTAGCCAGGATGGTGTCACGCCCAGTGCCAGAAGAGTTTGAAAAAGTGTTTCTCGCGCAGTTTGCAGACGAAGCGAAGGAAGTAGATAGAATGAAGTTGGCATGGAAACATATAGATGCGGGGTACGCGGATCATATTCGTACAAATTTCCCGGAGATTAATTTGAATCAACTATAATTTATTCGCGTCTATACTATAGATAGGTAAAACCCAAATCTAACCCTTTCAAAGCCTACTTTTTGCAATAAGTTTCCAAACCATAATTTCTAGAAGCGGTATCACTTCGCGCAGGGATATTTTTAGACGAATTTATTAACGGAAAATCTTGATTTCTTAATCTGCGATTTTCCTAAAATTCGCTAAAAATCTCTCTGGCTCGTTCAATGCTTCTAAAAATTAGGTTCGGAAACTATCGTTTTAGTCGCGAGCCAAAACTCATCGGGCGAGGCAGCGGATGGACCTTCCTGCAAACTTACGAAGTAACCGGTTAGTATCATGGATTGGCCAGGCATTAGATTTGTTGAAACGCAATAGATAAGCATTTGCGTAGCTGTTTACGGTGTTTGACCAATAATAGCCGTTATTTCCTGATTCTCTTAACACGGCATCAATATAGCCTGATCGGGAAAAATAAAGTGGTTGATGTCGGATAAGATTGAAGCCGTCTATCGAATAAGAAGTGTCTGATGAGCTGTCTAAAATGTTTTGCGCGGCCAACAACACGCCAAATTCGTTCGATATAGTCGTTGGCAGTCTCCAACCTTTCGGGCAAATAGAATCCATGGCAATGGTGCTAGCAGTAGAATAACTAGAAGAATTATTTGAGGCTATGGCCGCCGTCCAGTTATAATAGTTACCTACGTGATAGTGTTTGCATTCTCCTTCTGTATGGCCTGCAGACGTACAGTTAGATAATGAAGTATATTTTATATCATCTGCTTCCGAGTTAGATGTATAGTAATATACATCACCTGGGTCTGCAGAGTATGGGTAATCAGTTTGGTTAGACCAATCAGAAACAGAAGTACCATTTATTGGTAGGTTATATTTACCATTAGTAGTGTCTGGTGTCCAGGTGGCATTAGTGTCAAAGTTGTTTGTATCCCAGCCTAGGTCTGTGTCGTTATGGGTGTAGGTTCTGGTGGTGTCTATATCAAAGTCTAGGTTCTGCGTCATCCAACAATGCCCGTCCTTTAGCTTAGTTACATAATATAGCTTATTGTCTCGTATGTCTACTAGTTGGGTAGTAGTGGCTTCTCCGGTTCTAGTGACGGAATTGCATATATCACTAGTCATATCCTGCATAGCAAAGTAATAATTGTTGTCTATGCTTTGATATTTTTGTTTGCCGGTTGTAGCAAAAGCGGCATCTATGTCCGGTATAGTATTATGGGAGTCATTATTTGGATGTATCATTAAGTATTTTGCCCTCCCCTCATAACTTCCAGCAGGCTGTACCGAACTAGCATAGATATTATATGTAGTATTAAAGTAAGAACCAGCAATATCAGTATCTATAGTCATATTAGTACCAGAAGTTCTAGAAGCTACTAAGGTATAACTACTTGGTACTGCATTATAGCTATTATAACTATTCATAATAGTAGGTGGGGTTAAATCACTAATACTACCAGTACCTACTCCTGGGGTTAGTTTCATACCCCAAAAGGAAGGAGTAGAAGTATCTATATTATTACCATTAGCATATGCCCCGGTATGTATATTATAGTGTTCATCTATATCACTAACTAAGTCTGTATTACCATCTGCATTATTACTAGTTCCTATAGCATAGATACTATAACCATTATTATCATTACAATATGTATTAATCCTAGTATCACCTATGCCTTCTTCATATTGTCCACCATTAAGCGATGCATTATGTGGAGTAATGACAGAACTACTTAATGTGCAAGATGTAGAGAGGGTGAGGGTGACGCTGTCTGAACCAGAGTTGGTGGCGGAACTATGAAGAGAAGATAAAACTATAGCGGAAATAAAGATTAGTGGAATACCAATTACTAATATATTGCGGAAAGTATAGTAGAAGAAATCTGTATAATTATTGGTTTTATTACTTTCTACTTTTATTTTAGACTTTGTGGTACTATAACCCATATGCATCACCTTGTTTAATTTCTTAATCTTTGTGATGCCATTTTGTGTAAACGGGGTAGTATTACAAAAATGGCACCGCAAGGGTGTTACAGCCTAGTAATTGCATTAGCGTAAACTAACCAAAACTTAGCTCCTTACGGTGCCGTTTAAATTTTGATTAATTTACAAATTAAAAGCACTAATGCTCTTAATTTACTAGACTGTAACATTTTTATTATACCATAGTCATATAAAAATTAAGTGTTGTAAAAATTACAACACTTAATTAAGCTATACTTCCCTATTATTTGGCGAGGTAGGCGATTTTGGCGTCGCGGCGGGCGTCGTCGTCCTTTTTTGGCAAATCTTCGCGAGTGGAATATTCATCAAAAATATTTAGGCAGCCTTTGATGGGACCGTCGTAGATAGGTGGTTTATCATATACACTCCAGAGGATAATACGGTTTTCTGGTGCGTTCTTGACGTAAAAATCTAAGGCGTGCGAGGTGGCACGGACGAATTCTTCCTCGGTTTCTTTGGTGTGGCGCCAAGCGCGGCCGGCTAAGAAATGCGCAGTCACGGTGGGAGACACGGCAATCATGAGAAGTAGCATTTGGTAATTGGTAGCTTTCAAAGTTTTCAAGAGCATAGCTTCAATCTCTGGATCTAGCAGAGTAACATCCAGAATAACATCATACCCGCCTTTAAGAAGTTCGGTAAGGGTGAGGAATAGCATAATAGTGGCGAATTCGTCTGTCATTTTGCGAAGGTTAGCATCGCCATAAAAATCTTTAATTTCCTGGTAGTGGGGGTGATATTCTACGAAACGGCGCGCGGCGACTAGGATAGGCTCGTAATCGTTTTTCTCGCAGTAGGCTTCTACGGCGGGGAGAATTTGAGTGGTTTTACCAGAGCCAGAAAGCCCAGCGATGCGAATAAACTGGCGATTTTTGGTGGCAGCGAGAGTAAAGTCTGCCAAAGCCTTTTCTATAAGTGCCGGATATTCTACCAAGCCAACCTGCCACTCGGGCTTGACCTGACTAGGCCAATGGGCCTTCATGTACTCAATAACTTTAATTAAATCTGGATTTTGTTGCATAGTAATCTCTATTTATGAATAACTTTAATAAATTTATCACCTTTTTTAATTTCTATAGTTGCGATATCTTTGAAGATTTTGTATTCGCCTTCAGCCTGGAGCTCTACGGTGGCAGGATGAGTAAACTCCAAAACGTCGCCCGTGGTAGGCTTGCCTGGAGTACGTATAAAGATGGATTTGGTCATAAGCTTGATTAGACGCCAAAGGTTGGTAAGCCGACAGTTTTCGCTGCGGAAAACTTTAGGCTTTAGATAATCATCTCCGCCCTTCATAACGCGACACATAGACTTGCCACTTAGGGCACAATAATCACTGATTTTCTTGGCGGTTTTTTTGCCATTTAGGGTAAATTCTGGAATAAAGATTTTCTTGTGGCGGTTTTTAAAATACCAAAACATAAGGTAAAAGTAAGAGCGCCAGGAACTTTTGTGGCCTTTTTGAAGCTTTTTGCGAGTTTTGGGTTCATCAAAAAGCTCTACAGCTTCGGCAGTCATACCGATAGTAACATAGCAAGTGGCATAACGGAAAAAATTGCCGTCTACGATAATTTCTAGAGGATAAAGTTTTTGGGTAGTGGCAGTTTTAGCGAAAATATCCGTTAAAGTCTTGGTGCCAAGCGTGCGCGAAAGATCATTAAAATTGCCGTATGGTAGCACGGCTAAAGTAGCATCTTTACCAGATTTAATAATGCCATTAGATGCGATAATGCCAGTAGCATCACCGCCGGCGGAAATGACTAGATCGCCATCCTGGATAAGTCGGGAAAGTTTAGTGACATTAGTTTCGAGATTGGTTTTTTCTACTTCGTATTTACCAATAAGATAACCCTGGAGCTTTTTAGCGGGGGCAAGGACCTCTTTTTCTACATCGATAAAACGTGAAGAGTTGGGATTGTAAACAATAAGTAGGCGTTTCATAGTGCTGGCTGAAATTCCTTATGAGCCAAAGCTAGGCAAAAGCCATTTAAGAGCGGCGTAAATTAAGACGTAAGCAACTAGTCCAATGACAATTTCAAACATACGGCGTTTGGCTTTACGGGTTTTTTCTTCACTACCGCCAGCGGTAAGATATTGAATACCCGTAATGGATATGCCAATTACGCCTAGGATGCCAATGCCAATAGTCATGATATCGACAACAAGCTCAAGGATGCAAGTTATGCTTTCGCCTTTGCCCCCTTCTTTTCCGGCGCAATCCTTAAGAATAGCCGCGTCAACTGTATCCCCAAAAATAGTTGACTGATTAGCGGCCATAACAGGCGATCCTAATAAAGATAGACTTAAAATTGATGTCATAACTGCTGCGAATATTTTTTTCATATGCCTCCTACCTTAAATATTCGTGTAATTTTTTAGTGTCTTTGTTCTTGCGAAGTTTTGCTAAGGCTTTGGCCTCAATCTGACGGATGCGTTCACGGGTAACATCAAATTCATTGCCAACTTCTTCTAGGGTGTGCGGGCGTCCACCTCCAATGCCAAAACGTAAGCGAATAATTTTTTGTTCCCTATCGGTCAATGTGGCGATAATTTCAGAAAGCTGCTCTTTTAGTATTTGATTGGCAGCAGAATCTTCGGGCGAAGCACGCTCTTCATCCTCTACAAAATCACCAAGTACAGAATCTTCGTCGTCACCATCCTTGCCAACGGAGGCATCAAGCGATGCAATGTCTTGCTTAATTCGCATCACATAATCGATTTTTTCCGGTTCCATATCCAGCTCTTTAGCGATTTCTTCGTTGGTAGGTTCGCGGTTTAGTTCTGAAGTAAGTTTACGAGTAGTACGCAATACTTTGTTGATAGTCTCTACCATATGGACGGGAATACGGATAGTCCGAGCCTGATCGGCAATAGCGCGAGTAATAGCCTGACGTACCCACCAGGTGGCATAAGTAGAAAATTTAAAGCCTTTGTCTGGGTCAAATTTTTCTACAGCCCTCAAAAGACCAGTGTTTCCCTCCTGGATAAGATCAAGGAAATCTAGACCGCGGCCACCATAACGCTTGGCGATAGAAACCACGAGACGCATGTTGGACTCTACCATTTTGTCTTTGGCTTTTTTATCGCCTTTGACGATGCGTTGGGCAAGATCTGCCTCTTCTTCTGGAGTAAGTAGCGGGATTTTACCAATTTCACGAAGATAAAGCCGTACGGAATCATCTGCAAAAGCATCGACGTTTTCGGCAGTGATAGCCAACTCTTCATCAGAGAGTTCTTCTTCGTTTTCAAGATCGCCAGTTTCTGGCTCGTCTAAGTCTATTGGTAAATCTTTTGCGTTCAAAATATTGTCTTTTTTAGAGCTCATTGCACTAAGTATAATCTAATTTTAGAGTTTTTGCAAGTTTCTTATCTCACGCAAAACTTTTTCATACTCTTCGTCATTCTCATCTAGCTCATCTAGCTTTTTGCTCAGTTCTTTAATTTTTTGTTTTTTGACTTCTTCCCTATAGCGGTCTAAAAGTTCTTTGGCCTCGCAGTCATAATCTGCGTTTTCGGAGAGCTGGTGTTCAGAATTAAAAATTAATTCCAACTCAGCCAAGCGAGTATCGTCTTCTGGGATCTCTAGTGGGATCTGGACCTTGCTAACTCCGCCAAAAATCTTGAGAGCCAGCAAGCTATTCTCCAGTTTTTTGATAGTGTCACTTTTAATTTCGGTTTTGGGTTTTTTGAGATATTTCTTACCAGACTGTTCTAATTTTTTGCTCAGTCTTTCGCCCTTTTCGCGAAGCACGGCCACGTCTACATCCAACTTTTTGGCAACTTTTTCTTCGTAGCTGGCGCGCTCTATTTCGTCTTTAACGTAATCCAATAACTTTAAAGCTACATCGGAATATTTGCGTTTACCGGGAGCAGAACTCAAATCTACGGTTTCTTCGTATTTTTTAAGTAGCCAATCTACCGCGGGTACGCTTTTATTTACTGCGGCTTGCCACAACTTAGGATCTTTTTGAATGAGCTCATCTGGGTCTTTGGCACCGTGATAATCAGAGATCACTGTTAGATCTATTCCTAAATCGCCGGCCAGCATGATGGCGCGCTCTGTAGCTTTAATTCCGGCAGCATCACCATCGTAAGCTAGACGAATATCGGAAGTAAGATTAGAAAGAGCTTTTAAATGTTGTTCGGTCATGGCGGTACCAGAAGTAGCTACAGCCTCCTTTACACCGGCTTGGTGACTAGAAATCACGTCCATGTTCCCTTCCACTATCACTACAAAACCATTGCGACGAATCGACTCTTTGGCCTGATATAAGCCAAAAATAAAACGAGACTTATTAAAAAGCAAAGTTTCCGGCGTGTTTAGATACTTGGGTTCACCCTTACCGAGGATACGGGCAGTATAGCCAATTACATTACCGGTAGTATCTATAAACGGCACCATCATGCGATCGCGGAACATATCGGATTTGAAACGATTCAAAAGCCCTGCTGTGTCTAGTTCTTCCTCTGAGAAGCCGCGTTTTTTAAGCGCCGTGATTAAAGCCTTACCGCTAGCAGGAGAATAACCAATCTTGAACTCTTCTACGGTCCTACGATTAAGGTTGCGTTGATAAAATACGTATTCGCAAACATTTTTGCTGCGCACCAGGCAAGCTTGATAATATTTGGTAGCCAGCGCTAAAGCTTCGCGGGCACGGGCTTTTTTGCGAGAAACTTGCGGATCGCCGCCGCGATATTTGGCAAGATCTACGCCGGCTTGCGCAGCGAGTTTCTCTAATGCCTCACGAAAACCAATACCTTCTACCTCCATGATAAAAGTGAAGATGTCGCCACCTTTATTGGCGGAAAAATCGTGCCAGATCCCCTTTTCCGGCGAAACCATGAAGCTAGGAGTTTTATCCACTCCCCAAGGAGAACGACCTTTTAAAGTTCGGCCGGCCCGCTTTAGCTCCACATACTGCCCCACTACATCTTCCACCGCCAGTCGGGATTTTATCTCCTCCTTAGCATCGTTCATATGCTATAATTATATCATATGGATAGACAAGAATATCTGAACCAGATTTCTATGAAAAATCAGCCAGTTAAAAAGTCTAAATTGAGCGGTATTTTTGGTTCTAAATTTTTCTGGGTAGGTGTGATTGGTGTGGCTGTTTTTGTTTTTATTATGATTCTTGGTGGGATTTTAGGCGGTGCGCGTGGTAGCGATAAAGACCGTCTATTTGCCCTGATTTTACACATTGATAACACTTCAGAAATAATCAGCGAATACCAGCCAAACATAAAATCTTCAGATTTACGCTCTTATAGTGCATCTCTTAGTGGAATCTTGTCTAACACTAACAAGGATCTAACAGAATACGCCACAGCTAAGTATAATTTTAAAGCTAAAGACGTCAAACAAAATATCATAGAAGAAGAGACTACCGCTAAAGACGCTTTGAAAGATGAGTTTTTTGAGGCAAAGATTAATGGCGTGCTGGATAGAATTTATGCGCATAAGATGGCATACGAGATTTCACTGATGGCCAATACTGAAGCGCAGCTTTTAAAATCTACCAGCAATGACACACTAAAAGAAATGTTGACCACGTCGTATAATAGTTTAGATAATTTATACGATAAATTTAATGATTTTTCGGAAACTAAATAAAGAAAGGAAAATAATATGGCAAAGTCCGAAGAAGCAGCCAAAATTCAAGAAAAACAAGGTTTAAAGGAAGAATTTATCGAATTTATTAATCGTGGTTCGATGATAGATCTCGCCGTAGGTGTGGCCGTGGGTGGTGCGTTTACCGCGATTGTTAATTCCCTAGTAAACGATATCGTAATGCCTATAGTAGGGTTAATAGTTGGTGGTGTAGATTTCACTAATTTGGCTATCCGGGTGCCGAATTTCTTTGGCACCGGCGATGAAGCGGTGATTGCATACGGCAATTTCATCCAAAATGTAGTGCAATTTTTAGTAATCGCCTGGGTAATCTTTATGGTAATTAAGGCGATGAACCGATTAAACCGTCGGCGCGATGCACGCAAAGCCGCCAAAGAAGCAAAAGCCACCGAGAAGAAAAAATAGTTTATTTGCATATAAAATCCCCCAGTGGTGGCTGGGGGATTTTTGCGAAGTTAGCGGGCGAGACAGCGGACCGAAAAACCGTAGTCTTTTCGACTAGGGTCTGATGGCCAAACACCACCGCTATTAAATACTAATCGGGATGCGCTAAGCTCTTGATTGATTGTGCTAGACCAATAATAGCCTATACTCATTGAATATGATAAGGTTATGATATTAATGTATCCCGATCGCACAAAAGACACTGGCATGCTTCTTATGGCCGTAATGTTTTCTGGTTTTATATCATAAGTTGTAATAAGATCTTTAAAATCGTTTGTAGATGTTTTTGGCAATCTCCACCCCTTAGGACACACAGAATCCGGCGCATCCCCACTCATTATTTCACTCGTATCATTACTCCCCACTGCAACACTCCAGTTATAATAATTCCCGGCATGATAATGCGCACAATCATTATGTCCTGCTACTGTGCATTCTTGTAATGAATTATACTTAATATCATTTTCTTCTGTTCCTGACGTATAGTAATATATATCTCCAGGATTAGCGGAATATGGTTCTGTATTACTATTAACCCATCCTGGTACTTGGTTGGTATTAGCTCCATCAAAGTCAATAGTAGAGTGGCTAGGTTTCCAAGTGGCATTTTCATCTACAGTGCTACCATCTTCTGTACTCCACCCTAAATCCGTATCCCAGTGAGTATAGGTTCTATTACTATCTAGATCTAAATCTAAGTTCTGTGTCATCCAACAATGATTATCTGCTAGTTTAGATATCCAGTATAGTTTGTTATCTCTTATATCTAATACTTGTAATTGTGCTCCTATAGCTTCTGTCTTTTCACATATAGTAGATGTCATATCCTGCATAGTATAGTAACCGTTAATCATAGTCTTACCCTCACTCGCATAGGCTTCACTTAGAGTAATGGATGTAGGTTTAGTGGTAGCATAAAAGTTAATGGTTCCAGTATAGACTCCGGAGGGTTGGGCATTGCTGGCTTTAGCTGCTATCTTGAAACCTATATTATTAGAAACGTTACTGCTAGTATCCAACAATATAGCATTATTACTATTAGCCAGACCATTATAATTAGACCAAGTGGTACTATTATCCAGTGAAGTAGAGTAGCCCCAAATATTAGTGTCTTCACCGTCATCTAAACTAGATAAGTCTGCATTAGTAGCTATACTACTAAATACACTAGTATTATTAGTATGAGTTAGATTACTATTGTTGTGAATATCATCGCCTATATTAGCAGATAGTGTATACCCATACGCTGCATTAGTAGCAACACTTACATTAATACTATTACTATCTTCTATACTACCAGGAACTAGATTAGGAATAACTAAGTCATTAGAACTAAGGCTAATAGACAATGTAGGATTAAAGGTAAACCCTATACCTACATTACTAGAATAGTCTAAGGCAGAGACATTGGAATTATTAAATATATTAGAAGAACATAATGTCATGTTTGTAAAACTTAACATTATGATTAATGAAGCTAAGGTTATGTTTTTAAATCTTAAGGTTAAGATTTTTTCCTTATCTGTTAAATGGCTTGTTATGTTTCTATAAAACGATATTAAGTTCTTAAGATTAAATGTTAAGAATTTATACTTCAATGTTATGTTTCTAATATTGAATTTTATGTTATTTTTATTATTCCGCATCCTATATATACCTTCCGCCTTAATTAAGGTTTTAATTCGGTTGCGGTGCCATCTTTGTAATATATGAAAAGGCGTATACAAAAATGGCACCGCAAGGTTGCTATAGTCCAACGATAGTTTCACCAATCGAAAGACACCTCGCGATGCCATTAAATTTGGCGAAACAATCGTTCTATTAAAAATAATCGTTGAACTATAGCAACTTAATTATAGCATTTTTGTGGCAAAAGCAAAATACTTAGGAAGTAATATTGTAGCTGAGGCGGACAAGGTCGGCAAGCTCAATTTCTGAAAGTTGGCCGGCAAGAACGATTTCGATACCACCGCGGCCAAAATAACGGGATTCCATCACGCTTTCGTACTTCCCTTTCAGGAGGTCGCTTAGTTTTTGGTCGCAGCGGACTTCTATGGTGTTGCGGTGCAACACCAAAAACGTGCGGCCATTTTTAAGATACAGTTCGCGGTCTTTTTCTTTCTGAATAGTGAATTCGCCTAGGCCGCTTATTTTAGAAACGTCAAATACCATTTTAGCTCCTCTATACTGCCATTAATATCGTCTAAAGCACGATGATTTTCCGGCTTAGTGAATTTTTTGTTCAAAGCGTTTTCGAAATAAATTTTCCAAGCAGAAACGTCCAACATGCGATAGTGTAACTTCTTATCCAGCTCTGGCATTTCGTGTTCGATAAACTTGCGGTCTTGGTGAATAGAATTGCCAGCGAGGTAAATCGTTTTGCCGAAATATTTATCTATAAAATCTATCAGTTCTTTTTCTACTTCTGCTGCGGGTTTGCCGTCTTTGTTTTGCGCCATTAAACTATCGCGCGATTTACTGTTTTTCTCCCAGAAATCACCCACCATGCGGGATTTCATTAGATTTTCATCCACCTTAACTACAGCTTCGTATTTGGCAATTTCGTTTAATTCCATATCTGTAGCGATGGCGGCGACTTCTAAGATTTTGTCTTTGTCCGGCTCTAGACCGGTCATTTCTAAATCTACCCATAAAAGTTTAGCTTTTTTCATTACATTTCCTCCGGGATGTTAATGCCTAGAATATTTAAGCCGTGAGACATAGTGTCTAGATAAACTTTGACGAGTTTGGTGCGCTCAGCTTCCCTGTCGCTGCCGGCTACAGGGCAGTGTTCATAGAAGCGTGAGAACTCCTGGGCGAGTTCGTATAAGTAGCTCGCAACTTTGTGCGGCGCCATTTCGGCAACGGCTTCTTTAAGCGTGCCCTTATATTCTAAAATCTTCTTGACGAGATTACGCTCTGCATCTGTAAATATGCTTTTTCGGAACGTTCCCTCAGGCCCATCGTTATGGGCTTCGGTCGCTCCGTATTTCCCCCGTTGGGAAATATGTTCCTCAAAAGCATCGTTTACAGATGCCAAAATCTTTTTAGCTCTGACGCAGGCATAGAGCAGGTACGGGCCGGAATTGCCGGTCATTTTGACGGATTCTTTCGGATCGAAAATGATGTGGCCGCCCATTTTGTATTTGAGGAAAGCGTATTTGGTGGCGGCGAGGGCTACGGTATTATCTGTGGAATTATATTCACTCTGCAGCTCATCACGAACCATATTTAATACATCTACGGCTTTAAGGAAATTACCCTTGCGGGAAGACATTTTGACGTTGCCGGGGAGTTTCACTAAACCATGAGTAAGATGGGTGGTTTTTTCTACCAAATCTGGAGCGTATTGTTCGACAGATTTTAGTACCACTTTCATATATTCCAATTGTTCGCTGCCGGTAATGACGACAGATTTATCAAAATGGTAATCTTGCCATTTGGTGAAGATAAGGCCGACGTCTTTAGTTTCGTAAGTGGGGACGCCTTCTTTGTTAATGAATACGCGAGTGTGTAAGCCAAACTTATCGCCATTGAAAATTACGGCTCCATCTGACATTTCATAGACGCCCTTTTCTAGCTCTTCTTTAACTTTTGCTAAGCCTAAGTCTGCAACAGTGGATTCGGGGTAGAATTTGTCAAAATGCACGCCAATCTGAGCGTAGAAATCTTTGAAATAATCGTAGGACAATTCCCTGCCCTTCCAGTAAAGTTCAGCTAGCTTACTATCATGAAGATTTTCGGAATTAATCTGATAAATTTTTTTGTTCAGTTCAGTGATTCTGGCATGAGCATCCTCACTATCTTCATAGGCAGCAGTGCCTTCTACATAACATTTGGCAATATCTTCGATAGTAAAATCTGCAGGAGATTTTTGCTCTAGGATATAGAGAGTTTTGGCAACGTGCAAGCCTACATCGCCGCCAAAGTTTGCACGAATAACCTTGGCGCCGGAGTATTCAAAAAGTCGCGAGATGGAATCACCAATTATACTAGTGTAAAGATGCCCTACATGTAGTACTTTGAAAGGGTTTGGATCGCTAAATTCACAAATAACAGTTTTGCCAGAATATTCGTCTGATGATATATTTTCTCTGAAATTGGTGCTGAGATTTTTGATTTGGGCGGCTAGATATTCGTCTGGCAAAGTGAAGTTGACAAAACCTGGTGCAGAAACTTTTGCGGAGATTTTAGGGGCGATTTCGTTTGCTATTTCCATTGGTGCTTTGTGTAAATCTTTGGCAAGTTTCAGAGCGATATTAGAAGAATAATCCGCATCGATATTCTCAGGCGATGGAGTAATATCTGGTGCAACATCTAGACCATAGAGGTCTTTGATGGTAGTTTTAATCTGTTCGTGGATTTGTTCCATAAAATTATTATACCATATTTACAGGGATATGGTATAATAGAGAGAGCCTGCGGGTATCGTATAGCGGCTATTATGTATCCTTCCCAAGGATAAGATTGGGGTCCGACTCCCCATACCCGCACCAATGTCATCTAGCCCGATTGGGCTGTTTTTTATAGTGCTAAATTGACATTCTGTCGAAAGTATGCCATAATTAAGAGGTATCCTTTCTCTTTTTTTAGAGGCAAGGGTTGAATCTTTATTTTTAGAAAGGTAGGTGATATGCTTTGAAAAAAGCATATTTAGAACTGGTAAAACAAATCAGGGATGCCGTGCGCGAAAAAGCGAAAGATATAGGCATCCGTGAGGGCTGTATCCGCATACTGGCATATCCATGTTGCGGACTGGCCGATCAGTGGCTTGGGGGGCTAAGCGATTTTAGCGGGCCTTCGCCGGATATCGTTGACTACGAACACGCCTTCCCCATAGAGTTTTGTGGGAGCCGAAGGGCTGAAGTTGTTGGAAATAATGGCGCTAAATACAAGATGGATTGCTATGGGACTTCCGCGCTCAAAATCGCCCATTGTTCTCTTGGTCAAGACGAAGGGAACGTTCTGCTCTCTGGCTGTTTTTGCGCTACGCCGTATATTACGGAAGCCAACGGCTACTCTCCGAAATTTGGTGCACTCTGCACCGAGATTAAGTTTAGTAAAATAGCCAATGAAAAAGGCGAACTTTGTACAAAAAAGTGTGACTTCTGCGGAATTTACGTTAGTGTTTCTAGCGACCGGGATATTATTAATCCGGAGACCAACCTCTCCTGCGCTTCTGTAGCCATCAAGGTCATTGAAGAATTTTTCGTAGGTCCCGACTGGGATTGCGACGTCTTTGAGGTTGTTGCACCGGACCCGAATGTATACCTACACTGTGACTAAGGAGGTCAAAATGAAGCGTATCGGTATTATTGGAGGGATGAGTTACGAGTCAACTCTCCATTACTATGAACGGATAAACCGTCAGGTGAATGAGCGCGCCGGAGGGCCGACTTCCGCAGACCTGGTACTTCGAAGCGTAAACTTTGAGGACTACCACAAGCTGATGGAAAAAGGCGATTGGGCAACAATCGGCCGTCTCCTTCGCGCTGCAGCGAGAAACCTATTTCTCGAAAACCAATGTAATTATGTGGCGATTGCCACAAATACAATGCACAAAGTCGCTGAGTATATCGCCGAACCATATACGTGGATGCAGCATACCGGCGCCAGAGCAATACGTGTAGAAATACCTCTTGTCCACATCGGCGACTGCATCGCCAAGAAGTGCAAAGAGGTGGGGGCTAAACGCGTGCTCCTCCTCGGAACTAAATTCACCATGACCGAAGATTTCATGGCGAAACGCCTTGCGCAACATGGTATCGAGGTGATGTCGGTAGATAATTATCCTGAAGAAATCGAAGAGATCGACCGAGTTATCTTCGATGAACTATGCCACGGAGTTGTGACTGCCGAATCTAAGGAATTCATGATGAACTTCGTTTATCAATTCCCTGCTGATAGTGATATTCGTCCCGACGCAATCATCCTTGGTTGTACCGAGCTCGAGATGATTCTTGAGCAGGATGACGTGGATATCCCGCTAATTAACTCCACTCAGGCCCATATCGATAAGATTGTCGAACTATGCCTCGAAGACTAAACTTATCTACCTATACACTTTATAAGGTTCCAGTTTACTGGGGCCTTATTTTTGATCATTATGATGAGCAAGGTGCTCCATCATTACAAAACCATCGTAGTATTTTTGCATTTTTGTGGGGTTGGTATGGTAGGAATTGTTATTGAAAAAGTAGTCACAAAACTCATCGCGGGCTTTTAAGATTTCGGTAAGACGCACAGAGTTCTCAACGTTAGCTTCGATAGTAAAATCAAAAAGTTCCAAAGCGCGATTTATGGCTTTGTTAGCGCGAGCTTGATTCCCCTTTTCTGTCCATTTGAGTGAGCGCGAAACTTCACTGCCGATATTACCCATTTAGTAGGTGATGGGGCGGGTTTGCCAATCCTGACAAACCTCTTTGTCGTGGATGTAATTTACTTTAGCCATTGTATGCATTATGCTCCTTGAACAAAATATTTAAAAGCCGCCGCGGTGTTTTCCTTGATTTTTTATGGGTTTTGTGGTATAATGTATGAGATAGGGGCGTATCTTAATAACTGGAGGTGCAAAAACATGAAAAAGATAATTGCCTTATTGGTGCTTGTTGGCATGATTTTTTCTGTTTGTTTGGCAGGTTGTGGGCAACAAAGTCAGATAGCAGAAACTAGCCAACCGTCGGAATATGATCAGCTACACCAGGTAGAGTCTAACGTCTTAATGGAAAATACTATTATTCACGAAGGGCTAACTGAAGTGTTGCCAGATTTAAAGACCTTGGTTAGGGATTCTTTGAGTAAAAAGAACTATCTGAATTGGGGACAATTTGAAACCGTCTCTGAGATAAGAGAGTTCAAAAGCCCAGAGTTAGTCGGCGACTTCGCTGAAACAACTGCTTTTTACCCTGCTGGGACACGCATAATTGTAGTGTGTCCGAAATTTTTTGCCATAAGAAATGGCGATCAGCAAACATATTCCCTAGCGCATGAGCTGGTACACTCCTTAACAGGCGTTGGTAAAAGCGGTGAAGAAGCTTCTATGAATTTATTTATGGAGGGTATTACCGACTATTTAACTAACTCGATGTTGGTGGACACTAACCTAGAATATGTACCAACTTATCAGAATGAGTTATACTGTATAACTTGGTTGGCGGCGCTGTATGGGGATGATAATATCGCAAAAATCATTTGTAGTGGTGAAATAATCAGCTTTATTGATGAGCAGGCCGGAAAAACTGGCACTGGCGCCAGCCTTCATAATGTCTTGGCTACCCTCGATAAAAGCAATGACCGAAAAGAAGCGAGGGATGCTATTTTGACCGAAATTAGCATCTTGCAAACAATGAGTGGTGAAAAAATCGAGATAAGCGAAAAGTTTACCGAAATTTTTAAGGCCGCTTACGCACCTTATCTGAATTGAGTCCCTGATGGGGCTCTTTTTGGTGATATTATTCCGATTGCGGAATTTCTGCAGCGGGATCAGAGATACTAATGTATTCAGAAATTTTGCCGTCTTCTTTTAGCGTAGCGAATTGTTTGGCGAATTCTGTAAATGGAACTTTAATAGACACAAAATCTACTTCGGAATCGGTTTTTTTGATAAGTTTAACGAAATAATAGCCATCGCCATTCATGGAGACAAAACGACCGCTACTTTTGCCGGGCTCTAATTTCATAGCCTCAGAAGCGCGGCCACCGTCTATATTTCTATTATCTACCAAGCCGCCGGTTTCTTCGTAAACAATCTCGCCGCCGAGTTGATCAGCAACGGCTTTGTAGTCATTGCCATTTTCCGCTAAAAGTGTTTCTACCCTGCTGGCGATTTTGTTGGCGTTTGTATCGATATCCATCTCTACTTTGGCTTTAACAAGAGTGAGATAAAGCATACGATCATATTCGCTTTTATCCAGGCCAAAATTGTTTTCAATAATCTTGATGAAGCCTTCTTCGCTACGGTCTATGCCACCGATTTTGAGGTGACGATCAAATTCTGCAGCAACTTCTTCTTGTGAAACCGTGATATCCGATGCTTTGGCAAGCTTGGTAGCGTAAGCGTATTTTTCGGCTTCGGTGAGAGCGGAACGTTTATATTCGGAACGAAGCTCTTCAAATGAAGATTCGTCGAACTGGCTGCCAGATTGGCGTTCTATAGAAGTCATACTGCTGCGGTAGAGCATGAGATAATCCGAGAAACGAACTTCTTCGCCATCTACATTAGCAACAGATAGTGGCAAAACTTTAGTAATATTAAAAAGTAGCTGATCCGTCATGCCGATGCGGTATAGAGCAAGCCAGCCACCAATAAAAATCATTGCAAAAACAACTAGTGCAATGAGTATAGTATTAATAACGATGCGATGGCGCGTCCACTGAAAAGGATATTTGAACTTGCGACCTTTGGCAAGGACCTCTTCGCGACGTTCTTCTACCTTTTCTTTCTCAGTTTTTTTCTCTTCTTTCTTGGAGAGTAATTTCATGATATAATCATTATAACATATTTGGTTTTATTTGGCCCGGTGGCTCAATGGATAGAGCAATTCCGTCCTAAGGAAGAGGTTGTGCGTTCGACTCGCACCCGGGTCACCATTTTTTGTTGTGGAACTTTCTATATGCTCGTCGAACCTAGCGGTGCGACTCACACCCGGGTCACCAGAAAATAAAGAAGCCCTGAGGGGGCTATTTTTATGCAGAAGGTTTACATGAAAAAGGGGGCCGGGATGGCCTCCATGAGGTAGGGGTTTAGACGATGATCGTAATCTCTACCCCCGTAGCCGGAGTCAGGATAATCGCACAGATGCGATCAAGGTTAAGAGCGGAATGCCCACGATAGTATGTTTCGGCACGTTTGATGAACGCATCCCACATACTTAATTCGTCAATACGTTGAGCTAAGAAGCTTGTGGTATAATGTAGATATGACGAGAAAACGGGCGGAGAAGGTGAAAAAATTCTTTTCTGGGTGGTGGCTTTTGATCCTCTTGATGGTGGGACTAGCAATTTTAAACACCGTGACTTTAATCCAAAATCTAGAAAGTTACGATTATATAGTGGAAACCAATGCGTTTTTTGCGCCGTTTGAGTTTTATGATAATCGCAAAATTGTAGGGGTGGATATAGACATCATCAACCGCGTAGCGGAAAAATTAAACGCAAAGATTGAGATTAAAAATGTGGAATTTGATTTAATTATCGACAACGTGGCAAGTGGTGTTATTGCTGACGCTGGTGCGGCAGGATTGACTATTACGCCAGCGCGGGCGGAAAAAGTAGATTTTAGTATTCCCTACTATACTTCGGTACAGTATGTGATTTTCGATAAAAATGCAGCACCAGAGACGCGTAATGGGCACGTAGTGTGGGAAGCTTTAGCTGGCAAAACGCTTGGGTCACAAATGGGCAGTACAGGATATTTGTTTATGTCTGGCGAAGTGGACGACGGCATGTTGAAAAATACCAATACTAAAATTAAAGGATTTGATTCGCATCAATTGACGGCGGATGCAATAGGCGCACATATTATTGATTATGCGATTGCGGATGAACTGGCGGCAAGGTTTATTGTAGAAAAAAATCCGAACTTGGCAGCTTTGCCATTGTATTATAGCGGAAAAACCGTAGAAGAAGATTATCCGGCAGAAGAATCCTATGCGATTGCAGTGAATAAGCAACGAACGGAGCTATTGAACGCGTTCAATGAGGTGCTGGCGGAGATGCTGGAGCCTGGCGAAGATGGCAAAACCGAAATTGATAAATTAATATTAAAATATATGGGACTTACAAATGGATAATTTCTTTGAAAAAATAGTAGAACTTTTTACAACGCCAGAATATATCGAATCTTTACTGCATGGATTTTTGCTAACGCTACAGATTTCGTTTTTTGCGATAATCATTGGGCTAATACTTGGGACGGTGATTGCACTGGTGGACACAGCGCAGAAATCGCGGTGGATGATAATACCGAAGTTTATATGCAAAGTATATACCACCATTATCCGTGGTACACCAATGGCCTTGCAGCTATTTATTATGTTCTTTGTGATATTTGCAATTAGAGGGTTTCCGCAGATTATTACGGCGATACTAGCGTTTGGCTTTAATTCGGCGGCATATGTGGCAGAAGTGATCCGGAGTGGCATACAATCCGTGGACAGTGGACAAACAGAAGCAGGGCTGGCGCTAGGGTTATCGAGATTCACAATTTTCCGGAAAATTGTGGCGCCACAAGCGATCAAAAACATTATTCCGGCATTGGGTAATGAAATTATTACCGTAATAAAAGAGACGGCTATTGCGAGTATGGTAGGGCTGTACGACCTTAATATGGCAGCGAAGGATATTGGTTCTGGACAAAATATGGCAAGTTATATAGTACCGATGTTTGTGGCGGCGTTGTTCTACTTGGCGGTGGTGTATTTGATTACGTTCGTGATTAAACGGATTGAGAAAAAATTAAGAGAGAGTGATTCGCGGGTATAGGAGAAAAAGATGGAAGATATTATTAGAATTAAAGATTTGAAAAAGCAATTTGGCAAAAATAAGGTGCTAAAGGGTATTGATTTTGACCTAAAAACGGGCGAAAGAGTGGTAGTGTTGGGGCCGAGTGGTTCGGGTAAGTCTACGTTTTTGCGCTGCATCAACCGGATGGAAGAGCCGACCTCAGGAGAAATTTATTTTGGAAATACATTGATTACAGATAAGAATATTCAGAAGATGCGCCAAGATATAGGGATGGTGTTTCAGCATTTTAATTTGATTAGTAATTTGACGGTGATGGAAAATTTGACTTTGGCACCGGTGAAATTAAAATTGATGAACGGAGAAACAGCTGAGAAAAAGGCGCGGGGACTGCTACGACACATTGATTTGCTCGACAAAGCGGAGTCCTTCCCTGCTAGCTTGTCTGGCGGACAAAAGCAACGTATTGCAATTATCCGGGCAATGATGATGGAACCAAAAGTTTTATTATTCGATGAACCGACTTCGGCACTAGATCCAGAATCCATTGGGGATGTGCTAGATTTAATCCGCGAAGTAGCGGATGGCGGTATGACAATAATGATAGTAACACATGAAATGAGCTTTGCGAAAGAAATCGCCACAAGAGTAGTGTTTATTGATGAGGGTAAAATTATAGAAGAGGGTACGCCGGAAGAGTTTTTTGCGCATCCGAAAACCCCTAGAGTAAAAGAATTCTTAGAGAAGGTATTATAAGCTCGTTTTATGGTATAATATATACCAATAAAGGGAGAAAAAATGAAAGTATTGTGCGTTAACGCTGGTTCATCATCTTTGAAGTTTCAGCTTTATGATATGCCGGCAGAAATATCTATTATTAGTGGATATGTTGAAAAAATCGGGGCGGCGGATAGTTTTTATACTATTAAATACAAAGGTAAAAAAACCGAAACTGTTAAACCTATCAAGGACCACGCGGAAGCTGCGAAAATCATGCTTGAAGAACTGGTTAATTATGGCGCAGTGAAAGATTTGGAGGAAATCCGCGGCGTAGGACATAGAGTTTTACACGGTGGTGAAAAATATGCGAAATCGGTAGTAATTGACGAGCAGGTGCTAAAAGATATTAAGGACCTAACAAAACTTGGGCCTTTGCATCACCCTGGTAATATTGCCGGAATTAAAGCGATGCAAAAAGCATTACCAAATGCTACCCAGGTGGCGGTATTTGATACGGCATTTCATCAAACGATTCCAAAAGTTCAGTTTATGTACCCAGTGCCAATGAAGTGGTATGAAAAATATGGCGTGAGAAAGTATGGTTTCCATGGAACAAGTCATAAATATATCACCGAGACAATGCAGAAGAAGTTGGGCAAAGAAAAAGTCAATCTGATTGTATGCCACGTGGGTTCTGGGGCTAGTATTACCGCCGTAAAAGACAGTAAGAGTTATGACACGACCATGGGGCTAACGCCGCTTGATGGCCTAATGATGGGGACTAGATCCGGTTCGATTGATCCATCAATCATTAAATATATGATTGATGAGGCCGGTATGACATATGAAGAAATTGACGAGGCGCTAAATAAAGAATCCGGGCTAAAGGGCGTATGTGGATTTAACGACAACCGCGACGTAGAAAAAGCCATCGAGGAAGGTGACGAAAACGCACGATTGGCGCTTGATATGTATGTAGATCGTATTGATAGATACATTGCCGAGTATTACTTGGAACTAGGCGGAGAAGTAGATGCTATTGTATTTACGGCGGGCGTACTAGAAAATGGGGCGGAAACTCGCGAATCGATCATCGAGGGTTTGGCACCATTAGGGATTAAAATTAATCACGAAGTAAATAACGCAATTGCAAGCTTTAAGGAGATTACAAGCGGCATCATCACGACCGAAGATTCGACAGTACCGGTATATGTTGAACCGACCAATGAAGAAGTAATGATTATTCGTGATGCTTATAAGCTAACAAAATAACAAGCTATTATATCTCGGAAGCTCCGCAATGTGCTAATAAATTTTATCACATTGCTACGCCCTTTCAGCGACAAGAATCTGCCTAGAGACAGATTCTTGTCTTTATGCCCCTCGATTATAACGGCTTGTTATCTTATGCTATAATTTAGTTATGTATATCTCTGACCTGATTGAAGATTTTTTGGAGCATTTGGAGATTGAGGGTGGGCGAAGTAAGAAAACTATAGATAACTATCGCTTGTATCTGGAAAGATTTTTGGAGCTTTCGCAAGAGATATTAAATAAAGACGATATTAAACCTACTGACGTTACGCGTGAACTGCTACGAAAATATAGGTTAAGACTGAATAGGTATGGGTCGGAAAACGGTGGAGATGATCTAAAGACTATTACGCAAGCCTATCATTTGATAGCGCTGAGAGGGTTTTTGAAGTATTTGACACGGCGCGAGATTAAATCTTTGGATCCTTCCCTAGTTGAATTACCGCACGTAATACGTAAGCAAGTGACGTTTTTACATTATGATGAGGTAGAGGATATGCTTAATCAAATAGATACCTCTACCGAGTCCGGATTAAGAGATCGGGCGATTATTGAACTACTGTATTCTGGAGGGCTTCGTGTATCTGAACTAGTGGGGCTAGACCGTGGGTCTATTAATTTGGAACGACGTGAATTTATGGTGCGCGGAAAAGGTAGCAAAGACCGGCCAATCTTCATTAGCCAATCGGCGGCAGATAGAGTACAAGATTACCTAGATGCGCGCACTGATTCCCTGCCGGCATTATTTTTGAATAATTCGCGCAATACCCAAACGGTAGATACTTCGGGAAATTACCGGCGGATTACGGCACGGAGCGTGGAAAGGATTGTAGAAAAATATGCCAGACTAGCCGGCATTACTAAACATGTGTCACCGCACACATTGCGACATTCGTTTGCTACGGATTTATTGATGAACGGGGCAGATTTACGCTCGGTGCAGTCTATGCTGGGGCACGCCGATATCTCTACTACCCAAATCTATACACACGTGACTGATGCACACCTAAAAGAAATTCACGAGAAATTCCACTCAGAAACGAAATAGCTAGTTTTTGACAATACCTGGATCGTAAAGTCGCATCACGGTAGAAATAGTGGATGGGGTTTTGTCACCAGTGCCGTACCAGCAGGTACGGATGTAAAAATCGTAGTAGGCGGATTTATTTGTGCCGGCGATTGTGGTGGAGCCAGGGTCTTTGACGGCAACAATGTAGACACCTTCGACACTAGAAAGACTTGGACTAAACGATTCTGAAGCTAAGTTTCCTTCGTCGGTATAAACTAAGCGTGGGTAGGTGGTTGCTTCTTGAAATAATTCTTTATTATCATTGTTTTTAGCGCTTATGATAGCATTCTTTGGTTCAGGGCCAAGAAGATTAGTATTGATAACAAAGCCATATTGTTTGGCTTGACCGTCGTTGCCGTACATCTCAGAACATTCACTAGGTGAGTATTGTGCAATAGACTCTATAGCTTCGCCCGTAACGACATTTACATTATTAGCACTAGCTGCCCCAGTAGCGGTTCCGGTGATTTGTCGCCAAAGATTGGCGTAATCACCATTTACGTTGTCTTTTTCGGCAATGTATGAAGATTGAATAAAACGCAGGGCCTCAGCCTGAGCGTCAATTGCTTCACGAGTAAGAGTGGTTTCTAGGGCAGTCTGAGCACTAGAGGTGCCACCGCTCATCACGGCTACTACGGCAACAGCCACCATAGAAAAAATACCTACGGCCAACATCACCTCAATTAACGTATCGCCTCTTTTGCCCACGTGCTTTGCCATAAGCATATTATACCACGTTAGCCGCCGATAGCATAATAGAAAAAGTCAGCAAAGGTAAGGGTGATGATAGACGCCGCCACCATGAAAGGGCCAAAATAGATTTTTTTGTTTTTGCGACGCTTGATAACTGGAGCCATAACCAAGCAGGCCAGAACATTGGCGATAAAAAGCGCAATGAGCGCGAGCCAAGGGTCTGCTAAGGCTATGCCAAGAGCAGCACCAAGAATCCAGTCGCCATCCCCCACCCATTTGCCTTTTGATATTAAATACAAGATGAGATATACCCCGCCGAGAATTGCGACAGAGGCTAAAGGTTTGAATATGATTTCTGGAGTAAATGAAGAATTGGAAAGAATAAGCCATTCTTTCAGGCATAATACTATTATAGCACAGATAATGGATATTGTCAAGTAGCTAGTGGGGAGTTCCCCATAAATGCCGTCGTAAATTGCTAAAAAGCCTAGGCTTATAGTGAGCATTAGCGTAATTATAAAGATGGACCATTGCAAAATATTTGCAGCTGTGGGGTTTATGGTGGTGCCAAGAGCTAAAAAAGCCAAGCCAAGGCCCAACTCAGACAGAAACTCTGCGAGGCCGATCTTTTTACCGCATTTACGACATTTGCCACGGAGGAATAACCAGGATAAAACTGGGATGTTATCATACCATTTGAGCTGATAATGACACTGAAGACAGACAGAGCGGGCACCAAGTTTTTTGCCTTTCCCTGCTGATTCAAGGTGCAGACGCCGAGCTTGGCAGCACAGAAATGAACCGAAACAACTACCGAGGATAAAAAGTAAAATATAGAATAAAATTTGCATAAGTTAATTGTAGCATAGGGTTGAGTTTTTGCGGGAATAATCTATAATAAACATAAGGAGAAATATGAAAAAGGGTGATTCAAGAAAGAAAACTGGTTTTACAATAATTGAAGTAGCTTTGGTGCTGGCGATTGCTGGATTGATATTTTTGATGGTGTTTGTTGCCCTGCCATCTTTACAGCGTTCGCAGAGGGACTCTAGACGACGAGATGATATTTTGAGCTTCTTAGAGGCAGTAAAGAAATATCAGACGAATAATAGAGGGGTTCTACCTGATACGCTATCTGACTGGAGCAGTGTAGCCGAAAAATATATGGGTAGCAGTTTTATAGATCCGGACGGAAACAGATACGAACTAGTCCCAAATACATGCCATCGAACAGATGATGATAAGGTTGGCGTTGTTTGCACATCAGATTATCCTTCACTGGATTTCGTGGACCATAGGTTATATATATATAGAAAGGCTACTTGTGATGACACGAAAGCGGTCGGATCATCTAACCCAAGGAATATTGCGGTATTATACAGACTGGAGGGTGCTGGAATTTATTGCGCAAATACTTAACATACTGGATGGACTAAGTTTCACAAGATTAACTCATGTCAATATTAAAAATACTCCCTACAGGGAGTATTTTTAATATCAGATGGACTAGCCCTACTGATCGTCAATGCAGTATACGCCCGCACCTTCAAGACGATACAAAACGGCGTAATTCGAGCTTTGCCCCTTCTTGAATTCTTCATCCTGACACGTACCGCCTGGTATTATATATATAATATGGTCGCTAAAATCAGTGTCTATCGCCCAAGATTCGGAAGTTGCATTTTTTTTGATTTTTGCAGGAAAACCAGTTACAGTAGGCACGCCGCTTTTGGCAATATTTTGGGAAATATATACATTGTATAAAGTACCGTCCGGATCTTTGAAATCATTAATGGGGGCGTCGGAACCGGAATTCATATATTGAAAAACGAAGTTTTTCGCGTTCTCTCGAGTGTTGGGAGGGCCTGGGGTATTATCGGTAGTTGCGTCATAATAACTTGGACCAATAGGCAGGCCCTCAGAGCTAGAACTGTGATTGGTCTTATATTGTACTAACGAAGTATCTACGCGCGACATATCGTTACGACGCTGAGTATCACGCTGCGATCTTTGGAGTGCCGGTAAAGCTACGAATACCATCAAGAAGATAAGACCCGCGATAGCCAATACGAGCACGACTTCGATGATGGTGAAGCCCTGACGGACTTTTGTATTCATACTTGTTCCCTTCATATATTTTATTAGTCAAAATGCTCCCGTAGGAGCATTTTAGCTTATTTCTAGGATATTCTACTGATCATCAATACAGTATACACCTGCGCCTTCTAGGCGATAAAGGACTGCATAGTGACGAGGCGTGTCTTTAACGGCTGTATCGTCTTTACACTTTGCGCCAGTTCTAATATAAACTATATGATTCATGGTTGTTTCTGGATATGCGAACGCATCATTGCCTTGCGTATCTATTTGAAGGCTATAGAAAGTACCGTCTGGATCCTTGAATTCATTTTTCTTGTCTGTACCGGAAACTCCAGAGTTCATATAATCGCGTACAAATTTACACGATTCATCGTTAGTGCCACAATTAAAAGTCTCGGCGCCTACCCATACTCTAGAATCTGGAGGCAATGTCGTAGAGGAGTTCTGATGGTTTGTTTGATATTGAGTGAGCGAAGTATCTACACGCGCAATGTCATTGCGGCGGGCGGTATCACGCTGCGATCTTTGGAGTGCCGGTAAAGCTACGAATACCATCAAGAAGATAAGACCCGCGATAGCCAATACGAGCACGACTTCGATGATGGTAAAGCCTTTTTTAGAGTTAATATTTTGTTTTGCCATATGTATAAATCCTTTCTAGATTTTTATGCTTAAGCTTATAATAACTTAAAATAAATATAAAATCAAGTATTTTTTACGTGGCGACGGAATTGACGAGAGAGTAGATTGGGAGCAAAGTACCACCTACCACTACACCAATGAGGCCGGCCATAATTACCATGAGGATAGGTTCGATCATAGTGGAAATGCTATTGATTTGTTCATCGAGCTCGTTTTCGTAAACTTGGGCAGCCTTGCCAAGCATTTCGTCAATTTTACCAGATTGCTCACCAATGGAAGCCATTTGTGGTACGAGTGGCAGCATATATTCGCGTTCCTTGAGGGCCTCTGACAAAGGCTTGCCGCCCTTGATGATGTCGAGGGATTTGCCGTATTCTTCTTCTACTACTACATTATTTACCGCGCCAGTGGCAATGGTGATGGAATCCAACATCGGTACACCGGTAGCAAGCATCATCTCGGCAGTACGAGCAAACCGTGAAACATAAAGTTTGCGGAAAAGTCCACCAAAGATTGGCACATGAATCTTGAACGCATCCATAGTTTTGCGCCCAATTGGAGTCTTTTTGACAAAATAGAAGATACCACCGCCAATGGCGCCAACGACAATTAATACTAACCACCAGAAATTACCGAAGAAATCTGTAAGGTTTACCAAAGCTTGAGTTAGGCCGGGTAGCTCTTCTCCCATGTCCTCGTAGAGGTTTTTGACCTGTGGGACTACGGCGATCATCATGAAAGCAAGTACTGCAATAATCACCACCAAAATAATCGCTGGGTAAACTAAGGCGCCGCGAATTTTACTAAGCATGGCAGCGTCTTTTTCTTCTTGGTCGGCTAAGCGTTTCAAGGCTAAATCTAGAGTACCAGAAGTTTCGCCGGCACGAATAAGCGCAAGATAAACACCATTAAAAACTTGGCTATGCTTAGAAAAAGCATCGTAGAGGCTTTTGCCGGATTCCACATCAGTGAGGATTTCTTCGGCAATGGCTTTCATTCCCTTACCTTGAGTTTGCTCAATGACTGTGCGGAGAGAAGTAGCAAGAGGCAGACCAGCACCAATCAAAGTAGAAAGCTGACGAGTAAAAGTGATACGATCTTTGTTGGTAACGCGGTTTTTGTTACCAAAAAGCCCGGAACCTTCTTCCATGACGGATTGCGGAATATAACCCTGTTCAATCAGGAGCTTACCGGCAGTTTGTTCGTTTTCAGCCTGAATGAAGCCCTTGACGGCCTTGCCGGTTTGCTTTTCCTTGGCCTTATATTTAAAGCGCTTCATTTTAGCCCTTTACTAGCCGGTTTAATTCAGTGAGATCTACAGCGTATTCACGGGCAGAATCGTAAGAAATGACGCCAGTCTGAATAAGCTTGGCCAGAGTGCGATCCATAGTTTGCATGCCTTGTTCGGCGCCGGTCTGAATGGCAGTATCAATCTGATGGGTTTTACCATCGCGAATAAGCGTACGAATAGCAGAATTGGCCACCATAATTTCCGCAGCCACTACACGGCCGCCACCAATGGCGGGCACTAAACGCTGAGCACAAATAGCCATAAGTATATTTGAAAGCTGAGAGCGTACTTGGGGTTGCTGATGGGCCGGGAAGACGTCTATCATACGATCAATAGACTGCGCAGCAGAGTTGGTATGAAGAGTAGCAAAAACTAAGTGGCCTGTTTCTGCGATGGTAATGGCGGCTTGGATGGTTTCAAGATCGCGCATCTCGCCGATAAGCACCACATCTGGATCTTCACGCAAAACCGAGCGAAGTGCAGCAGCAAAACTAAAGGTATCGTAATGAACTTCACGCTGAGCGATGACGCTACGTTGAGATTTGTGAGTGAACTCGATTGGATCTTCGATAGTAATAATATGAGTAGACTTTTCACGATTAATCTTATCTACCAATGCAGCGAGAGTGGTAGATTTACCAGAGCCAGTAGGTCCAGTAACCAAAACCAAGCCACGCGGAAAATCGGCAAAAGTTTCAACGATGGCAGGCATGCCAAGCTCGTTAATTCCCTTGATTTTATTAGGAATGAGACGAAAAGCAGCAGCCAGCTTGCCGCGTTCATGAAAAGCATTAACACGGAAACGGGCAATATCGCCAAAAGCGAAAGAATAGTCAAATTCCTTATCCTTGAGAAGAATTTTTTGCTGATCTTCATCTAAGGTGGCAAAAATGAGGCTACGGACTGTATCCTCATTCATAGCAGTGGTACCGGCTACAGGCGCCAATACACCATCCACGCGCAAAATTGGCGGGAGGCCATATTGAAGATGGAGATCCGAAGCATTGCGACGAACACATTCCTCTAGTAAGTTTTCTATTCTTAACGTATTTTGCTGCCCACTATTTTCCATAATATTATTATACCATAAGCATTACGATAAATCACTCGCAACACGGTTAACTTCCTCCAATGTAGTAATACCTGACAAAGCCTTTAGTACGCCATCTTGACGCATAGTGACAGTTCCCTTCGACTTAGCTAGACGCATAATCTCATTAGCGGTGGCGTGAGAGATAATCAACTTTTGAATATCTTCGTCCACGACGATAGTCTCATAAAGACCAGCACGACCAGAATAACCGCCAGGAGTTTCTTTGGTGTCCATGCCGCGAGCGAGCATGTAAAAATCATCGTTTTTAACTGGTAAGCCTGGGTAGCCTAGGTCTTCACTGACCTTGGCGACGGATTCCTTATTACTAGGCAATAAATCACCAACGATAGAGTTAACACCCTTGGTCTCTATTTCGGAAGATTTGTACATTTCGCGTTTTTCGGTGACACGACGAACCAAGCGCTGGCCAATCACCACGTTGAGAGTGGAAGCTAAAAGAAATGGCTCGATGCCCATGTCCAAGAGACGTGGCAAAATACCCGCAGCGGAGTTGGTGTGGAGGGTAGAAAACACTAAGTGACCGGTGAGTGCAGCCTGCACAGCAAGCGAGGCGGTCTCCGAATCACGAATCTCGCCCACCATAACTACATCTGGATCTTGGCGAAGAATACTACGGAGGCCAGAAGCAAACGTTAGGCCAGCATCAACATTGACCTGAATTTGATTAATACCGTCCATTTTGTATTCTACCGGGTCTTCTAGGGTAACGATATTGATAGCTTCGGATTTAATTTTCTGGATGAGGGCATAGAGGGTAGTGGACTTACCAGAGCCGGTAGGACCAGAGGTCAGGATCATGCCGTTTGGTTTTTTAATGCCTTCGAGCACGTCACGCAAAGCATGGCCGCTCATACCCATTTTTTCGATCTCCATAGAGACACCTTTTTTATCTAAGAGACGAATTACGACTTGCTCACCCCAAGTAACGGGAGAAATAGCGATACGAAGATCAATTTCTTGATCATCTACCAGTACAGTAAACTGGCCGTCCTGGGGGATGCGGTGTTCATCAATCTTAAGATTGGAGAGAATTTTAATGCGAGAGACCAAGGCCGGAGCGACTGTTTTAGGGAGTTCCATGATTTTGCGAAGAACACCATCGATGCGGCAACGAATAATAAGTGAATTTTCTAGAGGCTCGATATGAATATCGGAAGCCTTAGTTTTGGCGGCATAGCTTAAAATAGTAGTAAGAGCCTTAGAGATTGGAGAATCCTGAACGATAGTTTTGACGTTAGACTGCGCGTCAGCAAGAGCCTCTTCTCCAGTTTCTTTGACGGCATCCTTAACGCCAGAAAAATCTCCATGATATTGATCTAAGACACTACGAATACCACGCTCTGACGACATCCATACCCGGATTGGTTGATTTACGAGAGTAGAGAGATAATCGGTGGCCTGAACGTTGGTGACATCCACCATGGCGACGTTGAGCATGCCGTCTTTTTCACCAAGCGGCACTGCCATAACGCGAACGGAAGCTTCTTGTGGAATTTTAGAAAGAATATCTTGATCTATATCAATATTTTTAAGTTCGACATAAGGCACGCCAATAATTAGCGCGGTTGCGTGCGCCACCATATCGTCACTGATGAGTTTACGCCGGACGAGCTCAGACAAAAGTGGCTTGTTTTCCCTTTCAGATTCTTCTTTAACCGCTTGAACCAGAGTAGGGTCAGCCAAACCCTCGCCTAATAATAGATCAATGATTCTGATCTCAGCTTCTTTGGTAAGGAGTGCCATTATTGATTCTCCTGAGTGCTATTCTCCGGAGTTAGTACTGTTTCCTCTTCTACATTTACCGATTCGGTTGTTGACTCACCGTCCGTAGACTCTTCCACATTGGTTTCCGTGTCAGTGACTTCTATACATTCTCCGTAAGTATTATATTCTTCACATTCGCCAACATAGACCTCTACTGTAGGATTGAGTGCGCGATAATTAAATACCTCTGGGTCTGGGTTGGACAGATTGGTATTGACTGCGGAATCAATGGTTTTATAAGAAACATCTTCAATTGGACCCATAAATAAATTAGTGACAAAATAAGCAATCAAAACACCAGCGATAGCTGCGATGATAGAAGTAGCTAAATCTGTTTTCATTTATTTACCCTCCGCTTTGATGGTTTTTGTGGTTTCGGTGACTGTTGATTCGTCCATGTAATACGCCGTGGCTTGAGCCTGAAGATTAAGTGTATTATTGCTTCCCCACTCAATAGTGGCGCGTTCGATATCGAATTCGCGGATAGAGCGCTCGATATTATTTAACACGTTCATAGTGGTACCGGTATCAGCTTCTACAGATAAACTAACCGAGATGGCATTAAGCCCCGGAACGAGAGTGGAGGCAGACGATGAACCACTAGGGCTGAGGGATTCTGGTTGCCAACCGGATTCAATAAATAATTTGTTCAAGCTAGCAAGAAGAGCTTCTTCGTTTTTGAAGGCCGGGAGAGCATCTGGGATGATACGCAAAGCTGAACAACTTTTAATAAGCTGGCTAGCTGCGGCAAGTTCTGTGCTACCATTGGCATCGTTATAAATCTTGTTGAGCTCTGCATAAGTATAATTTTTTTCTGTGTTTGGGTTAATACAGCTAGAACTAGCTTCTTTTGGTACAGAGTTTAGCGCTTCGTTAGCAGCAAGGTTTTCCAAGATATTGGCGCGAAGAGTGCCGGGGATTTCGGAAACCTCAATACTATCTGGGCTACATTTTTTAAGCTCGTCTTCGGAATATACATCGCCTTTGGGGCTTTTACAGATTCCTGTGTTCTTGATGACGTTTGAATAAGAAACAATTGCTTCATCTTCTGCGGCAATAACTTTAGCGTTGAAAGAAATTTGCTGGACGAAGTGGATAATGAGCGAAATAGCCGCACCAAGAACAATAGAAGCAGCTAGGACTGATAGGAGCATATATTGCTGTGCTTCAGAGATTTTAGCGCGTTTGCCGATTGCAACTTCTTTAGCCATACTAATTCCCTCCATTTACATTATTGGTATTTGTACTACATGCCGTATCGCCATCGGCACAATCTCTAGCACGTTCACCGAACATGGCTTGAACCTGAACGTAAGAATCGGTAACATTGCGGCGACCAGAAGGAGCAATGGCTAGGACGTGAGAATTGGTAAAATTATAAACTGCTGGCGCTAGAGAAATAACAGCCGAAAATCTGAGGACCAGTTCGTCGCCGGCACCACGACCATTAGAAGAATCTGATACTCTAATACCATCTGTGCCACCCGGGACCAAGAGACAAGATTCATTGGACTCTATCCACTTGGGACTTGCGGCATTTTGGCTATCATTACCAGTATAGGTAATGCAGGCACTCTCAAAATGTGCTACGCCGGAGATTTGGCCATTTAAGTTCATGTACGGCTGGCCTTCTACTTGGGTTTGTTTATACCAATCACTATATTGTGGGGTACGCCAAATACGAACGACCTGTTGACCTTCGTATTCTTCGGTGGAGTAATCGCTGACCTCGGTATCCTTAGATGGATTACAACCTTCTGCGTTGATGGTCCAGAAGGCATAGATACCTTTAGAAGGCTCCATAAAGGTAGCACCATCAGCGCCAGTTTCAATCATACAATACGCTGGGATGGTTGCACCGTTTTTATCGACGTAGTTGCCATAATCGTAACGCATATACTGCATACTTTTCTTGAAGGAATCTAGTACGTTGTAATCGATAAATGGTTCTCTGCCAGCATTGGCTTGGGCATCAAAACTAAACGTGGGCTGGTCACCAGAAAGATTGACATTTAACTCTGAGACCGTAATAGTATCGGCGCCAGTTGGAATAAGGGCAGAAAGAATATTAAAAGTACGTGAAAGAACTTTCTTGTTATTGGTAAGAGTAGAAATATTGCCAACCTGATCTTTGATGGTCAGGAATTCATCTAAATCGCTATAAGAGTTAAGCTTCTGAGACAGACCATCCAAAGTAGATTTTTTGCCATCTAGCGCTGCCTGTTGTCCACCCATGATGAGTGCAACAATTGCAGTAGCACCAAGGCTAACCGCACCCACTACAATACAAATGAAATAAATAAGGTTACGCAATTTGAGCGTCTTAATCATTTCGCCTTTGATGTCTGGGACTAGATTAATTTCGCGTGCCATTAATCGTTGCTCCTTTCTGATAGACCTATGACCACTGCAAACTCACTAGAGACATTAGCGAGTGCACGTTGCTGGCTAGACGTGGTACGGACAAACTGCCAAGGGTTGCCGCGCATAGTGGCAACGCCAGTTTTAGCTTCGATGTATTCTGGGAAAAGTGGAATAATTTCACCGTAGCTAGAAAGCACAATACCACCAACTTTACCATTAATATATTTAGTCTGGAAGAAGCGAACAGATTTGGCGAGCTCTGCAGCGTAAGCATCTAAGTGGGTGTTAAGAATTCTGAAAACCTGCCCCTCAACTTGATTCTCGTCGAGACCGAATTTTAATAAGAATTGGCGTGCTTGATCTGGACGAACGTTCAAGCCGTTAGCGATGGCACGAATCAGTACTTCTACCCCACCAGGAATAGAGCGCACTAAGCGTGGTTGATCTTTATACATAATAACAATGTCTGTAGATCCTTCTCCAAGGTCTACTATCATTGTAGCATCTATAGAGCCTGGATTATTGAGCGCACGGGCAAGCGCAAGTGGCTCCGGCTCCATGGCAATAATATTAAGGCCGGTTTTCTCAATCATTTCCATGGTGGATTCGGCATAATCTTTGGCTACAGAGCTGACCAGAACTTCAGTTTTGGCCGGATCGTTAAAGCTAGGGCCGAGGATTACGTAGTCGGCCTTGGCGTCGCTCATAGCCATCGGGACATATTTATCAATCTCGTATTTGAAAGATTTTTTAAGTTCTTTTTCTGGTAAAGTTTCAGTTTCTACGATAGAAGTAAAAGTTTTGCTAGCGGGGAGGCCGAGAGCAATGTTTTTGGTTTTGATACCGGCCTGATTAACGGCGCCTAAAATAGCTTCGCCAAGACGTTTCTTGCCTAAATCTGAAGAATCTTGAGTAAGCTGTGGAGTAATTGGTACGTAAGCGTACTTCTGGAGAGTCCAGCCATGCTGACTGTTACCAGAAAGCTGCACGATTCGCATCGAATTTGTCCCAATATCTAGGGAGAAAAAGTCGCCCACGCCATGCAATAAGTTCATATCTATTATTATATGCTTATGGCTTTTATTTTGCAAGCTTTAAATAATAGAATCTTTCTAGATTGCCGTTCTTGCCGGCTAATCTATTGTCGCGCTTGTTGATAATGATGAAATTATTTTGCCCCAGCCATTGTTCAAAATTTTTAATGATTTCGCGACGAATCTTTTCGTTTTTTACGACACCCTTGTTTAGTTGATATGGCCTAGCTTCAAATTGGGGCTTAAGCATTACTAAGAAATCCGTATTGCTACGTGATAAGTGTATTTTAGCATACTTTAAGATTTTTGTCAAGCTCAAGAAGGATACATCGGCTACAATAACATCGGGAACTTTGGTTTTAAAATCAAATATATCGGTTTTTTCGTGCAGTTCTATTCTGGGATCGTAGCGGAGAGGGGCCTTCATTTGATGAGTTCCCTTCTCTACCGCGATCACTTTAGCGGCGCCAAGATTTAGAGCTAATTCGGTGAAACCGCCAGTGGAAGAGCCGACGTCTAAAACTACTTTGCCACGAAAATCATAATTAAAAAACCTCACGGCATCAGATAATTTGATATAACCTCGGATGGGGCCTGCCGCCGCAGTTTTCCCCACCGTACTCGGTCTGTGCCTGCGTGCGGCGGGGTTCCACCCAGCGGTGCCACCCATCCGGATTGAATTACTTTTTGCGTTCCCGATAGGCATAAGTATCCGTATCCACCGAAACGACGTCGCCTTCCTTAATAAAGGCTGGAACTTTGATAACAACGCCGGTTTCCAAGGTGGCATCCTTCATAACCGAGCTAGTAGTATCACCCTTTACGGCGTTTTCCGTGTAAGTGACAACAAGCCAAATGTTCTTTGGCAATACTAGGTTGATTGGGGTGCCGTTGTAGAACTGGATCTCCATTTCGTCGCCATCTTTCATGAAATCTTTAGAGTCGCCAACCATATCGGCAGGAAGCTCGTATTGTTCAAAAGATTCTGGATCCATGAAATAGAACTTTTCGTCGTCTTTGTAGAGATATTGAACCTTGCGAGTGGTGACCTCGGCTGGCTCAATTTTTTCTTGACCTTTAAAAGTTTTAGGTAAAAGTGCACCAGTGATAAGGTTTTTAACCTTAACATTGACGATGGAGCCACCGCGGCCCATAACTTTTTGGGAATATTCGACTACTTTATACGGTTGACCGTCTAAAGTAATGAGCGTGTTTTTCTTTAGATCTGTTGGTCCGTACATAATATCTCCTTAACTATTTGATACAAATGGCAAGAGAGCCAAGTGGCGAGCACGCTTAATGGCGACCGCTAGTTGGCGTTGTTGCTTGGCGGAAAGACCAGTTTTGGAAATTGGCTCAATCCGACCGTAAACATCGATATAGCGTTGTAAAGTTTTAACATCGCGATAATCGAAGTATAAATTTGGATCGTTTTTAATCCTTCTCATAAAATCTCCTTCGCTTATAGATTATTAGAATGGGACATCGCTGAGGTCGATTTCGCCATCAGGAATGTCATCTGGGATGTCGCTGGCCGCAGAGCTATCTGCAGTGCCGGCACCACCATAATTGTTAGAGTAAGAACTGCCACCGCTGTTGTCGCGAGCGCCAGTGAAGTTGAAATCTTCTACTACGATTTCAACACGAGAGCGTTTGCTGCCAGTGGTTTTGTCTTCCCAACTGCGCTGATCGAGGCGACCAGAAACGAGTACGCCGGTGCCTTTTTTGGCATATTGGCTGATCATCTCGCCGAGTTTACCCCAAGCAGAACAATCGATAAAGGAAACATCCTCCTTTTGTTCCCCGCTAGCATCACGGTAGGTACGATTTACCGCTACTGAGAAGCTGCAAACACTAGCGCCATTTGGCGTGCTGCGAAGCTCTGGGTCGCGAGTGAGGTTACCGGTGATGATTGCTTTACTAAAACCGCGCATAATAAATTATTCTCCTTTTTCTTCGGTATCTTCTTCGTTGGATTTTTTAGCCTCTTTACGGCGAGCCTCCAACTTGGCTTTGCGTTCGTCTACACGGACGAGCAAGTAGCGCAAAACTTCGTCGGTGATGTTAAACACAGACGAGAGTTTGGCTGGAGCGTCGGCCGGAAGCTCCAAATTAAAGTAATAATAGATGGCAAAATCTTGGCCGTTGATAGAATAAGCGAGGCGCTTTTTGCCTTCGGCTTCTTCTTTGGTGATTTTGCCGCCGTTTTGCTCGATAATTTTCTTTACCTTATCGAGGGCGGGGTCTATGTTCATCTCCAAATCGGGATGGAACAAGACTGAGAGTTCGTAGTCTTTCATAAAACTCCTTTGGTTAAAGCAAACGCTGCTCTTGCCCGCTGATCGTAGTGGACGGTTGGCTCGTTTGCTGAGCTGATATTATGGGGTGATTATAGCATAGAATTGGGGTGTTGGCAAGAAACTTAGTCGACCTCAAATTATAATTCCATGACTATATGATACTATGGCCGTTCTAAAGGATAGTAATATCTGACACTGTTAGCAGGCAAAACATAATAAGAGAAGAGTTCTGGCGAAACGCCGAGTGAAGAGATGGCATCTTTGACTTGTTGTATATACGATTCCTTAGTTGAATCCCCTAATACGTCGAAAGTATACGGGGTGATTTCAATTCTGTTTGAATTATCTTCTAAAGAATATCTGACGCCAAAATGATTAAACTCAAAACGGGATATAAAATCTGATACTAGTTCGTATTTGCCAGCAAGACCAAAGTCATCTTTGCAGCTAAAGTCTTGGTAGATGATTTCTTGTGTGCTATCGAGACAGAAAATTCTATAAGACTTATAGTAGTCTACATATTGGTTCGGCTCTTCGTCCGAGTATTCGTTGTAAAACCAGTATGACTGTCTAATTTCAGGTATATCTATTATCGCACTAATGTAATTAATATTTTGATCTTTAAAATATATATTTTTTACACTATTATCACGAATTACGGCATCAACAGAGGTGGAAATATCCTTGTCTGGAGAATTCCTGAGGATTAATGCAAATAAAGTTGTTTCAATTCCTTGAAGATAGCCAGTGTAATTCTCGGGTATGATAGAGGAGAAATTATTGATTTTGGCAACTGGAACACGGCTAGGGTCTTCATCATTGATTTCAGAGGGCTGAAATAGTCTAGGTATAGAAATTGCAAGAAAAATTATAAAAACTACTTGAATAATAATAAATATAGCCGTAGGTATATTAATTTTAATCCTAGAGTCCGTCTGGTTTTGCCATTCTTCCATAATTAATTTCCTATAATTTCTTTCAGTGATTTATTTCCAAGATGACCCTCGTTCGGTGTAAAATGATTGCCAGGGTAGGCTAGAATGCCTACGCCTTCGGAAAAATACGATGGTGATTTAGTTAATACCCGAGCATCCCACTGGCAATATGCTGCTTCTATAGTAAGGATGTTGCCGTCGTCCGTCTTGCCGACAACTACGCCAGTGTGGGACCATGCACTACTGCCTGCGCCCCCGAAAATGCTATATGGTGTCGGGTCATTCCCTGTCTCCCAACCAACGCCCGGTAAACCGGTGTCGGCAATGTAGGAGCCGTCGCCTATTATGCCCGATGTGACTCCTTTCTCAGATGCATCCGTGAAGGCCGACACAAACCAATAGCTAAATGAGACGCAGTTGACCTTTGCACAGCTTGACGGAATTATTCCATCAATAAAGTTCGAAGCGGTCGCTTCATTATTGTAATAATCGGCAACCTTTTGGGCTTGCTCCTCTGTCAATCCGTCCATATTAACAGTAGTATTTGAACTAGTATTACATAGTCCACTATTGCTGCAGCCATTCTTGCCACCACTGCCCCCCTTGATAGCAGTAAAGATGCCCCATATTAGCGCATGCGCCATGTCATCGAGAGAGGCTTTTTGATGAACTTCGCCCATGCCCGAGTTTGCCTGTGTAACCATGTCGTTTTCATCTATATCGAATAACCCAATAACATGGCCATTTGTACATCCGCCTGATGCATAGATGAAACCCGGATAGCATCCTGCGCCAGTAAAGTGAATCATATAACCCTTTTTAAGGTAATCGCGCATCTTGGTCTTTGCATCTTCAGCACCTGACGTAGATACAACTTCTACGTCGAAACCATAATGTTCACCCACTATAGGGTCGAGTGTGGCTATGCTTACCGAATCGTAATATTGATTGCCTAGAAGTTTAGCAATGTCGTCTGGAAAAATATCTTGCCCAGTAGCCACAGTAGCCAGCATCGCCATAGATGCCGCACCACAACCACTTCCGCAAATATTGTCAGTGCTGTATGGATAATTTGACCATCTTGGATCACCACACTGGTCATATTGTGGGTACTCGCCATCATATGTAGTGCAACCATTGCCAGCGGCAGACAATAAAGCATTAGATATAGTTTCTATCCATTTTCCATATCCTTTAGTATTAGGGTGAGTAGAATTGTCTGTATAGGCACCGGTGCTATGGTCATCAAAATATTCATCTAGATGATCTTTAGCGGCATCGTACCAATCTGCCAAAATTACATTATCGTATTTTTCAACAGCCTCCTGCATAGCTTCATGATAAGCGTCATAAATACTTCGAGTAGAATCATTATTGGTAATTGGAGATACTAAAATAATTTTCGTATTACTATTATATTTTTTAACTGTGACAACTAAATCATCAATATTCTTTGTCATGCCTTCTTTTGATGTCGCATCAGTATTAGTGCCAAGAGCAAAGACAAGATAATCTCGTAGGTCGTCTTTTATTTCGTTTCCAATAATGTTTAGACCGCTAGCACCCCACCTATTGCTATCGTTTGCGAACATTCTACCAGATTGTCCGTTGTAATAAATACCAGGATATTTCGCTTCAACTGCGGCTTTATTGGCTGAATTCTCGGAATAAGAATCTCCAATCCAGGTTATACTATTGCCAGACACCGTTCCGGATGAAGTGCTTGAACCAGACGTGTTGGAGGAATCGTTTGAGTTGCCAGAATTGGATGAAGATGAATTTGACCCGCATTGTGCAGACATATCTTCTACCCAAGATTCTGCCATTTCCAACCCCCAGCATTCCCCAAAGTCTGCACTAGGCGAATAAACACTGCAAACTCCTGTACCACCTTGCTTGGAGTAATCTACGTCGTCGCGGCATTTACTACCATCCCATACGCAAACAATTTTACCGGCACCCACATTGCTACCACCAGTAGCGTTGCCAACCGCGTATTTAATATTATTGCTGCCATTCAAAGCCTGATTAATCCAATCTTGCTCTGTATCGTTTATTGTGTGGTCGCCCCTACAACTTATGCCACCTCTAAAGGCCGGGCACTGGCTATCAAGCCAGGAATTGAGGTTGCCATCATTGTAAGCTAGGGCTTGATTCATGTAACCCTCAACACCAGCGATGGAATAGTTCTCTTGAGATACGGTATACATAAAATCTTCGCGGTCTTCTTGGGATGCCTTGGTCCACATGGCGGTTCTAAGTTCTTTTAGTTTAGCGCAAGATCCACTAGCTTCGTCTGAACAAGTGAAGTCCTTGTACTCATCATAGTATTTTTGAGCTGCCGCCGCACGTGGAGCTAGTTCGGAATCGCTCGCACACACCGAACATCCACAGTCTTTGCAGACCTCAATATCCCTTGCCCAATATATGGCAGCTTCTTCTAAATTTGTAAGGCCAACGAAAGTATCGTAAATGCCTTGCCCCTTATATTTAGGTATCCATTCATTCACAAAATAATTGACCTCTATGTCAATCAGGCGATCAACTGCATCCTGACCAATTTTTTCGGCAAGTTCGTCTCCGGTCGCATAGCAGGTATTCGAGGGGTCCTTAAAATATTGAATTAGGTCTGGGGCCTTATCGTTGACATAGTGGAGATAATCGCTTAGCCCGGACGTAAGGCCAAAGCTACCTACACCGTATTTACCGTCATATGCTCCATTGTATAAATCATCCCAGCTTACCAAAAAACTGCAGGTGCTGAGAGAGACCACTTTTCCGTACTCCCATTTGACCGGTTGAAAGCTCCCCTCTCGAGCAATACTGCCGAATGCAGCAGCCGCATGTAGTGGATCCAGGGTCTGCCTTAGAATTGACCAGATTTTTTCTTCAGAAGTATTACCGCAAATACCAGTAGAATTACCACTAAGGCATTCACTTGGGTCGTAAAATAAAATATTATTTTGAGCAAATTCCTCAAATTGCCCCGCGGGAAGTCCATTACTGGAGCCGGCCGCATAAGTAAAACCTATACAGAGAAATGGTATATAAAATATAGCTAGCACTAAAGAGAGGATTAGGTAAAATTCGGGCTTATGAAAAAGCGATATCTTTTTTTTAATAGAAAACTTTATACTCAATTTCAAAATCCTCTAAGTTAAAACCCTTACCCTGCAGCAAAGAGTCGGCGAGCGTTCTATCGCTTTCGCTGTTCATCAATGCTTTAATGCATAATGTAACATCACATTTGTCACTCTTATTTACGGAAATATATTTCACCAACTCATTGTTATCGTCATACTCCGAATAAGTGGCCGGGAGTTGGGTAGAATAAAGATTATAATTTCTTCGGAAATCAGCAATAAACTCTTCGGCTGAAGTATCGTGGTCGGTGGTCTGATTATCGCTGGCGGCAGCAATTCTTTCGAGCGCTAAATAGGAGCTGTAATTATCTTTAAGCCTATAAAAATCAAAGTTATCACTCCCGGAAAGAAAGGTTGTAATTGCGGCATTGCTGTTATCTTGAAGCTCGACCGTAAAAGTTTTAGAGTTGAGCCCGTCGTGAGAGATAACTACTTCGTATGTGCCTGGGTGAAATTGATACGAACCATTATGATAGCTACTATTGCCATTGACTGTGATTGTAGCGTCAATAGGGGCTATTGTAAAATTGATAATGGAATTTTTGGTCAAATTATATATAATTATCGCAATAATCCCAATAATAGCCAAAATATCGACAATCAAAATAAGGCGTACCCACTTATTGCGGAAAAAACTACCAATTGGCGACACACTCCCATCCTGCATATGGTTATTATAGCACAGAAAGCATGAGAGCGGAAAGGTCTATTTTTCAAAAGCTAAACGTTAGCTAGCTGGTATGGCTACTTCGCAGCCATATAATCTGCGCACATTCGGAAAATCGTAAATAAATTTATGATTTTCACTCATTGTGCTAGCTAATCGGTTCACTGCGTGAGTCGTCCAATTTTTGCTACAAGTTGCTCAATTGGTCAAATTCTTCCATAGAAGAGATGAGAAGGTCGCGAGGCTTGTTGCCATTTTGTGGGCCAATGACGCCAATTTCTTCAAACCAGATGGCGAGGCCAGAAACAAAGCCGTGGCCTTTACCGAGATAAGTCTGTAACATAGCGGTAGAAAACTTACCCTTGGAAAGTGAGATTTCTACAGCTTTACGAACGATTGGGTCCTGTGGATCAAAGCGCCGGCCTAGACCGCCCATATCACCAGCACCACCGCCCATGCCCTTGATGGCGACTTGCTGAGCCACGACTTCATCGTTGTATTCTGGTGGACGTTGCGCGCGCAAGAAATCGGTTACTTTGGCAATATCCTCGTCAGATGCCCAGGCACCCTGGATACGACGAGGTTTGCCCATCATTTCGGTAGTAAGAAGGAGCATATCGCCCTTGCCGAGCAATTTCTCGGCACCACCTTGGTCTAGCATAATACGAGAGTCCATTTGCGAACCGACAGCAAAAGCGATGCGGCCCGGAATATTGGCCTTAATAAGACCAGTGATAACCTTAACTTCTGGACGCTGGGTGGCGAGCACTAGATGAATACCGGCGGCACGGCCCTTCTGCGCGATGCGGACGATCAGCATTTCAAGGTCCTTCCCTGCCATCATCATGAGGTCGGCCATCTCGTCGATAATTATGACGATATATGGCATTTTACCTTCTTTTTCTGGATCGTTTGCTTTAGCCATCTTGGCATTGTAATCAGAAATGTTTTTAACCTTTTCTTCAGCCATAAGAGTATAGCGACGCTCCATCTCGCCGACGGCCCATTTCATGGCGGAGAGAGCTTTGTCTGTTTGCGTGATGATTGGGGTGAGAAGATGCGGAATGTCCTGATACTGAGCCATTTCTACCTGCTTAGGATCTACAATAATCAGCTTCATATCGGATGGAGCGTTGCGGTAGAGCAAAGAGCTAATTAAAGTATTAGTCATAACAGATTTACCAGAACCAGTAGTACCCGCAATGAGAAGGTGTGGCATCTTGGCGAGGTTGGCCACTACGGCACGGCCGGAGATATCTTTCCCTACTGCAAAGGTGAGTGGATCGCTAGCTTTTTTCCATTCGTTGGATTCCAACACACCGCGCATACGCACGTCGGCTGAGCGGGCATTAGGGATTTCTACGCCTACACTTCTAGTGCCGGGGATGGGGGCTTCGATACGGATTTTGTCCACGGCGAGGTTGAGTGCAAGCTCTTTATCACGAGCTAATATTTTACTCAAGTTGACGCCGGCAGGTGGACGCATAGTATACTGCGTGACACGCGGGCCAACATTGGCGCCTTCCATTTCTACTTCGATACCAAATTCGGCGAGGGTAGTTTTGATGATATAGGCGTTCTGTTGGATGTTACCGGCATCGGCAGGAGATTGCTTCTTTTCTAATAAATCAGTAGAAGGCATTTTCCAATCGGGGTCCGAAACGGCAACCAGGGCGGTGGGCTCTTTAGCGGGCTCGGGTGCAGGGGCGGGCTTTTTGATGGCGGATTTATGCAAAAGCTTAGAAGTGGCGGGCGCGGAAGCCGGCTCCATAGAGCCAAGGCCAGAGTTGACTTTGATTTCGAGTTGGCCGGGTTTGCGCTTTTTGGGCTCTTCGTCTTCTGTGGCAGACTTTTTACCGCCGGTTTTGACGAGATTTTTGGTACCCTTGAAGAAAGTTACTGGAGAAAGTTGCAAGATGAAAGCGGTAGTAATGAGGATTAGGACAATATATATTAATATGACTACGCCTTGATCTAGGACATTGGTCATGAGGGAGTTGAGCCAACTGCCAACGTGGCCACCGTTTTGCCAGATAGCGGCAACACCCGAGATCCAGAAAATCATTAAGAAGCTGGCGATATAGACAGGGATAGCGACGCGGTTGTCTTCGGCACGGAAGATTTTGACGGCGAGGTAAACTAAAAGCGCCGGGATAAAGTAAGCGGCAAAACCGATGATGTTTAAAAAGAATTTATGGACTTCGTTGAGTACCGTGCCGCCGTGGCCAAACCAAGTAATCACGAAAAATAGAGAAAGCGCAATCATCAAAACAGCGGAAGTTTGGCGCCAAAAACCACCAGGAAGCTCATGCTCTGGCTTAACCTCTTTTACCGACCGAGTGGTGCGGCGTTTTGTGTTTTTGGATGTTTTTTTGCGCTTTTGAGTAGCCATGGTTCCATTATAGCACATTTTAAGGAAAAGCACAAGGGGTATGGGGATTATCGGGCGACAAAACGTGATGACCGAACAGCGATAGTAGTAGAAGTATAAAAAATAGACCTGAAGGTCTTTTTTACGTGTGGCTAGGCCGGCAGGATGGGGGAATCCTTCGCTACGCTCAGGATGCGAACCTTGGGCTCGTATCCTGCCAGAAATAATCACAAGAACAAAACAAACCCTTGCGGGTTTCTTTTTTTCTTGTGGCTAGGCCGGCAGGATTCGAACCTGCGAATGCTGGGACCAAAACCCAGTGCCTTACCACTTGGCGACGGCCTAATCTTTAGTATTGTATCATAAAGTTGGCGATTGGTAAATATTTGGATTACTGAAAAAATACCACCTATGAGATGGTATTTTTGATCTTAGATCCAACCAGCCACTAGTTGTTTGATTTTTTTAACCCTTTGATATTGGCTTCGACTGCTTTTTCTATATCTTTAACATTGTTTCGGATGATGATCATATCAACAATATTAACAATTGAGTGCACCATGATGATAACACCGCTGAGGACGACAAGAGAAATTAGTGAAGCAAATGGGTTGAATAGGATGATAATACCGCAGATTAAATCGATTATCCCAAGCAGTAGCAGCAGACACCAGTTAGAATATTCTTTTTTGACAGTAATGGCAATACTGATGACGTTGATGCTGGATAGTATAATCCATATACCTAGCGCAATGGTAAAGATAACCGGCAGTATGCTTGGCATCGAAACAAGAACGACGCCCAATATGATAGATAGTAAACCAGACATTACGCCAAAAAATGGAGTATAGATTGTGTGGGTTGAGAAGGCCAAGGCCATTAACACAATGCCGTGGATGATGATATAAATACCAGCTACAAGACCCATGGTTTGTAGTGATACTCCAGGTGCAACTACCATAATTAAGCCGATAATAAAGGCGGCAATTGATGATAATATTATAGATGTCGCTGTTTTTTTGAAAAGCTCTTTCATTTATGCTTCCTCCTTTTACCACATTATAACATAATGGATTCTGCTGGCTTTCTATCTTTTATGACGTGTTCAATATAGAGAAAGCCCCCGCTCAGTGAGCGAGGGCAGAGTGCTAGCTGCAAGTAATCTTCACCATGCAATCCAAATTGGCTGCGCGGTTTATATTTGTAGCAAAATCGCTAGAGTGCGGGGCAGATTCTATGCGGATGCCCGCGACACTACCTTTCATGCTATCCGTAATGGCACGAAAGCCGGAAACAGTTTTATGAAGGTCTCCAGGCGCGTTGCCATTAATCGCCATGATAGCGTTTTTGCCTTTCCGCAACATATCCTCTACTGCCCAAGAGACATCTCCTTGACACATAATCGGAATCCGCTGACCAATTTTGGCAGCCACTTGCCGATATACGCGGTCATGCGCCAGATTATAGCTGTCTCTAACAATAACTATGCATACCGGTTGAGGGAGCGCAACAATAGCTTCCAGCGCTTCGTCTAAACCTGTTCTCTTTAATACCACACATTCCATTATTATATGCACCTCCTAATAATCTAATGGTTTCTGCTTACGGTATTAACTTCTAATATACCATAGTATTTTATTTTTGTCAATATTTTACTGGGTTCTATGGTATAATATTGGTATGATAAAAATTATTGCCGGCGGGAAGAAAAATGCGGGATGGGTGCTTGAGGCGTGTGCTGAATATGAGAAACGCCTACGCAAACCTTTTGATGTGGTATGGAATTTTATGCCGGAAGAAAAATTGGAAAAGTATCTAGCCGAATGGCCGTTTACAGGGCGAGAATATGTGATTTGTTGCGATGAGCGAGGTGAAAATATATCATCACCTGAATTTTCTCGAAGATTAGAAAAAGCATTCACTGATGGGCGAGAAGTTGTAATTTTGATAGGAGGAGCGTATGGCTTTACTCCAGAGGTGCGGGAAAAGGCGGATTTTATGTGGAGTTTCTCTAAGCTAGTGTATCCGCACGGAATAGCGCGCGTAGTCTGCACAGAACAGATATATAGAGCATCACAGATTATGAGCGGAGGGCCATATCATCACGAATAATTATTCGTTCTGTGATATAATTAAGATATGAAAATACTGGGAATTGAAACAAGTTGTGACGAGACAGCCGCGGCCGTAGTAGAAGATGGCGTGCGGATTTTATCCAATGTAGTGGTTTCTCAGATAGATATTTTTGCAGAGTATGGCGGCGTAATACCAGAGGTGGCAGCCAGAAATCATTTAGAAGTAATGATGCCGGTAGTAAAAAAGGCACTCTCTGATGCGGAATGTACTTGGGACGATATTGACGCGATAGCAGTGACACATGCGCCGGGGCTACTTGGTTCCCTGCTGATTGGCACGCTGACGGCTAGGACATTGGCTATTTTACATGATAAACCTCTATATGCGGTGCATCACCTAAAATCACATGTGTATGCGAATTGGCTAAGCAATGCCGAAGAAACCAAACCTGTCTTTTCTTCAGCGGGACTTGAATTTTCAAGCACCTCATACGCTGGGTCACGGGCAGGACCGCCCCTACGGGGCGAACCTGTCCGGCCCGGCAGGAATATAGGTGTTGAAAATTCAAATCAAAACTTTATGCTTCAGAAAAGACAGGTTCTGGTTTCCCAAACACCCCAGTTTCCTCTTATTGCCTTAGTGATTTCAGGGGGACATACGCAAATTCTGTATATGCCGGCACATAATCAGTTTGAAATAATTGGTACGACTAGGGACGATGCGGTGGGAGAGTGTTTTGATAAAGTGGCGAAGATACTGGGGTTACCATATCCTGGTGGACCGGCTATCGCGAAAGCCGCTTTAGACGGCGATGAAGGTAAGTATAAGTTACCACATCCGAAAGTGGAAGGGCTAGATTTTTCGTTCTCGGGGTTAAAAACCGCGGTTCTCAGGGCGGTGCAAAAGGAATTGGGGTTACCGATTTCACACCCAAGTTATGACTTAAAAAATCACCTGTCTAAAAAACAGGTGGCGGATTTTGCGGCATCGTTTCAGAAAACTGCAGTGGAGATATTATGTGAAAAATTAGCCTTAGCAATGGAGCAGTATCCAGATGTGCAATCTGTAGTGATTGCGGGTGGAGTAAGCGCGAATAAGGCTCTCCGCGAGGCCCTGCCAGAGGCGTATTTCCCAGAATCTTCCCTTTCCGGCGACAATGGAGCAATGGTTGCGGCAGCAGCATATTATGAGATTATTTCAGGGGTAAAGCCGGTAGATCCGTATAGTCTAAACATTTATCCGAGAATATCTATAGAAAAGTAAATACCCCCAAGATTGGGGGTATTTAAGGTGCGTGCGTTAGTCATCGACCTCTTCAGGGACGATAGGGGGATCGGGCTCGTCAGGAGCGAGCAGTTCTCCGTTGGGTCCATGACGCCATCCCCGTTTAATTAAATCGCTAGGGATGGGATCATTGCGACGATAGTTGCTACGACAACGTTCGTCAGTGGAATCGGGATTATCTCGCTCTGGATTATACTTTCCGCCGATTGGGGTACAGCGCGGATCTACCGCAGACGCGAAATCATTCATAGTGCTCACCTCCTTGTATGTCAAAGATGATGCGGTCTATCTCATTGACCGACTCGAGTTTAGTCCATTCGCTGAGCCACTCGTCAGGTTCAAGGCCGACATTTTTGGCAAGGACGTTATCCATCCAAGCCAGATAATCATCTCCCATTAAAGGATCGCCTAGCTTTCTGGCAAATTTTGCCAAAAGGGAGCGCCTAGGCTCGTGATCTAAAATTATACCACTAACCACGGTCGCCTTTTTGGCGTCTGCAGTGAGGATGCCACGCGCAACAAGTTCTCTGATAGCGATTACCAGAATATCCTCGTCACCTTTATCGAGCAGAACTCCGAGTGCGTCATGGATTTCTGCGTAATCCTCTTTAACTAGCGCTTCTATGAAGCTTCTGATCTCCGTTTTCATTAAAGTACAACTCCTTTGCGTATTTGCTCGCCAGCAGATTTTGTGAGGAATAAAAACCTTGGCGGTCTTAAACCTCGTATCCATAATAGCATATTTGTTGTGGTTTGTCAACTAGAGGTTGCGATGGGGTGCAGCGGCGAAAATGCGAGCGGTGATTTTTTGCATGAGACGGCGCATAGCTTCAAAAATTACTAGGCCCGAACCAATAATTACCAACATGACAATAAAATTATCTGGGGTGAGTAGGACGAATTCAAAGAAGTCGCGAATAATGGGTACGGCAAAGGCGGCTACCATAATGCCAATAATCGTAAAGAATAAGCCAGCACGGAGTTTGTTGAGTGGACGAGAAATCCAATAGATGAGAACAAGGTCGATAGTAAAGGTAACAAAGACGGAGATAGTAGTAAGCTCTGGGTGAGAAAAGCCTTGAAGGTGAGAAACAATGGAAAGCGCAGCCATGCAGAAAGAAACCGTGAGACCAATTGGGAAGGAATAGGTGAGAATATTTCTGGTGAAATTGTTTTTGATGCGGTTGGTGTTTTTTTCTAGGGCCAGTACCAAACCCGGGAAGCCGATACAGGCAAAGTTTAGCAGCGACATTTCAATGGGGGTGAAGGGGTATTGCATAGGGAGAAAGACAAAAATGACGGCGAGAATAGAGGCATAGATGGTCTTAGCGAGAAAGAGAGCAGTGGAACGCTCGAGGTTATTGATGGATTGGCGGCCTTCATCTATAATGCTGGGGACAGAAGAAAAATCGGAGCCTAAGAGAACCATTTTAGCGCTACGACGGGCAGCATCGGAACCTTCGCCGATGGCGAGGCTGACGTCGGCTTCTTTCATGGCCAGGATATCGTTGACGCCATCGCCGGTCATAGCGACAGTATTTCCCTGTTTTTTAAAGGCTTGGATAAGGGATTTCTTTTGAGCAGGTTTGACGCGAGTAAAAATATTATAGGTTTTGACTAATTTATTATAATCTGGTGAACCCTTGATGGTGGACAAATCTATACCATGGATATCTTTAACGCCAACTTTAGCGGCAATGGTCTCTACGGTGGAGAGGTTGTCGCCGGAGATGATCTTGACGGTAATGTCGTTACGATAGAAATAGTTGATGATTTCAGGAGCGTCACGGCGAAGTTCGTCTTCTAATAAAACATAACCTAGTAGTTTGCTATGCTGCGGAATGCGAGAATACCCGTCATTTTCGGAACGCTCCCTCGCTCCCGTCGTTACGGGGCTCGGTCGCTCCGTATTTGCCCCGTTGGCAAATATGCTCCTCAAATGAGGGTATTCTTCGCATTCTACTACGGCGAGGATGCGGTATGTACTATCAAAGTCGGATTTTTCATTGGTAAGGAACTCGGGGGCGCCCATTAGGTAAGCGGTTTTTTTAGTGACGACGCCGGAATATTTGCGGTCGGAGGAGAAAGGGATGGTTTCGAGGATTTGCTCTGTGGGCTTAAATTTGGCCGTTTTTAGCAGTTTTGACTTTAAGGCGAGTGAAGTAGCGGTATCGGCGCTAGAATTGCTTAAAATAGCCTTTAGCGCATTCTCAAGGGCATTTTGAGACTGACCTTTGGCTGGAATTAGCTCTTTAACGCGCATTTTGCCGGTAGTGAGGGTGCCAGTCTTATCTAAACAGATGCAATCTACACGAGCGAGGGTTTCGATAGAGTAAAGATCTTGCACTAAGACCTTTTTGCGACTGAGACGGATGGTAGCAAGGGCAAGGACAGAAGAAGTAAGGAGAATAAGGCCTTCAGGGATCATATTGATAAGTGCAGCAACCGTACTAGTGACGGCTACTTCTGTGGTGGTGCCGGGAACGCGGAAACGTGCCCAAAGTAAAAGCGCGCCGATGGGGATAAGGGCATAAGAGATGTATTTGACGATGTTGTTCATGAGCGTGAAAAGCTTGGAATCGGCAGTCTTGATGGTGTGGGCGGTGGACTCTAGTTTACTGATGAAATTATCAGCGCCAACAGCGGTAGCAGTAGCTTTACAAGCGCCAGAGACAATAAAACTACCAGAAATAAGCTTATCGCCTGGATGTTTTAGGATATTATCGGATTCACCAGTGATGAAAGATTCATTAACCTCTACTTCCCCCTCAATGATTTGACTGTCTACAATGATTTGGTCGCCTATGGAGAGGACGAGAAGATCGCCGTCGACGATTTGCTCTTGGCTGATTTGGCGAATTTGACCATTTCTGATAACCGTAGGCCTTTGTTCAGAGATAAGACGCATTTTGTCGATGGTTTTCTTGGCGCGGATTTCGTTGACAATGCTGATAAGGGTATTAGCAATGGCGATGAGCACAAAAAGAAGATTTTTGTAGCTACCAACAAGAAAGATCATGGCGGCAAGGACGAGGTTGACGAGATTGAAGATAGTGAGCGTGTTTTTAAGAATGATTTTGCCGATGGAGTTAGACTGTTTCCTAGGGGCGCGATTGATGCGGCCTTGGCGAGTTTTCTCGGCAACTTCTTTGTCTGTGAGCCCAGTAAGTTTCATAAGGAAATTATAGCATAGTTAAAAATACCTGGCTTCGCTGTATAGCTTACTGTACCTCGGAAATTTACTAGCGGGCGAGGCAGCGGACAGAAAAACCAAATCCCCTATTGTTCCCGTCGTATTGGTCGTATATGTAATACCCAACTGGGTTCATATTATTATCAATGCGTAAATAGTACGCACTTTTGTCACCATTAAGTGTGCTAGATTGGTAAAAACCTATTAATCCAAATTGTTTTGTATCCCCGCTCACTATTAAACCAGACTTATTGAACCATATTGGTGATGTTGGCGAATTACGATAATAGTACTTTAAATTGGCAAAATCATTATCGCCGGAATAGTAATTGGAATACTCTGTAACTATAGGTAATCTCCAACCTTTAGGGCAAATGGAATTGTGCGGGTTATTTGATACGTTGTTAAAAGTGCTTTCTATTAAATTAGTTGAATTGTTGGAGGCGATTGCCGCAGTCCAGTTGTAATAATTACCGATTAGCCCATGGTTATTACTAATGTATGTAGCATATGACTCTCCAATATTTAGAGAATATGGTTTATTATTGTTGTTTTTCCAATTAGTCCTATTCGCATTAGTAAGTGTAGAGCTAATCGGGGTCCACTTTATTACATTATTTTCTATATTGTACCCATCCTGATAAGCTGCACTGGTAGCGTCGTTTAAATCTGTATCCTCAGATGTAAGAGCTACGCTACTGTCTAGGTCTAAATCTAAGTTTTGGGTCATCCAGCAATGTCCATCTAGGAGTTTGGTGACCCAGTAGGTTTTGTTGTCTCTAATGTCTACTAATTGCACTTGAGATGCTTCGCCAGTAATATTGGCGGCATTACAAATATTGGTAGTCATATCTTGCATTTTGTAGTAGCTATTAGTCTCTCCAGTAGTAGGGTCTACTATGTCTACTTTGGTTTTACCAGCTAAGAAGAAGGCTCTTTCTAATGTAGTAGGAGAGATGGAAGAAGATGGATGAAGCAAAGCAAACTTCACCTGTCCAGTATAAGTACCAGCTGGTTGAGTTCCTTTAGTGTATATAGCATAGGTAGTAGTAAAAGTAGAACCTTCTTGCATATCAAAAGTACCAGGATCTCTAGATGCTACATTGGTCCAAGTATTTGGTATTAAGCCATAGGTATTATTGTATTCTGCTGGGATAGTAGGAGTATAATTGCCGGCTACTGGAGTTAATTTCATGGCCCAACTAGATGTATCCTCACCGGTAGAAGGTTTAGATGTGTTTAGTCCAGTAGGAATATCGTAGTCTTCACCTAGATCTATGGAAGATAAGGTATTCTTACCATCTATATCGTTAGTAGAACCTATGGCGTAGATAACATAACCATCTTTATCGTTGCAGGTAGTCTTCATGGTGGTTTTACCAATATTGTCTTTATAAGTTCCAGATATCATAGAAATGGTATGCTCACTATTGATGGTAGCATTAAGAGTGCAAGATACTGGTATTGATAATGTAACCTTATCTACACCAGAGCCATCTATAGCAGAAGAATGAGAAATCCTAAAACCAAGTACAAAAGCAGAAACAGCTAGAACAACAACAGAAACTAACAATACATTACGGAAAGCATAGTAGAAGAAGTCTATTCTACTACTCATTAAAGATTGTTTTACTTTGTGGCCCATCTTTTAACCTCACTTATATATATGATTACTACTACTCCCCCATGTGGTGCCACTATATTAATGGGGATTAACAAAAATGGCACCGCAAGGGTGTTACAAGCTAATGATTTGCGCCAATTGAACTAACCCAAATCTAGGCTTCCTTGCGATGCCATTGATATTCAGGTTAGTCTGATATTAAAATATCAGCGCTTCAAAACCATTAACTTGTAACATCCTAATTATAGCACACAGAAAAAAGTTAGCGCAAGCAAAAAAATCACCTCTAGGAGTGATTAGCGGTGGCGGAGTTTGGCAAGAATAGAATGAAGGTAGTAGAAAAAGTTGAGTGGAAGCTCAAAAGAGCCAATTAGCTCGACAACTTGGCCACCAAAACCTTTTTTGAACCTGTAAATACCGTAATCTTTAGCCTTGGGATCTGGCAAACCTTGGATACCATAAAAATTGTATTTTTTGTAACCATGTTCGGCGGCATATTTGATCATGTGCCATTGGATGGCGTACTGAGCATTATACTCTTTCATATATTTTGCGTCGCTGCCAGAGAAAAGATAGATAACTTCATCGCCATAAGTCATGAACATGGCGGCAGATAATGGTGTAGTTTTGCCGTCTATATCTACCTCGGCTACTATGAATTTCACTTCGCCTTTTTTATGGAATAAATCGTACATTTGCTGATAATATTCGAGTGAACGATCATTAAAATGACGACGTTCGGACGTAGCTTCGGTAATTTGTTTGAAAATATCTAGTTCTTTTCTGGTAAGCTCGCGGACTTTGATGCCGTTTCTGGCAGTACGACTGACAAGATTACGGGTATTTTGTTTAAAGCTGGCGAAGAGTTCATCTGGAGTGCGACCATTAATATCCATCACAAAGAGATACTTAGGCTGAGAAGTATGCCGCATAGGGCGAAAACCGAGGCTTTCTAGCGATTTTAGGGCTCGAGTGCGGTTGAACCCACCTTCTACAATATCTCCTTCCCTATCGCGTTCTATGAGCTCGTAATAAGGGTCTATCTGGAGAATGTAGCCATTATGAGATTTGGCGTATTTTTTGAGATTTTTGACGAAAAAATTGAGCAAGACGGTATTTTCATAATCTACTAGGGGTCCGCCAGGGGTGTAAAATGTAGATTTACCAAGAAAAGTAGGCTTGGCCACGGCCATAGTGGCAGCGAGGATTTGATCACCTTCTTTGACGGCGAAATAGTAAACCGTCCAGCCAGATTTTTCTCTCAATTTGGCGATTTCGGGAGTCTGCATGAAAGATTTATAGGGTGACTGATCGGCAAATTTGCGAAATTCTGGCTCGGTGATAGTAGTAAAAATCATAAGACTATTATAACACTAATGCCTGCGGATAAAGCGGTTGAGCCGACGAGTTAGTTGGTAAAAATGATATTTGATTGGTTTTAAGACAATATCGTACGTGCCGGCGTATTCTACTGGGGCGCCGCCAAAGGATTGTTTGAACTTAGTGAACCCTTTCCAGGGGTGGCTATCCGGTGCGCCTTCGGGAGCGATACCCCAGAAATCGAAAAACTTAATTCCCTGCTCTTTGGCGTCGAAAAGTGCAGTAGTGAGGAGTGCTACGGTGGCGGGGAGTTTTTTGTAATCGATATCGGCGGCAGACTGCATATAATAGCGCGTGTCTTGATAATCGAAAAAGAGGCTAGCGGCGAGAATTTGGCCATCCTTGGGAGTGTTTTCTTCCCTTTCCTGCCCCACTGGTAGATGATATTTTACCAAATATAGGGTAGCAAAAGGCTGGGCAAGCTCAGTTTTAAGATAATGCTCGCTAAAAGAATTGAGGTTTTTGGTCTTGAAGAGCTTGTTTTGCAATTCTACTAAGTGCTTAATCTGAGCCGGATCTTTGGTGGACTCCACTGTAAGGCCTTTTTTTGCAAAGGTATTATAACGAGTACGGGTGCCCTGGGAAAAATTGGTAAGAATTGTGGCCTTATCTGGGGTAATATCTAGTACCCAGGTGTCTTTAGGGTTTAGATCTTTGGTTTTTTTGGTATTTGCCGGCAGATATTTAGCGAAATCAGGGTTTTGTGGCTCGATGCGAATAAAGATAGCCTGATGTTTTTTGGCTAGGGTACTTAAGGATTTTAGTGCAGTCTGAAACGCTTTTTTATCTTTGGCTATTGGGCCATAAGGCAGATATAAGTAATTCCCTACTGGAGTTTTTTTGAGGATGGCTAAATATTGATAGTCAGTTCCCTGTTCTAGAAAGCTAGTTTCACCCAGATCTTCTTGAAATTTTTGCCAAGCTTTAGATTGCGTAATCGGATTTTGCATATTTTTCATTATATCATCAAAATTTATTTCACACCTCTTGGAACACGTGAATTTTTTTGACAGCTTAAGCTTATTATTTTATTGCATAAGCATAATTGCCGGCCAGATACATGTGTTCTGTCGGTGGAAAATTAATCGAATTCTCCCAACTGTGTGTGAGGTTGCCAGTTGTTGGTTTAATTTTAGCGGAAGCGGAATGGTTTGTCAAGTTGGGTTGCTAGGCGCGGTGGTTGCTAGGCATAAGGGGAATAGTCCGCAAAAGTTCTTGTGGTTTGGTGGAAAAAGGTGAGGAATTGCTGTGTATATCTTAATTTAAGCCTCTCTCGGGGCGCGTCCGCCCGGCCCGTCGCCACGGGCGGGCGGCGCTACTTCTCGCCTTGCCAGGCTCCGAACCCCCTTCGAGGGGCTTAAATTAAAATATGATACAATCAACTTATGGCCTATATAAGGAAATTTAAAACGACTTCGGGGGCGACGGGGGTGCAAGTATGCTACAAGGAGCAGGGAAAGGTGGTACGAACTGTACACGTGGGCTCGGCCTCATCAGATGCAGCCCTGGAACGGCTGATGCGTGAGGCGCAGGGAATTATAGATGGCGATAAAAAACCGCTGTTTAATCTAAATAAGTTTAACAGAAAATAAAATTCTTATGGTTCTATAGTTGCATAAAGGCATAAATTATGCTAAAATGGCGAAATTGCACTTTATTATGATAGGGGGTGAAAAAGTATGCCTACAGGGATGAACGGAATTAGTCTGGCAGGAAATAACCAGATGTGCGAAATTCGTTTCGATACGACTCAGTATTCATCTAATAAGCGGTTAATCCGCAAGGCCAAACGCAAGATACATAAAAAGGGAATCAATGTAAAACTGGATACCAAGGCGTTTGCCGATGGATTGCTGATATTAATTATCGGTACGGTGGTGGATACTACCTATGCTATACGAGATTTTATATTATACGTTCTTGAGCTAATCGCGAGGTCTAAACTGTAGAATACGCGCGCCGCTTATACTAGGCGGCGCTTTTGCCATCTAAAAAATTTTAGCAGAAAAATTTAGCAAGAAAATGCCCAGGCGGATGCCTGGGCGGATGGGATGGGATTACTGATGAAAGATCACGAGGTGACCGATGCGGAGTTGGGCGTTGTAATAGCCTGTAAACTTCAGGTTGTGGAATGGAATTTTCGTATTGCCCGCCGAGGCGTCCTCAATTGCCCCTTTCATATTGAACGAGTGTCCGGAACCGTCTTCGTGCTCCAAGGACTGGATGCGAAGACTACAATCCATGATATCGTTCTCGGTTTTTAATTCATTGGCACCTTTGCCGGTGATGGTGAATTTTGCCCTGACATGGTTCTCACCGTATGCATACTTAAATGCATCGATAATTCTGTCTGCGCTGGGGCCGCCCATGATATTGAGGCATAATGTGCCGACGGTTGCAGGGTTTACATTTTTCGTGAAATTGATGCTCATACGAGCACCTCCTTTGTAAATATTCTCAAACGCATACGCGAGTGAGTGCGAGCTAGCCTCCCATTTTGACTAACTTGTCTTGATTATAGCACATATGGTTACTTTTGTCAATATTTTCTCCATATTTTAGACCTTTAGACATAAATGGTATAATACAATAAATGGCGGGTAAATTATTCGATTTTAAGAAAAGCAAAGTCGTATCTTTGGTGAGAAAAATAATAAAAGAGAAAGACACCAGGGAAAAAGCAATATTATACGCAAGCACAGCGGTGAATTATTTCTTTGTGGCTTTTCAATTATACGGTGGGATACGCTATGAGTCCGTGTGGTTTACGTCACTAGGAGTGTACTATGCCGTGTTAATATCTGTGAATTTATATGTCGGGTTATCACATGAAAAACAGGGGCGAGAAGCCTGGAAGATATTCCGGATATCAGGATGAGCATTAACTCTGGCTAATTTGGCATTAATTGCAATAATATCTATCATGATAGCAACACCTGGGGTTGCCGTACGAAATTATAGCCCAATAATAGCAGCAGGCGTGACGTTTTGGACTTTTTATTTATTGATTTCAGCGGCAATAGGAATAGTAAAACAGTGGCGAAAGAAAAACGTCATAGCGATGGCGGAAAATAATATACAGCTGATAGGGGCGACGGTATCTGTATTGATGCTACAGACAGCCATGATAGCAAGCTATGGAGCGCAAGCAATTGAGGAGGCCAGAAAAGCTTTAGAGGGGGTGAGCGGGATAGCGAGCGCATCGGCAGAGATGGAAAAAGCAATTGATGATTTAATCCAGATCTTTATAACCTCTAATAGGATAACTGGGGTATTGGTGATAGTTGTGGTGTTAGCTATTACAGTATACATGATTGTGAAGGGGAGTAGGGAATACAGAAAGTTCCGCGGGTAATTAATTTAGGGGTAATGACGTGTAGTAGTGATTCACCAATATAAATATAGCCCCTGAGGGGGGCTATATTGGTGATTTTTGTTTTTGCTTTTCGTTTAGATTAACTCGAGCTGAGATTTGAGGCGAGAGATAAGGGATTCTTTCTCTTTGATTTGATCTTTTGTCTCTTTAACGAGGTGTTCTGGGGCTTTTTCTACATAATTAGGGTTGGCCATGCGAGCATTTAATGCGTCCAGCTCACGGCCGACAGAGAGAATTTTTTCAGTAAGAGCATCTTTATACTCTGTAACAACCTTTTCGGGAACGTCTAAATAAAGCTCGTGATTTGCGAGTGCAAGCCTTAGGCCCCGTGGATGACCGTCTAAGGCGTTGATGGCTGGAACCTTGGTAAGAGTGCGGATGAGCAGTAAATTATCCTCTACGAGGCTATCATTGCCATATAATAGGCTGTATTTTTTAGCATTATTGGTGCCTGGAAGGGCCTGCAAAGTGCCTCTAACCTCGGACACGACCGAGATTAGGCTTTCGAACTCGGCGGCGCTGATAGGGTCAAATTTAAGCTTATTTGGCCATTTTGCGGTAGCGATAAAGCCGTCTGTCCAGGAAAGATTTTGCCAAATGGCCTCAGTAACAAATGGAGCAAACGGATGTAGAGCAATAAGGATCGTCTCTAAAGTCTGTTTTAAGAGACTAGTATTTTTGAAGATTTTTTGACTCTCTAGGAACCAGTCGGCATATTTATCCCAGATAGTCTGATATAAGGCCTCTACAGCTTCAGCAAAACGGTAGTTTTTCATTGAACTCTCTACTTGATTGAGGCAATCGTTGATTTCGCGGCAAATCCAGTCTTCGCCCATGTGGTCAGTGGCGTAAGATGACGAGATGCGTTCTTCTCGGAACGCTTCGTCGCGCCCGTCGTTACGGGGCTCCTCGCTCCGTACGCTCCCGTCGTCGCGTATGCTCCTCGAAGAAGCATTCTTGTCATCATCTACTATCGATTGAATTAATCGGGAGATGTTCCAGAGTTTGTTGCAGAGATTGCGGCCGGCAATGACACTGTTTTCGCTGAAAGCCTGATTCATGCCGGCGGAACGACCTCTTAAGATACCAAGACGAAAAGCATCTGAGCCATATTTGGCGACAAGATCCATAGGATTAATGACATTGCCTTTGGATTTGCTCATTTTTTGGCCATGAGCATCCAATACGAGACCATGGAGGTAAACTTCTTTAAACGGTACTTCGCCAGTGACATAGAGCCCCATCATGATCATGCGGGCAACCCAGGCGAATAATATGTCGGCGCCAGTCTCCATGACGTTTAGCGGGTAATAGGGGTTGAAGTTATCTTTTGACCAATTAGTACAAACAATTGGCCAATGGCTAGAAGAGAACCAGGTATCAAAAGTGTCTTCATCGCGGACATATTTTACGCCGGCAACTTCAATCTCTTTTAGGTGAGTACGACGATCAAAGATCCAATCTGGTTCATCGGTGGCAGCGTCGGTAACGCGGCGGAACATCGGAATAGCAATGCCCCAAGGGATTTGGCGAGAAATGTTCCAATCTCTGAGGTTCTTGAGATAATTAATAAGAACTTTTTGCTTGTTTGCCGGATGGAACTTGATTTCGTTTTTCTCTAGATGCTTGATGGCGACACTGGCTAGTTTTTCAACGTCTACAAACCATTGTTCTTTGAGCATAGGCTCGAGTACGGTGCCACATTTGTAGCAGTGTGCCACGGAGTGAACGAGCTGTTTTTCGCCCCTGAAGAGATCAGCAGCTTTGAGATCTTTTAAGACTTGCTTGCGACATTCAGCAGTGGTGAGACCATAGTATTTTTCTGGGACGTTAACCATGGTGCCATTCTCGGCAATTACCTTGATGCGTTCAAGATTATGGCGCTCGCCCACCTCAAAGTCATCAAAGTCGTGAGCCGGGGTGATTTTTACGGCGCCGGTGCCATATTCTGGATCGGCATGTTCGTCGGCAATAATGGGGATTTCTTTATTAGTGAGTGGAAGATGGACGGTTTTGCCGATTAGATCTTTGTAACGCTTATCTTCGGGGTTAACAGCCACAGCAGCATCACCAAAAAGGGTTTCAGGACGAGTGGTAGAAACAATAATTTCGCCACCATCGTAAGTGTAAGCGATATCCCAAAGAGTACCTTTTTCGTCTTTGTGTTCTACCTCAATATCGGCGAAGGCGGTCTGGTGCTTCGGACAGAAATTAACGAGTTTTTCACCCCGGTAAATCATGCCATCATTCCACATTTTTTCAAAGGTGGTGTAGACGCGATCTATGACGTTTTCATCCAAGGTGAAAGTGAGGTCATTCCAGGAACAAGAGGCGCCAAGAGCACGGAGCTGCAACTCCATGTTGCCACGCTGCTCAGCGACAAAATCCCATACACGAGCATAAAGCTCGTTGCGATCGTATTCGAAACGAGTGTGGCCTTGTTTTTCTAGATTGCGCTCATAGACGACCCAGGTTTCAAAGCCAGCATGATCTGCACCGGGGATATACCAAGTAGATTTGCCTTTTAGGCGGTAGTAGCGAGTAAGAGAATCTTCTAGCGCAATAGTAAGACCGTGGCCTATATGAAGGTTGCCGTTGGCGTTGGGCGGGGGCATGACGATGCTATAAGTATTTTTATTGTCGCGATCATCTTTGCCGTCACCGTTATTATCTACCGGCACGGTAGGGGTAGACGGGGCGAAAATATCGCTGGCCTCCCAAGCACCGTAAATATCACTTTCATATTCTCCTGGTTCGTAACTCGATGCAAATTTCATTTTGTTTTCCTCTTGCTGTTTCATTGATTATAATTATAACATATATTGACTAAGAATTTTGCCTTTAGCATAGAGTTATTATTAAGGTAAGAGATTAGACTAGCTATTGCATTTTTTACATTTTTATGTTATAATGTACTTACAGATGCAATTTATTGCATTAGTATCATTAAAAATAGGGGGGAGACAGATGAAAAATACTGTCATTATAGTGCCTGGCCTCTTCGGAGGAATAGCAAGTAAATATTACGAACCTTTAGCAAAGATGCTTGGCTCGGATGATTTTCTGCTGTTTCGAGCGGGAGCGGACTGGGAACCGGATGAAATTGCTGATGAAATCAGGCAGATAGAAGGCGCGAAGAAAGTTGTCTGTTTGTCTTGTGGTGCAATGGTAGGTAACCTTCTTGCCGGAGAGAAGAATACAATGGTTTTTTATATTTGTCCTTACATTGGGGCAGATTTTATAAACCGGAATAGAACAGCCTATGCTTTACAGCGCTTTTATAGGATCTTGGCGTCTGTAGCAATGGCAGTTTCTAAACCGTTTATGCGACATCGTTGGTATCCGTTGTTTGGCGGCACAAGAATGGATGGGTGGTTCCTATCTACATATGCTATTTGTAAGCAATTAAAGTACGCCTTCAGCAAGACACCTAGTATAAGTCGCGTGGATGGAGTAGTGTATTCGTACGGAGACAAATTCGTTGAGCCCACCGTGGCATCAGCGATGTCACTGAATGCCGTAGTGGCACGAACGGCAAGCGGAGAAGGGCCAGCCCACATTAATCTTCGCCATAAAGGTGAGGAATTTGGCTCTACCGCCAGAGCCGATAGTGCCGAATTGAGCGACGATGCAGTCGCTTATATTGCGGCATTTTCACAAATGCTAAAAAGGTTGCGTTAAGCAGCCTTTTTTCATGATAGGTTAAAAGCTAGAGTAACTGCTCTTTGTTATAGCTGAGTGACGACAAAGGAGGGATTATGTGATAAAATTGAAGCGGAGATTTGATTTTGAGGCTCTAAAAAATTATTAGGAGGTGCAATCTAAATGGTGGAGCGTTATATTTCACATGAACAATTTGGGAAAGAGGGTGCCAAGAAAAAGGCACTGATGTTGAGGGACGAGATGGGCTACAAAATAAAAGGCATCGAACATACCCAGGTGCCAATGAGTGGCTCGACGTCGACCCCGTACTCGTCAACCTGGGGAAAAACTGAACCCGGGTATAGCATTATTGTAGATACGGAAGGATATGCCGAAGGCGAAGATACATCAATCCCCGAGATTGTTAATTGCTAAACCTTGCCCCGCTAGTATAGCGGGGCTTTTACTATTCGTGATATTCTAATTTAGCGCGGATTTGCTCAAATTCTTCTGGTGCGAGTTCGAGGGTGTGGCCATATTGCCAAGACTCATCTAGTGGCATGAGGTGAACGTGAGCGTGAGGGACGTCGGTGCCAACGACTTTCCAAAGAGTGCGCTGGCCCAAAACTTTTTCCATATGTTGGCTAAGTTTTTTAACGGTAGCCATGAGGGCCTGATAATCTTCATCCGGAAGATTGTAGATTTTGTCGACTTCGTTTTTAGGGATGACCAAGACATGACCTTTAGATTCTGGGTGGATATCGAGAAAAGCGAAAGTTTTATCGTCTTCGTAGATTTTGTAGCAGGGAATTTCACCCTGGATGATTTTGGTAAAAATACTAGGCATGTTTGGCTCTCCTTAAAATTAAATAATAAATGACTGCGAAGATTGCGGCAAAAATTAGGCCACCGACGACATCGGAAACCCAGTGCATATTGGCAAGAACGCGGCCGACGGAAACGAGAATGATAAAAAGTAGCATGACGATATCCATGATGACGCGGGCAGTTTTGGATTTGATGTAGTTGGGAAGAATGATAGCGGTGAGCAGGAAAATGGTGGCAACAACCATGGCGTGAGTGGAAGGGAAGGATGGCTCGCCAGAGCCGTTGGGGCGAGTGTTAAGGATGATAAATTTTTCAAAAACAATAAAAGTGATAGCCATAAGAGAGAGAGGAATTAAAGAAAGAAGTAGAGGCTTGTCGACTTTTTTAAGGGATTTGCGCTTAAACCACTGGCATAGACCGAGGATAGCAAAAACCGCAAAGACGGCAAGGGCTGCGATGAGGATAATATCGGTGATTTTGGACCACTGCATAGGATAATTATACAATAAAATAAGACTCTTGCGGGAGTCTTTCTTGAATTGTGGTATGCCCGACAGGATTCGAACCTACGACCTTTTGCTCCGCAAGCAAACGCTCTATCCAGCTGAGCTACGGGCACACACTTGATATATGGTGTATTGTATGTCCTTTAGGGATAAACAACACATATGTGGATGTTTTTACGCATCCACCTAGAAATTAAATGAGCATCACCATAGAGGTGACGTTTTTATTATAACATATTTTTGGGATTTGTGTGGCATTTTGCAGAAAATCGTGTTAAAATTGGAAACGGAAGCGTGGCCGAGTGGTTGAAGGCGCACGACTCGAAATCGTGTGGGCGCGCAAGCGTCTCGGAGGTTCGAATCCTCTCGCTTCCGCCAGAAGCGAAAGAAGAGAGCTTGCTCTCTTGTTTTGTTTCTGAAGGAAGCACTGAGGATAATATATCCTCTCGCTTCCGCCAGGATAAGGCCGATTAGGTCTTTTTTGATTAAAACTTGTTAGGCTTTATAGTTTAAAATCAGGCATTAGTTCTTATATAGGAATATTGAATGGATAATTATTTAATATTTCTTTTACCAAGTTCTTCTACTGCAGCTTGCCTGTTTGGATCGTTATCCGATATATTCGGGCTCGTAGCTATATCCAGAAGCGTATCGCTGTCTAGAGAGTGCACGTCAAAGGCCTGACCCTCTTGCGCTGCACCGGGTACGGTTATCGGTTTTGGCGTACCGGTGTTATTGGTCCCCTGTACATCTGGAGCATCGTACCCCGATGATTCCACAATCTTTTTAAGTTTAGCCATTCTGTCACTCTTTATATTGGCGTTCTGCGTACTCATGGCTTTGTATGCAATTTCTCCAATTGCGGCTGAATTAGCTCCAGCTGGGATCTCGCCGTTACCAAATATTTCATTGAAAGCGCTGTCATCCATAGTACCGATCGTTGAAGCGGTTACTTTTCCGGCTAAATCAGCTCTATGTCCCCCAGCATAATTTGATACGGTATCAATGGGTCCGCCTTCGCCGCTATTAATACTTTGAGCTACATTAAACATTGCTCTATTATTGTTTTTATAATCTGCGGCGTGGTTTGCCATAATATTATTAGCAAGAGTTTTGGCCGCGGTACCACTCATGCCTGCACCTACAGCCTTATCATAGGCTGATCTTACAGCATCCCTACCGTTTTCACCCTTCGCTGACAAAGCATCTGAATATGCATTAATTTTGGCGCGATCACCAGACATCAATGCTTTATATAAGCCATCCGTTAGGCCGCCGGCACCAATTTTTCCTATTGTGTTAATTTCACCACTAGACACAATACGTTTGGCCTCATTGGCTGTCTCGGTGGCCAGCATGTAATCGGGGCCATTAGTTGCCGCCAGAGACCCTTTTTCGGCTTGTAGTTTCTGATAGGCCTGCGCGTTTCTTTCAATGTTTCTGCTACCACCACGGATAAATTTTTGAAAACCACTTGGGCCGTTTTCTCCCCATCTCCTATTACCATTTTTATCGTAGCCCGCCCTTCTTCTGATGCCAGTTTCTCTACCTCTTTCTTGCATATTTTTATATATGTCAGAATTACGTGCGCCACTAGTAACTCTGCTTCTGGCACGATCGCCAAAACCGGTAATTTTCGAGCCGATTGTCCCCATGGCCGCAAATGCCCCCTTCAAAACCGTCGGTATCATAAAGACTGGGATAATTCCGACTATCATAGCCGTAAATGCACCCAAGAAGCCATCTCCTCCAGACAGGGTGACTAGTAGTAATCTAGATACGAAATCACCTCCACCTATCAAAAGTCCGCAGATTGGATATACCAACAATAATCCCTCCCAGAACTTCAGCCATTTGTCGAAGAATTGTCTTTTAAGATTCGGCAACGCATAACTGACGAAAGCTAGTGGCGATATAACTGTAAGCACTACTATTGCGGCTTTTCGCCCCGCTAAGAGAATAAATAGGAAAAATACAGCAATAAGAACACCTAGCGCCGAGACTAATAAAGTTAGCAATATTGCTGGGTTCTGCCAAACGGTTTTTCCCACAAGAAATAGCGCAGAGACTAATGCTACTGCAGTAATAACCGTAGCTCCAGCGCCGGATCCTTCAAATGTTTTTTCACCTACCGTAGCAGAGCCGCCAACACTCAGCCCTTCAAATAAAGCCTGGAAAGCATTGCCTAGAATATTGGATAAGTCCACACATAATATACAAATCAAATAAGATAAGTTAACCAATATTGCGACTATTATCATTTTTGGCAAAATTTTCTTAATACCGTAATTATCGATTCCTACACCAGTAAGTTGTGAGAATATTACCACCAGGAATAAGATTATAAAACATACGTTTGCAAAACCCTGAAATATTCCCCAAGCACTACGCGTTTCGTCACCTTCTCCTTGAAACAATGTTGGTTGTACCATTAAATTGGGCTTGACATAGTTATTATAAGCATCTGTTGAAGCTTCCTGCATCCAGTCTAAGATTGGACACACTATCCAACCTAGCGATGCCGCTCCACCGGAATTTGCACAGGTGGGTTCCGTTTCGCCATCTCCATTACTAACATCTTCTGTAGCACCCGTAAAATCGTCGATGTCCTCCTCTAATTTCTCGAGGTTCATCTTATTAACGGCCGCAGCAATATCCGCTAGCGACATATTTCTTCTATTAAAGAGGTATGCGCCGTTGGTAAGCGTGTTCGTTGCCGGATCGTATGTTCCTTGAAGATATTGCCCACCAGTATATAATTCCTTAGATATTTCTCTAACATGGCACGTGTTATCGACCTTACCATTTCTTTTTAGCTGGACTGGGATCCATTCGTATGTATTATCCCCATCATAATCATACGATCCATCGCAAGATAACTTAACCTTATTACTGTTCGTCAAATATTTTGCATATATGTTGTACACTTCAGCTTCGCTCAAGAGTACATCGCCAGAATAACTAATAACTTTTTGGCTTGAATTTCTTGTAAAACTAGTGCTGTTCGTTATTTCACTAGATACATCTCCAGCATTAGTGGTCGTACTAACTAAGCTAAGGTTGCTCGTTATGCCGCTAGCGGTCCTGTTATGTTCGGCTAGTTTAGACTTGAGTTCACTTTCAAAATCTGTCCATTTTTTTCCTTTATTGTTTTCCTCCACCACTACCTGGAATTGAGGGTTGTAGTTTGCTCCCGAGTCCAGATATACATACCAAGTGTATGAAGAGAATGCTCCTCCACTTAAATCTCTTTGTAGCGAATACTGTCTTGATGGATCTGGGGATGGTTTTTTAGAATCTTCTCCGTAATCCAACCAAGCACCCCACATATATCCGTCATCATCTAATTTCGCGCAAAGCGTGTTAGATTCAAAATTTCCAGCACTACCAGAATCGGAAGTCTGATTTGGGTCAGTCCATGCAACTTTAAAGCATTTTTCGCCGCCGGCAAGAGAATCAACTGCATCCTGGGTGTATCCAAGCTGCTTAAGATAGCTGACAGCATCATTAATGCTTGGGTCATTATTACTTTTTTCGCCTTTGATTAGCGCATTCCAATTGCTATTCCCATACCAAAAATCCCAACAGGATAAAGTAGGGCTCGCACTATCCGAACCAGACATTACTGTATTTGGCACCGGTACACTATTGCAATTGTCTTTATCGTAAAAACCATTGTTTAAACCATAATGCAAGAAATCTTGGACCGCCAATACGTTAGTATGATCATTAAAAAGTCCTATTGCCTGAGTAGCATTATATTTAGTTATCTTATCCATTGTTGCATCTGAACCGCTCTTGTAGCTATAGGCGGCTTGCACTTTTTGGACATTAAAGATGAATGGAACAAAAGCACATATTAAGAGAATGATTGCGATGTATTTTTTATTGATTCTCATGTTCATCCCTTTTCATTATCAAAGAGTTTAGTTCAATGACGTCGTTTATTAATTCGTTCTCTATGTTTGATATGTATTGAGCAGTTTTTCTATTTACATCAATGACGCCGGCATAATATTCATTATTCGTTAATTGCTTTTCTTCTATACACTTTAGATCTTCTTTAGCATCAACTATACAACCTTCTTGATTGTATAGTTTAAGAAGTTGAATAATATTGCTTATATACGTATCCTGTATCATCATAAAATCACGAAATACGTCAGAATCTTGCCTAAAATCAGAGTAGTATTTTGCGTATTCATTTGTTAGCTCATCTTCGCCGCCACGATAATATATTTCTAGCGCTTTAGCGCCAGACATCAATTCTGTATTCGTAACCTTGTCTAGGAAGCTTAATTCGCTATTTATCTCCGTCATTTTGCTAGTAATGTTTTCATCTTGTTTGGGATAGGTGTTATTGAATGCATTCCAATAATCCATTGCGAGCGGATAAAATTCTTTAGCCTTGTCATTCTCATAAAATGCTAGACTTTTTAATGCATATGGATTTGCACTTTCGGTTTCTAAATTCTGGGAGTCGTCAGTTCTTCCATATAGTATGTAGTTGGCGAAAATATTAAAATTACGTTCGCCATTTTTTTTGTTTACACTAGTTGTGTTGCCGACGATAAGTATTATCAGAATACCAAAAAGAATCACTATTACCAATATGACAATCAGGATTGCTCCCTTTTTATTTTTTTTTGGCGAATTACCATCAAGTGCTATATCCCCAGTACCGGAAGAGACAAAGTCTAATTGATTAGAGAATTGCGTTTGCGGCTGTCGTGGAGTGAATTGTGGTTGAGATGTTAAGCTGCGTCCAATTCCTAAATTATCGTTTTGTATGGGGGCCGAGGGAGTAGATTGTATATTCTGCGTATTTTGTAGGCTTTCGAAGCTTGCTGGTCGTGCAGCGGGAGGTGTAGGTTGGGGATTTTGCGGAGCGGCAGAAGCTACCGGCTGGGGGCCGGGAGTGGGTGTGGGTGGATTTACGTTGTTTCCGTGAGGAATTTGCAGCCCACCAAGCTCTGTATCACCTTCCTGCATATATATTTATATTATCATAAACGGTTTGAAAATAGCAAGAAAAATTCGGCAGAATTTGCGGGGATGCTGGAAAAGTGATAGTATAAAGATATGAAAGAGCGCGAGAGAAGTAAATCTGGGAAAAATAAAAATGGTGGCGTAAGGGCGGGGGCTCAAAAAGTAAAAGCCAAACTTCTGAAATCTTATTATGGTAACCCGACGAAAGACATGAAACTAATCGCCATTACCGGCACAACCGGCAAGGTAACGGTGGCGCATTATGTGCATGAAATTTTACGCGCGAGCGGGGAACAAGTGGCGGTACTGGCAAGCGACCAACCGTTTAAGATGGGTATGCTACATAAATTCTTGAGCGACGCATGGAAAGCGGGCGCAAACTACGTAATAGTAACGGTACCAGCAGAAGGACTACGCGATAATATATTTTATGGTTTACCAGTAAACGTGGCCGCGATGACGAATTTTGTGACGGCAGAACTACACGATATGGAACCGGAAGAATATTTAGAAAACGAAAAAACATTGTTTGATATGAAGCCAGAAATCGTGGTATTAAATGGTGATGATTTAAATTATGATACCTTTGCAGGATTTAAAGGTAGCAAGGAGACTGTGGTATTTGGGCAAAGCGGAACGGATATAAAAATTCTCAACTCTAAGCTTTATCCGAAGGGAACCGAAGCTACCTTATCACTGAAATCCGAAGTGATATCGGTGGCAACATTTATTACCGGAGAAACTGCCGTGTCTTACATGGCCTGTGCAGCAGCAATTGCGAGCGGACTCGGAATTTCTACTGATAATATTATAGATGGAATCGCGGAGTATAATCCTTAGATATATAATATAAATAACTTAGTTTTATGAGTGCTTCGCTACACGCTGGGAAGATCTTTTCTAAATTTTTATACGAAAAATCGCGCGTCTCACGCCGGATGTGGGTCTCGCGCGTCGATTTTTCTAAAATTCAGAAAAGATTTCTCAGGTTTGCTCAATACTCATAAAACTAAGTTATTTATAGCGAATAGTTTAGCTACAAATAGATATTCTTCAAGATTTTACGTACAACCTTAATATCCTCAAAATCATGAGGGCCGTCGGCTCTTAAAATAGTTTTTTCGTGGCCTTTGCCAAGAATTAAAACTAGATCGCCTTTTTTGGCTTTCTTGATAGCGAGCTCAATAGCCTTGGCACGATCTAGCTCTTTGAATAAATCTTTATTTAAAATTTTACCTTGTTTTTCGGCGCCCTTTATGAAGCCCACGGCGATTTTTTCAGGGTCCTCATCACGCGAATCGTCTTCTGTAATAATGACGATATCGGAATTTTTGGCGAGAATTTCGCCGCGGATAGGACGGGTGGAAGGATCGCGACGACCTGCGCCACCATGCACAGAAATGATTTTGCCTTTGTGGCCTTTAATGGAAGCAAAAACTTTTTCTAAAGCATCTGGCGCATGAGCGTAGTCCACGATTACAGTAAAAGGTTGACCCTCGTCTATGATATTCATGCGGCCTTCTACCGAGGTGAGCGATTTAATCCCATCTACAATTTGAATATTAGTAAGACCAAGTTTTTTACCAACCAATGCGGCGGCCATGGAATTATAAACATTAAATTCTCCGGGAATTTGAGTAGAGATTTGAAGATTATCTAAGGAATAACTGACGCCAGAAACGTTTAGCTTGATATTAGTAGCGCGATGATCGCCCTTCTTGATGCCATAGGTGGTAAATGATTTGGCTAGTTTTTTATAATAAGTAGTGGCGGAATCATCAGCATTAAGAATACTAAATTTAGCTTTTTTAAATAATTTACCTTTGGCGGCGCGATAGTTGGCGATAGTTTTATGGTAGTCTAGATGATCGTGCGTGAGATTAGTGAATACAGCAATCTCAATGGGTATGCCTAAAGTACGGAATTGCGCGAGAGCGTGAGAAGTAACTTCGAGCACTAAAAATTCAGCGCCTTGTTTTTTAATATCAGCGATACGACCGTTTAGGGTAAAAGCGTCGACAGTAGTCATATGGTTGAGCTCGGGTTGTAATTTTTTGACACCCCAAGCAACGGTAGTCATGAGGCCGGTTTTATAGCCGGCATGGTTTAGTATTTGCCAAATCATAAAAGAAGTAGTTGTTTTGCCATTGGTACCTGTGACGCCAATGACGCGTAGCTTTTTGCCGGGAAAATTATATTTAATGCCAGCGACCAAAGATTGAACATAGTGGTATGGTAAAACAGCCTGATTATAAAATGGGAGTTTTTCTAACAATTCTTTCATAACTACCTATAATGTTTGAGAGATTCGATTGGGTTTTTTGAGGCGGCTTTAAGGGCTGGGTAAATACCGAAGATAATGCCGATAGCAAGAGTAGTAAGTAATGTAAGTGCGAGAATTTCCCAACTAATATATGGTGCAAATGGGGTAACAATAGAAACCAAGAAGGCAAAGACATAGCCCAGAATTAAACCAAAGATACCGCCAAAGATAGAAAGAATAAGAGCTTCGAAGAGGAACTGCATTAAAATATTACGCGAAGAAGCACCGACAGCTTTGCGGATGCCGATTTCGTGCGTACGTTCGGCGACAGATACTAACATAATATTCATTACACCTATACCGCCAACAATAAGGGAGATAGTAGCCACTAGAGCCAGCATACCGGAGACAATAGTAAAGAGAGAGCTAGCCGGATGAGAAATTCCATCACCGTAAGCGACAGAGAAGTTTTCATCACCAGATTTACTATTTTTTAATTTATCATGAATACTGCCTGAAATAGCGGCTAGACTATCCGTATTGGCAGCCTTGATATTAATTTGTTGAATCTGGGTGGAACCAAGTAGCTTATCTAGGGTATGAACATCCATAATAAGTGCATTATCAAAATCTACATTATCAAAATTAATGGATTTTTCTATTTCGTCTAAAACACCTACTACCATAAATTTTTCACCAAGGATGGAGACGGTTTTACCCACGGTACTGTTGATAGTATTAAATAGCGCCAAGGAAAGCGTATGACCAAGAACTACACCGTTTTCTTTATTATTATCTGTAAAGAATGTGCCGTAGCGGAGAGCGAGTGGCTCAATTTTAACAAAATCTGGTGTAGTGCCAAGAATTGGTACAGAAGTGAAAGTGTTTTTCTCGGACTCTAAGGTATTTACGGAAGTAGATATAGGAGCCACCGCCGCTACATTATCTAAACCGGAGATAGTATCAATATCGGAAAGGGAAAGACTAGACTGCTGAAAAGTATTAGAAGAAGTTAATTCCTCAATAATATTATTAATGGAACTTTTAGTAGAATTTGGGCGAACCACAATAAGATCTGAACCAATTTCATTAACTTCATTTTTAACAAGATTAGAAATGCTACCCATTAGGGAAAGAATAAGAATAATACTGGCTACACCAATGGCAATACCAAGGCAGGTAAGGAAAGAGCGTGTACGATTTTCTTTGATGGAGGTCCTGGCGAGCTTGAAATGAGTTTTGAAGAGTAGGGCCATTATTTTTTCCTCCGTGATTTTTTACGTCTGCGTTTTTTGGTTGGTTCTATTTTGCCAAGAATTACTTCTGGTTTTTCTTTTCGCTTTTTAATTTTGACATCTATCGGCTGCGGGAGATTGTGGTCTTCTACGGTTTTGACATCGGTATCGATTTGACCATCTAGCATATTAATTACCCGCGTGGCATAACTAGTAAGAGCTGGGTTGTGGGTAACCATAATAATAGTGTTACCTTCTTCATGGATAGCTTTCAACTCTTCCATCACTGAGTGAGAAGCACGAGAATCTAAATTACCAGTGGGTTCATCAGCTAGGATGATTTCTGGATTACCAACAATGGCGCGAGCAATAGCTACACGCTGCTGTTGGCCACCAGAAAGCTGGTAGGGGAAATAATATTCGCGCTCTTGTAAATGAAAGCGTTTAAGAGCCGAAGATGCATTTTTAAGGCGTGCAGTTTTTGGATAGCCGGCGTAAATTAAGGGAAGAGCAACATTTTCTAGTATTGGCAAATCTTCAATGAGATTAAAATTCTGAAAAATGAAACCGATTTTTTTAGCACGGAGACGCGCCTGACGACGGGCAGAAATACTGGCAACATTTTCGCCATTAAGGACATATTCGCCATTGGTGGCACGATCTAGCAAACCAATGATATTAAGTAACGTGGTTTTACCGCAACCACTAGGGCCCATAATCATAATGAATTCGCCCCGTTTAATAGTAAGATCAAAATCTTTTAAAGCAAATGATTCAGTATCACCATAACCATAACGCTTGGTTAGGCCTTTTAATTCAATAACAATATTATTTTCGCTCACCTTTGTCTCCATGTTTTGGTTTTGGCGGAAAGGACAAGATTCGAACTTGCGGAGCCCTTGCGAGCTCACACGCTTTCCAAGCGTGCGCCTTAAACCACTCGGCCACCTTTCCGTCTAGAACTAGTTTAGCATATTCTGGGGCTATTTTGAAGAGAGAATTACAAGATTTTCGATATGTGGAGTACGAGGGAAGAAATTGAAAGTTTTAATTTCTTCTATCTCGTATTTATCTAACAACATTTTAACATCGCGGGCCTGGGTGGCGGGATTACAAGAAAGATAAATAATTTTTTGCGGTGTGGTTTCTAATAATTTATCTATTAGTTTGGCGTCGCAGCCGGCACGTGGAGGATCAAGGATGACAGTCTGGTTGAAGTTGACAAAATTTAATGCGTCTTCAGATTTGGCTAGGATTGGTTTAGGTAAGGCGACATCACTTCTTCGGAACGCTCCCTCTCGCCCGCCGTTGCGGGGTTCGGTCGCTCCGTAATCACCCCGTCGGTGATTATGCTCCTCAGAAGTGGTATCGCCTTGCCCTGTGAAGCAATTCCTCTCCAATTCCTTATAAGCACTTTTGTCAACTTCAACCAGAGTGAGTTGCCGGTCCCGGGCGATGGAAAGACCGATGGTGCCGACGCCGGCGTAGAGGTCTAAAACATTATCTGTGTTAATGTGCTTTTTTATTTCTTTGAGAGCTAGTTCGTAAACAGGTAAATTGATCTGAAAAAAGCCATTAGGCGAGTAAGAATAGGTTTGCCCCAAAATATCATCGGTGAGATTTTTAAAAACTGGGTGGGGTTTGTGGTTTTCGTAAAGACCGCCGGAGACTTCGCCGTTTTGATTACAACGAAGTAGGATTGACTGATACTTACGAGCCTCTTCATGTCTACTATTTAAATCATTAATAATTCGTTGGGCGGCGGCGAATATTTCAGGACACTCAATAGAAGAAGTATTAATAGGTATTTTGCGATGTGAGCCACGAAGATGAAAAGCAAGCTCAATAAGCTCTTTTTTATTATTCCAATATAGAGCATACTCCATTTTGTTGCGGTAATAATATGGGTTGTTGTCAGTAAAAATATGCGTCCTAGTTATATCTATTTGATGCTCGCGGAAAATTTCTACCACAAGTTCGGTTTTAAGCTGATTTTCATAGTCCCAGTCAATAATTTGCCAAGGTGAAGTAGATAAAAAACAAGGATCTTTGGGATTGGTGCGAAATTCTGACGGATTTTCTATTTTAGTAGCAATAGCTTCATAGTAATGAGATTTTTTCTTGACAATCTCATATTCAGAAACATCTTCGCCAGGAAGAGCATTCCAGAAAAAGATTTTACGACCATCTTCTAGAGTACCTAAAGCTTGACCGCCAGGAATAACTTTATCTACATGAACCATTTTATCATTATAACACAAAACTTTACTTTTTCCATAAGTATGTTATAATTATATTAGTTATGTCGGCTGATGAATTATTAAAGTCGAGCGAAAGGTCTGCACTGAATAATAATCAGTTTGTTTCGCGTGTAAGCGGAAAAAAATCTAATACTAAATCCGCAAAGAAACTTAAGTCTTTAGGCGCGGTGGGATTTATTGTAGCTATGGCTATAATAGCGTTGGTGCTTTTAGGCTCGGGGAATATTTTGCCAGCGGCAGTACAAGAGCGCATGATTGAAGCTACAGATGTACAGTGTGCAGATATGGTAATGAGTAAAAATATTGCCATACAACAAGCCCTGACGGAGGGGGAATTACCCGACGATACTACAAAGATACTTAATGAAAAGGGTATCCAAGTAGGATACGTTAATGAGGGTGGGGAATTCGTAGAAAACAACAAGGCTAGTGTAAGCTTAGTGCTCAAGAAAGGTAATGAAATTATTGAGGTAAAAGATTACGTAGATAAAGTTACCAACGATGCATCGCTATATAATAATATAAATGACGCCACTTATGGTTGTGCGGCATACTACTACGATGAATCCGCCAATGAAGTTTTTGAAAACCTAGGAACCAAGCGAAACAATTTTACTAGTGATTCAGATTTTGATGAAGTGGTAGACTCGCTAATGGGTGAAGGTAGTAACATAGACGTAAACACAGTTTCTTTAGTGGAAAAAGAACAAACAAACCAAGAAACTGGCGCAACGGAAACGTACTACGAGTATGAGAAAAACGGAGCAGCTGCAAAATCTGGATCTGAAGCGGCAGATTTCATTAATACAGTTGGTGCTAAAAACTACGCAGCAAACGCCAATGCTGCAACCCTAAATTCAGCCGACAGTTTAAAGGCGGCAGATACAGTATCTAAAGAACAGCGAGATGGGCTACTTTTTTCATTATTTATGGAAAATGTGAGCAAAATGAAAGCGGGCGACGGTAATGAAGCCAAAGTTAATGAAATGATGAATTTCCTATACGATAAATCTGAAACCGAAGTGGTAGATGTGAAAACTGGCGAGGTGGTAAAGGTGACGGGTTCAGCTATGGAAGCGCCTAGTTTATATGCGATGCTTTCTGGCGAGAAAGTTAATTTGAATGAAGCGGGGAACTATTCTGCGGACAGAATTCTGAAAACTGTAGAAAATCGCCTAGGTGATAACAATGCCACGATTAATGAAACCGTAACATCATCTACTAATCAAGCTAAAGGCTCTATAGGTAGATTAATTAGTGATGGGGTAGAGGCGGCATCCAACGCAATACTTTCAATAGTTGAACCTACGGTTTCTAGATCTTTGGTAGATAATTCGTTCGACAACACCAAGGGTGTTGCTGCAGGTGAAGCACTGGCAAACGGGGCGGTGGTAGTAGAAAGAGAATTAGCTAAGGGTAGTGGCGCAACAACTGGAGACGGCGAAGCTGTAAAACAATTTGGGCGACTATACTCTAAAATTGCGGCATTAAATGCGGAAGCGGATAGACTTAGTCGTAGTCCATTTGATATCACGTCCAAGAATACGTTTTTAGGATCTATTGTATATAATTTTGCAATGGCAGGCGCGAAATTTTCTGGCGTGTTTTCTGGAATAAAAACTTTTTCCAGCGCGGCGAGTTCAGCGGTGATGGCGATTTTGCCAACCTCGTTTGCGGATGATACGGATGGATACTTGGCAACCTTTGGAGATTGTGAAACTTTGGCCACAATCGGGGCGGTAGGAACAGCACAATGTTCTGCAATTGCTACATTTGATACTTCTACGCTAAATGATCCTTTTAATGATGCTGGGTTTGTTGATTTCATAAATAATAATACCACACTGGATTCTAGTGGGGTGAGAAAAATCAATGAAGGATCTGACCTGGCGGATTTTATACTGTATAATAACAAACGCGAAACACCGGCTGGGCTGATGGATGGCGGAATACTAGATTCTATAAGTAATGAGTCTAGCTCTATACCTTTTGTGTCTGATATTGCAGCAATGATAGAAATGTTTGTGGGGGCTTCCGAGCAAGATAAAAGATTTGCCAGTGGGGAAGCATTTGTAAACTCTAGCGACAACCCAGATTGGCAAACTTATAAGTATGCGCAAAGGTATGTGTCACTAGCGCGAGCTACGGCGGCATTAAAACAATATTCTAGCGATGAAACTGCATATAATAATATAAAGTTCTTTGAGGGAAGCGAAAATCCGGTGGTGGCGTTTATTGAGGGCCATAATACTGTAGCGAATAAATAAATTCATATTGTAGCTTTTATAATTCATTAATATCTCGGAAGCTTCGCAATGTGATAATAGATTTTATCACATTGCTTCGCCCCTTCGGCGGCAAGAATCTGCCTTTGGCGGATTTTGCCTTTATGTTCCTCGATATTAATGAATTATAAATATTCAATATTAAGGTGGTTTTGTTTTTGGTGAAATAATGATACAATTAAGGTGCAGTATTTCAATTGTTTTATAACAAAGCAATTTTTAATTTAAGTTTAGTTACGTGATAACAATGGCGCCGTAAGGTTTCAAAGTCGCGTAACTTGCTTTGGTTAAACGATTGAGATACTGCACCCCTTGCGGTGCCATTTTTGTATAACTACCCCGTTTACATAAAATGGCATCACAAAGACCAGACAACTAAACAGGGTAATACATATATGATCCATAGTGATAAAACAAATAATTACGCGGAATTCTTTTATAAAACTTTCCGCAACATTCTTCTAGTTTCGGCCCCACTCACTATCATTTCCGCCTTAATCTTATCATTACCCCACAGCTCTGCCTACAGCTCCAGCACAGACAGCGTAGCCTTGACTCTGCCATCTGCTTGTAGCATTAGCGCTAGTGTAGTCACACCACATACCATTACTCTAGTTAATGGGCAAAAACAAGATGACATAGGTAATACCAAGATTAATGCTTATTGTAATGATAATAATGGTTATTTTATCTATGCTATAGGTAGTAGTAATGATATAGCTGGTAATACAGACTTAATTAGTAGCGTTAATGACAATTATAATATCCATACTGGTATTTATCCTACTACACTTACTACTTCCACTCCTTCTTCTTGGGCTATGAAGTTAAGTAGTAATAATGGTACTTATGCTCCTACTATAACTCCAAGCTACGCCAACTATACTACAATTCCTAGTGCCGATACCATAGTAGCCTATAGAACATCTGGTACTGGCATGGATATTAATACAGATTTAACCGGTTCCTACTTTAATACTACTTACCAAATCTATGCTAACCCTATCCAGCCAGCAGGAACCTATCTAGGTAAAGTTAAATATACTATGACGCATCCGTATGATGCAACACAGCTGACTACCATAGAAGAAGCTTATGATATTGCCGGGAAAGATAAAGTAACCATTACAGACCCCACTACTGGAGAAACTATTGGTAGCTATTATTCAATGCAAGATATGAGCGATAGAATATGCAATCTAGTTAACTATTACGAAACAGAAGAACAATTAGTGGATGTTAGAGACGACAAAATTTACTACGTCTCTAAGCTAACTGATGGACATTGTTGGATGACGCAGAACCTGGACTTAGACCTAGACCCAGCTAAACCATTAACTTCAAATGATACGGACCTTACAGACCATTCACTTACTGGAGCCTATGTAGATGATTATAGCTATGATATGAATACTGGCATTACCACCTGGACACCAGAAAGAAAAACTATAGACTTTCAAAATACTGCAGTAAATGGCTGGGCTAGCGATAATAACAATCCATATTCTGCCAGTAAAACCGATAATACTAAAACTGGCCATACGTCGCTTGGCAATTATTATAACTGGCCTGTGGCCATAGCTAGTAATAATTCTTCTTCGCTGATACAAGATACATTAAATAATACAGCAAATAACCCTAAGAACTCTATTTGTCCTAAAGGTTGGAGATTACCTATCATATCTAGTGAGCCCGAAACATTATCTGGCTCCACTAATGAATTTGCGAGATTAAACTACTTATACAATAACAATTCAGGTGTCTCTGATGCAAATTTAATTATTGCTCCATTGTGGTTTACGCGCTCAGGCTCAATAGATGGTAACGGGAATTTAGTTAACTATAATACCAATAGTAACTGTTGGTCTAGTACTGTTGTTAGGGATACTTCTGCCTATTACGCACTATTTAGTGAGTATTATGTTAATATGATTGGAGGAAAGAACATTTCAAGGTATTATGGTAGATCAGTGCGGTGTGTGGCGAGGTAGAATATCAAAAGTTATTTACCTTTAATATCTTCCACACTAGTGATGATTACTTGATTGTGTTTGAAATTTTTGACGAGACATTTGCGGCGGGATTCGTCGAGTTCGGAAAAAACATCGTCTAGTAAAATGATAGGTTTTTTGGAAAGTTTTTGATAAACCAAGTCTGCTTCTATGAATTTAAGAGCTAAAATAATAGAACGAGATTCACCACGCGAGGCGGAGCCATCAGCAGGCTTGCTGTTGAATTTAAAAATATAATCGTCACGGTGGACACCAAAGCTAGTGTGACCAAGGTAGAGGTCTTTTTGATAATTACTTTCTAAAATATTAAGGTATTGATTATCATTACTACTAGAAACATCGGATTTATAAATAATTTCTATTTCATCATCGTTTTCGGCGATAGAGCGATAAATGTCAGTAAGGTGAGAATTAATTTCTTGAATAAATTTTTGACGATAAGTGAATAAATCTGTGCCATATTTGGCAAGTAAGATATTCCAGGAAAAAATAGCTTCTTTGGTAATATTGTCCGATTTTAGTAATTCATTACGTTGTTTTAAGGATTTTTCGTATTTTAGTAAACTTTCGTTATACTTTTCGTCGAATTGACTAAAGATACGATCAAAATAATCACGACGGCGACTGGGGGAATGACTAATGAGATTAAGGTCTGACGGTTGAAAGAGAACTACAGGGTATTTATTCTTTTTGGGTAAGCGGCGGGATTTTTTATCCATAATAAGAAAAGTTTTAGTGGTGCCGTCGTAGGTAGCGGTATAGGTTTCACCATTAGTGTATTCTAGTTCAATACGATAATACTCAGTGCCGCGCTTGATGATTTCTGAATCAGTAGCACGAAAACTTTTACCACGAGTAAGGATATAGATAGCTTCGAGCACGGATGTCTTGCCACTACCGTTTTCGCCAAGAATAAGTGAAGTCTCATCTTGGCAGTCTAGAGAATATTCGGTGTGGTTGCGAAAATTAAATAGTTTAATAGATTTGATAATCATTGTTAATTATGAGTTGAGTGGCATAATAATGTGAGTATAATTATTGCTCTTTTTATTTTTAAGAATAATGGGTGCGATGTGGTCGGAAAATTCAAAATCGATTTCTTTCTCCTCTAAGGCATTGAGGGCATCGATAAGAAAACGAGAATTGAGATTTACTCTACCTTCTACTTCTACCTTGGTTTCTATTTCGGAATCGTTTTCACCGAATTCGTTGGCGATGGATTTTACTGAGAAAATATTTGGAGACTTGGTTTCACAGATAATAGAGCCTCCTACTGAGCGAGCAAAGAGAGCGGCAAGTTTAGTAACACGAACTAATTCATCGCGACCTAGGGTAACTTTGATATTATTATCTTTAGGGATAAGTTTTTGGTAATCTGGGAAGCTAGCGTCTATAAGTTTAGAGATAACTTCCACTTCACCAAAACGGAAGCGTACGAGATCTTCGTTGAAGGAGATTTCTACTTCTTCTACTTCATCATTGATAGACCTTAAGACTTCCTGAAGGGAAGTAGCAGGAACGATAGCTTTAACTTCGCTTTCTACTTTATCTATTAGTTTTTTCTCCGCTAGACGGTAACCATCGGTAGAGGCGATGGCTAGGATATTGTCGTAAGTATTAAAATATACACCAGTGAGAGCTGGGCGGGTAAGATCGTTTGACGCAGCGATAGTGACCTGACCAACACTATTTTTAAATTCATCTACGCCGATTTTGTATACTACAGCGGAATCTTCGTTGATTTCTGGAAGTTCTGGAAAATCATCCGCCAAAGCACCATTAATAGTGGAAGAATATTTACCAGCAGTAATGGTAACCTTGGTGTCTTCGGAAGAAATTTCAATAGTTTCGCCTTTGGGGAGATTAGAAACGAATTCGGCTAAGAGTTTTGCTGGTACAGTAACCACACCATCTTCAGAACTAGAGACTGGTAAGAAATCTACTACTGCCATATCTAGGTTAGTAGTAACTAAGGATACTTTTTTATTATCTACACGGATTAAGACATTATTTAATATAGGTAAAGTAACACGACCAATAGCAATGCGACTTACATTATTCAAAGCTTTACTTAATTTTTCTTGTGTAACTTTAATTTTCATACAGTCCTTTCTTATGAGTTCTTAACTAATAAAATATTTTGTAGTTGTAATAGTAGGGGTTGTGGAATAGTGGAAAAGTTGGTTTGGCTTATCTGTTGAATGCTTGTGAAAAAGGTGGTGGGAAAGGTGGGAAAAGTAGGTGTATAAATTTGTTTATCCACTAAAAAATATTGAATAAAAAGTTTTACACGAAAATTTGCACGATTTATACACGGAGATTTCCAGATAGTTTTGCACAGGATTTCCACATTTTGAATAAAATTATTAACCATAAATCTTCTCCTTGATTTCTTCGATTTGATCGCGGAGGGTGAAATTGAGTTTGAGATCTTTTTCTATCTTTTTGACGCCGTGCATAACGGTGGTGTGATCTTTGACACCAACTTCGGCAGCGATTTTATTAGTACTAAGGCTTAATTCTTTAGATAATAAAAACATGGCAACTTGGCGGGCGGTCTTAATGTGGGCAACGCGAGATTTACCGCACATTTCTTTAACTGGGAGTTCGTAGTATTTGGCAACCTTTTCTACGATTTGCTTGGCGGAGACGGGGCGAAGTTTGGAAGTTTTATTAACACTAACGGCGCCGTTTTCTATGAGCTCTAGTGGGGTAAGACCACGGACCTCCGACATTAATAATATGGTGGAAAATTCACCTTCGAGATCACGAATATTAGTATTGACGTTTTCGGCGATATATTCAATGGCTTCGGGTTCGATTTCGGCGCCCATAAGTTCGGCTTTGGCGCGAAGGATGGCGCATTTATCTTCAAATTTAGGAAGCTGAAGATCGAAAGCGCCAGCCCAAGTGAGGCGAGAAGCTAAGCGCTCATCTACGGATTTAATCTGAGATGGGAGACGATCTGAAGTAACGATGATTTGTTTATTAAGCTGGTAGAGGTCATTAAATATATTAAAGAATTCTTCTTGGGATTTTTCCTTGCCGACGATGAATTGGAAATCATCAATAATAAGAACATCCAATTTGCGGAACTTGAGATTAAATTCTTTGCCCTTACCTAATTTAACAGCGTCGATAAAATCGGAATAGAAGTGAGAAATGGGGGTGTAGAAGATTTTGAGATCTGGGTTTTTCTTGAGGAGCTCGTTACCGATGGCTTGAACAAGGTGGGTTTTGCCGAGACCTGGGCCACCGTAAAGAAAGAAAGGATTGTAGCGGTCGCCTGGGGAATCGATAATACTGCGCGCTGCAGAAACGGCGAGATCGTTATTGGAGCCAACGACAAAATTATCTAAAGTATATTTATTATTGAGGCCTGTATTGGTAGGCTGATTTGTGAGTTCGGTTTTAACTTTTTTGATGCGGGATTTTACTACGGTATCTGTAGGTGTGATTTCGCGAGGACGAACTTTAGGCTTGGTACCAGACTGGACTTCAAAATCTATATTATTAACTGTAATATTGTTATTCTCCAAAGCGGTTTTGATAAGATCTAGATAACGATTACGGAGTTGTTTGACGTAAAAGGAATTCTTAACGCCAATTTTAATTTCACCATCTTCGGTAGAGAGAAGGGAAGTATCTTGAAACCAGGTCGAGAAATTAGCGGTAGAAATTTGTTGTTCAATCTCGGCAAGTGCGTTTTTCCAAACGTCATACATGTTAGTGGGTGACCTCCTTTTGAGATATTATATCACGAGAAGTGGAGTTTTCCACAGGTTTTTAGGGTAGAAAAAATGTGGTGTAATATAATTTTGGTGTAATAGGGGTGGATTTTTCCACAGAGTCTAAATATACTCTAGAGAAGCTGTGGAAAACTACTTGAAAATTGTGGAAAAATGCGGTATACTATGTAAAGAATTTGAAATAAATTAAAGTTTAAGGAATAATATGCCAAAACGAACATATCAGCCACACAAAAGGCAGCGCAAGGTAGAACACGGTTTTATGAAGCGTAACGCAACTAAAAATGGTCGCAAGGTGTTGGCGCGCAGGAGACTAAAAGGTCGCGCACGGTTAGCTGCTTAAAAATAAGCCCTAAGGGGCTTATTTAATATATAATATTTATATTATGTTGAATAGAAAATATCGGTTTCACTCGCGGGGTGGAGTGAGGTATGTTTATCAAAAAGGAAAGACGATTCGTAAACCGAAAATGTCTTTGGTTTTTGTGGAGAATACACGGGGTTTTACTAGGATGGGGGTGGTGGTATCAAAAAAGGTAGAGAAAACAGCAGTAGGGAGAAATAGGATACGACGACGAATCTATGAAGCTTTGAGGCTTAATATGGAAGATATACCTAAAAAAACCGATTATATTTTCGTGGTGTATTCAAAAGATTTTCTTAAGATGTCATTTAAAGAAATAGAGAAGATACTGGGAGAGCTAGTAGCGGAAGCTAAGGTGTGCTATAATAAATAGAATGGATAAAAAGAGTGTGAAGAAATATATCTATTGGGGGTTATTTATTGTTTTTGTGGCGGGGTCAATTGCGACTGGTAGCCCGTTTAATTTTATAGATATGATTGTGGTGCGGCCAATCGTAAATATTTTGTTTGTAATATTTAATTTAGTACATGATTTTGGGTTAGCGATTATTATCTTTACGGTGCTAGTAAAATTATTAATGCTACCACTTACTAAGAGGCAGCTTAATCAAACTAAATTAATCCGAAAAATTCAGCCAGAGTTGACACAGATTAAGAAGAACTGTAAAGGAAATAAACAGCTAGAGTCTTTACAGACAATGGATTTATATAAGCGATATAATGTAAAACCATTTGCGTCGATTTTGACTTTGATTATACAGTTACCGATTTTTATTGCGATTTTTTCAGCAATACGAGTGATTGCTACACCGTTACCACAAGACAATTTAAATAACCGAGCATATGATATTGTGGCATATGAAGGTTCGGAGATTAAGGAATTAGAAGAAAAGCAAAAGATATATTTAGGGGATTTACAGAATAAAGATATACCGGCAGAAGAAAAAGCGTCTTATGATTTTCAGCCACAGCTGTTTGGAGTAATTAATTTAGATGTAAAAGCTAGCGATGTGTTGATGGGGAAGTTTAGTTGGTCGGCGCTCTTTATATTGGTTTGTGCAATAATGGCTTCGGTGGTGCAATATTTTGCGACTAAACAACAAATGCCGTCCGGAAAGAGTGAGAAGAAAAAGAAATTCCGCGATATCTTAAAAGAGGCAAAAGATGGTAAGGAAATTGATGAAGCGGATATTAGTAGTATGACTACTGGGCAAATGTCGGCAATGATGCCAATAATGATGTTTGTTATTATGTTTAACCTAAATGGTGCACTAGCGTTTTATTATTTCCTGAGTAATATAATCACAATAATACAGCAAAGAATAGTACTAAAGAAAGTGGATGCAGAAATTGATGTAGCTACGGATAAGGCCGTACTAAAGGAATTAAGAAAAATAAAAGAAGCCGAAGTGGTTGAAAATAAAAAAACAGGAACAAAAATAACTAGAATCTCCGCAAAGGATACTAAAAAGAAAAGGAGATAATAATGAACAAAGATGAATCTATAAGGTTTGCGGCAAGATATTTGGAGGATTTGCTGAGCTTTTTTGGAATTAATGTGGCAGTGACTTCCACGATTGACGACGAGGTGATACAGCTTTCCGTACCATCTACTTCGCTTAATTCGCTTTTGATTGGGCGAAATGCGGATAATTTGCGGGCATTGCAGCACGTGGTGTCTATGGCGTTAGTGTCTAACGGTGCGGAAATTACGCGAGTGAACGTGGATGTGGCAAGTTATAAGCAGCATCGCGCAGAGAGAATTGCCGAAAAAGCTGAGGGATGGATTAAAAAAGTGCGTGAAACTGGGCAACCGATGACGATAGATCTAAATGCGGCGGATAGGAGAGTGGTGCACAAGGTGGCAGGAGATTATTCTGACATAGAAACACATTCGGAGGGGGAAGGACGCGAAAGAAAGTTAATTATTTCTAAAATTGCAGAGTAAAATAAATACCCCCAGAGCGGGGGTATTTATTTGCGACCAAACATAAGTTGATAGGATTTTGGTAATTTTTGATGCCAAAATCTAGCTAAGACTATTATTATAATAATGGTCAATGTGGGGCTAATTAATTCGTTAATTAAAAGCATTAATGATGTTTTGGGAGTAAATAAATAGATAAGTTTAATAATAGTGGCGAGAAAATAGGTATGAAGGGCGTAGATTGGGAAGAATTCATTAGTGAATTTGTGTTGCTTGAGGCTAGGAATAAATAAATCGGTGGAGAACCAAGCGCTGATCAACATAATAATTAGAACAATTAAAGAGGGTATGGTGTCCAATTGGAGTATGTTGTAAACAGAAAGGAGCTTAATGATGACGGTGAGAATGAGGCATACGGTAGCAATAAGAGCGGTTTTGCGAGTTACTGGTGAAGTAAATAGTTTGAGATAGTGTTTGCCCATAAAACAACCTAAAAAGTAGAAGATAATAAAATAAAGATTGACATTAAGAAAAGAATTAAAGAAATTCGGCAAGATTAAAAAGATGACGCCAAAGATTATGCCGAGCCATTTTTTAGAAATCATAATATTGAATATGGGAGCAAGTATAACAAATATGATTAAATCATATAAAAACCAAAACTGAAAATTGTATTTGTAAAGAAAAATACCCTCCAGGATATTCTTAATTGTGGGTTCAAAAAATTCGCGGCCAGAGATTATGCTTGATAGTGGAGTGTAGGTGTAGAGGATGGCAAGCAATAAACCGACAATATTCCAAATGAGGTATGGGATGAGTAGGGTTTTAATACGGGATTTGAGTTTTTGTGGATATAGATTAGGGCGATAGTTTCTAAACATAGAGATTCCGGAAATGAAGAAAAAGATTGGTACGGCGATAGCGCTAATTCCATAAGCGAAAAAGTTATGGATAAAAGTGGTGAGGTTGGTGAAAAAATCCGGGCTAATATTGTATTGGTTGATTGCGGAATTATGGATAATGACTACCAAAATAATAGCCACAAAAGAGAGAATTGTTTTCTTTTTCCAGTAATAAGTTAGTTGCATAGATTAATTTGAGTTATCAGAATTGACGATAATGACGAAATTATAATCTGTAGGAATACCGGCTGGGAGTTCTGTAGCGGATTTGGCGGTTGTTTGGTATTTTTCTTCTAATAATTTTTTGGTGCCAGGTGCGGCATCGGTGAGAGAATAGACTGTGTAGCCTTCGGAGTATTCGCCTACTGGAGCATCGTCTACATAAATATTATCGTAGCCAGCTTCTTCGAGGGTGGATTTTTCGGTAGAAGCGAGACCAGGAGTTTCGGTGGCATTGAGGACTAGGATAGTGTAATCTTCGTAGGAACGCGGATCACTGCTAAACATTTTGGTAATGTATTTTTGAATGGCATTGTAATTACCAACGCCGGCAGACGGCAATACGTAAGAAATACCGTTTATTGTGCCAGTAGTCATAAGTGGGTCTGGCTCAATAAGAGAAATTTGGCGCATATTATTAAAATCAAAACTGGAGGCGAGATGTGCGAGGGTTTTCATCTCATCGACAGAGAAATTGGTGCGGAGATTATCGCCTAGGGTAGAGGCAAGCCCCAAAAGATCTGTAATGGAAAGCCCTTTTTCAAGAACCTTGTCTTTGATGCCGATGAGGATTTTTTGCTGAGAAGCACCACGGGAAAAATCGCCGCTAGTGGTGCCATGGCGAGCACGGGAAAGTGCTACTGCCTGGATGCCGTTAATAGTATACTCTGTGCCAGCTTCATAGACTGAACCAGTATAATAATAGTCATTGATATCTTCATCCAATATAATATTGATACCACCGATAGTATCAACTATGGATTCGAGTGAGCCCCAGTTGAGGTGGGCATAATATTGAAAATCTATGCCTAAGATATCACCGACTTCGGTCATGAGAGCTTCAGCGCCAGCTTGTTCGTTTTCGCCATCCATATTATTACACCAATAGACTTCGTTGATTTTGCCGGTAGCTGTACAGGTGGGGGAAGCTTTGAGATCTCGCGGAAGGGAAAGCATAGCAACGTCGCCAGTTGCTTGATCTAAACTAATAACCATGATGGAATCTGTGAGTTGAGCGCCGTCATGTACACCACCATATTCTTCGCCGCTCATATCAAAGCCACTAGTACCGAAGGCGAGAATATTAGTGCGACCGTTTTCGTCGGTTTTGAGGGGTTCATATGTTTCTACAAATAAATCAAAAACAGTGCCTTGGCCGCCAGTGATTTTGGCAATAATATCGTTGCCCCAAAGGATGAGCCAGATAGCGCCACCGATGAGTAGTAAAACAATAATAAGTGCCACCCAAGTGATAATTTTACGTTTTTTGGACATAGGTTTTTTCTGCTTTTTAGATTTTTTAGTAGGTTTTGATTCTGTAGGATCTTGAGCGGCTTTTAATTCTCCGCTTTGTTCGTCAAAATCAAAAACCTGTGTGGGTTTAAGAAAATCTTCGGTAATATTAGTGGCTGGTTCGAACTTTTCCGGTGCAATTGGCGTAGGTTTTTCTTCTTTTAGTTGAACTGATTTTTCTTGAACTGGGATTTTGACTGGTTTAGTAACTTTGATGGTTTTCTTTTGAGTGATTGACTTAGCGGTGGATTTTTTGGCGACTGGTTTTTTGGTGGCCGCAGTAGAATTGGTCGGTTTTTTAGCGCGACGCGGAGCTAACCCATCAATTGATTTATTTTTTTCCATTGTTTATAATTATAACATAATGACGGTTAAGCTGACAAAAAAACAATTAGCGGTTTTGAATTATTTGCAAGATTTTACAGAGGAAAAGGGGTATTCTCCGTCTTATCGGGAAATGATGGCAGGACTTGGGCTCTCTAGTGTATCAGCGGTAGCTGAGCATGTGGAAAACCTTGTGGAAAAAGGTGTATTAAAAAAGGTGCCTGGCGCGGCGAGATCACTAGAAATATTGGATTATAAACATGAAGAGACGGTGGAATTATTTAAAGTGCGAATGATGGACTGTACAGAAGAAGAAAAAAAGATTTTGAAGGAAGCGGCGACTATACTAGGAATAGATATAGGTTAGGGGTTTACAGGATTAGTTAAAGTGCTTATAATTATAGTAGGAGAATTGTAATTTATGGCACAAAAACAGAAAAAGAACAAAAAATGGTTATTTTGGGTGATAATAATGTTACTTTTTGTGGTAGCTGCGGTAGTTTGTTATTTTGTGTGGGATGGATACTTTAAAAAGAAGGAAGAGGTTAAACCGGTAGAAGAGCAAAGCTTAGTGGAAAATAAGAAGGAAAGTGAAGCGGAAAAAGCTCCGGAAGTGGTGGAAAAAGAAAAGGAAAAAGTGGTTCAGTATGAGGGTGAAGATCCGAATGAGAGAGAAGATTTGACTGGGGTAGTGACTTATGCTGGTGTAAATGGTAATAATTTAATAATTAGGGTAAATATAGACCAATATTTGAATAGTGGAAGTTGCGAATTGAATTTAGTGCAAGATAGTGTGGCATATAGTGATACGGCGAATATTGTGAGTTCGGCGGCTACTGCTACTTGTGAAGGTTTTAATGTGCCTATTAATGGGCTGGAAAAAGGAAATTATGAAATTGTAATAAAAGTAAGTTCTGGCGATAAGGCTGGAACAATAAATGGGGAGGTAGATATATGAGAGTAATGGGTGGTAGAAGAAAATGGTTAGTGGCATTGACGGTGTTTATGGCGGTGTTTCTATTTACGTTTTTGACGGCGAAATTTAAGAATAACATAGATGTGGAAGCGGCGAATTTGGCGAATTTTGATCCGGGGTATATTATCTCAGATTACCAGATGGGGAATTATAATTCGATGAGCGAGGCGGAGATTTGGAACTTTTTGAAACAAAAAGGAAATTGTAATGATACGAGAATATGGCAAACTGGAAATAATTTAGGGTATTTATCGGAGTCTGCACCTTATTCTTGGCATGTATCTGATGGGCATTATGTTTGTTTGGCGGATGAAAACTTTAGCGGTGAGAGCGCGGCGCATATTATTTGGCAGGCAGCGCAAGATTATAGGATAAATCCGCAAGTGTTGATCGTATTATTACAAAAGGAACAGGGATTAATAACTGATTCTTTCCCAAATAGCGTGCAGTATCGGTCGGCGACTGGGTACGGATGTCCGGATACGGCGGCATGTTCTTCTAGGTATTACGGATTTAAAAATCAGGTGAGAAATGCGGCGGCACTGTTTAGGACGGTGCTAGATGGCGGTTGGACGAATTATCCTTTAGGGAATAATTATATACAATATAATCCTAATTCTGGGTGTGGGGGAAGTTGGGTAAATATACGGTCACTAGCGACATCGGCCTTGTATAGATATACACCATATCAGCCGAACGCTTCGGCGCTAGCGGCTGGATACGGCGCAGGGGATTCTTGTGGTGCGTATGGAAATAGGAATTTTTATAGTTATTTTGAGGATTGGTTTGGGAATTCGTTTGGTGGGGGAGTGTATGAACCTTTTGCGACGCCTAGATATCTAAGGTTAAAACGGAATACTGATCGGATTAATCCATTCGCTGGTAGTTATTATGACACACTGGAAAGTGGAACAATATTAAAATATACATCGAAAGTCTATATTGATGGTAAAGGCTACTATAGAACAGAATGGGCGACAAACAATAATGTGGATGCGGCTGTGCCTAGTGATGCCGTGGAAGAGGTTGATGAAAAATATATAGCTTTTGATGAACCGAGATATCTAAGATTGTCTCGAGATGTTGAAAGGGTTAATCCTTACACTGGCTGCTACTATGATACCCTTAAAGCGGGAGTGATTTTGAAGTTCACTTCAAAGATTTACATTCATAATAAATGGTATTTTCGTACAGAGTGGGCGACGGATGGTGATATTGACGCAGCCATAATGGAAGGTGCGACTGTGGAAGTTAATGAGGAATATGAGAAAATTCAGCCGAAATATATGATTTTAACAAGAGATATTGATAGGGTTAATCCGTATACTGAAGTGAGTTTTGATAAGTTGGGAGCAGGAATGATTCGGGAGTATACATCGAGGATATTTATACATGGTAAATGGTATTATCGTACGGCTTGGGCAACAGATAATGATATTAATGCAGCGATACCGGAGAGTGTGTTGATGAAGATGGAAGAAAAATATGAACCATTTATTAATCCGCGATATTTAAGGCTGAAATATGACGTTAATCGAGTAAATCCGTATACTGGTGAGTACTATGACTCTTTAAGAAAAGGGACGATCTTGATGTTTACCTCAAAGATTTATGTTTGGGGTAATGGATATTATAGGACAGAATGGATGACGGATAGAAATATTGATGCGGGAGTACCTTCGTGGTTAGTTGAGGAGGTGTGGGAAAAGTTTGAACCGTTTATTACTCCGAGAAAATTAAGGATAAAGTATAAAATAGATAAAATTAATCCGTACACGAAGGTTCATTATGATATGGTGAGTGCTGGTGATATATTGAATTTTTCTACGAAGATATTTATCGATGGAAAAGCATATTATAGAACTACTGAAGATACTATACATAACAGAGACATAGCTGTGCCAGCAGAAGTGACCGAAGAGGTGCGGTAAATTATGATATAATATTTGGTATGAATATAATAAAATCTTCCAAAGGGTTGAGAGATATAATTGTTAATTTGGCAAAACAAAATGAACAATTAGAGGAGATGATTAATCAACTGAGTCGAAAAGTAGATATTGTTGCAACGGAAATGGTTGAATTAAAAAATCAGGTTGATAATGTTTGTGAGAAGAAGTACTTATCTACGGAGTATTTGGCTTTAAATATGCATCAGACTAAAAAGAAGAAGGTGTTGATAAGTGGTTATTATGGGGCACAAAATTATGGTGATGAACTGATGTTGCAAATGGCATTACAATATATAGATGCTAATAAATTTGAAATTACGATTTTGTTGTCAGAAAACTATATGTTGGATTCGTCCTATTATGCTCCTTTTAAGGTAATTCATTATCCGAAAGGAGTTGAAGATTGTCAATTTTTAGCCGACTATTTTGATGCAATTATTTGGTGTGGTGGCGCGGTTCTAGATGATTTATATTATGAATACAGAGATAAACATACAAATTTAGCTTATATTGCTATGTCTATTAGTAAGCAGATGATAAAACAAGGTAAGAAGGTATTTGTTTTGGGTGTGGGTACGAATGACGAATTGAAAAATGTGGATTTTATTAAAGATTTAAATTATATCATTAATAATGCTTCGTTGTTTTTGCTCCGAGACAGCAATAGTTTGAAAACTATGGAAATGGCAAAGATCGATACTTCTAAAATTGGAATTATTGATGATTTAGCTTTGGGACATGATTACGGAAGTGGTAGAACTTCCCCAGATTATTATACGGTGGGCGTGATTTTGCTTATAGACGATGAGAATATTGAATATTTAACTAGGTTCATGTTCTACTTGGATAGTATATTTGATTCTCAATTAACTGGAAAACCAGTGAGATATCATTTTATACCATTTTTTAATTTGTATAATCATGATGTAAAGTATTTTCAAAGAATTAGGGAAAGTATAGGTAAAGAAACGATTGAAATAACAGATATTCAACCTGACGCAAATGATATTGGGCGGGCTTTGAGTGCTTGTGATTTAGTAGTTTCAATGAGGTATCATGCTACTTTGATTGCAGGGGCGGTACTTGGAAGAAGTGTTTTGTGTATCGATTATGGTGATACGCATCAGCATTATCATAATAAAATAAAATATATAAAAGATAATTATTGTAAGAATTTAGTGAGTATTGACTATAAGAAAATTTGTAGGGAGGATGAATTGAAGGTTGCTATAAAAAAGGCAGTAAAAATAAAAAACGAGGCTTTAACTGTGAGGGATAAAAAAAGAATTAAAAGTGATATAGAAAAGATATTTAGTAGGATAAATAGAGAATTGTAGGTGTTGAGGCCGAAATTGTTTGAGTGAAATTATTTATTGGATAAATATTGATAGAAAAAGTTATTTTCTAGATCGTAGGCGTAGTAATTGTATTTTAAATCATCGGCGCAATCTAAGCCTTCATTGGCATATTTTTCTAATGTCTTGAAGTTGTCTTCTCTTTGATGCGTGCCAAATTCATTACTGTTAATGTTTTGAATGATTTCCCCTAGAGGATAGATTGCGCCGATAAATAGAAGTGTAACAAGAACGCCGCCAGAGAACGATGAAAAATTTTTAGATATAAATAAAAATTTTAGGCAGTAGGTGAAGAATATAAATAACGGAATGATGCTGGCACGCATAACGAAGTCGTTGTTTAAGCCGAGTTTAAAAAACGGAATAATAATTAACAACAGAATTGTAAAAATAAAAATTGGATCTTTTTTGTAATTTTTGTGAATAAGTAGAGCCTGGATACCAAACATTGAGAGGCAGAAGATAAGGTAAAAACCAAATTCGTTGCCATATTCAATAAGTCCGAAGGAGATTGTATCTGGTTTTTTGCCTAGAAGATTTCCAATTAGATACAAAACAACTATTGCTCCTAGGGAAATGATGGATAGTATATTGTCGATACTAAATATTTGTTTGAGGACGGTAGTTTTTTGACGAAATAAAGCATAAATGGCATAGCTGGCAAAAATAATGACAAGACCAATAAAGGAGAATGAACTGTACAAGAGAATAGGTAAAATAATTGGGGCATATAAGTCAATTCTTTTTTTATTCATTAGAAGAAGCATAGCGGCTAGGCAGGGAGTAATTATTTGAGGGAAGACCCAACGTAACATGGCTTCGAACGATGAATATTGAAGAAGGATTGAAAAGTTTGAGTTTTTGAGATAATGTAGATCTCCAAGGGAATCAAAATTCTCATAAAAAATGTGACATAGTGACTGGGCAAGAATAAGCGTACCTGAGAAAAATATGAAACTAAAAATAACAGCAAAGAATTTTTTATATGTGCTTGCCGAAAAGAAGAGTAATAAGAATAGTAAAAGAAGAATTAAACCAATAACATTCCATATATATAATGATAGTTCTGCGACATGAAAAGAAGAGGTGATTTTGCCGGCTATTGCTGGCACTAAGTAGGCTGCAATATAGTAACTGAGCATAGATTTTTGGTCACTGTTCTCGTAGACTACGGGCCAGTCTCGTTCGGATAAATCATGCAGAACTGCATTGTGTTTGTTCCAATCGCTATTCTGCTTGGTCCACCCCCCCCAACCGATTAAATATCCTAATAAAAGAATAATGAGGAATAGTAGAAAAATACTAGGTAGGGGAATTTTGATTGTTTTTGGGGTTCTTTTGAATAGTTTCTTGACTAATCTGTATAGGATATAGCTGGTAATTATGGCAACGGGAATAGAAATATAGGGTTTAAGGTAGCCGAAGAAGAAAATAAAAATTGACGAATAAATATAAATGACCGCTAAGATCATTAGAATATTTTCGTTTAAAGTGATGGTTTTTTTGATTAAATTATTCATTAATATGATTGCGCAAGAATTTAAAATCAGTAAGGGATTGCTTGCCAATTTTAAAGATTTTTTTGATATTGATGGTATTTATGCCGGCTTGTCTAGACTTGAATGAGACTTTGATGAATTTGGTATTTTCATGAAAATAAGCAAAATATGTAGTAAGCATAACGTTAGGTAGATTGTAGTTTTTAGGCATTTTATTGATATATTTTGCAACTAATTTGGTTTTCATGAGACGAAATGGGGCATTAGTATCTGGAACGGAAACGTTAAAATAATGTTTGATAATATGGCGAAGGACATTCTCTACAAATTTTCGCGAGATACCGTCTTCGCGGTTAGATTGGCGGTCGCCAATGATGGCGTCATATTTATTTTTTAGTTTCCAGAATTGATGAAATTCGTCTGGATTGGTTTGTCCGTCGGAGTCGGTTTGAAAAATCCAGGTAGCTTTGTTTTTAATAGCATAACGATATCCGAAAAGAACTGATGAGCCATGGCCGCCGTTTTTTTTGTCAAGGGGAGTTAAAAGAGGTTTATTTTTGGCGATTTTTTTAAGTTTTTTAAGGGTGTCGTCTTTACTTCCGTCGTTGATAATAACGAGTCTGGAGTTGTTATTGCAATTATATTTTTCAATTATTGGATACCATTGATTAACTACTGAGTCAATATTTTCTGACTCGTTGTATGCGGGAATGACAATGTATAGTTTTTCCATTATTTTATCTTTCCTTGTAGCTTAGATGCTTCTAGTCTACCATTTTTTTTATTATGATGCAATGTGGATGCTTTTTTGATTTGGTTAAAGAAGAAAAGACAGGCGATAAGGGACATAGGGACGAGAAGAATGGAAATGTACCGATTCATAACTTCTACGAGTAATAGACTAGTAGTGAGCCCTAAGAAACAGAGAGAAATGAAAAGTTCTTCGTGGCTAAAAGTATAATGTTTTTTGATTTTACGAACAAAGAATAGAAAACAAATAGCAATAAGACAAAAACAGTAGATGGCGATACCATTTTTAATTATTTTATATGTAGTATTGTCTTCGGAATAGCCGAATACGTTTTTAAGATCATAAGCGGAAGAGCCTTGACTTGCGAAAATGACGCCTGTCTTGTTGGTGAAATGTCTAATGGCGCCAACTGGTCCCATTTGTACATAGCGACTTAGCCCTTCTTGGAATAATGAACTATGCCAATTCGATCTAGATTTAGTTTGGTCTAGAAACTCTTTGGAGAATGCATAATCGCGGTCGTCGGGGCTCCATCTACCAGATGTTTGGTAATTGGATCCGATAAAGAAGGACCAACCACCGCTATGAGATGTAATATTTTCGCCTGCCCAGGAATTTAAAAGGTGGTTGTGAAGAGTTGATAATATACCAAAACTGCAAATGATGATAATGAAAGATAATATGGGAATCGATAACTTATTGAAACTTTTTCTACCCAGGAATAGTAAGATGATGATCTCGGCAATAATCAGGACAAGGAAGATTGGACGGAGGGCGTTGCCTATGAAAACCATTATTCCACAGAAGAGTGATAATAGCATGAGATGACAGATATTCTTTTTGGAGGTGGGATGTTTGAGGCTAAGTAGGTATTGGTTGAGTGTAATGAAAACGAGAATTGCGCTAAAGAGAATCATATTAACGCAAGCTATATTCAAAGGCAGCCAGCACATAACAATTGAAAAAGGGCTGAGTATCCAAATAGTGGCCCCTAATTTAGGACGAGATTTTAGTTTTTTAAGGATAAAGAAGAAGCAGATTATACTGATTATGTCGAAAAATAGATTAGAGATGACTATGGAAATTGAAATATTGTGAAAGATACTTTGAAAGAATGCTAAGATAAAAGTATAAGTGGGCAAGTAGGGGAAGTTTTTATCATAGTTAGTTATTTCTGGCCCAAGATTTCCATCAACGATTTCTTGGGCTCCGTAATAATGAACACCGGTGTCGGATAAGAGTGATTCACAGGAAAATTGCATATTGGTCAGTAGTGGTAATAATCTGAGAATAATACCAATAATGCAGATAATTGAAAAAAATATTTTAGTAGTTACTGGTTTTTGAAAAAGCAATTTTAAGAACGGCAATTTTGGATAGAGAATGATTAATAAACAAAAACAAAAAACGACGGATAAGAGTGATAAGGTGGTAAGATTAAGGCCGTTTGATAAATTAAAGAAAAGTGCTAGTGAGGTGAGAAAGAGCCCACTAACACCGACGATTACGGAAATAATTTTGGTGAGTTTTGAGTTTGGGGATGTGTTAGATAAAGAGGACTTTTTCATAATGAATTGTAAGCGATGCTTATTTTGAGATTTATTTTATTATTATAACACAAACAATGAAGATTTTGGGTAACGTAACGAAAAGTTTTTCCGGTTAGAGTGAGAACTATGATATAATGGAAATATGGGCGGTAAAGTAAAAATTTCTGTTTTGGTGCCGATTTATAACGTAGAGGAGTTTTTGTCGGAGTGTTTGGATAGTTTGGTTAATCAAACTTTAAAAGATATTGAAATTATATGTATCAATGATGGTTCGACGGACGGTTCTTTGGAAATTGTAAAAAAATATGCGCGCAAGGATAAGCGTATTATAATTATCGATAAGAACAACTCGGGATATGGCGATTCGATGAATCAAGGGCTTGCTAAAGCGACTGGGGAATATGTGGGAATTGTAGAACCAGATGATTTTATTGATTTGGATGCGTATGAGACAATGTATAATCTTGCTAAGAAGAATGATGTAGAAGTAGTAAAAGGTAATTTTTATGAATATTATGGGGATAAAAAGATCGATAAAGGAATAAGCGACCTTTTCTTAATTGAAAATATTGGTAAGGTGGTGGATCCAAGAATGCAGAGAGAAATATTTTATCAGCCGCCATGTATTTGGGCTGGAATCTATAAAAATGAATTTTTACGAAAGAATAAAATTGACTTTTTGCCAACTCCAGGTGCGGCTTATCAAGATGCTGGCTTTAATTTTAAAGTATGGGCAATGGCACGGAGGGTATATTTTGTGAGACGCGCATTTCTACATTATCGCCAAGATAATGCCAATTCATCGGTAAAAGATGTGGGGAAAGTTTATTGTGTTAAAGATGAGCATGATTCAATAGAAGAGTTTCTGAAGAAAAATGATTTATTGGGCGAATTAGGATCAGTAGCGTTTACGTGTCGATTTGGTGGGTATGTATGGAATTTGCATAGATTAAAGTTCCGGCCAGCGATGGAATTTGCGAAGACGGTTAGACGTGATTATAAGAGGGCAAAAAATGCTGGCTATTTGGATATAAAAAAATTAGACGATACCGGACGACATAATGTGCGGATAATGGCGGTGAAACATCCTCGATTGTATGTATGTCTTCGACCATTTCACGATTTGAAGAATTCGATGAAGCCGACATTGTCAAAGATAATGAAAATGGTTTTACCACGATATCGACAGAGATTGAGAACAATCGATGCACTGTTACGATTGAAGGATGCCCAAGATGAGCTATCTGTGAAAATATCGAAGCTTGAATCGAAAATAGAGGGAGAGGAAAAGGATGGTTGCTAAAGTAACAGTAATAGTACCAGTGTATAATGGGGCTGAATCGGTTGGAAGTTGCCTTGATAATCTAATAAAACAGACCTTAAAAGAAATTGAAATTGTGTGCGTGAATGATGGTTCGACCGATAATTCGTTGGACGTAATTGGGGATTATATCGAAAAAGATAAAAGGATAAAGGTAGTATCGCAAAAGAATGGAGGATTGTCGGCGGCGCGAAATACAGGTATTGAGAATACGAAAACACCATTTGTGATGTTTTGCGATTGTGATGATATATTCGCATTAGATATGTGCGAGAAGATGGTAGAAGCGATAGAACAAAATGAGACAGATGTGGCAGCATGTGGAACTGAGGTGGAATATGAGGCACATGTGGAAATTTCGGATAGTGATACAAATTATTATAGATTGAAATTTGCAGGAAAAAATTATATTAACGATGAAGTAACAGCAAAAACTGATGTTTCGGTGTGTGATAAGATTTTTCGGATGGATCTGATAAAAAAATATGGGATTAGGTTTCCGAAAAAATTAAATAATGAAGATTACTATTTTTATAATGCATATATGAGTGTTGCGCAAACGATTTTCTTTGTGAACAGGAAGATGTATAAATATATTCGGCGTGAGGGATCGATTATGTCGGAGAACTTTGAAGCGAATAAATATTCACCAGATCATTTGTTAGTGGCGAAGAAATTGTTTGCGTTTTATAAGAAAAATGGATTTTTAAAAATGCATACGGATTTATTTTGGAATCAATTTTCTGAGAGTTTTTGGTTTTCGTATGAACATTCGGCGAAAAAATATCGTAAAGATATAGAAAAGTTAGCAAAGAGGTTTATTGAAGTCAACTACGATAAATATGAACCGATGACACCAAGAGTGAAACGACTTGTATATATGATAAGATATAGTGACTTACTTCATAAGATATGGAGAGCGTTAAAAGGGAAAATAGCTAGAGTTTATAGAAAAGTAAATATAGCCTATAAGCAACAGGATTATATTAATAGGAATATTGATAAAATAGAGCAGGAAACATATGTATTAACGGAAAAATTAGAAAATTTAATTGGAAGGATTAAAGATGAAGATAAATGATCTTGACTATTTAATAGTTGGAGCAGGAGTGTTTGGTGCGACGGTGGCAGAACGGTTGGCGGATATTGGAAAAAAGGTTCTAGTGATTGATAGGCGTAAACATCTGGCGGGGAATATTTATTCTTATACTGACAAAGAGACTGGAATTGAAGTACATAAATATGGTTCGCATATTTTTCATACAGAAATGAAAGAGGTTTGGGATTACATCACAAAATTTACTGGTTTTAATGATTATGTGCATACCGTTAACACAAGACATGATGGGAAATTATATCCAATGCCGATTAACCTTGATACGGTGAATTTGTTGTATGATACTAATATGACAGCTGGAGAAGCGGAAAAATTTGTAGCAAGAGAGGCTAAGAGAGATAGTGAAAAATACGGTATTAAGGAGCCAAAAAACTTTGAAGAAAAAGGAATTAGTTTAGTAGGAGAAAAACTTTATACGGCATTTTTGAAGAACTATACGGAAAAGCAGTGGAATACTTCGGCAAAAAATCTTTCAGCGGAAATACTTAGCAGGATCCCTGTACGGTTTTCGCACGACAATCGTTACTTTATGACAGCAAAATACCAGGGTATACCTTGTGAGGGGTATACGAGGATGATAGAAAAAATGTTAGATTCAGATAATGTCAAAGTTAGGTTGGGAGTAGATTTTAGGGATATAAAAAATGAGATTAGTAGAGATACGAAAATTGTCTATTGTGGGCAGGTAGATCAGTTGTTAGACTATGAGCTAGGAGTGTTGCCGTGGCGATCTTTGAAATTTGAGATGGAGAAGACTGAGAATAGTTTAGGCGAGGCGGTGATAAACGAAGCAGACGCGGGTGTGCCGTATACAAGAGCCCATGATTATAAATATTATCAAATTCATCAACCGGATGTGATAGAACAGAAGTTGTCGATTGTGGCTAAAGAATATCCAGCTGATTTTAAAAAAGATGAAGAAGCGTATTATCCGGTAAATAATGTAGAGTCGGCGAGATTATATAATAGATATGTCGATTTAGCTAAGGAGAGGTACCCTAATTTAATTTTAGGAGGAAGACTTGGGGCTTATCAGTATTGGGATATGGATAAGGCAGTAAAAAATGCATTAGAGTTAGCTAAGGGCTTAGTCGGGTAAGAGTTTTTGGTAAGCCTTGATTCCTGTTTTTTGCCTATATGTGGTAGGTGTGCCATTTGCGTGTTATAGAAAGAGAATTATTAACTTTTGAGAAATAGAATAATATTAACTTATAATTTTTATTGTTTCTGAAGGCCTGTCGTGATCTATGGGGTTGTCATATCAATTCCATAGCTTTCTGTATGCTTCAGCAATTTTTTTCGGGTTTCCATCATGTTTAATTTTCCCATCTTCAATTAGGATGGCCCGATTGCAAAATTTTACAACATTTTCCATGGAGTGAGTGACCAGTATGACGGTTTGTTTACCTTTTAGCGAAGCAAAATAATCGTTGCACTTTTGTTGAAAGGCGGCGTCGCCGACGGCAAGAACCTCATCAAGGAGCAGGATATCACCACGAGCACGAATGGCAATGGAGAATGCTAAACGAACCTGCATACCACTTGAATAGTTTTTGAGTTTTTGGTCTTGAAAATCTTTAAGTTCGGCAAAATCCCAGATTTTTTCATACATATCATTAATTTCTTTATTTGAAAAACCCAACATTGCGCCATTAAGGTAAACGTTTTCGCGGCCAGTGAGTTCCGGATTGAAGCCTACGCCAAGTTCTATAAAGGGTATAAGATTGCCATCTATAATAATTTCGCCTTTCTGTGGGTAATAAATGCCAGCAAGCGTTTTTAGTAGTGTAGATTTACCAGACCCATTGCGGCCAACGATTCCAATAAATTCGCCCTTTTTTATATCAAAATTAAGACCGTTGAGAACTTTTTGTTCTTTGAAGCCCTTAATTCCGCGAAGACGGTTAAAGAAAGCCTGTTTAAGGCCGAAAGCTTTTTCGGTGGGGAGTTTGAAACTTTTGTGCAAGTCTGAAACATGGATGGCAATGTCGCCGTTAGTAACAATTTCTTTTCTTGTGCCAATTTTGTGTTTGAGCATATTAGATTTCCTCTGCAAAAAATTTAGATTTTTTTCTGAAATACAACGCGGCGAGTATCATGACTATAATAATTAGGATTATTGGTAAAATTTGGAGAAAAGAATTATCAACGTAATTCCATGTTGTGATAGTCTCTGGCGTAATAAGATTATGGCGAATATCTTGGATAGCCTGTGCAATTGGATTCAGTAAAAGAACCTTTGCTGCGACAATACTAGAAGAAGCAACCATGGAGATAGGATATATAATTGGTACTGCATAAAATAGGGCTTGGATTATTACATCCCAAATAGATGTAATATCGCGATATCTTACATTGATAGCTCCAAGTAAAAATGAAATGCCTAGGGAAAGAATGTATAACTCTAGTAGGGATAAAGGAACAAGGAGCCATGTCCAACTAGGCTCTACACCATTGATTAGCGCAAAAATAATGACGACAACTAGGTTGATAAGCATATTGATGACTGCGGTGAGAGTAGCTGAGACTACTACGATGTATTTAGGGAAGCTAATTTTACGGATAAGATCTCCACGAACAACTATTGCTTGAATTCCTTGGGATGTACATTCTGTAAAAAAACTCCACATGGTAGTGCCACATAATAGATACACTGGATAATGTGGGATATCATTGCCAAATTTTAAGAGTTTAGCAAAGACCATGTAGAGTATGGCAAACATCATAAGAGGACGGAGTAGTGCCCATAGGTACCCTAATACAGAGCCTTGATAACGTAATTTAAAATCAGTTTTAGTAAGTTCTGCCAAGAGAATACGGTTCTTTTTATTGAAAACTTTAGGAATGTCCATTGTTCAATTTTATCATATGATGATATAATTGTCATATGGGAAGAATATTAGTTACAGGGGGAACTGGGTACATCGGCTCACATACTATTATTGAGCTCTTTAATAATGGCTATGAAATTGATGTCCTAGATAATCTTTTTAATTCAAAAGAGACGGTGCTTGATAAGATTGAAAAGATTGTGGGTAAGAGGCCGATTTTTCATAAAATTGATCTTTGTGATTATGATAAATTGGAAAAGTTATTTAAAAATAATCAATATGATCTGGTGATGCATTTTGCTGGTTTAAAGGCAGTAGGTGAATCTGTAGAGAAGCCTCTTAAATATTATGAAAATAATGTAGGCGGTACGGTGAATTTATTGAAATGTATGCAAAAGTATGGTGTGAATAAGATCATCTTTTCATCTTCAGCGACGGTGTATGGGGAGCAGCCGATAGCGAAACTTGATGAAACTATGCAGACTGGTGTGGGAATTACAAATCCTTATGGCGAGACAAAACATGTAATTGAAGAGATGTTAAAGGATATGGCGGATTCAAATTCGGAGTTTGAGGCAGTGATTTTGAGGTACTTCAACCCGGTTGGTAATCATCCTTCAGGCTTAATTGGTGAAGACCCAAATGACATTCCAAACAATTTAATGCCGATTATTATGAAGGTTTCACGTGGAGAAATAAAAGAACTTAGTGTTTATGGGGATGATTATCCCACGCCGGACGGGAGTGGAGTTAGGGATTATATTCATGTAGTGGATTTGGCTAAGGGTCATGTGGCAGCAATTAAGGCAATGGAACCCGGAATATTGATCTACAACCTTGGTAGCGGAAAAGGAACATCTGTATTTGAAATGATAAAGGCTTTCGAAAGCGCTAGCGGAAAGAAGTTGCCATATAAGATTACCGGCAGACGTGCTGGTGATTTGCCTGAGATATACGCTGATCCAAGAAAAGCAGAAAAAGAGTTAGGTTGGAAGACTGAGTTGACCGTAGAAGACGCTATGCGAGATACGATGTCTTATTTGAATAGTTTATAGGCGAGCTGAAATAGTTTTGGATTGAATAGTGCGAGGGCGAGGGCGAATTTATCTGTTTTGGTGGCCTCGGGATTTTTTGTAATGTATGATTTATGGGTTCTTAGATATTGGAGGATTATTTTGGTTTCGGGATTGTTGGTTGGGATTTGGCGAAGAACGGAGAACCTGGCACGCATGCGGCGCTCATTGGTAATGTTTTTTAACGTAGGATATTTAGCATCAATGTCTTTGCACATTTGATCAGTTAGGGCTATAATGTCTAATTTTCGCTCGTCGAATTTTTTAGAAGTGATAGATTCTCCGTGATGGTGGTAAAAGTATAATTCTTCTGGAACAAAAGTTACTCGGTGAGCCCTCATGATGAGTTTGTAAGTAGTGCCAATGTCTTCGTGAAGTTTACCTATAGGAAATTGAATATTTTTAAAGTATGTTGTGAGGAACAATTTCATGGTGGCGGAGAGCATAAAGCCTTGTTCTTGCAACATGGCTTTTAGGGATTGCTCTGTAGTGTAGGTTTGAGCGGAAGAAACTTTATTGAAATGGGTGATTTTGCCATCGGGGTATATTTCTTTGAACGAACAGACGGAGATATCTGCATCGTTTTTTTGGAGAGAGACAAGAAGTTTTTCCAGCATATTATGTGAGATTTCATCATCCGAATCTACGAAAGTAATATATTTGCCGGTGGATTTTGTGATACCGGTGTTGCGGGCGGCTGAAAGGCCGGCGTTTTTTTGAGTAGTGATTTTAATACGAGAATCTTTTTGTGCATAATTTTGGAGAATGGAGAGAGAGCTATCGGTGGAGCCGTCGTTGATGCATATTATTTCTAGATTTTTATAGGTTTGATTAATAATGGAGTTTAGGCAACGTGGGAGATACTTGCTAGTATTGTATATTGGGACAACAACAGAAATGAGGGGATTATTTTTCATTGGAGACTTTCTTTTTGCCAAAAACGAATTTATCGTAAAAGAGGAAATTGAGAATCATGATGACTATAGATGTGAGGGCAAAGGATCCAGTAGTAAGGACAAATTCATAAGTAAAGGGTAGATTAATGGCTGAGGTTATATTGAAGGCGAATTCGTAAAGTGGGGTGATAAGACTAAAAAGTTGAGTAAGTGCTGGACTGATAACGATGGCAAGTAATGCATTCCAAATAAAAAAACGTATAATTGAATGCTTGGTAACAATGCGTTCTTTCCAAGTGATTTTTGAATGAGCGATATAGGCTACAATAGTGGTGATGACGGTAGCAATTAGGGAAGAAAGCCAGAGCAAATCATTATTTTGGATAATGAGGTTCGATAAAATTGCAAAAAGTACGTAATTGAAAATAGTAACACAGATACCTACGATTAGATAGCGTGCGGCGTGTTTGGAAGTTTTGACGTCTTTGATGTCCGTGGTTTCTTTGGTGCTGGTTTCCTCGCTACTCATGATTTGATTATATCATAGGCTGGACTTTTTCTGGATTTTGGGTTATAATATATGCGTTTATAAGAGAGATTTTAGATGAGCGAAGATGAAAAAATACAGAAGATTGAGGGGGAAATTTTTGGAAACGATAATGTAATAAAAATCCGTGGAGCGAGACAAAATAATCTAAAAGATATAGATGTGGATATTCCGCGAGATAAATTAGTAATTATTACTGGGCTTTCTGGGTCTGGTAAATCTTCGCTTGCTTTTGACACGATTTATGCGGAAGGGCAGAGAAGGTATGTAGAATCGCTATCGTCGTATGCGCGGATGTTTCTTGGAATTATGGATAAACCGGACGTAGATTCTATTACTGGGCTTTCGCCGGCGATATCGATTGATCAGAAATCTACTTCCAGGAATCCGCGTTCCACAGTGGCAACGGTAACTGAGGTGTATGATTATTTAAGACTTTTGTTTGCGCGGGTAGGAGTGCCACATTGTCCGATTTGTCATAAGCCGGTATCGCGGCGTTCGGTGGAAGATATTGTGAATGAAGTGATGAAGTTGCCATTAGGGTCTAAATTGATGCTACTAGCGCCGATTGTGAGTGCGAAAAAAGGTGAATTTTTGCATATTTCAGAACAATATTCGGCAAAAGGGTTTTCGCGGGTGAGGGTGGATGGAATAATTTATGCGCTAGATGAATTTCCGGAACTCAACAAAAATGAACGGCATAATATAGAAATAGTAGTGGATAGATTTGTGTTAAATCCGGAATTAAAAACGAGAATTAGTAGTTCCATAGAACAGGCATTGGAGATGGGGCAGGGTATTATCCAACTTTTGAAGATAAATGATCGGACGACTGCGGTGGGAGAAAATAAGATTACGGCTGAAAATACAGAAATACTGACTTATTCACAACGTTATGCTTGTCCGGATCACCCAGATGAATTGATTCCGGAACTTACGCCACGGTTATTTAGTTTTAATGCACCGGATGGGGCTTGTCCGACTTGTACAGGATTGGGATCTAGGATGGAAATAGATCCTGGATTAGTGTTTAATAATAATTTGACGATTGCAGAAGGTGGGATAAGGCCATTTAATCGTGTAGGGCAGGATTCTTGGTGGTTAAAAAGGCTGATGCAGGTGGGTGTGAAACATGGATTTAATGTATATACGCCAATTGGTGAACTATCTGATGAAATAAAAAATATTATATTGTATGGCACAGGGGACGAAAAATATGAAATGAAAGTGTCTGGTAGTGGTAGATTTGCAGAAGGGACCGTGTACCAGACTACTTATGAAGGTGTTATTCCGACATTAGAAAGAAGATATAATGATCCGAAAATTTCGGAATTTATGAAACATGATATTGAACGTTTTATGCGGGTGCGAGAGTGTCAGACTTGTCATGGGGCGCGGTTAAAACCGGCAGTGTTAGCAGTAACGATTCATGATTTAAATATTGTGGATATGTGTAATTTGGATGTAGATGCAACGTTAGAAGTACTAAATCAAGATTTAGGTTTTAGTGAAGATGAAGAATTGATTGCGAAGCCGATTTTGAAGGAAATTCGTGAGCGAGTGAAATTTATGCAAGACGTGGGGTTGGGATATTTGGAACTAGGGCGAGCAGCCAATACTCTTTCTGGTGGTGAGGCGCAAAGAATTAGATTGGCAACTCAGATTGGATCTGGGTTACAGGGCGTGCTGTATGTTTTGGATGAGCCGTCTATTGGATTACATCAGCGAGATAATGATAAATTGATTTCGACTTTGAAGCATTTGCGTGATTTAAAGAATACGGTGCTGGTGGTGGAGCATGATGAGGATACTATGTTGGCATCGGATTATATTGTGGATATTGGGCCGGGGGCAGGAGCAAAGGGTGGTTTACTAGTAGCGGCGGGGACGCCGGAAGAGATCATGCGAAACCCAAATTCAATTACTGGAAAATACCTTTCTGGTGAAATGAAAATTGATACGCCTAAAAAACGCCGGAAAATCAAAAAAGGAAATGAATTAGTAGTAGTGGGAGCACGTGAGAATAATTTAAAAAATATAGATGTACATTTTCCGCTAGGCGTAATGACGGTAGTGTCTGGGGTGTCCGGAAGTGGCAAATCTACATTAGTGAATGGTATTTTGGCAAACGAGCTTTTGGCGAGACTACATCGGGCACAAACCGTAAGTGGTACGCATGAGAAAATTGAGGGGATTGAAAAAATTAATAAGGTGATCGTGATTGATCAAAGTCCGATTGGACGAACACCAAGAAGTAATCCTGCTACATATACCGGGGTGTTTACGGCGATACGGGAGCTTTTTGCGGCGCAGCCGGAAGCAGAAGTGCGAGGCTATAAGGCGGGTAGATTTAGCTTTAATGTGAAAGGTGGGCGGTGCGAGAATTGCCAGGGTGATGGTGTGAATAAAATTGAAATGCACTTTTTGCCGGATGTATACGTGACGTGCCCGAAGTGTCACGGTAGGCGGTATAATGCGGAGGCATTGGAAATTAAATATAAAGGCAAAGATATTTCGCAAGTATTAGATATGACGATTGATGAAGCGGTGGAGTTTTTCGCGAATATTCCGTCTATTGCGCCAAAATTAAAAACAATACAAGAAGTAGGGTTGGGCTATATTAGATTGGGACAGCCGGCGACGACATTTAGTGGTGGTGAAGCGCAAAGGATTAAACTGGCAACGGAATTGGCGCGGCGTTCTACGGGTAAGACTTTGTATATTTTGGACGAGCCAACAACTGGACTACATACGGACGACGTAAAAAGATTGTTGGCGATATTGAACAGATTAGTGGATGGCGGTAATTCGATGGTGATTATTGAGCATAATTTGCATATGATAAAATCAGCAGACTGGGTGATAGACATGGGACCAGAAGGCGGCTTAAAGGGTGGTATGGTATGTGCAGAGGGCACTCCGGAGGATTTGGCGAAGAAGGCTAACACGCCAACTGGGGAATATTTAAGAAAGATGTTATAGTTTTTGTGTGATTTGTTTGAGAGATAATAAAGATGATTATGTATGGGTAGTAAAATAAAGGATAAATAGTAATGGTTTGGAAAAATGATCAAGTTTCCGAAAGGGAGACGGAGGAGATTTTGAAAGTCGCTAGAGGATGTCTTGCGGTAGAGGGGGACTTTGTGGAACTAGGGTGTTATAAAGGCGATACATCACTGCTTTTGGCAGAAGTTCTACGGGATTTTAATACTAAACTTGTGGAAAAACCTGTGGAAAACTCTGTGAAAAAGTTATGGATTTATGATTCTTTTGAGGGGTTACCAGAGAAAAGTGTGGCGGACGAGTCGGCACTTGGACAAGATTTTAAAGACGGAGAGTTATTAGTGACGAAAAGGGAGGTCAAGGAGAGATTTTTGCGGGCGGGATTACCGGTACCAGTTATTAAAAAAGCGTGGTTTAAGGATTTGGATGAAGCGGATCTTCCGGATAAGATTGCTTTTGCATTTTTAGATGGCGATTTTTACGAATCCATTAAAGATTCTTTAAAATTGATTGAAGGTGAAATAATGCAAGGTGGAGTGATTTTGGTGCATGACTATTATAATCCAGCCTTGCCGGGGGTAATGAAGGCGGTAGATGAGTGGCTAGAGGACAAAAAATATAAATTAGAACAATATGAGAGTTTAATAATAATACGTCAGTAGTATAATAAAAGTTATGAGTACTCGGCTGACAAAAAGGAAGCTGGAGGATGCTCGTTTCCGAAAAAATGAAGAGGCCATATTAAAGGTCTTTTTTGATTGTGGGCGGGATAGATTAAGTGTAACGGAGTTGGCGAGAAAGGCCGATGTGGATAAGGCGACTTTTTACCGTCATCATAAAACAATATATGGAATCGTGACCGATTATGAAGAATATATTCTGATAGAATATGAGAGTTTTATGTGTGAAATGTTGAACAAAAATAACGTATCTATAAGGGTAATTTATTATAGATTGTTAATTTTTATTCTAAAAAATCAAGAAGCTTTTGCAATTTTTCTAGAAAATCAGAGGATGACGATAATTATGAAAATGGTTGGAGTTTTGGTGCCGAAACTGAAAGAAGAATATAAATTGTATGGTAATTTGGAGAGGGTATTTAGGGTGTATATAGGTGAAATTGTGGGATTGATCGAAGAATGGATCGAAAGAGGTTTTAGAGAAGATGAGATGATGGAGTTACTTGATAATATAATGTATTTAACTAAAACGATAAGATTGAGGTTATTACCACTCATAAATTAGCACTCGGGGGTTGTAAGTGCTAATTTTTGTGCTATAATAGGGGTAGAAAAGGAGAAAAATATGGCATTAAAACCGTTGAAAGACAGAGTAGTGGCAAAAGTGGAAAAGCCATTAGAAAAAACAAAATCTGGAATATTATTGGGTGAAGCGAAGGAAAAACCGGCTTACGCAGTGGTAGAGTCGGTGGGGCCAGAAGTGAAGTCTGTAAAAAAGGATGACAAGATCGTCTACAAGGAGTATTCTACAACGGAAATAAAGATTGACGATGTAGACTACATTATCCTAAAAGAGGAAGACGTTTTGGCGACTTTATAGGGATAAGTTGGTGGAAAAACCTGTGGAAAACTTTTAGAAGGAGAAAAATATGGCAAAGAAAATATATTATGAAGCAGAAGCGCGCGAGAAAGTGCTGTCTGGCGCAAAACAATTGTATGATGCTGTAAAAGTGACATTTGGGCCAAAAGGCAAGAACGTGATAATCGAGAAAGAATATGGAGCGCCAGTGATTACACATGACGGGGTAACGGTGGCAGAGGCGGTGGAGCTTCCTAACAAGGACGAGGCTTTAGGTGAAGCGGTAGGTGCAAAATTGATTAAAACGGCAGCACAGAAATTAAACAAAGTTGCTGGTGATGGTACCACTACGGTGACGGTGCTAACATACAATATTTTAAACGAAGCAAATAAACTAATCGCAGCTGGCGTGAACCCAATGGAGCTCAGGCGAGGAATTGAGAAAGCTGGCGCTGAAATTATTGCCGAAATTGATAAAATGGCTGAAAAGATTGAAGGTGATGACAAAAAAGTGGCAGAAGTAGCGACGATTTCAGCGGGGGATGAGAAAATTGGTGAATTGATTGCTGAAGTAATTTCGAAGATTGGTAAAGACGGTGTAGTGACGGTGGAAGCTGGACAAGGTCTGGAAATGGAAGAAGAAATTGTAGAAGGATTTTCTTATGATAAGGGCTATTCCTCACCTTTCTTTGTGACCGATGTAAACCGGCAAGAGGCGATTTTTGAGAAGCCACTAGTGCTAATTACTGATAAAAAACTTTCGGCGGCAAGTGACATTTTGCCTATGTTGGAAAAAGTAGCGCAGACCGGCAAGAAGGATTTAGTGATTATTGCTGAAGAAGTGGAGGGTGAGGCTTTGTCGCTATTAGTACTAAATAAACTTAAAGGCGTATTCAATTCATTGGTGTTAAAAGCTCCGTCATTTGGGGATCGCCGCAAAGAAATTATGGAGGATATTGCGATTTTGACGGATGCGACGGTAGTTTCAGCTGATAAGGGATTGAAACTAGAAGAGGTGGGTCTGGAAGTATTAGGCTCTGTAGCTAAAGTGATCGCTACAAAAGACGAGACGACGATTATTAAGGGGGCCGGTGATGCTAAAGCTGTAGTAGCGAGGATTGAATTAATCCATGCGCAGGCTGAGATGGCAAAGTCTGATTATGAGAGAGAAGAATTTGAAAAGCGCGCAGCAGCATTGTCTGGTAAAGTAGCAGTGATTAAGGTAGGAGGCGCTACTGAAACGGAAATTGATGAGAAGAAATTCCGAGTGGACGATGCGGTAGCGGCTACCAAGGCGGCGCTAGCTGAAGGTATTGTGGCTGGTGGTGGTGTGACGCTGGCGAACTTGGCTGGTAAATTAAAAGAAGAAGATAGTGGTACGAAGATTGTGAAAAATGCTCTAAGGGCACCGTTTATCCACATTATGGAAAATGCTGGGCTTAATGCACAAGCGTTGCTAGCTGAAGTAGAAAAATCTGGTAAGGCAGGATTTGGTATAAATGTGATGGCACCGGAAAAAGGTTTGGTGGACCTTAAGAAGACTGGTGTAATTGATCCTGCAAAGGTGACGAAGGAAGCGGTGAAAAACGCAACTTCAATAGCGGCGACGGCGATTACGATGGGTGCATTGATATGTGAAATCCCGGAGGAGAAGCCGGCTGTTCCTGATATGGGTGGAATGGGGTATTAGGCTTTTTATTCGGGGAAGAGAAGTCTAATAAAAGAGGCTAGCTAAAAAATTGAGTTGGAAGTGGATTCCAACTCAATTTTGGGTTAAAACAAAATAATCCCAATGGGATTATTTTGCGGAGGTGAAAATTTACATTTTATCGATGGACTCTACCAAGTAGAGGAGGGCTTCGGCGCGTTCGGTTTCGTTAGTGATTTCCGTAGCGGCACGGTAGGCTTGCTCTAGTACTGTGTAATCGCGTAAATCCTCAAAGATATTGCGACAGATATTAAACTTTTGTGAAGGTGTCATATTGAGGCGATCTAATAGTGGAATTAAATCGCGCAAGGCGGCTTCTTTAACTTGACGAGTGTTTAAATTGGAAGAATTGAATATTGACTGAACGGGGGCTGGAGCTGGTTCTGGAACGACCGGGGCTGGCTCTGGAATGACTGGGGCTGGGGCGACCGGTTCTGGGGCTGATTGTGGCATGGGCGGCATAGTTGCTGGTTCTGGAGCTGGAACATTTAGTTCTGGAATATCGATAGGCTCAAATGGAGCGATAGGCTCTGGAGCTGGAGCGACCATTTCTACTTTTGGTTCCGGAAAAGGCCCAACTGGCTCGCCCAATTCACCGGTGTCACCTTCTGGTACTGAAGATGGCGCGGCGACAGGATCGGAAAAAACAGGGTCAGTATTAGTAGTATTAGTGATGTCGTCAATAGCTTTTTGTAGATCGTTGTCTACGGTTTGATTTTGGTCCATTTGCCCACCTTTTTATATTAAACTTATGTTTATATTAGCATAGATTTATTAAATACGCAAGAAATTGACGATCTTATCCAGGAAATCAAGTTTTACTTCTTCCATGGGGAGACGTGCACCTAGTGCATCGACGATGGCTTCACCGCTGCCGCCAGGGAAATAAACTTTAACCTGCAAGGCAAAACGTTTTTTAGGAATTAACACGGCCGAAAAATGCGAACCTTCTTTAAGGATGCCGAAGGCACGGAATTCATCATATTTATGGAGCTTACCGCCTTCGGTGAGGCCGTCTTTATCTAAAGTATAGTTAATTTTACGTGGCGGGCGAGCAGAGCTTACTAAAATCGCGATTATGCAAACTACGATTAACGCGATGAATGACCACCAGCGTAGGAAAAATGACAGTACGCATAAGCCAATACCTATGGCGAAAAGGCCTACATACCACCATATATTACGATCGCGTTCTATGTATTCTTCTGCTTGCCAAGAGACAGTTTGAATAGCTTTTGCCATAATAACTTTATTTTAACATAAAAAAATGGATGTGGGAAAAAATTGAGAAATGTGGTAAAATGAAAAGAGCTGGAGGGTTACCCAAGTGGTCGAAGGGGACTCATTGCTAACGAGTTAGTCTGGGGCAACCTGGAGCGAGGGTTCAAATCCCTCACCCTCCGCCATTACCTTGAACTTTTTCGGAAGAAAGTTTAGTAAAGAAGACGTTCTTAAAAATGTTTTGGAGATTAACCCAAAACGTTTTTTTTGATATTTGAAAATTGAATATCTTGGGATATGTGGTATAATTGCAGTATGAAAAAGATTTTAAAAATTGTATTACCGATGTTGATAATGGTGGTAGCTGTGGTAGCTGTGGCCTCTAACAGTGTATCAGCACTAACTTTGCGAGAGGGTGCAGAAGCAGCACGATGCGATGAGTGCCCGAAAGATTTGTTTGGCGATAATGGCGTATTCAAACAAGTGACAAATACAATTCTTTATATTGTAGGTATTATTGCGGTGATTATGTTAATTATCGGTGGTATTCGCTATGTAACATCGGGAGGCGATGCGAAGAAAGTAACGGATGCCAAAAATACGGTGCTCTATGCGATCATTGGTTTAGTGATAGCATTTTTGGCGTTTGCGATTGTGAACTTTGTAATTTCGGCCTTGCCGAGTTCCACCGATAAAAAGGAAACAGCTTTACTGGTTGATGTCACTCACGGCTAGGATTGCTACAATGATTTTCTTGGCTCCGGCTTGCCGGAGCTTTTTGACGGCAGCTTTCATACTGGCGCCGGTAGTCCAAACGTCATCAAAAAGTATATAGGTGGTATTTGGATTGACTTTGATGGAAAGATTGATTGAGTAGGCTTTGGTTGCTTGTTTGATGCGTGTCTGGCGGTCTGTGCCAACTTGCACGGTGTTTTGGTTACGAATTAAGAGTTTTTCTACTCTGAAGTGACGTATTTTGGCGAAATGTTTGGAGATTAATAGGGTATGATCTAGGCCGCGGCTACGAATATGTTTGCTAATAGTGGGGAGCGGAACGATTGTTGTTGATGACTCAAAGCGTGGGAGGGTTTGGTGGAGAAGAATTGCTAAAGTTTTAGCGACGGCGCGGACGGAATGATATTTTAAATCTTGAATTAGATTATCTAGAAGACCAATTCGTTGACCGGCGACAAAGATTGGCGGAAAAGATTTGGGAGTTTTAATTTTGATGTCGGAATTTTCTAAAATGATGTTATTTTTACAACGATCGCATAAGACGTTACCGATATGGCCACAACCTCTACAAGAGTGAGGCGCGAGGATGTCTAGTAGGCTAGGGAGTGTTGTATTTTTTACAATATTTGGCATATTTCTCTTGATTTTACTATAGAAGTAAGCTATAATAAAGCATAACAATATAAGTGGAGGAAATATGGCTCGTACAAACAGTGACGATTTGCTGATGGAAGATGATCTCGCTGCTGCATTCTTGGGCGGGGATGAGGAACTTGTTGCTCCGGTGGAAACGGAAGAAACAGTTGTAGCGGAAGAAGAGGTCCAAGCTCCAAGCGAACCGGTCGAAGATGAGTGGGAAAATACCGACGACTTTCCAGGACAGCTTGCTGTAGATGTCTACGAAACCGCCGATAAATTAGTAGTTAAAGCCCGCACGGCTGGAATTTCGAAATCTGATCTTGATGTCAGTATTTCCGATAATATTTTGACGATTTCTGGTGTGCTTTCTGGTGGTGAAGATGAACAGACTACTAGATGGCATATTCAAGAATGTTATTGGGGCGAATTTTCGCGAACAATTGCGCTTCCTGTGCAGGTACGCGAAGATGAAAATAGCGTAAAAGCAGAGCTTAAAGATGGTGTATTGACAATTACTTTTGAAAAGGAAAAGACTGAGGCGCCAAAGAAAATTGCGATTCAATAAGTAGAGCAGTACTTAAAAGCTTTAAAAAACACCCGATGGGGTGTTTTTTAAATGGGGGCTTAAATAACAAAAATACTCCCGGAAGGGAGTATTTTTTTGACCTGTTACTAATTTGAACCAATGATTTGGCTAATAACGAAGTTAACGATGGCAAATGCTAATACACAAACTACTAGACCGATTAAGCCATAAAGGATAGTATCTTTGGCTTTTTTAACCTTACCTGCGTCGCCAGAAGAAGTCATGTAGCTAACGCCGCCGACAATCATAACTACTACAGCTACGAGTGCCAATACACCAATAACGGCATTTAAGATACCCTGGAAGGAAGAGGAGAAGGTGTCGCCCGTATCATATTGTAACTCAGTGACTTTGGTATCTAGGGCGAATTGAGTGAGAATATTTTTCATTGTTTATCCTTTAATTACTTGATTGTATTTTATAACTTTTTTTAAAAAAGTGCAATAGGGGAGGTTATTGATAGTTGTTGGAAATCCAGGTACTACTAGTATTTTCGTATGCGGATTCATCATTATCGGAGGAGGAATTGTTATTGTATATTATCCTGCTGATGGCGAAGTTGACAATTGCGAAAGATAGTGCACATACGACAAGCCCAATTAAAGCGTAGAGAATAGTTTTCTTGGCTTTCTCGGTTTTGCTAGAATCGCCGGATGACGTCATGTATTGTATGCCTCCGACGATAATATAGGCTACAGAAACAAGGCCAGCTACACCTATGATGGCGCTAAGAATATTGGTGATTGCTGATTGTAAGCTATCCGTGTTGCTATTGCAGCCGGCAGCTTCTTTGACTGAATCTGGCACATTGGTACTACAAACATCAGCATCGGCGGCAAGGGTGGGCGATGATATAATAGTGGTGGTTCCTAGAATACTGAAAACAGCGATGACTATGATTTTAAGATATTTTTTCATTAGTAGCCTCCTTTAATATGGTATTTTTAGTTTCGATGAATAAAGTGCCTGTTTCAGAATCAGTAGATGTGGCATTACTTGCATCTTTTATGATATTGGTAACGAATGCGGTGATTATTTCGGCAAGAGCAACGATGGCTAACCCTATGAGTGCATATATTATCATGTTTTTGGCTTTTTGGAGTTTACCTGGGTCGCCAGCTGATGTAGTGTAAGATATTCCACCATAAACAACGAAAATTGCTGAAACAATACCAGCGATAGCGACAAACCATTGAATGGTCCCACCAATAACGTCTGTGGCGGAGACGCAATTACCAGAGACGGTGGTTTTGCCATTTGCAGTAGTAATGGTCATGCAGTTGCCTAGATCGCCGCTGGATCCTAGTAGGGCAAAACGAATAGAGCTCATAATGATATAAGCTAGCATGACGATAGCAAGTCCGATAAATGCTTGAGAGAGTGTTTTTTTGCCAGTAGCGATTTTTCCTGGATCTCCGCTGGAAAAAGTATAAAGGTAGCCACCGTAGATGACGTAACCTAATACCAAATAAGCGGCAAGAACTGTAATGTCGGCAGCAATGTTGGCAGCGATTTTCCAAGTTTCTGATTTTAAATCATTTTCATTGTTGATGTTATTTTTAATGCCGCAATCCCAAGAAACGAAGCCGAGAAATCCGCCGCAGCTGTTGCCACTGCGGGCATCTATAGTAACTGCTGATGTTTGATGTGGATTTAGGGTAATTAGACTGGCCGAGATGATGCCGATTAAGCTAAAGAATGTCAATATTTTTTTAAGTGAGTTTTTCATATTGGTCCGTTTATTTTGTTTTTATATTACCATAAAAATTGAAAAAGCCCAAATGTAAATAGCATAAGAGTCATAAAATATAATTGACATTTGTGTGAAATATCTGTAATGTATATTGACAAAAAAGCTTATGCGTGCTATAATAAGCCTACGCCTTGAAAGGGAGGCGGGTTTGTCTATGATAACGAAAAAAAGATCAAAAAAAGATGTTTTTAAGACCATTTTTGGTGTTTTTTTGGTTATGATAAGTATGGTGGTGGGGGTATTTGGAACGGTACTGACGTCGGATACGGTTTATGCGGATCCGGAAACTAGCGAGACGAATACGGGTAATAGTAACGATGGTGAAGCTACGAATGGGGATGCAGACGCGAATGGTGAGGAAAATGGAGAAAATGAGGCCAAGACTGAGGGCGAAGGGGCTTTTGCGACTCTTAATAACATGACGGCCGATACATGTAAAGATAGCTTGGGGGAAATTGGTTGGTTAGTGTGTCCAACGACTGGCAAGATTGCTGAAGCGGTGGATTGGTTGTACGATAAGATAGAGGGTATATTGAAGATTGATCCGGTATCAACTGAAGACGGCTCGCCAATTTATGAAATTTGGAAATACTGTTTGAGTTTGACAAATATAGTATTTGTTATATTTTTACTCGTCGTGATTTATTCGCAAATTACTGGTGTGGGGATTTCTAATTATGGTATTAAAAAAGTGCTGCCAAAATTGATAGTAACGGCGCTGTTGGTAAATTTGAGCTTTTTGATTTGTTCGCTAGCTGTGGATGTGTCCAACATAGTAGGAAACGGTTTGAGGGGAGTATTTACTTCGGTAGAAGAATCGGTAATAGCAAGTAGTGCGGCTGCACCCGTGGCTGGCGATGCGGCAGTTGAGGCAAAAATTACGTATGCGAAGGTATATTCTTCTATGGCAGGCGGTGCGGCATTGACGGTGTTAGGTGGCGCAATAGCCGTGGAGACTGGTGTGATTTGGATGCTTATACCGGTATTATTGGGCGCGATTGTGGCGGTAGTTACAGGGTTGATTACTATTGCTTTGCGACAGGCAGTGGTTGCATTACTAATTATGATATCGCCATTGGCAATTGTGGCGTATATTTTGCCCAATACAGAGCAATGGTTTAAGAAATGGAAGAATTTGTTAGTGAAAATGTTGGTATTTTACCCAATGTTTTCATTGCTGTTTGGGGCGTCCAGTTTGGCGGGGTTTGCGATTGTTGCAAGCGCAAAAGATGGTTTTGGAGTGTTGCTTGGTACTGCAGTGCAAATTTTTCCACTTTTCTTCTCTTGGAAATTAATGCAAATGTCTGGAACGTTTCTGGGGACAATCAATGCTAGGATGCACGCATTGGCAGCAAAACCTTTGGCTACAAACCGGGCGTGGGCAGATTCGCATAGATTGAACACGAAACAAAAGTATTTATCATCAGGACGAGCGGTCACGCCGTCATTGAGATTGATGCAATTTGTGTCTAACCGGAAAATTGCACGAGATGCTGAAACCGATGAACGGGCTGCGGAAGTGAAAGAAAGAGGTTTAGCATACAAGGCTAGAAAGAACTATAAAAATGGGGATATTTATGGCGGGCCTTTGTCTAGGAAAGGTGAAGAGGCATATGCACGGCAAGCTAAAATTATGGAATATCAACAGGTAAGCTTAAGAGACAAGAATAATTTTAATAAAGGCTTTGGCTATATGGCTGAAAAAGGGACGAGTAGAAGAGCACGTTTAGATAGATTGGATATGGCTAATGTTGATGCTTCGGACAGATTGAAGGCTGAGCAGGCTCGTGGTGAAAGGATTGAATATGACAATGCCGTTGGGTTTCATCAAAGGATGGAAGCGGCGATTAATGCGCACATGGATGATATTCAGGGGTATGAGATTAATCAGGCTACTGGTGAAAGAGCTAAGAAAGACAATTATAAGTTTCATTTTACGGATGCGCAGGCTAATGCTGAGGCACGAGCGCGCTATTCTGCAGTAAGCCGTATTATGGAAGGTAGCGTAAGTGATGTTCAATATGCGGCAGCAACGGCGGCTCAGGGATATGACACGCAGAAGAAACTGATGGAATCTAAGATGCAGAAATACTTCGAATTGACGGCGCCAACTAAAGACGTGGAGTTTAGGCTAGACGAATTGACAAAGATGAAAGAGGCGGCAAGCAATATAGATTTAATTGTGCCTGGACTTAGGATTCTGAATCAACGTGGCGATACTGATTTGCTTAAGACGCAGCTAGATAATTTGTTGGATGTAAATATTGGTGGTGGGATTAATCTCGGAACGCATGCTTCACAGTCCTTGGCTAGTTTCTTAATGTTTGAAGTGAAAGATAACGACCCATTTTTGAGGCGGTTTGGCAAGTATATTAATTTGGAAACGGCACGGGCTTATAATAGTAACGATCGTAAAGTAATGGGTGTAACATATGATGAGTATGTAAAAGGTTATCATGACGGCGAGGCGGTAACGGAAGGGAACCCGACTGGTCGTATGTACGCTAAAAAAGGTATGCGCCAGTTGATGGAGGGTACCTCACTTGATAATATTGAACGTACTGCCTTGTCTAACTTGGATGATAGCTTGAAGAAGGCTTATGGGTTTGACAAGGATCATCCAGAGAGAGAATGGGATGTATCTGGATGGTTAAGAAAGCGCGAAGAAATTCAGACTGCTTTTGAACCGGCGTTCTTGTCGGCTAGCCTGAAATGGTTATCTGGTAGTGAACAGATAAATAGTGGCGTGAAGTTTTGGACGGGTTATGAATTGAAGCAGAAGAAAGAGAACGGTAAGATGGTGGTGGATGAGAATGGCGATCCTGAATATGATTTAGTGCCGGTGTGGGATGATAAAGATAATGGTTTTGGTGAACATAGAGACGAAGTTGAAAAATATTATCGTAAGAAAACCAATGATTACTTTAAAGACCAGACTACTGGGCAGATTTTGGGTATGCGGACGGACTATCGTGACGCAACTATGGAACATTTGGTGAATTCGTATCTGGAGGGTAGTTCGGCGGATGAAAGTTCTAGCGAGAGAAAGCGAAAATATGAGAGAGCTCGCGCTGAGATACAAAATAGATATGCGGATAAGACGCCGGAAGAAGCTCAGAAGTTAAGAAGTAAAGATTTGAAACAGTTGAAGATGGAACTTGCCGGTAGACAAGTGAGGAAGATTTTGGGTGAAACTGGTAAATTACGTCAAATTTACAGAACTAGGACGAGTGGTACGGCAATTAACGCTAAAGACTGGCTGCGTAGATGGGTAAACTTGGATGATGAAGAAGCATTACGTAAAGAAATGAATTTTTATGACGAGCAGCTAAAGGCAAAGAGGGCTACTGAAGGGCGTGGTGAAGGTAATTCTGAAGGAGCAAGACCGGCTAGGGTATATGATGCGTCTGATAGGGAAGATTTCCTAAATAAAATGCGAGATCTGAAAGACAGGATTATGGATGAAGAGCCAGCGCTTTTCTTTGAGGACACCAGGGAGCAACTCGGAAAATGGTTTGGAGAAGATTCGCTAATCGTGAAGAAATACGAACACTATTATAGTCAAGATGATCCAAATGCGGACAATATAGAATTATACAAATTCTTGAGAGATTTACTAGAAGACGAAGATAATTATCCGGATGCTTAAGGTGGGCTTCGTGGGAAGGTTGCCTGGGTAAGTGTATAGGCGGTTTTCTTTATGCTTATATAATGTTTTATGTTATAATATATAATATATGGCGCAGTATAAAGTCCCTCAAGACGTTGAGGCCGACGATAAACTCTTAGGCCCGTTTAGTTTTCGGCAGTTTGTATATCTTTTGATTGCTGGTGGGTTGATTGCGCTAGCAGTGGGACTTTTTCAACTGTTTCCACTACTCGCAATTATTCCGTTGCCACCGGTTTTACTTTTTGTGGCTTTGGCTTTGCCGCTAAAAAAAGATCAGCCGATGGAAACATATCTTGCGGCAATCGTGTCGTATTACCTGAAGCCACATACTAGATTGTGGACTCCTGGTCAGAGAGAATCTACTATTCAGATTACGGCACCTAAAAAAGTAGAGGAAAGCCGTACGCGAGATATTACCGGAGAAGAAGCTACACACCGTTTGTCTTTCTTGGCGGATATTGTTGATACGGGTGGCTATGCAATCAAAGGTGCTGGCAGTAATCCGATGCGAGAAGATCTGATTGCTGAGGCTAATGCAACAGCGGATATGTTCGAAGGTAATCATTTTAATAACTTGAGTAATGTAATACAAAAAGACGAAACAGAGCGACATGCTGAGGTGGTAAGGGAGATGCAGCAGGCAATTAACGAGACGGAAAATATTGCAATGTCTAATGCTCGGCTAGAAAAACGTTTTGCGGAGATGAAGCCAACGGTGCCTGTGGGTTCGCCGCAGCAACAAATGCAAAATATGCCAGTATCTAGAGAAGAGATTTTTAACTCGCCAACAGTGATTTTGCCAAATTCTCCAGTTGTGGAAAAACCTGTGGAAAAGTCTAATAGGGTAAATCAGGTAACGGCTGAAAAAGCGCCCACAATTCCACCGAAACCTAGTATAATTGAATTAGCAAACAATGATGCTTTTTCCATAGAAACGATTGCAAAAGAGGCTAACCGTATAAATAGAAAGGACGAGGGCGAAGTTTTTATATCGCTACACTAAATTATGAACCCACAAGATTATACTAATAACCAGAATGCGCCGCAGATGATAATGCCAAATCAGACGATGGGGCAGCCGGTGCAGCAGGGGCAAGCAATGCCACAAATGGTGATGCCGGGGCAGCAGAATGCGGGCGCGGCGAATTTAGGTGCGGCGGCGATGGCGGCGAACCAAGCGAGGCCGGTTTCGCCAAATAAAGATGCACCAACGTCTACGCAATCTACACTTTTGATTTCGGAGCTTCGTGATAATGTGGTGATTATGAAAGACGGCTCTTTTCGGGCAGTAGTAGCCTGTAAATCCATTAACTTTGACTTGATGAGCGATGTAGAACGAGAAGGTATCGAGTATTCTTATCAAAATTTCTTGAATTCGCTAAAATTTACTACGCAGATATTGGTGCGTTCGCAAAGGGTAGATATTGGTCCGTATATTGAGAGACTCTCTGAAATTCGCCGTAATAATGATAATATGTTACTTGGCGTATTAATGGATGATTATATTAATTTCATAGATATTCTGTCGCAAGAGGCGAATATTATGGATAAGTCATTTTTCATTGTAATTCCATATTATTCTTCAGCGGATACGGAAAAAGCATTACAACAGACTAAAAATTTCTTTAGATCGTTTTCTAAATCTAAGGCGCCTGAAGTAACACGAATAGATCGTGCAACTTATGACAAGGCTTTATCTGAACTAACGAACAGAGTAGACACGATTATTTCTGGGTTGTTCCAGATTGGTATTAATTCGGTGAGGTTGAATACTCGGGAGCTGGCGGAGCTTTATTACAACTTTAATAATCCGGATACGGCAGTAAGGGAGCCTTTGGTGGATTTCTCGAAGCTCGCTACAATGTATGTGAGGAAGGGAGAAAATAATGGCTAAAAAGAAAAAGCTGACAGCAGCAGAGATAGCGGCGCAAAATGAGGCGATGGAAGCGGCGCAAATTCAGCAAGCGTTTGAGCAGGGTACCAATACGTTACGGGATTTGATTTCTCCTTCAGCAATTGAAATACATTCGGACTATTTTAGGTTAGGAAATAAATACGGGCGGACTTTGTATGTGTATGGTTATCCACGCTCTCTTTATACGGGGTGGATTTCGCCGATTATTAATATTGATGAAGTGATAGATGTCTCAATGTATATTTATCCGGTAGAGACGGCGGTAGTGATGAAAAACCTGAAGACCAAGGTGACGCAGCTAGAGGCTTCGATGAATATCAATGCAGAGAAAGGCCGGGTACGTGATCCGGAGCTAGAGGCAGCGATCAGCGATGCAGAGGAACTACGTGATCAATTGCAGGTGGGGGCAGAGAAGTTCTTCCGGTTTGGACTATATATTACATTATGGGCCGACTCTTTGGACGAAATGAAATTTGTACAGCAGAAAATTGAGACGATTTTTGGACAACAGATGATTTTCTCAAAGGTAGCTAATTCGCAACAAGAGCAAGGGATGAATTCTATTATGCCACAGTGTACGGATCAATTGCAGATTCGGCGCAATATGAATACTGGTGCGATTTCCACGTCTTTCCCGTTTACTTCGGCGGACCTGACACAGGATAAGGGGATCTTGTATGGTATCAATATGCATAATAATGGCTTGGTGATTTTTGATCGGTTTAGTCTAGAAAATGCCAATATGGTGGTGTTTGCAAAGTCTGGTGCTGGTAAATCATTTACGGTGAAATTAGAGGCGCTACGTTCAATGATGGTGGGGAGCGAAATTTTGATTATCGACCCGGAAAATGAGTATCAAAAACTGTGCGATGCGGTGGGCGGCTCGTATATTAGACTGTCTTTGAACTCGGATGTGCGGATTAATCCATTTGATCTGCCAAAAGTGATTGATGCAGAAGATGCGAACGATGCGCTCAGAGCAAATTTGGTGACACTACACGGCTTATTTAGACTGATGCTAGGTGGTAACCAGATGTCCGCTAGCGGGCAGGTGGTGCCAGCGCTTACGGCTAATGAAGAGGCGGATCTAGATCAAGCATTGATTGATACATATGCTAGGGCGGGGATTACTTCTGACCCATTAACGCACCAATCTACGCCACCCACGATTATGAATTTGTACGATACTTTGCTTCATATGGAGGGGAGCGGGCCGCAGCTAGCGCAGAGGCTTCGTAAATACACTACGGGTACTTTTGCAGGGATTTTCTCACAGCAGAGTAACGTAGATATTAATAACCAAATGGTGGTATTTAATATTCGGGATCTTGAAGACGAGCTAAGGCCGGTGGCAATGTATATCGTACTATCGCATATTTGGAATATTGTACGCGCGCAACAGAAAAAACGCCTACTAATAGTGGATGAGGCGTGGCAGTTAATGAAATATGAAGATTCGGCGAACTTCTTGTTCTCGCTCGCGAAGAGGGCACGTAAATATTACTTGGGCCTCACGACGATTACGCAGGATGTGGAAGATTTTATGGGCTCCAAGATGGGCCGGGCGATTGTGGCGAACTCTTCGATGCAGCTACTCTTGAAGCAATCTGCATCGGCTGTAGATGTATTATCTGATGTGTTTAAATTGACAGAAGAAGAGCGGCGTCGGCTTTCTAATTTCCCGGTAGGACAAGGGTTGTTCTTTGCCGGGCAAAATCACGTGCATATTCAAATTATTGCCTCAGAAACGGAAGAGGGACTGATTACTACTAACCCAAATGCGAATAGGGGACAATAACTTATTTTTATTACATTATTCACTGTATTTCGGAAGCTCCGCTTTTGTGTAATTTAAAGATTATACAAAAAAGCTCCGTCCTTTCGGCGGCAAAATCGTAGATTTTGCCTTTATGTTCCTCAATACTAGTGAACTATGTAATAGTATTATTTAGCCCCAGAAGCCACGTTTTTTGGCGCCGCGGAATTCTTCTAGGAGTTCTTTTTGCTTTTTGCTGAGATTCTTTGGAGTTTCTACGATTACCGTGACGATGTGTGGGCCACGATCGCCGTTGGAGCGGAAAGGCACACCATGACCGGAAAGCTTGAATGGGGTGCCAGATTGGGTGCCAGCAGGGACCTTCATGGTGATTTTGCCGTCTACGGTTTCCACGTCTATTTCGGTGCCAAGAGCGGCATCTATCATACTAATATGTTCTTCGGATAAAATGATAGTGCCTTCGCGGGTAAGATGCTTGTGGGGTTTGACGCGGACGCGAATATATAGATCACCTTTTTCGCCACCTTCGGGGGCGTCACCGCCTTTGCCGCGTAGGCGAATAGACATACCGTCGTCTATGCCGGCAGGGATTTTAACTTTAATATCACTGCCATTATGCGAAATAGTTTTGGTGGTGCCAAAAATAGCATCTTCAAAGGTGATAGTGACGGAAGTTTGATAATCTGCACCGCGGCGAGGGCGCCGGGCGCCACCACCAAAGCCAAAGATGCTACCTAAGATGTCGTCAAAACCGCCACCGCCGAAGTCGAAATTAAAGGATTGGCCGTTGAAATTGAAATTGCCATTTTGGAACGGATTACCGGCGCTGCCACCAAATGGGTTGCCAGTGTTGCCGCCTACGCCAGCGTGACCGAATTGGTCGTAGCGGGCACGCTTTTGTTTGTCACTTAATACTTCGTGAGCTTCGGAAACTTCTTTAAATTTAGCTTCGGCCTCTTTATCCCCGGGGTTTTTATCTGGATGGTATTTGATAGCTAGCTTACGGTAAGCTTTCTTAATTTCATCATCAGAAGCGTTTTTAGATACGCCAAGAATTTCGTAGTAATCACGTTTTGCCATATGAATAATTATAGCGCGTTAGCACTTAAAAGGCAAGAGTGCTAAAACCCTCTTCTGTAGGAACTTCAAAACTTTCTTTTCCTTAACGATAAAATTACGCCAAAATCCAGTAATCTCAAAACTAACCTTTTGTTTGCGTCTATGCTGCACGCCGGGAAGAATTTTTCTAAATTTTTTAACGAAAAATCGCTCGTCTCACGCCGGATAAGGGTTAGCTCGTCGATTTTTCTAAAATTTAGAAAAATTTTCTCGGGTTTGCTTTATGCAAACAAAAGGTTAGTTTTGAGATTTGGGAGACCTGGGTTTTGATTGCCCGCTAAAATGCACCTAGTAGGGGTGAAGATGGTGGTTGGTGATGGTGGGAAAAATTTGAGTCAGTGGCTATCTTGCTATACAACGAATAGATGAGCCACGGAATTTCCCAGCGCCATATACTGTTATGGGTTCGATTTTTTCATCATCAAATATTAACGCTTGTGAATTGGTTTGAGATGATATCGTGCTAGACCAGTATAAACTTCTGACGGTATCTGGTTCGTATGCGAAAGCATTAATATTGCCAGACTTGGTAAAATATAGTGGAGAGTTTAGCCATAATGTGTTATCAATTGTTGAGTTATTATATAGATAATTCAATCTTGCAAATTCATTAGTTGAATTGATGGTTTCTTCAGATTGATTAGATATAGTAGGCAATCTCCATCCTTTAGGACAGATAGAGTTCTTAGGATTCTTAGATATATTACCTAATGTATTCTGTGTTAATGAAGAAGAGTTATTAGAAGCTATAGCTGCAGTCCAGTTATAATAATTACCTAGTGATTCGTGCCCAGTACTGGGACCATCTGTCTTGTTGGCAGTATATGGTGTAGTATGGCTATTTTGCCATCCAGTAACGGTGGTACCAGTAAAATCTATGGTAGTGGCACTACTGGCTGGAGTATAGTAGATTATTCCATTTTTTTCTGTATATCCATCACTATATTCTGCATATTGTCCAGTACTAGAATCATAAGCTACATTTAGGTCTGTAGTATTAGAATTGAGTACAGTATTAGCTTCTATGTCTAAATCTAGATTTTGTGTCATCCAAATATGACCATCAGCTAGTTTTGTTACCCAATAGGATTTTCCATCTCTATTGTCGAAAGCAACCACAGAGTCGCCTTCGTTGGCTAGTTCATCTTCCCAATCTGCTACTTCTTGCATAATATAAGCACTAGTAGGTGGAGCTGTTGAAGGGTGAGTTAATAGATATTTCACTTGCCCTGAGTATGTACCTGCAGCTTGAGTAGGAGAGATATATGTAGCATAAGTAGTAGTAAAGGATGATCCTTTCTCCATATCAGTAGTACTGGATGGTATAGTTGCTACTCTAGTCCAATATGTAGGGACCGTGGAATAATTAGTAAATGGATCTATAATACTAGGTGGAGTAGTAGAAGTATCACCTGCCTTAAGACTTAGTTTCATAGCCCAGTTAGAGGTATCACCTGAAGTAGCTGTGCCACTACTTATATTACTGCCATTTCTACCAATCAACGTATTATTACCTTCACTATTTAGACTATCACCAATAGCATATACTGAGTAACCATTCTTATCATTACAAAAGGTAGTAAGTGTAGTTCTTCCTATATTATCCTCATAAGTACCATTAATTATACTAGCACTATGAGCTTCATCTACAGAACTAGATAAAGTACAAGAAGAAGGGACTGATATGGCTAGGCTATCTGAAGAAGATATGCGAGCAGAAGAATGAAGAATAGCAAAACCGAGAATTAGGGCGGAAATAATAAGGAGAGGCAAAGTAACAACTAGGATGTTTCTGAAGAAATGATAGTAGAAGTCTGTATAGCTACCAGTTTTATCACTTTTATTATTTGTATTACTTTTGCCCATTTTGCCTCACCTATAGTTTAGTTTGATTAGTTTGTCTTTGTATAATTCATTAATGTTGAGGGATATAAAGGCAAAATCTGCCTTTGGCAGATTCTTGCCGCCGAAGGGGCGAAGTGATGTGATAAATTTTCTTATCACATCACGAAGCTCCCGAAACATAATGAATTATGCAAAAGTGCATTTCTACTTGTGGTGACACTTGTAAACGGGGTAGTCATACAAAAATGGCACCGCAAGGTGCTATAGTCTGACATCTAGTTGGTAAAACCCACTAAACATGGACTCCTTACGGTGCCGTTTTAATGTTTAGTGCGTTACCAATAAAAATTGGCTTTACCTATAAAATATCAAACTATAGCAACCTCATTATAACATATTTCTAAAATTATTTATGCTAGAGCTTGATTTTTTGGTTTTAATTTAATAAACTGGGAAAAATGTTTAATAAATAAAAGGGAGAAATTTGGTGCGGCTTGAGGAAATGCTTGTGAGCAATGGTGTGATCTGCAAAATGGCAGATGGTTCCAGTTCTCATATAGAAGGAAGTTTAGTCTCAAATTCATTAGTAATAAGGAATTCGGCGGGGTGGGTGACGCACAGAATAGAACGGGCGTCTAATGGAGTGGATTTGGTAGTTCGAAATACTTCTACTGGGTTTGTAGAAATGCGGATTGCAAATTCCATTTTATAAGTTTGATTATTTTCATGATATAATAGATAGTGGAAACTTATTAATTGATGTTATTTGTTAACCCGCTGGTATAGAGAAAAATATCAGCAAAAACAATTAGAAAGGGAATTATGGAAATAGTGATCCCAATTATTGCCGCCGTGGCAGGACTTGCTGTTGGGGCGGGCGGGATTTTTGCATATAATAAGCGCAATGAAAATGGGGGTAAAAATAAGGCCGATGACCTGGTGCGTAAGGCTAAGCATGAAGCTAGCGAAATAGTGTTAAACGCCAAAAAAGAAGCATCGCGCCTGACAGAGAAAAATCAAACGGAAGAAAACGAGCGTCGCAAAGAGTGGCGTGCTACGGAAAAGCGTTTAACGGAGCGCGAAACTACTTTGGATGCAAAGCTAGATCAACTAGAGAAAAAGACAGAGAAGCTTGCAAAAGAAGAACGTGAATTAGAAGAGCTGAAAAATGAAGTGCGCGAGATCCGTGTGAAGCAGCATGAGAAATTGGAAAAAATCGCTGGCCTATCTAAAACTGAAGCACGTGAAAAATTGATGAAAATGACTGAGAACGATATCAAGCAAGATTTGGCAGGATTAGTAATAAAAGAACAAAAAGAGATTAAGCATGAGATAGACGAAACAGCGCAGGCGGCACTTCTTACCGCGATGGAGCGGATGAGTTCTGAAGTGACGGCTGATCGCACAGTGACGGCGCTTAAATTACCAGATGATGATATGAAAGGCCGGATTATTGGTAAAGAGGGACGAAATATTCAGGCTTTGCAGCGAGCAACTGGTGTAGATATTATGGTGGACGATACGCCAGGGATGGTGGTGTTATCTAGTTTTGATCCGATTCGCCGGCAGGTGGCGAGGTATGCTTTGGAGCGCTTGATGAAAGATGGCCGGATTAATCCTTCTTCCATTGAAGACGCGGTGGCAAAAGCAGAACGCGAAATAGAAAAAGAAGTAGTGCGAGCCGGCGAAGATGCGGCGCGTGAAGTAGGCGTGGTGGGGATTCCACGCGAAATTTTGCACTTGCTAGGTGAATTAAAGTTTAGAACATCTTATGGGCAGAATGTGCTCTTGCATTCTATTGAAATGGCGCACATGGCGGGGATGATTGCGGAAGAGATCGGAGCTGACAAGCGGATTGCCAAAACTGCAACATTGCTACATGATATGGGTAAAGCGGTGACACATAAGATTGAAGGAAAGCATGCAGAGATTGGTGCGGAACTGGCTAAAAAGTATGGTATGCCAGATGAAGTAGTGCATGCAATTGCTGCACACCATGAGGATATTGAGCCTACTACGCCAGAGGCGGTAATTGTGAAAATAGTAGATGCGATATCTGCAGCGCGGCCAGGAGCGAGAAATATTTCAGCGGAGAATTTTGCAGAACGGATGCGTGACCTTGAAAATATCGCTACTTCTTTCCCGGGGATAGAGAAAGCTTATGCGATATCAGCAGGGCGTGAAATTCGCGTAATAGTAGAGCCAAAACAAATTGATGACTTATCTGCTTTGAAGCTAGCACGTGATATTGCGAATAAGATTGAGGCTACGATGAGTTATCCAGGCGTGATCAAGGTAAATGTGATTCGTGAAACTAGGGCGGTGGAGTATGCAAAGTAATGATAATTGGTTTAGATATTGATGATGTAATTTTTAACACGAGTGGGGTAATGCGTGATATTTTGGACGAGCCCAAAAATAAGGAACTTGCATCTATAAAACTTGATGTGATGCGGGGCGACGCAAGTATTCCGGCAGTGGCGAAGTTTTTGAAAAAGTATTTGATAGTGGCGGTAAAAGAGGGAAAAGCTAAACCGGGTGCAGCGGAAATAATACGTAATTTGCGAAAGAACGGCTGTAAGGTTATTTTAATTACAGCGCGAGGCGAGAAGAATTTTCCAGGTACAGTCACGGCAAACGAAAAAGCTTTAAAGGGTGCAGGTATAGAATACGATAAAGTAGTTTATAATAGTGCAGATAAGGTGGATGCTTGCCGGGAGAATGGAGTGGAGATATTTGTAGATGATTCGCCAAAAAACTGTACGGAAGTAAAATACAAACTAGGCATTCCGGTAATTGGTTTTGAGTCGGAGATTACGAGAGATAGTTTACGTGAAGCTGGCATAACGAGTGTAGATAACTGGCAGGATTTAGAAAAGAAACTCTTGGAATATATTAAATAATTATAGTGTGATAATTTCTGATTCAAAGAAACGTTCTTGAAATTCGGTGAGAGCGCGAATTTGATCTGGTGTGTATGATTTATTTTCTGGGATAATAATAAGTTTGTCGTCGTTGTCGTTGGTGCGGTGAATGATAGCGATGCATTTGCCGGTATAAGTCTCTACTGGCTCAAAGACACCGAGCAAGTAAGCATCTAGTTCTTCGCCATCTCCGGATGTAGTGTTTGGCACGAATCCGTAATTAACTGGGTAGAAAAAGCCATGTTTCGGGTGACGGCTGCCCATGGGGCGATCAATTTTGATGGTGATAGTTTTGTTTAAATATTCTTTGGTATTCATGAATCTATTATATTATAATTGATATAGACAAGGAGATTTTGGTATGAATGAGCTGAAGATAAATAGAGTGTATCGGCATTTTAAAGGAGATTTGTATTTGGCGGAGGACATAGCAGAGCATTCAGAAACGGGAGAAAAGTTAGTAATTTATCGTGCATTATATGGTGACGGTAAATTATATGCTAGGCCCTTAGAAATGTTTTTAAGCGAGGTGGACCACGAAAAATATCCAGAAGCAAAACAAAAGTATCGCTTTGAGCTACAAGAAATTGAAAGTAAAAATAGATGAATGTTGTTAGACCGATAGAAAAATATAATGAGTTGTGCGAACGTTTAGCGTTTTATGCGGATGACGAATATCGAGATTTTTCGATGCGAGGAATTCCGAGTGAACGGCCATTTATAGGAGTGAGAATTCCGAAAATACGAGAATTGGCTGGCTTGGTGTCAAAAGAAAAGATTGAGGAATTTTTGGAAGCGTCGCCGGTGGCGTTTGAGGAAGTGATTGCGAGAGGGTTCTTGATTTGCAGGTTGCCATACGAAGAGATGATTTCGTATTTTGATTCGCAAATAAATTATATTGATGACTGGGCAGCTTGTGATACGTTTTGTTCGGGACTCGGCAAATTAGTAAGGGAACGGCGAGCGGAGTTTTTGGAGCTTAAGGTGGAAAAATTGTTGGAGGATAAAAGGGAGTTTGCGGTAAGAGTGGGGTTGGTGCTTTTGAAATGCTATTATGTGGATTTTGATTATTTAGCGGTAATTTTTGGTGTAGTGGAAAGATTGGCCGAACGAGAAGAATATTATGTACGGATGGCAATAGCATGGCTTTTGGCGGAATGCTTTATTAAATTTCCAGATGAGACTATGAGCTATTTGGCTGTTTCACATTTGCCAAAGTGGACTTATAATAAAACAATTTCGAAGATTTGTGATTCTTTGCGAGTGGATGAAGGAATAAAGGTGATATTGAGGGGGATGAGAAAATGATAATATACTGCTGTTGTGTGATATGCTCAGGGTGTGGCGCTTGGGAAGATTATTTGGGAAAGAGAAAGAAAGATTAAAAAATGCCGCGAACTTGGTTCGCGGCGTGGAGTGGGGGATTAAGAGAGATTAGTAGTCGGCGCCGTATTCGGCGTTGTAGGCATAGTACTCGCAGATGGTACTGGAGTATTGCGACGTGAGCTGCTCCGCCTCTTTTCTGATGGATGAGCTGACATCCGGCGTTTTTGTCCAGACGCCATATGCGGAGATTTGGCCGATTCTGGAGCCGTGGTGACAAAGATGCCAGTGCGGTGTTCTTTCGAAGTTGCAGTCGCTTTTGCGAATGTCGAGTTCCATGGAGTAGCCGTGGCTGCTAAGTGAAACGTTTAATGTTTTAGGGCCCATGATTTTCCTCCTAATGTGCAAAAAGTAATGATAATACTTTGGTGATTATCATCCTGTTGATTATATTATCATATATTTTTATTTATGTCAATATTATTTTAATAGTATGATTGAGTAGTTTAGGATTTGAATTGATTATCTTGTAAAGACGAAAGTTTTGTGATATAATAAGAAAAGTTCGTGATGCACGAACTGTGAGTGGGCCGGTAGCTCAGCTGGTTAGAGCACGAGCCTCTTAAGCTTGGTGTCGTGGGTTCGAGTCCCACCCGGCTCACCAACAGGGGAACCTGTGGAAAACTCAGGTTCGAAGATGAAATTAAATGGTGATTTATATCTGTAAATCACCCTTTTTTGTGCATCAATTTCAAGGTTCGAAACCATATTTCGCACCAAAATGTCCTTTTCGACGAGATCTCCTTTTTCTAACCTGTTAATTAGCGAATTTAGCGAGTTCGAAAACTTTTCGATGGTCATGCGTAATTTTTCAGGATTCTTGATTTTGGCTTCAATTTGCTTGATTCTTTCGTCGATATTTACAACATCATTTTGCAAATCTGCCATGTCCTTTTTGAGCTTGTCTTTGACGGCTTTTGGCGACTCTTTGTCGAGTTCGGCGTACTTTTCCGCGAGGTCGTCAATCTTTCTTTGTTTCTGTGTTTTCTGGCCGAGGAGCTCGTGTTTCTCGACACTTAGCTCCTGCATCTTCTTATTCGCATATTCGCTCATATCATCGACAAAGCTTGTAAAGTCGTATTTCTCGCTAATGCGGCCGAATTCCTCGTAGAGTTGATCCATGATGACATGCATGCGTATATTATTCTTTGGGCGCGTACAGGCCTTGTTGTGGCATCGAAAATTGAGGTAATATGTGCCGGAATGTCCGCGGTTTCTGGCCGGGATTAGATAGTGGCCACATACCGAGCATTTGATAAGGTGACGGAACGGCAAGAAGTATTTGCCATGCGTGGCTTTTTGATTTTCGTAGCAGGAAGATTGGATCGAGCCACGGTCTTTTCTAAACATTTTCTGGACTTGGTCGAATTCTTCTTCGGTTACCATTGGTTTGAAGTTTGGCGTTACGACACGTAGGTCTACATAGTTGCGGCCTTGCTCTAAGATTCCGTAGTAGAACGGATCGTGGAAGATGCGGTTTGCGGTACTTTCGCAGACGCCGTAGCTTCTGACGTGCTTGTTTCGGCGTGATAATTTCGTAGAGCGTTCCACGTTGTTCATCTTCCAATAGCGGTAGACTTCCATTTGCGATGCGCCATTTAGAATCATTTGCCAGCCTTTCTGAATCATCTTGAAGTTCTTGTCTGGTTTATAGTAGCCGGACACGTCGTCGCGGATATAACCCCACTTTGGCATACCGCCAGATTTACCTTGTTCGATGTTGGAATCTACACCGCGTTGCACGCTTTCGGATAGATGCTCTGAATATTGTTTTGAAAGCGCAAAGAGCATGTTTAATGTTAGCTTGCCGCTTGAATCGTTATGGAATTCGAAAGTCGGGAAACGTAAGTCTTTAATGACGCCGTTATCGACCATATCGACAACCATTCCGGCTTCGAGCGAGTTACGCGACAAGCGGTCTGGGTGCCAGGCGAGAATGGCGTCGTATTTGCCTTTCTTGATATCTTTTAGCATCTGCGAGAAAAGTGGGCGGTTGCCGGATTTCTTCGCCGACTTAGATTCCTGGATTGGTTCGCCAACTAGAAGCAAACCATGGTTATTCGCATATTCTTTACAATCTGCGATTTGATCTGGTAATGATTTGGCTTGAGCTTCGGCATCTTCAGAAGATTTACGCACGTAGAGTACGTAGCGTAATGGCTTCTGAACTATGCCGCTACTCGCATTGATTAGCGCTCTATTCATAGCTTTAGAACACGACAACTACTCCGTCGTCGCACACTCCTTTCTCTTTGTTGGACTCGCGCTCTGGCGAATCGTCTATGTCGTCTAATGCGCAAAGTAATTGCACTAGATTTTTGACGGCTTCTTTTCGGTCTTCTACGACCGGCTGTTCCTTTTGCATTTAAGGTACATACTTTTCTTTCTCCACCCGAAGTGTTGCCGTTCGGCAAGTATCACTTGTAGTGCAGAATCTGCGCATAAAATATGAGGGGCTACCCCCTCTTACTGGAGAAAGGCGCAGAACTCTGCACCGCAATTAACATAAGTATATTACATAAGTTCGAAAACACCAAGCATAAGCGTTTTGGAAGTGTGGGGAGATATGTGAACAAACGTTTCTTTATTATTTCTACCCCTGTTTTTGGTAGAGTTCGAAAACTTGCAATTCTTGCGAAGGTAAGTTTAAATACGAACACTCTGCGAGGATGGCCGCAATTGATTACTAAAATTTCTCCTCGCAGGGAGTTAGGAGTTTTATGAGCAATATTGGAATTTGCGAATACGTTATTGGCGTAATTCACGATAAGGATATTTGGTATTATGTCGGGGAATATGACGTGGATGGGAAGAAACTTAAACCGCATCAAAAATATTCGTCGTCTCTTGCCGACGCTAAACGTTATGACGATATGGATCTTTTGCGTGATGATTTAGATTTATTGCATGAAAGCGTTACGCGTAAGATATTTGAGATTCAGCGTTGCCCGAAATGTAAGAAAGAGTTCACGGAATATCCGGCCTTGTCTCGTGAGGATAACGAAACGGAGATTTGTCCGGAATGTGGAATCGCGGAAGCTATTTCTGCTTTTGTTGGTTTAAATTTGAATAAAAATTGACAATAGTAATCGCCGTATCTACGGCTAGTTGTGCTTCGCATTTTGTTGGTTTTGGCCGTTTTTCTGTATGAGAATGACCGCTACCTTTATGGTTTCGCAACTCGCATATCCCATTTGTTGCTTGCGATAGACCATTTATTATCTTTTTGACTTCTAGATTATTAGAAGCGTTTAGCTTAAAATATTCTCTCGCTTTTGACATAAGAGTTGGCACGTCCATTTTTTCTACATCTTCATCAATTTTACCGTCTAATATGCCTTGAAGACAGGTCTCGATATATTCCTTTGCCATTCCGATAGCTTTTACCGTATCTGTTTTTATTGTGGCCAGCATTAGTTCCGATTGATTCTTCTGGTATTGGCTTGAAAAGATTACCTTTGTGCTTTTGAGTCGTTTCTCCGCAATCACATCTTTTATTGAAAAGACTGGCTCATATTTTGCTATTTCTGGTAGTTCAAGTTTCTCTGGAATATGACTGCCACCACTGTCTTGCAAGAATCCAAGGCAATCGAACATCCAATTTGCATAGTCCTTTCTTATTTCTATATCTACGCCTACTTCGTCGAGATTTTTATCCAAAGTAAAAATACTTTCAACGAGTTGGGATAAATCCCGACTCTGTGCGGCATTGAAATGACGATTCTTTCGTGCTTTCTCACGCATGAAGTCAAGTAGTTTATTTAGACGATCGTGGATGCATGCGAAAATCATTTTATAGTCATCTGGGGCGTCTTCGTATATCTCAATTATCGTAAAATCTGGTTGATACGGCTCCATATTGAAGCCATCTCCATCTGGATATGGATTCCCGAAAATATCCATTCTTTCCACTAAACAATTATTTCGATAGTAATCATCTAAAATGAGCTTTCTTTTGTCGACTGTCATAACTACGCCTTTTCAAAAACAAATAGATATTCATGTGCTAGTAAAAGAAAGTTATACTTGATACTATTCGTCTTCCAGTATCCGGTCGCTCGACAATTATGCTGTTCTTTTATAATTATTTCTTTAAGCTTAAAGCCGGCATCTTCGAATACTCGCATTGTCTTGAAGCTCAATGGGATTACATGACCTTTTTGTCGCGTGTCGCCCATTAGAATTGCGCAGAATTTGCCGAACTTTAATACGCGGTAACTTTCTGATGCTACACTTTTCATTTGCTCTAGAAAATCGTTAACTTTAAAGTTTGATAAATCCTGTGGAATATCTTGGCCCTCGCTGTAATGTATGATATTCGCGTATGGCGGATGCGTACATATTAAATCAATGCTTTCATCCGGAATCGGTTTTAGATTACGTGCGTCACATTTTGACACCTTAACTATACCGTCTGCTCCCTCGTGTTTGAACTTAACCTTTTCGCGACATCTTTTAAGTGCGGTTGGATTTACGTCCATTCCAATTATGTTGCGGTTTAGTAGTTTTGCCTCTACCAGCGTAGTGCCGCCACCAGCAAATTGGTCTAATACCCAGTCTCCCTCTTTTGAATAGCGGAGCAGGATATTTCTTGGAATATATGGCGACCAGTTTCCGCGCCATTTTGCATCGTGGGTAGCCCAGTTGCCACGATTAGGGAAACTCCAGACGCTAGTCATTTCTAACTCAAAATCGTCTGGCTCCCATTTCTTTATGTCTTTCTTTTTATCGGGCATATAGGTTAAAATCTCCCAATTACGCCACTCTCGAGGTCATTAATGTTATAAATATCGTCTAATACGTCGAATGTTTCTTCTAGGTTGTTCCTGGCGCTATTCCAGTTTTTGCCATCGGTGAACCAAACAAACTTGAACCCGTCTATTGTTTTTGCCTCTGTTGCGAGAGTCTTGTAACTACGCGCAGTTTCATTTAACTTTGAGCCAGTGCTATTATAGAAATTGGTTTCTATACCGTAAATCATATTGTCTGTTTTAATAACAAAATCGAATCTTTTTTCGGCTTTGCCTTGATTCGAAATGGCCGAGAGATCAATGCCCCACTTGCTCTCGATTTCACTAATATACATTTCTTTAAAATAATTCTGACCTTTTATATAACCAGCTTTCTGGATATAACCCTCCACGAGATTTTCCATTATATGGCCACCACGATTCTTGCGCCCGTTAGAATCTAGACCGGTTTCCACGCCAGTCGCATAATCAACTAGGTTGCTAATAATATGATTTGCAATAAGGTCAAATAGGCCAGTTTTACGCATAAAAACCTTGTATTGTTCAATAGAATAGTTCATCTTTTTAAAGTTATAAGTAAATTCACCATCTTCATCTATTGCGTAGATTTCATTAGAGCGAACCGCCAATAAAATAGGAATACACTTTAGCGTCTCAGGATATTTAGCGATAAGGTCGTCAAATTCTTGCTCAATGTTTTGCGAGCCAACAAGCGCGTTTAGAATATTTAATTCTACTTTGATGGCGTCTACGTTTTTGTGAATCTTAGGAAAATCGATATAGTAGCCATAGTCAGCAATGCTTTCCCGAAACTCCCCTAGCCACTCGTTAAAATTTCTTTTCATTTTGCTCCTTTCTTTAAAAATTTGATATTAATAATTCGTTAATTTTTCCGCGTTTGTCACTATTTCGGTTTATCATGCGTGTTGCGGATACGCGCTTGATATTCTGTTTTGCGTAGGCATCGTCGAAGAAGTTATCGTCTTCATTGGTGTTCTTTGGATCGGAATTACTTGCGACTATCTTGGCACCTTTTTTATCTAGTTCTTGAACGAATTTTGCAAGCTCTAATTGATTCTTATCGTCAAACATGCCCTCTGTGTAGGATGTGAAGTTGGCGGTCGGCGTTAGCGGACGATATGGTGGATCAAAGTAGACAAACGTTTTATCGTCTATAAAATCACCGGATTCCTTATAGTCGCCACATACTATCTTGACGTTCTGTAGTTTCTTAGATACTACCTTTAAATTATGCTCGTTGCAGATAAGTGGATTTTTGTATGCGCCCATTGGTACGTTATATTCGCCTTTGCGATTTACGCGGTATAGTCCGTTAAAGCAAGTCTTGTTAAGGAATATCATCAGGGCGGCTAACTCGATCCCGTTTTCTTTTTTGCTCTTAAGCTCGTTGAATCGCGCACGTTTGGCGAGATAGGCTTCTTTGCGCCCATCATTATATAATGCTAGGTAATCGCTCTCAAATCGCCTTAAAACGTCTAGTAGTGCGTTAATATCGTCTCGGATTATCGTATATGTATTTATTAGTTCTGCGTTGATATCACTAATATAAACTTCTTGAAGTTCGTACTTATTTAAGATGTCGAATAGGACTGCGCCGCCACCAACAAACGGTTCTGCGTATTTTGTTATAGTAGTATCTTTGGCAAAAGGGTAATATTGCTCGATTTCTTTGAGTAATTGTCCTTTACCGCCGGCCCATTTTAGAAATGGCTTTGCTTCGTTATTAATTAAGGATGCGGCTTTTGTTCGTGCGTCCATTGGCTTTACGGCATCGCATGGAATTACCCATGAATTTCCGACGAACATAGCACCGATAATGCGCCCCTCGGAGCATAAAGTAGCTACTCTTCGTTGAGAGATGTCCCATTTTGTAGCAGTTTCTTTTGCTGAAATATAATTCATTTTACCTCACTTGTTCCACTTACTATTATATTCCAAATCTAGAATAATGCTAGATCTTAATAATCCGTTTTTATGGTACAATATAGGTAAATGTTCTTTGAAGAATTAGTCCCACGCCAAGATAGTTATAGGGTAGTTAGGATATTGCCCGAACATTTTGATTGCCTATGCTCCTCGATAAAGAGCGATTTACTGGAAATATGCTATGGTAGAGATTTAGTCTATCTAGATCCCGAGTTCTTAACCTATAGGCATGCATGCCAAGAGATAGGTGATATGCTGAATAATATGTCGGACACTAATAAGATGGGGTGTCTAGGCGAGCTAATCATGCACTTGGTCGTTCCTGGAGTGTTTGGATCTACTATTGATCCTTTAAGTAGACTACTGTCTATGTCTGATCGAAATATTAAGCATGGTTTTGATTTAAATTATTATGAAGATAAAACCCATGCAATATGGTATGGAGAGGTTAAATCTGGTAACAACCAAGAACGTAGGGTATTGATAGATAGAGCTAGAAATGGATTAAATAAATATTTCCTTGGTATCAATAAAGCAGGTAGCGCTAGTACGAAAAAGAAATGGGAGGTTGCTCTTAATGAAATTAATGCTTTATATGGCGGACATGACAAGAAGCGAAAGGAGTTGGTTTCGTTTCTGAAGAAAAGTAGGCTTGACATCTCCAATGGCGTTTCGCGGAACGCACTAATAATGGTTGTGAATTTTGGTGAATGCGATAACGATTTTGAATTCGTAGATGACATCAAAAAAGAACTGGCTAAAATCAAATCTGAGTGCACGTTTGACAAATGTTTAATTATTTCTGTGAGACGAGAGCTATTTGTTGATATATTGGATTTTATTACGAATGAGGGCAAAAGCATCTCATGAACAAGTACAATCTTAAGGATTTGAGATGGGCACTAAAAAAGGAATCAATCGATAACGATAATACTTTTCTAAATAATTATTACGCACTCATTACTGGCGCACATATATCGCAGGATAATATAGATAAGATAATTGGTTTTATTGCGGCCCTATTAGTGACCGGCGACAATAATCTAATCAAAATGGCCTATTATCTATCCATCCATTTAAGTATAGCCACTAATGACTATGCAATACTTCGTGATATATCGGAACGTCTAGGCTATTATCCGGTCATAGATTTAATTGATAAAATAACTAATGAACAAAATGACGAATTAAACAACATCAATGCGTTGTTGTCAAAGGCATTGTCCATTATATATAGAGATAAATATTATAGGACGGAAGAGCAATATTATTTTGACAAAAGAGTAATGAGCCAGGGAAACGTTAGGGCTATTGCTCCTACATCTTATGGCAAATCTCAGCTTATGATACGAAAATGCATCGACAAATATAGATCTGGGGATAGGGTTTGTTTAATTATCCCAACAAAATCATTACTCGCTCAAACCGTATCTGAAATAGCTAAGGAAAAAGGCGACAGATATGATGTCGTAACCCATCCGGACATGATGACTGCTGCCATTTCTTCAAGGCCGCACATAAGCGTTTTGACGCAAGAAAGATTAATGTCTATACTTGCTTCATTCCCAAATATTTCGTACGATTATGTATTTGTGGACGAAGCGCATAATCTTTTCGACAAAGATCAAAGATCATTACTATTGGCAAGGGCTATAATTATTCTTAAGACTCGAAGCCCAAATTCTTATATTGATTATTATTCTCCGTTTATCATTTATCCCGAAAAATCATTGGATATTGTTAGCGTTAGCAACGATTATATTATAAGCCGCATAGATGAGTTTGTTAAAGTCCCACAATTTTTCATATGGGATGAGGAAAACACGGTTTTATCTATCTACGACCAATTTATCGATAATTTTTTCGAGTTTGAAAAAACTGGCGCTGATTTATTCTCGGCGACTATTAGCTGTAGCGGTAATAAAAATATTATTTATGCAAATAAGCCTAGCGATATCGAAGCGATTGCTGATATTTTAGCGGATAGGACTAGCGAAATATTCTTCTGTGAAGAGAGTAAAGCGATTATAGAGGAGGCTTGTAATTCTCTTTCAACTCTAGTACATGGTTCATACAATTTGATAAAGCTATTGAAACACGGGATCGTAATTAGCCACGGAAGAATGACCGATATAGTAAAAGGATATGTAGAATACTTGTTTAAAACAATACCAGAGTTAAAGTATATGGTAACCACAAGTACTTTATTAGAAGGAGTCAACATACCTGCTGACAGGATTTTTATTTACGACTATAGTAAGGGGACGAATAATTTATCCATATCGTCGTTTAATAATTTAATCGGACGCATTTGTAGATTTAGCGATGTCTTTGCTGCAAATAATTATGATATTAGTCTATTAATCCCTAGGGTTTACATAATGCATAATGCTCGGTTTATGCGGCGTGGGGCGAATTCTAAAAATTTTATTCGGTCGGTGGCTAAAGGTGATATTGTGCAAAAAGAAATTCTCCTAAATCCCTTACTTGAAGAATATAACGCTAAAGATAAAATTGAACGCAGAATAAAAGAGACTACAATTCTTGGGAATATAGACAGCAGACGATATTCTTTATATGAAAGAATAAGCAAGACTCAACCAGTTTTAGCGCAGACGGAATTTGGGAGACTTTGTTTTAAAAACGGAGTAAATTTCTTTGATATATTTTCTTTTGAAACCGCTGTCAGCCAGAAGTTAGATAAAATAGATAGAATAAAGGATGTAGATACGCTCGTTAGCGTTCTAGTAGAATGCATTTTAGAGCCTACTTTTAATACACGTAGTTCGGGGTGGGTTTATATGATCTTCACGAATGCGACAATGCGAAATCGGATTTTAGATATTCTTCGTAATAGAGCTTCGAATGACTATAACTTTGCTAAACTAATTGCTTTAGATATTGGTCGGTGGCAAAAAAATATAAACCTAAATGAAGAATGCGCTATATACGTTGGGAAAATAGGAGACTGCGATAAGAATGGCATAAGGGGGCAATTCAATAACTATCATCTTTTCAGTCAAAATGATAAAAATATAATGGCTAGCTACGCTGTTAGCTTAGAGAAAGAGAATCTTGATAATATAGACTATAATCTTATGCCTATAATTGAGACACTAAATGGTCTTCAGAAAATTGATGAGACATTATATAAACGATTAAAGTATGGTACCGATAACGATTTTGCTATAGGATTGATTAGACTTGGTATTGATTTGTCATTGGCGACCATTATTGTAGAAAACAATTTTCTGCTAGAAATGTTCGAAGAAAGGGATAACGCTGTAAAATGTATAAACAAAGAAGAACTGTTGTCGAGGATGAAGGAAAATGGTCTTTCGAGAATCTATATAAAATTAGCAAATGATTTATTATAGCAACATATGTTCCAGGTTCATGTCAAGAAAAAATCCCACCTCTATTTTCTGCACAATAACTTTCAAAACCCGATTGTGTCCAAGTGGACGCTATCTATTGACTAAATGATAGAATGTTTTATTGGAATCGTTGCCGTAGTGGCTAATATCTTCTGGCTCAGCCCAAAGCGAAAGCTTGTGGACGCGCCACTTCCCAATGAAGAACATCTGGACTATCGCGTCATTCACGTCGCGGTTATTTAGCGCGCGTGGAATGTATGCTAGGGAAAAGTAGTACCATTTGTCGTCTTCGGCGTCTAACCTCGCAAAAACGCGCTTACCGCGCCCCAAAAGGCGCACGTCGGAGCGCTGTGTTAGCGTTTCTAGGGAATAAGTCTTTAATTCGTGAATCGCGTCACGAACGGGCGATTCCATTAGTTCCATACGCTCGAACTTATCGTAGTCACGCGAATTAAATCTGCCGTTATGTTCGAGCATAAAGCTTTCAAGTTGCCGAGCGGTTACTGGTATTGACTCGCCGGGTTTTACTTTCTTGAATGAGCTGCGTTTTGCCATATTGCCTCTTTTCGGTTAGAGGTGCGCCTTAAGGGCGATATTATGCACAGTTCTTTTTATGCGCTTTGAGCTTCTTCATTGCCCAGTCGTAATGGGATGAGAGAACGCTTATAAAATATGAGCCAAGCACAGAACCGCCAACCCAAGGATACATGCCTTTTGTGAATAGTTGTTCTTCGCTAAGACTTTCGGCTAGCTTCATGACGTCTTTATGTGATTTCTCAAACATTTTTCTAGCATCTTCGAGTGAAGTCTTTTGGTGTTTCTTCCAGTATTCAACATTCATATCGCCATAAGTCTTCCAAGTATATGGTTCTGGCAAGAATGGTGCGCTACCGCCTTTATTCAGATTCGTATCTACAAATTCAAGTAACATTCGGTGCCATTCGTATAAATGTACCCAAATATCGCGTAGGTTCTTGTCGCGCCCCCAGTGGCGTTCTTTCTTCGATGAGTCGCCAGAGAAATCGAATTCGGTGTTCATTTCTTTCTCGCTCATCGAATCAGCCATTTCGATTAGCTTAGCGTAGTACTCTTCGCCGGCTTTTAATAAGTCCTGTTTGTTGCGTGGTCTTGGCATAAATAAGTCCTTGTTTATTACTTTAATTATATCATCGGGTGCAAGTCTGCCATTGACATTGTATTTCTTTTGTTTTCTCCATTGTCATTGTTTTAAGCTCCCACAGCTCCAGTAAAGCTATAAATCCTTAAAAGTTCGAATCTCTTTGCCTATATATGTATACCTCAGAACTCGCAAGGCATCAGAATAGGGTAGTCCTTTTTAGGTATAACCTTGATCTTCGCCGTGTATTCGGGGTGGTCAATACACCAGTCCACAACTTTGCATAAGTGAATAAGTACTTCTACTCGCCCCTCACCAATAGGGGAACTTGTGGAAAAAGGTTCTAGATGCAAATTAAATGGTGATTAAATCTCAAAAATCACCTTTTTCGTGTAGTGGTTATAGAAAAGATTTTTTATTAAGGCTTCATCTTGAAGCGTGCAATAGTCTTAATATAATGAAGATTGAAAAACCTAAAAGCGATGATACAAAAGAGTTTAAATACCTGATGTAGGCGGCTTTTCAGTATGGCTATGAGTCTATCTTTGGTAAAAGTGATTCTGAAATCTTGCCAGAAAAAGACATTGACTGCGACCTAAAAAGCCTAACTCGCACGCCTATGCTATGATGAACCAAAACGCAATTGTTGGCGGAGTCATAATTACTATAGACGAAAAAACTAGCCAGGGTGAATTAGGTTTTCTGTTCGTCAAAGTTGGCGTCCAAGGCAAAGGTATCGGTAAACAGATTTAGCAAGAAATTGAAGCTATGCATCCAAATATAAAAGTCTGGAAAACTTGCACGCCATATTTTGATAAGAGAAATATCCATTTTTACGTCAATAAACTAAAATTCAAAATTGTTCGCTATTTTGAGTACGAAGAGTCTAATTATAAGCAAACAAATCACGATTTCGAAAAAGAAGGCGGAATGTTTGAATTTGAAAAAAATCATGAATGAATAACCTAGAAGCTGATTTCCATTTGCTCGCCTTTGAATTCGACTAAGATATTACGATCGTCGCCTTTTACAGTATAGAAAACTGTATCTTTTAGAGTTGGCAAGTTTTTGTTCTGCAAATTAAGTTTTTGATTGTAAGATGTACCCGGGAGTATTGGACCTTCCGTTAGCCGATATGCCATCCATGGCACATTACGACCAAAAGTTGATTTAATCAAACGATGAATAATATGGTAATTTTCGTTTGGCATGTGAGTGATCACCGGCGTATAGCCGATTTGTCCGCTAATTTGGAGATTTTTAGTATCACTGCTCAACTTGGGCAATAACTCGTTCAAATCGCTAATCACCATATTCACTTGCATATTGCGATAGTCGTTTTGTTCTTTCAGGGCGTTGCCATAAGTAAAAGCAAACACAAAGAAACACCAAGCTAGCACAAGAACCGGTACCGTAGCTATTTTTTGCCAACCACGCCCTGATACGACATATACCCCAGTTACTGCAATCAAAGAGCCAATCGCATACATTGCTCTGGTTGCATAAAGTGGTTTAGCTAACACTGAATATGGTGAATAGGTCGCAACCAGCATTAGTATTAGACCGGTAACTGCTACGATTGTAGCTATAATTTTATTTTGTCTACTACGGACAACAAATAGCAACACAAAACAAAACCCGATTATACCGATTAGTATCAGCCACAATAATTTGAAATCTGTAAATACGAGATTAAAGTATTGATCCAGATGTTTGACAAATTCCGATAGGAAAACGTCCAACTCTGGTATATCGTTTGATACGTAAGTTTCTCTTGGGATCATTAGTAGCTTTGAGAAAAATAACATAGCCAAGAGGAACCCAGCACAAGACCAAGCTAAGAATTTTAAGCTTTCCTGCCAGCTCTTCTTTCCACCTTCGTTCCAGTCCTTTATCCCCAAAAACAGCATTAATACCAAGAAAATCCCTGCTGAAGCTTGATAGGTCGTGCACATTCCCCACAGGCTGATTACTATCATAATTATGTAGAAACTGCGTGATTTCTTGCGGAAAATTAGTGGAAAGACAGCAAACAGAATTGAGAGAGCCATGTAAGGAGCGTCGTATTGATACGAAAGGCATTCTAAAAAGTAGGGGCAAAGCCCTAAGGGCGTAACTGCGATTACTCGCCAAATCCATTTCGTCCATTTTTCTTTAAATATTTCTTTTCCTGAAATAAGACATATTACAATTACACCGGCTACAGCTAATAGCCCTACTGCAATAATTTGCGGCAAAGGTGCAATATTAGATAAATAATTGTCGGCATGCAAACCATGCGATAAAACTGTACTGAGATACCGGCTGAAACCTGACCAACCCGCATAGCCATAGCTGGTACGAGCGATATCGTCAGCATAATGCACGCCTGCTAGTAGAATAGCCGAGATTGCTACTAGATAAATCGAAAAAATGGTGGCAAATGGTTTTAATAAATAACGGTTGTCACGAGCAAAATCACGGAATTTGGATGTCAAAACCTTAATATCTCGTTTTACAATCTGTTTTTTAATTGTTTTTTTGGTTTTCATTTTGCCACTCCTTCACATAATCATTATAAGTCATAAATTCGTTCCCGTCGGTCTTTAATTTTTGGATTAGCCAATCTAGTCGCTGAGCTAATTTATCGCCACTGTTTCTAGCAATATACCAAGGCACTTTAAAACCACCAAAATCAGTAAACTCCCATGGGTGTAAATAAGTCGTAAAATAATCCTGCCTTTTTGTGACTGATTTTACTAGACTATAATAAAGGCGTTTGGGAAATATATGTAAAGCTAACCAAAACATCGGAATGCGCATAGAAGTTGCTGCTGAAGCTGGGATTTCGATCATGTCAGATTTGATAAAAGCACGTCTTGGCAATTTGAAATTATTATACCGGCCAGGAATAAAAGCCGGATTGACACTAGAGTCGTATAAATAACCTTGGCGCTTTAATTCTTGATAGCTGATTTTAAACATCCGCGGCTGACGGTAGCCACTTACCCTTACTCCAGCAATTTTCTCGACGATTTTTTTTGATTCTTTCGGGTCGGTACAGCTTGGGCAAAAATGATCCATTCCATGGCAAGCGATTTCATGCCCAGCTTTTTTTATTTTTTTAACTAATTCAGAATTGGTTTTGGCAAAATTTCCCGTAATAAAAAAAGTCGCTTTAATTTGATGATGAGCCAGTATTTTTAAAATTATTTCTGTACCTGCGCTAGAGATTTTTACTCCTTCTTTTAATGAAATCTCTTTACCTTTTTCGCGAGGTAAATCGAATTCTTCGATATCGAAACTAAGCAATATCTTACTTTTTCCCATTTTTGAGTCCAACTGATTTTGTTTTATTGATTACGTAAAGCGGACGATTTTTAGCTTCAGCGTGGATTTGTGAAACATATAACGCCGTCATAGCCTGCGAAATTAACACTAGTCCCACCAAAAATGCCACAAATAAACTTACCGCCACTCCACCGCCCCACTCTAACTTTAAGGGATCGCCCAGGATATATTCCTGTATTAATTGGAATAAGCCTGGGACAAATGTAATTGCCATAATGAATAAACCAATGTATCCGAATATGATTAGTGGCGTACGTGAAGCTGATACTATACTATCGCCAGCAAGGGTCGCAAGTTTTTTAATACTGTAAGTTGGCGCTCCATCAATGCGGTCTTTAGTTTGAACTTTAATATATTCCTGAGGATAGCCTAGCCAATCAATTAATCCACGCGTTAATCTATTATGCTCAGTGAATTGATTAAAATCGTCTACTACTTCTCGATCTAATAACCTAAAGTCCATTTCTCCCTCAATGAGGTTTTTATCACCGGCTTTGTGCATCAAAATATAGTATAGTCGTGAGCCTAATTTGTGCTTAGTGGTATTTGAGCCTCGAATAGCGGTAACAATTTTGGCTCCTTTGTGCCACTTTTCAATCATCCTAGGTATTTCTTCGGCTGGGTGTTGACCGTCAGCATCTATCATTATTACTGCATCGCCTTCAGCCTCTCTTAAACCAGCCGTTAGAGCAAGTTCTTTACCAAAGTTTTTCATTAAAGCCACTATCCTTACTGTTATTCGGCGTGGAAATGTATAGTTCTTGACTATTTCTAATGATTTGTCCGTAGAGCCATCATCTACTATGATAATTTCAGTATTTTCTTTAAGATTCTTTAGCGTAGGGATTAATTCTTTTTTTAAAAAACTCTGAATTCCAGCCGCCTCATTAAAAACCGGTATCACTACCGAAATCAACTCTCCCATAGATTGATTATAACATATAATTACAGGTTACTAAATGTTATAATTATGAAACAGGGCCTACGCAGATAAAACCACTTTACGAATTTCTTTTTAGTATTTCTGGTGCTTTAGACTTTCCGTTTGATTATAATTTTATAGAAAGCACGACGGTTTTTATCCTTGTCAACATTATTACGATGGTTTTAAACTATCTCTTTTATGATGGAGTTGTTTTTCATGGAAAATGTAGAGCTATAGATGACCCAACCAATAAATAAACTCATAATCTTTATAACGGAAGTTCATTACTGTATATAATGGCGGTTACGGAAAAGAAAATAACTTAATTAGAGCTGGATAGCTTTATCAGATATTCTTTGACACCAATTGGGATTTTTTATTTTTTCATTGTCATTGTTTTAGGCTCCTACGGCTCCAACAAGGCTATAAATTTTTAAAAGTTCGAATGGAGTGCGAAGCACGACATCCCCATGGAGCGAAGCGACATCTCTATCTCTTTGCTCGTATATGCATACCTCAGAACTCACACGGCATCAGAATAGGGTAGTCCTTTTTAGGTATAACCTTGATCTTCGCCGTGTATTCGGGGTGGTCAATACACCAGTCCACAACCATGCAAAGCCGAGCAACAACGTCTGGTCGCCCCTCGCCAAACAAAGAAATTATTGAACAGCTGTAAGGCGGTGTTTTGTTATTCAGGGCTTAGTTTCACAGAAATGCTTTCACTGCCTAGCTTTGGTAGATTGTTGATATGTCCAATCTTTGAGTAACTATAACTTGTATCTAGTGATTCGTAAAAGATTACGAGGCAGTTGTCATCAAACAACATTACGTCGCCGGCTTCGATGCGCTCTGGACTATAAGTATTCGTTGGCAGAGATTTATCTAGATATGCATATTTTTCGTTACCATTTAAGTCGCTCATCGAAAGCGCTATGGGCAACATCTTTACTAGTGCTGAAGCTGTAGAATTGTCTTCTAGATCTATTTCAAGTTTCTTGCTGTCAATATCGATATAAACTTTGTGCATAGTTGTTTCTTCGTTGTTTATTGATTGATTTGTTTCGGGTGAGAGGCTTGGATTTTTGTCTGGCTTTTTGTTATTCATTATGACTATTGTAACGACGACCGAAATGATTATTACAATCAAGATTGAGATAGGGATAGTTAACTTTTTATTCATTTAGATTTCAAGACTTTCTTTTAAGAAACTCTCGATCTTATCAAATGGAATCTTGTCAAAATTATCGTATAAATCACAATGTGATGCATCTTCGATGATCAATAATTCTTTGTTTCCGACAATTGTCTCGCCAAGTGGGGCATTGCCTTCATATGGTGCTGGCGCATTGTGTGTTTTGTATTTGAAACCAGTCATTGCTGCAAATGCGTCTTCGCCCATATAGCGCGAGTGGGCTTTTTCACCATGAATAATCATGACGGCATTTCTGATTTCATTAGAATTCGTGAATGCTGTCGTATTGGCAAGGGAAATATTGCCGGTTGTGGCCCAGCCATCATTAGAATTTAGACTGCGTTCATGATAGCCGCGCTTAGTTTTATAGTAGGCGTGGTAATCTTTGAGAAATTGTGGGGCGTTTTCTGGCAATGGATCTACTACGCCACCTGCGAGTTTCATTTTGCCATTTTTGTAATCTTCTGTACGCTGGGCATTAATAGCTTCCTTAGATTTTTGACGTGCTTCGGCATTGTTCTCGGAATCAAAATAGCCGTTGCGCGCCACGCGTGGCATATCATACATGGTGGAACAAATGGTGGCTTTGATACGGGTGTCTAGGCATGCGGTCTGCAAAGCAACTCCACCCCAACCACATATTCCAATAATGGAGATTTTTTCAGGGTCTACATTTTTTTGGTTACTTAAGAAATCTACTGCTGCCTGAAAATCTTCTACATTTAAATCCCAACTGGTGACATAGCGAGGTTCGCCGCCGGATTCACCCGTGTAGGAAGGATCAAAGGCAATTGTGACGAAGCCGCGTCTGGCCATTTCTTGAGCGTATAGCCCGGAGGATTGTTCTTTTACGGCACCGTATGGGCCGGCTATGGCGATGGCCGGTAATTTGCCGCTAGCGTTTTTAGGTATGTACATATCGGCTGCGAGCTCAATGCCGAAATGATTTTTAAAAGTTACTTTTTTATGATTTACTTCGTTGCTTTTAGGGAATACTTTGTCCCATTTATCGGTAAATTGTAATGTCATGTAAATATTCCTTGGAAAAAATGGTTATATTATATATTATATTATATCATTTTGGCTTGGGTTGATTTATTGAAATCTGTTATAATTAGTGCAATAAAAGAGGAAATATATGGATAATAAAGAAATATATAAAAAGACTTTGACGTTTTCGCTAAGGCGGTTTTTATGGGACGCTGCGTCGCTAGTAATTATTATCGTAGTGGCGGCAGCTGGGTTTTTCTTGGCGGAAAAGTTGGCGAGCCAAGGGCTGATTGGTCTAGTAGTTGGTATAATAATTGGCATAATTGTGGTGGCGATTGCTTCGCATTTTGTATCATATGTGTTTAAGGCGGGGCAGATTGCAATGATGACCAAGGCGATTGCCGACGGTAAATTGCCAGATGACGTGTATGGTGAAGGTAAGAAGATTGTAAAGGAACGCTTTTTGACGGTGGCAGCATACTATGCGGTGACAGGAGTAATAAAAGGAATTTTCAATGAACTAGGCCGGGCAATCACAGCGGTGGGGCAGGCTGTAGGTGGTGATAATGGTGGTGCGATAGGTGGTACGATTTCTGGTGTAATTCAAACTATAGTAGGGTATCTTTGCGACTGCTGTCTAGGTTGGGTGTTTTATAAAAAAGATGAGAAGGCTACCAAAGCCACGATGGAGGGTGCGGTGCTTTTCTTTAAACACGGCAAGACTTTGATAAAAAATTTGGGAAGGGTGTTTGGTATAGGTATATTATCCTTCGTAGTGATTGGCGGGGTGTTCTTCGGGATTTTCTATTTGATAACTTTAGCGATGCCGGGCGTATTTGAGGGGCTAGCAGCAGAGTTTGCAAATATTGCAGCGAGTGGCGAAGCAGAAATGCCGGAATTTTTGACTAATGCACAGAATTTAATGCTGATTGCAGCGGGGATTGGCGGTGTGACAATGTGGGGAATTATCCACTCAGTATTTGTAAGACCGTTTATTTTGGTAGGTGTGCTGCGCAATTATATTGAGTCTGGCAAAAATGAGAAGATTTCGAACGCAGATTTTGCAGAGCTAGACAAAAAGTCTAAGAAATTTGCAAAGTTGCACGCAGAAGAAGCGTAATTTGATGATATGAAACAGATTTTGATTGCTACAACAAATCCGGGCAAGATAATGACGGCCAAAAAGATTTTGGCGAAATTGGGATATGAAGGGTTGTCTTTTGCAGATTTAGGGTTGGAACTGAAAGAGCCAGATGAAACGAAGCTGACGGCAGAAGAAATCGCAGCGGAGAAGGCTTTGGGCTATGCAAAACAGTTTAAAGATTTGCCAGTGCTGGCCAGAGATGATACAAATGTGTTAGTGGGTGTAGCGGAAGAAGATGACCCGAAAAACCACAATAAAGAATTCGTGGCGCGACGAATGGGTGAGTATACGGACGAGAATGGTGAAAAAATTTTTGCAGAAATTGCACACAAATATGGCGGAGAAGTGCCAACGCGGTTTGATTGGGGCTATGCGTTGGCTTGGCATGAAGATGGTGAGATAAAAGTGGTATCGGCACTAGCGACGACTGGTATTGATAAGACTAAAATAGTGGATAAGATTTCACCAAAAAAGGTGCCAGGGTTTTGTTTTGCGCCAATATTAAAGGTGCTGGTTGATGGTGAATGGAAATATGATTCGGAACTATCGGACGAAGATAGCTGGAAAGCATACTGGGATATTCAGGCGGAAACGATAAAAAGTTTGTTAGACCAATGTAATTGGTAGATTTGGTGTTTGGTTAATCGTCTGGCTGGTCGGACTGGCAGAATTTGCATAGGTGGATGGAAGCATCTTCGGGATCTAGTGGCGCGCCGCAAACGTCGCAGGTGCCGTAGGTGTCGTTATCGTCTTCTATAAATAAATTCATATTTGGGTTCCTTTTTGATTAGTTAAATTATAACATTTTTGGTTTTTGGTTGTGGTATAATGAAAGAGTCATAACTTAATTAAAATATCTGCGGCTTATTTTATAGATTACGACTTTGTATATCATTTGTAAAATGGCGCCGTAAGGAACCGATTCGAATGATATGCTAAGTGCGTAGAGTTTTAGTTGAGTTATGACACCCTTGCGGTGCCATTTTTGTATGACTACCCCGTTTACAAGTGGCACCACAAAGACCAGAAACTTAAACAGGGTAATACATATGAGTTATAGAACCGTAAAGTCACAAATAAAAGTAGAAGGTAATAAAGCCAATAATTATACAGACTTCTTTTACAAAGCCTTCCGTAATATTCTAATCTTTATTCTTCCACTTACTATCATTTCCGCTCTTGTCCTTGGCTTTAGTATGTCTCACTCTTCCGCCACAGTCTCTAATTCTGGTACAGATCAAATCCAGTTCTATCTTTCTACTTCTTGTACTATGTCTAGTGTAGTAAATACTGCTCATGCTAAAGAAATCTCTAATGGTACTTATCATAGTGGTGTAGGCAAAACTACCGTTACTACATTATGTAATGATGGTAATGGCTATAGTATCTATGCTAATGGGTATAGTAATAATGAAGAAGGTAACAATAAACTAATTAACTCTGAATATCCAGAGTTTAGTATCAATACAGGATTAAACACTAATGGCTCTACTTCTGCTTGGGCTATGAAGTTAAATAATGTAGAAAATGATCCTACTCCACCAGTTATAGAACAAAACTACAACAATATATACGGCATAGTACCTACATTCTGGACTAAAGTAGCAAGTAGAACTGCTAGCACTACTGATATGGACGAGGGTTCTAGTTTTACTACTACCTACGCTGTATATGCTTCTTCAAATCAACACGCGGGCACATATGTAGGGCAAGTAATGTATTTACTTACTCACCCAGCCTATCCAGAAAGTCTTCATTTTATGCAAGACGTAGCAGATTGGAAAGACGAACTAACTGAAGTAAACTCTAGTTTGCGGGCCATAGATAAAAGAGATGGTAAACTATACTGGGTCACTAAATTAGCTGATGGTAATATCTGGATGACACAAAATCTAGACTTAGACATAGGCGGTACCAACACTGCACCACTTAATTCCAATAATACAGATATCAGTACAGACCCAAGTGTCTACGTTAGTAGTGGTGTTTATTCAGATTACACAGTAAATGATGGAGTATATACTTGGAACCCAGTATCTACTGTCATCACGTCTAATACTAAAATCACTTATCCAAATAACACTAATAGTCCTACCGTCTCTCCAGCTTGGCCAACCAACAATTACACAACGCCATATTCAGCTGAAGGTGGAGATACTTATTACTATACTTCAGGTAATAACAATAATGATACTAGATATACTTCTCTCCAAGCTTGCAAAGATGCCAGTCATACAGAAGATGAATGTAAACGCTACTTTGCCGGTAACTATTATAACTGGTCTGCCGCTATAGCATCTAATAATTCTACCAATTTAGGCAGTGATCCTGAAACGATTGCTACTAATTCTATCTGCCCTAAAGGCTGGAGACTCCCTAATGCTTCTCCGGTAGATAATATAAATAATGAGTTCGGCAGAATGTTGTATTATTCCGGTATTACCGCCAGTTTGTCCAACGGTAATGAATCTGTAGGTTATGCATCTGGTGGTTTTGATAAGTTGCGCTATGAACCTTATTACTTTGTGCGTTCGGGCGGTATTAGTGGAAATTCTATAGGCAATACCGGGGTCAATGGTGATTACTGGTCTAATATGGTTGTGGATGGTAATTATGCTAAAAGTCTAGCTTTCTATGGTACTAATATTTTTCCATCTCGTAATGGCTACAGATATCTAGGAAGGTCTATACGGTGTGTGGCGAGATAGTTGGGGCTAATTGTGTTATAATGTAGTTACATTAATTGGAGGTGAGTTATGTGTGGAATTGTGGGGTATGTGGGAAAAAATGAGGCCCAAGGGTTTTTGCTGTCTGGGCTGAAACGGTTGGAGTATCGCGGCTACGACTCAGCGGGGATGGTAACTTTGGCGGAGGATGGTACGGCGACGCTAATTCGTGCAAAAGGTAAAATTGCGAATTTGGAAGAGAAATTGGCGAAAAACCGGCGGATGGATAAAATTGGGATTGGTCATACGCGCTGGGCTACACATGGCGAGCCGAGTGAAGAAAATGCACATCCGCACCAGGCTGGTGATATATTTGTGGTGCATAACGGTATTATTGAAAATTATAAAGAACTAAAAAAGACTTTGACGGAACACGAATTTAAGTCAGAGACGGATTCAGAAGTTTTGGCAGCATTGATTAATTCATTTTACAAAAATGGTAAATATCCGCTGGTAAATGCGGTGGTACAGGCATTAAAATTGGTGCAAGGTACGTATGGCATTGCGGTGGTGTCGCGAAAAAATCCGGATGAGATAGTAGTGGCTCGTAGTGGCTCGCCACTAGTGATAGGTATAGGAAATGATGAAACTCTGATTGCTAGTGATGCTTCGGCGTTGGTGGGGCACACCAAGCGGGCGATTTATTTAAACGATGGAGAAGTAGCACGGATTACTAAAAATAGTATTGAAGTAAAAACTCTGAATGCGGAGCCAGTATCGGCAAAAGTAGAAGAGATTGAAACGAACTTGGCGGCGATACAAAAAGGTGGGTATGAGCATTTCTTGCTGAAGGAAATAATGGAACAACCGAGTTCCTTAAAGGAAACTTTGCGTGGGCGGGTGAATGTGAAGGATGGCACAGTGCATTTGGGCGGGCCGGGGCTAAGTGAAGCGGAACTTCGTAAAATTAAACATCTGATAATAGTGGGGTGTGGTACGGCGTACCACGCGGGACTTTTGGCTGGCTACTATATAGAGCAATTTACGCCGGAGATCACAATAGAAACGGTGATAGCTAGTGAATATCGCTATCGGTCTGCCTACATTCCGAAAGATTCGGTGGCGCTGATTGTGTCGCAGAGCGGGGAAACGGCCGATACTTTGGCGTGCCTTCGTGAAATCAAGAAACAGGGAATTAAAACGATTGGCATAGTAAATGCGATTGGTTCAACCATTGCACGTGAGGTAGATGGCGGTACCTATGTACATGTGGGGCCGGAGATATCGGTGGCGTCTACTAAAGCATTTACTTCGCAAGCGATTGCGATGGTAATGTTTGGGCTGACTATTGCGCAAGCGAAGGGAGTAAAACCAGGAGTTTTGCGAAGCTATGTAGAAGAAATTGCTAAGCTGCCGGTAGAAATTGGCAAAGTGCTAGAAGTGGCACGGCCGGAAGTGGAAAAGATTGCGAAGAAATATGCTGAATACGATCATGCGATATATTTGGGGCGAGACACGGCTTATCCTACGGCGATGGAAGGTGCGTTGAAGCTCAAAGAAATTTCATATGTAGATGCTAATGCGTATGCATTTGGAGAATTGAAGCACGGGCCGTTAGCACTAGTGGACGATAGATTCTTTGAATTCGCGCTTTTGCCGAAGGGGGTATTGTACGATAAAGCGATTTCTAATATAGAAGAAGTTATGGCGCGAGGTGGACATGTGATAGTGGTTACTAATGCCGATGATTTTGATTTGCCGGTAGAGAATGTTGTTAAAATTACAACATCTATAGAAGTATTTGCGCCAATCTTGATGAATTTGGCGTCGCAACTGTTTGCTTACTACATGACGATAGCGAAGGGCTATAACGTAGACCAACCGCGTAACCTTGCGAAATCCGTGACGGTAGAATAACGTAAAAATATTGTTTGATATTTTGATTATACTTATGTATAATTGTAGATAGGATAATTAGCGGTATTTTGGATAAACATGAAAAATGTATTTAAATTAAAGACTGATAATGTAATTATAGGGTTATTGGTTTTTGTGACGTTGATATCTGGTGGTGTTTTGGCATCCGTAAAAGTGAAGGCGGATGATACCACGGTAATAGACGAAGTGACCGTTATGATTCCAGTGGCGTGTTCGATGAATAGCGACGATGCAGCTTCTGACCCTCATACTGACGAGCTAATGCCTGGTGATTATAAATCTGAAATTGGTACTACGAATGTCCAGGTCTTCTGCAATGATTTTGCCGGATTTGCTGTTTACGCGATAGGCGCTTCTAGCAATACGGATGGAAACACTAATTTGGTAGGGCAAACGTCTAGTCAGACTATTCCTACCGGTACTAATACTACCGGCAGCGTAAGCAACTGGGCGATGAAGCTTATTAAAGTAACGAACCCAACTTCTGGTGATCCTATTGTGTATAACCCGGAAAATTTGTCTATTGAAAATGGATATGATAATTATAGCGTGGTGCCGAGCGATTATACTAAGGTAGCATCTTATAAGGCAGCCAGTGGGCCTTCTACTACAGATCGGACTTTAGGGTCTAAATTGCAAACAACCTATGCGGCATCGGCGTCTGCTTCGCAAGCGGCAGATACTTATGTGGGGCAAGTGAAATATCTTTTGGTGCATCCAGCTACTTTGAAACCGGGAACATACTAGTACTGCTACCCAAAATCCACAAACCAGTTGTAAAGGCGTGAGCTATGCTGACAAAGAAGTTTTGCCGGCTAATCCTGATGCGTCTGCTACAAGAGGCGGAACATTTACGCTTTATACTTACTGGAAAAAGAATTAATTAATATTCCATAAGGTAGAGGTTGGATTTTGTTTTTGGCTTTTTAAAAACAGCCAAAAAAGATATAATAGGTATAGGTAAAAGTGGAGAATTATGCAGAGTAGTAATGAGTTTTCGGTAACGCCGATGAACCGAATGATAGAATTGAATCCTGGTGAAACTTATAATTTTTCTGTGACTGTATCAAATCCGGCTAATTCGGTTAAGAATTTTGATTATAAGGCTTATGTGGCGCCATATAGTGTGGCGAATGCAGAATACGATGCTGACGTCGCTACAAAAACGGACCATACTCGTATGACGGACTGGATCACTATACATGAGCCTAACGGGACGTTGGCGCCAAATGAAACTAAAGAAATTGAATACACCATAACGGTGCCGGAAGATGCGCCTGGCGGTGGACAATATGTTGCTATTATTATAAGTAAAGATAACGATAAAGATACATACGGGAAAACGACGGTTAATAATATATTAGAGATTGCGAGCGTGCTTTATGCTAAAGTAAATGGTGAAACTATTCACGAGGGTAGAGTCGTAGAAAATAATGTGCCGGGGTTTTTGGTGGATAATCCCATGACGATAAGTTCATTGATTGCAAATACCGGAAATGTTCATGAAATAGCAGAAATCGTAATCAAAGCTACAAATGTGTTTACTGGCGAAACGATTGCTTCTGCAGAACTTGACAACGGCGCTTACGCAGAGTTGATTATGCCGGATTCTCAGAAATTTGTAAGTAAGAAAATAGATGAACTGCCACTTTTAGGAATTGTAAAAGTGAGACAAGATATTTATTATAATGGCGAAGTGTCTACGACAGAGAAAAATGTGTTGATTTGCCCGATTTGGTTCTTGGTACTGCTAGCTTTGACTTTAATGGCGATTGTATGGAAGATTGTAAAAACTGTACGTAAGCACAAGAAAAAGAAGACTGTACAGTAGAAGAAAACAGGGATTTATTGTATAATTAGGATATGCGGAAAAAGTCCGATTTTATTTTAAGATTTTGTTTAATTATAGGGGACGCGCTGGCGTTGATATTGTCGTTTGCGGCGGCTTATTTTATCCGGGTGCATGTGGATCCGCGACCGTATGTGTTTGAATCGCAACTTTTGGAATTCACCTGGACAATAGTGTTTTTAGTGCCGATAATGCTGGTGATACTGGCAGCACTAGGATTATATAAAAAATCTATTTTTTTGGGGCGGTCTAGGTTTCCAGAGAGAATGCGGTTGGTGCTAGCGGCTATACTATCAGTGGCGGCACTAATTGTATACGATTTCTTTGTGGGGGAAAATTTGTTTCCGGTGCGAGTGATGGCTGTGACGGCAATGGCGTTATGTTTTGTGTTTTTGCTGGTAGAGCGGATACTGGTAAGATTTATTGTGCGACAGATTTTTAGAAATGATTATGGTACGAAACGGGTGGTGATAATTGGAAATCATAAAAATACAGAATATTTAGCGGATTATATCACTGCTACACCAGAATGTGGTTATAGATTGGCGGGGATTGTAGCGAACCGCAAATATATTCCGCGAGATTTGAAAACACACCAATATTCATCGCTCAAAGATGCTTTGAAAAAGGCGCGGGCAGACGTGATTTTTCAGACGGATGAAAAAAGTACAGAATATGTATATAAACAGGCAATTGCGCGGCATCTTTTGTATTATTTTGTGCCGAGCGAGACGGCGCTTTCTTCGCATTTTGGTGAATTGGAGTTAGTGGGGAATACTCCAGCAGTGCTAGTAATGGTAACGCCGCTGATTGGCGGGTATGCGGTAGTAAAGCGTACGTTTGATATTGTTTTTAGCCTTGTGGCAATAATAATTGCGGCGATACCGATGGCAATAATTTGGCTGATAATTAAGTTTTCCGATTTTAAACATTCGCCGATATATGCAGATGATAGGCTGACGCAATACAACCGGAAATTTAAATGTTATAAGTTTAGATCTATGAAATCTGAGTATTCTGGACTAACGGCGGAGGAAGCATTTATTAAAATGGGGAAGCCGGAATTGATTAAAAAATACCGGCGGGATGGCGACTATATGAAAAATGATCCACGAATTACCAAGATAGGGAAGTTTATCCGGAAGACATCTTTGGATGAATTACCGCAATTGTTTAATATATTGAAGGGGGATATCTCGTTGATTGGGCCGAGGGCGTTACTGCCAGGAGAGTTACGCGATTATGGCGACAGGTCTTTGCTGCTTACTGTGAAGTCTGGGTTAACTGGGTTTGCGCAGGTGAGTGGTAGGCGAGATATATCATTTGAAGAACGGCGGGCGCTGGATATTTATTATGTACGGAATTGGTCGTTGATGCTAGATCTTTCCATTTTCTTTAAGACGATTGCGGCGGTTTTTAAGGGTGAAGGTGCTAAATAATGAAAGTTGCGTTGGTTTGTGATTGGCTGACAAATGTGGGTGGTGCGGAAAAGGTACTTTTACGTATTCATCAGTTATATCCAGATGCGCCAATTTATACTTCGAAATATGACCCGAAAGGGATTGATTGGTTTAAGGATGCAGATGTGCGGACGGGGTGGTTGCAAAAGTTTCCGAGCAAGCTGCGGCGGGTACTAGGGCCTTTTAGACAATGGTATTTTTCACATCTGGACTTATCAGATTATGATTTGATTATATCAGTAACAGGGGCGGAAGCTAAAGCTGTGAAGTCTGGTAGGCGACTTCACGAGGCGGGGAAGAAAAACGTGAAGTGTCCGAATGGACTTCACATCTCTTATTGTCATGTACCGACGCAATATTATTGGCAAATGTATGATGATTATGTGAAGAATCCGGGATTTGGAGTGCTAAATCCGTTTGTGAGGTTTTTCTTTAAACTAATGGTGCGGCCTTTACGAAAAGCAGATTTAAAGGCGGCGCAAAATCCGGATTATTTTGTGACGATTTCCGAGTATGCTAAGGATGCGATTTTGAAGTATTATGGGCGAGAAGCTGTGGTGATACATCCACCAGTGGAGATTGATGATTTTAAAATAAAGTCTAGCAAAAAGCAAACGAAGCAAAGAAATAAAACTACGAAAAAACAAGGGGCGGGTTCTGCACAGGTTGTGGAAAACTTGGATTTATCTAAAACATATATCACTACTGCGCGTCAAGTGAACTGGAAAAGATTAGACCTTGCGGTGAAAGCCTGCTTGATGGCCCAACGGCATTTGATGGTAATAGGCGAGGGCCCAGAGCATAGAAAATTGGTGAAAATGGCAGAAGGTTCGGATTTAATAAAATTTTTGCCGTTAATGAAGAAAGAAGAATTGGCTGTGTATTTAACACAGGCGAAGGGGTATTTGTTTCCTAGTTTGGAGCCATTTGGCATAGCACCGGTAGAAGCATTGGCGGCAGGGTGCCCGGTGATAGGTTTTGCTGAGGGCGGATCGCGCGATTATATTAAGGATGGTGAAAACGGAATTTTGTTTAAAGAACAGACGGCGAAATCTTTGGCGGAAGCGATTTTGAAGTTTGAAAAAATGAAATTTGATCGTGAAAAGATTTCTAAAACTGCGGATGGTTTTGGCGTGGCGAGGTTTGATGGGGAAATTGTGAATTTCGTAAAAGAAAAGACGGGTAAGAAAAATGCAAAAGATAAATAAGCTTTATAGAGGATTGATTTATATATTGCCAGCGGTGTTGTTTTTTTCTTATTATCTGGTGATTAAATTGGGCGCGAGTGAATCGATGAACTTTGAGCTATCTTTGCCGTTGATTTGGCTGGTGGTATTTGATGTGGTGGCGTTTGGGATAATGATAAAGAAAAAGATACTATTTAAAGATTTTAAGAAAAAATGGATATGGTTGCTATTTCCTGGATTTTTGACGGTATCGGTGCTATGGTCGCTAAATAGTTTGCGAGGATTATTAACCGTGGGAATATTATGGTTTATATATTTTGCGGGATATGCGTTTTTTTCTTTACGGAGTATTTTGAAGGAGGCGGGTGTTAAAGAAATATTCTGGAAAATGTTTTTTGGTTCGGCGCTGGTGGTGTGTGGGTGGTGTTTGGTGCAATGTATATTGGATCTAGCTGGGGCGTCTCGTGAGACAAGTTTGATGTGTGCAGGATGTACGTATAAAATGTTTGGGTTTCCGCATCCGAATGGATTTGCAATAGAGCCACAATTTATGGGGAATTTATTAATTGCGCCGGCGATAGTGAGTGCGTGGTTTGGCTTAAAGAAAAATAAGCAATATTTTTGGTTGTTTTTTATTTTTGCAGTGACAATATTTTTAACATTTTCGCGAGGGGCGATTTATGCGTTTGTGGTGGCAATGATTTTTATGACAGTATTTGAGTGGGTGCGGCAAAAAGATTGGAGAGTTTGTAAAACTTTTTTGATTATTGCTGCAGCGTTTTTGTTCACGCTGAATTTGCAGGGTGTGATGACACAGGCTGGCCTAACTAATGATACTTATGTGGATGGAGTGGCAAAAGTAATAAATCAATTGTCGTTAGGGATTATTGATATTCGTAAGAGTAAAAGTGAGATTTTACCGGAGGAGGCGAATGCACCTAATTTAGAAACGGTAGATGAAGAAGCTAAAGAAGATAAGGCGGTGTTTGATGGTTATGTGGAGGAATCTACGGATACGCGAGTGCGGTTAACTGATGCGGCGCTAATGGTGTGGCGGAAAGATTTTAAGACTATAATGTTTGGCGTGGGATTAGGTGGGGCTGGGCAAGCGTTGTACGTAAATGGACTATCGCCAGCGCCAAAAGAAATTGTGCAAAATCAATACGCGAGTTTGTTGCTAGAAACTGGATTGGTGGGTATGGTGTTAATGGTAATGACTCTGGTTTTGATCGTTCGGGCGGTGTACAAAAATCCAGCTAGGGAAGTAATTTGGACGTTGATATTGGCGTACGGAATAACGGTATGCTTTTTTGCGGGATTACCGAACGCGTTGCATATTTATTTGCTGCCGGCGATTTTGATGGTTATACTTGGCGACGGAAAAAGTTTGTATCGTAAATAGTGGCGCCGTGATTTTTATAGAATTGTTGAGATGCTTCGCGGCCGTTGCCACAAGTAAATTCTAGGTTGTTACAACCTTTGTCTTTAGCCCAGGCTAGCATAGCATCCCAGAGGGCAGAACCGATACCTTTGCCGCGGACAGTTTGGTCGGTGACGAAATCTTCAAGATAGGCATTTTTGCGGATGATGGGCCCCATATGAATAGATAGTGTAGCAATGCCGATGATTTGATTGTTGTCGTCTATGGCAACCAACATATCGTGATAAGGGGAAGCGATAAGTTCTTCAAACCATTCTTTAGGGATTTCACCGCGGTCTTTGCCACTGCGAGATAGTTGGATGAGGAGTTTACGGATTTGATCGGCGGTTTCGGGGGTGTATTTTTCTAGTTTGGTAATTTTCATAAGATTTCTCCTAATTTAGTTTTGAGTTCTTCGGCGAGGGTGGTGATTTTTGCTTTGTCGTCTCCCCACATGGTAATGCGGATAAGATTTTCAGTGCCAGAGGGACGGACGAGCAAACGCCCATTAGCGGACTTGACTTTTTCTCTAAATTGTGCTAGTATATCTTTAACGACGTTAGACGTCGCTAGGCTGGATTTTTGTGCTGGCGTGGCGTCTAGTGTGAGATTAACTTGGGGATATTTGGTGATGATACTAGCGAGTTTAGAAAGGCTTTTGCCGGTGGTGGCGATGGCTTTAGTAACAATGAGGGCAGTGAGCATGCCGTCGCCGGTGGCTTCGCCAGGGAGGATGATGTGTCCAGATTGTTCTCCGCCGATGGCGATATGTTTTTCACGCATGGCGGCGGCTACATTGGAATCACCGACTGGGGTAATCTCTAACTTAATTTTATGATTTTTGGTCCAATTTAGGATGCCTTGGTTGGCCATGACGGTAACAGCAATGGAATCTAAATGTAGGTAGTTTGCAAGAATAGCAATAATTTGGTCGCCATCTACAATCTCACCGTTTTCATCTATCATGAGGACACGATCTCCATCACCGTCAAAAGCAATGCCATAATCTAGCTTATTACTTTTGACGAGATTCTGAAGTTGCTCTAAGTGAGTACTGCCACAATTATGGTTGATTTTGGTGCCATAAGAATCATCGGCATTGATGAGTTCTACCTTGGCTCCGAATTCTTCAAATACAGTTTTATTGATGGTGCTAGTGGCCCCGTTGGCGCAATCCATGCCAATGTGGAGGTTGGAAAAATCGATACCTTTGAGATGCTCGCGTAGATGGTCTTTGTATATATCTATGGCATCTTCGTGCAAACTTTCGCGGATGCTGGGAGAAACAGCAGAGTAAGTTTGGGGATTATCTAGCGCATTTTCAATGGTTTGGCGGCCTTTTTCGGATAGTTTGATGCCGGTGTCGTGAGGGCCGCGTTCAAAGATTTTGATGCCGTTATCTGTGTATGGGTTGTGGGAGGCGGTGACGTCTATAGCGATATCAAAACCCATCTTGGTGAAACAATAATTGATGGCTGGAGTAGGCAAAACACCAACATTACCATATTCTATGCCGAAAGTTTCAAGGGCGGTTTCTAGATCGGCTAGGATCCACTCAGTGGATTCGCGAGTGTCGCCACCGATTAAGACTTTGACATTGTCGCCGGTATAATCGATGAGACCTTTGATGATGTTGGTAAGAAAATCTGGGGTGAATTGATCGGCTTTTTGACGGATACCATCGGTGCCAAAGTATTTCATAGTAAACTCCTAATTACTTTGATGGTTAAAATAATATCTTCCATGGTGCTACCGCGAGATAAGTCGGCCAATGGAATTTGGAAGCCCTGGATAATCGGTCCGGCGATGGTAAAGCCGCCGAATTGCTCGAGCGATTTGTAAAAGATGTTGCCAGAATTAAGATCTGGAGTAATAAGGATGTTAGCTTTACCTTTGATTTGCGAATTGGAAAACTTTTTGGCGGAAATTGTGGGACTTACAGCGGCATCTAGCTGCATTTCACCGTCAATTAGCCAATCTGGATGGTTTTGGCGGATTTTGCTAATTATGAAATGAATTTTTTCGAGATCGGGATTTTTGCCGCCGCTGCCATTGGTGGAATAGGAAAGCATGGCGATTTTGGGCTGTTCATTATAATAAGTTTGATAAGTTTTGGCGGTATCTTCAACTATAGTATAGAGTTGTTCCTTGGTGGGAATTTTGTTGACTCCGCCATCGGCGAGAGCGAAATGCTGGCCTTCTTTTTCACAGATAAAACAACTAGAGAAATAATCAGATTTTAATGGTAAGTGGTTTTTGTATGCTATAAGGACATCACGCGAAGAATAATCTAGGCCAGAAATCATGGAATCGGCTTGACCTTGGGCTAATATTTCGTTGGCATCGTTGAGGTTTTCAGTGTTGATGAACTCTATTTCTGGAAAACCCTGGATGGCTTTTTGGATGATAGGGTTTTCTAATTCTGGTATGAGGATTTTCATAGATAAATTATAGCACACAAAATAGCCCCAGGAAGTGGGGCTATTTTGGAAGAGTGGAATAGATTATTTATCTACTACTTCGCCTTCGACTGGTTCGTCATCGGAAGACTTGTCGTCTTTTTTGTCTTTTGATTTAGTGTCGTCGGCAGAAGCTTGATACATCTTGGCGCCGATAGGCATGATTTTATCGGAAAGCTCTTTGGTGGCCTCTTCGTACTTTTCTTTGTCGGCGTCGGTGTCGTTTAGTACCTTGCGAGCCTCTTCTACGGCTTTTTTGATAGTCTCTTTATCTTCGTCGCTAATCTTATCCTTGTATTCATCGGGCATCTTTTCGGCTTGATAAATGGTGTTTTCTAGGTGGTTTTTAGCGTCGATACCTTCCTTTTTCTTTTTATCCTCTTCAGCGTGAAGTTCGGCTTCTTTTTGAGCTTTTTCGATATCTTCTTTGCTCATGTTGCCAGAGTTTTGGATGGTGATAGATTGCTCTTTACCGGTGCCTTTGTCTTTGGCGGTAACGTTTAAGATGCCGTTAGCGTCTAGGTTGAAGGTAACTTCAATCTGTGGCACGCCGCGTGGAGCTGGTGCGATGCCGTCTAGGATAAAGCGGCCGAGAGATTTGTTGTCTTTAGCAAATTCGCGTTCGCCTTGAAGGACATGGATTTCTACCTGAGGCTGATTGTCGCTGGCAGTGGAAAATACTTCAGATTTAGATGTAGGGATGGTGGTGTTACGCTCAATTAACGGAGTGCGGACGCCGCCCATGGTTTCGATACCAAGAGTAAGTGGAGTAACGTCTAGAAGTAATACGTCTTTGACATCGCCTTGAAGTACGCCGCCCTGGATAGCTGCACCTACGGCTACAACTTCGTCTGGGTTGACGCCCTGCATTGGGTCTTTGCCGAAGATGGCTTTGACTTTTTCTACTACGGCTGGCATACGAGTCATACCGCCGACCATCACGATTTCGTCGATATCAGAAGTTTTGAGCTTGGCGTCTTTTAGAGCTTTTTCTACTGGCTCGGCTAGGCGATCTAGAAGTGGTGCTACCAATTCTTCTAGTTTGGCACGTGTAAGGGTATATTCAAAATGCTTTGGACCATCGGCATCGGCAGAAAGGAAGGGAAGATTGATATCGGTAGAAGTGCTGGATGATAGCTCTTTTTTAGCCTTTTCGGCTTCGTCTTTGACGCGTTGCATAGCGGCAGCGTCACCCTTGATATCAATGCCGGATTCTTTCTTGAATTCATCTACTAGGAAGTTAACGATAATATTGTCAAAATCTTCACCACCTAGGTGAGTATCGCCGTTGGTGGAAAGTACTTCAAACACACCGTCGCCGATATCCATGATGCTTACATCGAAGGTACCGCCACCAAGATCGAAGACGGCGATTTTCTCGTCTTTTTTGCCTTCTAGACCATAGGCTAGAGCGGCTGCGGTAGGTTCGTTGATAATACGCTTTACTTCAAGACCGGCGATTTTGCCAGCATCTTTGGTGGCTTGACGTTGAGAATCGTCGAAGTAGGCAGGTACGGTAATGATAGCTTCGGTGACTTTTTCGCCAAGGAAAGCTTCGGCGTCGGCTTTGATTTTGCTAAGAATCATGGCACTGATTTCTTCTGGCGTGTATTCTTTGCCGTCCATTTCTACGGCTACGCCATTGCCTTTTTTGACGATTTTGTAAGGGCTGATTTCTTTGTCGCGTTCGACTTCTTTATCGGTGAATTTGCGGCCGATTAAGCGTTTGATGCCGTAAATAGTGTTTTTTGGGTTGGTTACGCGCTGACGTTGGGCGACTTTGCCTACTAGACGCTCGCCTTTTTTGGTGACAGCTACTACAGATGGGGTAGTGCGATCGCCTTCCGAATTGGTGATAACTTCTGGTTTTCCGGCCACCATATAGGCGAATGCCGAGTTGGTGGTGCCGAGGTCGATACCGATAATTTTGCTCATTATGATCCTCCTTTTTGAGTTTATTTTATTACGATTTTAATGATTTTTCTGGCACTCATGCGTGGTGAGTGCTAATCTTCCTCTATTGTAGCGCATTGGCACTCGGTTGTCAAGTGTGCTAATGAAATTTGAGTAAAAGTGTTGGTTTGGGGAATAGAACTTTTGTTTAGTATGTTGAATAGTGCTGGGTGGGGTTGGGTTTTGCGGGGGTAAATTGATTGGCGATTACAATGTAGGCATAGTTGAAATAGAAAAGATTCATATTTTCTGGGGTTGACTTTTTGCCGGGGAGGGGGTATACTTATAAACATAAAGGTTATACAACATAAAAAAGGAATATAAAATGAAAGGTATGTTTGCGAAAGCGTTCTGTGGTACTTTGGTGCTAAGTTCGTTATTTGGCGCTATAAATGTGAGCGCTTATGAATATGACACTACATCTGTATTTAGGGCGAGATATCAAGAGGGCGGACAAGAGAAATCTGCTTATTTAAGGAATGGATTTAGACTATGTGTAAAGTCTGATTTGCTACAGGATCATTTTGTGTATATATGGAATGGTTCAAGTGAGGTGGCTGAGCATGAATGGCCAGGTATTCAGATGAGTAATGCTGGTGAATATGGCTTGTATTGTTATACTTATAATGGAGGAGACGACAAGCATTACGATTATGTAATTTTTAATGATGGGAGCAGTCAGCATCAAACAATTGATTTGTCGGTGGTTGACGATAGTAGTAGATTGGTCAATTCTTTAGTATATTCGTTTGGGGAGAATGATAGGATTGAATCTAGTGGGCGCTATATGGGAAGATGGGTAGTAAACGATACTAGTGCCTTAGTTGCCATAGTAGCAGAAGCGAAAAGCTTAAGCCCAGCTGATTATACCATTGATTCATACAATGCGGTGTTAGCTGCGCTAGGTAGTGATGTGGCAGTAGAAGATGTAACTCCTGAAAACCAGGGCCAGTATATTCTTAAAGCTGATTACATTTCTAAATTGAATATTGGGAATGATGTGTTGAATAAATTATACGTAACTTATGATGAAACTACCGGGACTTATTCTAGCCAATACCTGAATGCATATAATACTCTAGGCATGGCGATGAATAATTTGGTAGAGAGAAAAGATATTGTGGTGAGTGACAATATTCAAAATGGGCAGGTAACGGCAGCGTATCAAGCTGACAAGGATAATGTTGTGGATATTAATGTGGCGGCTAATACTGGATACGAGACTTCTGCGTTAACCGTAACGAAAATATTGTCTTATGATGAAAGTGGTAATCCAGTATTTGGTGACACAGAAGATATAACCGTGGTACCTGGACAAGATAATTATAACTACTCTTTTGACTATGATACTTTTGGAGGGGTAGGGCTATATATTAATGCTACGTTTAAGCGTAAAGCCTATAATATAGTATTTGTGGTTGGCGAGAACGGTGAAATTAAGACTTTGGAGGGGGAAGATATTGAATCTCCGGTAACGGTATATTATGGTGATGATTATTCTCTAAAAATCGTGGCAAAAGAAGGATACGAAATTGATACCGTAGTAGTAAATGGCGTAGAATATGCTATGACTGATGGAGTGTTGACGCTAGAAAATATTACGACTGATACTACGGTGGAGATATCCTTCACTCCAGAAGAAGATGAACCGGAAGAGGAAGACACCCCAGAAGAAGAACAAGAGATTGTAGTACCTAATACTGGTGCAGAAACCGGCGCAAGTGAAGCTACAAAGGCTAGCCTGATTGGCTGCATTTCTGTGGGAATAATCTTAAGCTTGGCAGTGGTAATGCCGAACTACAAAAAGATACAGAAACATTTGAAGAAATAAGTGTGATATATAAAGTAGCCCTGATGGTATCCGGGGCTACTTTTTTAGGGAGTATCTGATATAATGGGGGTATGGCAATAGAGAGGTTAGTGGAGCCGACGCTGGCGGAAAGTAATTCAGAAGAAGAAAAGATTGAGATTTCACTTCGCCCTACAAGTTTTAAGGAATATATTGGGCAGGAACATCTGAAGAATAATATTAAGCTAGCTATAGAGGCGGTGAAAAAGCGGAGCGATGGTTCTACTTTGGACCATGTGCTTTTGTACGGGCCGCCGGGGCTAGGGAAAACTACGATGGCGGGTGTGATAGCGCATGAATTAGGCGCGTCACTACGCGTAACTTCTGGTCCGGCGATAGAGCGGGCGGGGGATCTTGCATCTATTCTTACCAATCTAAAAGATGGCGACGTGCTTTTTATAGACGAAATTCATCGTTTGCGTAGGGCGGTAGAAGAAGTGCTATATTCTGCGATGGAAGATTATAAGCTGGACATTGTGATAGGCAAGGGGCCGGCGGCGCGGAGTGTACGGTTAGATTTGCCACATTTTACGGTGATAGGGGCTACTACGCGGACGGGGTCGTTGGCGGGGCCGCTGAGGGATAGGTTTGGCATAATTCACCGTTTGGAATATTACAAAGAGCCAGAGATAGAGCAGATTATCAACCGTACGGCGGGGATATTAAAAACGAAGATAGCTCCTGAGGCTACGGAGCTTTTGGCTACACGTTCACGCTTGACGCCGCGCATTGCGAACCGGATTTTTAAGCGGGTGCGGGACTATGCGGATGTAAATGGTGATGGCATTATAGATACGGCGATAGCTACGGATGCACTTAAATTAATGGAAATAGATTATTTAGGTCTAGATCCGGCGGATAGAAATATGCTAAAGCTGATGTATGATAATTATGGTGACAAACCAGTAGGGCTTACTACTATTGCAGCGTTAACTGGTGACGAGGCCGCTACGATAGAAGATTATTATGAACCATATCTTTTGCAGCTAGGCTTGCTGGCGCGTACGCCACGGGGGAGGATGGTGACGGAAAAGGGTAAGAGACATTTACAAAATGAGAAAAATGTGCTATAATGTAAGTAAGTGGGTTTTTGATACCCTAAAAAGGAGTAATCTATTATGGACGAAAGTCTAGCTAAGATTCGCCACGAGCGGAGTAAAAAAGATTTTCCGGGCCTTCGCCTAGAAGATGATGAGTATGTAGAATTTGCTTTTAAACGAGCGAAGATTTGTCTTTTTCTGATATTCGGTGGAGTAGGTCTTGGACTAGCTGTGGTGCTATTAGCATTTTTGCTAGTATTAATGGGGCAATCCATGATAGATGAAATGGGGCGAAATTTCTTGTTTATTATTTTGGCGGCGCTACTTGCGGCGGCGATAATTATTGGCTTAATATCGCTGACGGTACATAGAGGAAATAAGTTATTTATCACGAATAGGCGAGTGATTCAGATGGTAATGACTTCGCCGGTGGTGAATTCAGTAAACATTATTGATTTGAGTTCGGTGGAAGATGCGAGCTTTAGGCAAGAGAATTTGCTACAAAGTTTGTTCCATTATGGAACACTGCGATTATCTACGGTGGGCGATGAAACGACCTATACTTTTAAGTATTCGGATATTACGGGTGAACAGTTAAAAGAAGTAACGGATCTAATTTCTAACGCTAAAAAGCGTGGTCGCAAAAAGAAAGAGACAGAAGAATAATTAATTAGTTGCGGTTGGATTTGATGTAATCGTCTTCTTTTTCTAGGTCGGCTTTGAGGATGTATTCTTTGCATTTGCCTTCATTACAATTGGCTGGCGTGTAAGAATAGGAGCTGAGGGAATCGCCAAGGTTGAAGCCGAGTGGATCGGTCCAGAGGGCTGGGTCTATTACTTTGATGTTTTCTTCGGAAATGAATTCTGGATAATAGCCGTGGTCTTTGTAAAAGCTTTCTTCTAGGGCGTAATACATAGCATTGATGGCAGTCTTGCGGTCTTCGTCGCGTTGCATGGCATCGATGTTGGATTTTTGTACGAAGAAAAGGACGAGCGCTAACGTAGCAAATACGGCCACGATGATGATTTCTAATACGGTAAAGCCTTTTTTGGTGTCCATATGTGTATTATAGCATATTTCGCTTGTGAAAATAAAATCACCTGTGGAGTCGCGGCGAGATTATTTAGTGATGCAACGGATGGAATATCCGCCACGTCTACCTTCGTAATTGGCATTAAAATAATTGTCTGGGTTTAGTCGTTCGTATTCCAGTGCTATGCCAAAAATTCCAGTTAATGTATAGACTGTGCTGACTTCGTATACACCTATCGTATTTAACCCTACAAGATTAGAGTTTATATAACCAGGCTTTTGTAGAAATATGGGTGATTGTGTAATTCCTTGGTTCGTCGATGTTGAATTATTATTATACAAATAGTTCAACCTCGCAAACTCATTAGTAGAACCGGGTATTGTCTCGGATTGATTAGATATGGTGGGTAATCTCCATCCTTTAGGGCAGATAGAGTTCTTAGGGTTTTTAGATATATCACTCAATGTATTTTGAGTTAACGTGGACGAGTTATTACTGGCTATGGCTGCTGTCCAGTTATAGTAATTACCCAGTGAAGCATGTCCGGTTTCTGTGCTATCTGTTTTACTCGCGGAATACGGGTTACTATTATCGTTTACCCAACCAGTTACTGTAGTATTTTGAAAGTCTATAGTCTTTATTTCTGGTGTCCAGGTAGTAATGCCAGTATTTGGGTCATAGCTGTAATCATCTGCATATGCACCAGTCAGTGAATGGTCAGTTAAATCTGTATCATTTGAAGTAAGTGGTTTAGCTGGGTCTAGGTCTAAATCTAGATTCTGTGTCATCCAGATATGCCCATCTTTTAGCTTCGTTACCCAATAGATCTTGCCGTCTCTAATGTCTATTGCTTGTATACTTTGTTCTTCCTGCAAAGTGTCTTTCCACTCTGCTACATCCTGCATAAAACGTAGTTTAGGATTATCATCTCCACTACCATGCACTAGTAGATAAGCTACTTGCCCAGTATAAGTACCAGCATGCTGAGCAGGGGAAGTATATACAGCATAAGTAGTAGTAAAAGACGATCCTTTAATCATATCTGTAGTTCCAGACTCTTTTTCTGCCACTCTAGTCCAAGTATTAGGTATTACATTATAGGAAGTATAAGCAGGTGATATAGTAGGTGGAGCAGTGGATGAATTATTGTTATACAAGTTGTTATTGTTGCCATCGCTACTACTATCTATAGTTACGCCGTCTAGCTTCATAGACCAAGAAGAGGGATTATTGTTATTATCTGGGTCATAAATACCAGTACTAATATTATGGTTATTATTTACGCTACTAATTAATGTGTTATTACCTACTATACCATTACTAATGCCACTAGCATATATAGCATATCCATTACCATCATTACATAATGTAGTAATAGTAGTCTTTCCTATATTCTCTTCATATAATCCACTAACCATTGTAGTATTATGTGGACTATTAATAGTACTAGATAAAGTACATGAAGTAGGTAAAGACAACGTTAAATTATCTACTGAAGCCCCACTAGTAACTGCAGAGGAGTGAGAAACACTAAGACCAAGCACAAAGGCACAAACCACAAGAAGAGGAATAGAAACTAACAACACATTACGGAAAACATAGTAGAAGAAATCTATTCTACTACTCATTAATGATTGTTTTACTTTGTGGCCCATCTTATTACCTCACTTATATATGATTACTACTACTCCCCCATGTGGTGCCACTATATTAATGGGGATTAACAAAAATGGCACCGCAAGGGGTGCAATAATTCGTTATTGTACTAGCATCAAGCTATTCCAAGTTACGAAGACCTTACGGTGCCGTTTTAAACTTAGAATAATTTGATACTAAAATTACTAGTACCTAAAAACGAATTATTGCATTTTTATTGTACCATAAATGCTCTTTTATAAGCAACAAAAAAGTGGCGAGAGCCACTAGAAACCAAGCGGGAGTTTACCCGTGATTACATTGTATCATATTTATGCTAAATTGTCAAGGTTATGGTAGTACCGACTGGGCTTGAACCAGTGACCTTGGGCTTATGAGTCCCACGCTCTAACCAGCTGAGCTACGGTACCACTTGTACATATTATATCATAGATTTGGAATTTGGTATACCCCGAAGAGGAGGTTCGCGGCGGGAGCCGGCGTGTAATGTTATTTAATTTGTTTATGATCCTGTTTGTTGTCGGTATTAAATAGGATTTCTTTGAATTTCTTTTGCTTGATTTTGGTTACGAGATCTATTGTTTTGGCGGCAATGAAGAAGTTGGATAGGCCTGTATATAAGAATATGAGGCCCCATATCATCATGGAAACGTCTGGGTAGACAAGGAGTATTATTCCGAAAGTGATAGATGCTGTGTTGGCGATGATATATAAAGTAGAAGACTTGTTAGCCTTATTTATTATCTTTTTAAGTGGAGTGATGAGCTTTTCTTTTTGTTGTTCCAGATTCTCGTTGATATTGCTGTCGATGTCTTTGAATTTTTCTTGTTGTTGTTTATTTTTCTCGTCTTTTACTTTGCGGTGGATGAGGTTATTGTATTCTCTTGAGATGGCCTTGGTGTATTTTGATAATTTGTCGTTTAGGTGGAGGATGTTTGCTATGTTGGTGATGCCGTCGTATATGATGAACAGGGATAATAGGAGTTGCATGTAGGCGGCAATAAGATCTGGATAGAAGTAGAAAAATATGCCTGCCGCGATGATGGCTAGGGATATGGCGATTGTTTTCTTGTCTTTGGTTTTGGCGGCAAGATTTGTGATGAGAATTGAAGCGGCAGCCAAGAGGATAATTAAGATGATATTTCTGGCCATTTCTGGCAGGGTGGTTTCTGGGTTGAGCATGAAGGTAATGCCATCTGTTATGAGGAAGAAAGCGATTATTAATCTATTGCGCATGATTATATCAACTTTGTTTGAGATGTTTTCTACTTTTTTGATGGTTTTGTCGTAATCTAGCTTTTTGGTATGTTTTTTCTTCATTTGCTAAAACTTTTTGATTATAGTATATGAAAGACAAAGGAATATAATGAGTTTACGAAATATTTGGTACACTCGACACGATTCGAACGTGCGACCTTTTGGTTCGAAGCCAAACGCTCTATCCAGCTGAGCTACGAGTGCTTGTGTGGCATACCCGGTGCGATGAGGGATCTAGCCGGGCGGTATCCAAAACCTAAAAATACAACAAGTTATATTTTTAGCTTTTGGTACACCCTAGTGAAAGAAGTAGCAACTATGCTAAAGGAAGATTTGATGGGCGGGAATTGTCCATCGTATCTGTTATTCTCTCATTAAAGATGTCTGCTTAATATTATATCGCATCTGTAATGAAAAGTATACTTATAATGTCTTGGTTTTTGGATATTATATACACGTTGAATTAACGCAGTCTAGAATAAGTAGCAGCACCTAATGTGAATATGCCATTCTGATAAGAAAACTTATAAGACGGATTATCAGTATTGGTACAAACTTCTGGGCTATTTAACTCAAGGCAGGAAGAATGCTGATCTATTACGAGTTCGCCGGTTTTAGCTTTATCATCATATGTATAAGAGCATTTAGCATCAGTTTCATTTAAGTCAATGGTTGCTGATAATTCAGTTTTTAAAGAATCGATATATTTGCATGTTCCGTCTTCTTTAAGAATAACATATGAATCAACACTCTTATTATAGGTATTATAGTAGGAACGCTTGTAAGCTCCCGCAATTTCATTATTGTTATTTTCAGATTTATTATTGGAACTAATACCAACATTATAACCAATAAAGTAGCTTCCCACGAGCGCACTAATTCCAACTATTGTCGAGACTATTGGAATAATGATACTCATATTTGTTCTTTTCTTTACCATATAAGTTTCCTTTTCATATACCTTTATTATACCATTTAAGACTTATAGTTTACCTATGATAATGGTTATAATACTTGATTACAGACTCAAGGGTAAGTATGCTCAAAACTTATTATATTTTGTGTAAAAGTAGTAGGGGGTCGTTCCCACTATATTTTTGTTTAATCTTTGTTGGCGGGGCAGACCCCCGCAGGGTCTGGATATGTTCCCTGCGAAGCTAGGGGCGATTTGGGGTTAATATATGGTTATTTATTAGCGTGTTTCTTGCGATTATATAGGCAAAATACTGCAAAAGAGAGGATAGCGAATGCGGCTCCGATTATACTGGATAGGATAATTTGGCTAGAGCCACTGTTTGTTTGTGAGTTGCTACCTGTATCTGGAGTGTTTGCTATGTTTTCTGCGGATTCTGCGGTTTTTGTATCGTCTTGACCATCAATAGTATCGCCATCTTGGGCATCGTCGTCAGTTTGTGAGTCTTCTACTACATTTATTGTGATTATATAGGACTGGCCTTCTAGGATTTCTTCGTCATATGTTGCGAAGTTAGAGGATGCAGAGGCTGTGATGGTTGTAGTTCCTATGTTATTGGCTTTGATGGTTATGTCTTCTGAATTCATGTCTAGAAAGATAGTTTCTTCATCTATTGATGCTATGTCGGCGTCAGAGGTTGATAAGTCGATTTTCCCAGCAGAATTGGAGGCCGTAATGGAGAAAGTAGTTGATTCGCCTGGGCGTAAAGTTATGTCTTGTGTAGATACGCTGAATCCGCCTACCGCAAAGGCTTTGAGTGGAGCCAATACGGCTACCATAAGAATAGTTGCTAGTCCTAGGATTGTTTTTCTCATAAGTTACCTCCCATGATAATTTTCTTTACTCTGATGTAGTCGATAATGTCGATTTTATTATTACCATTCATATCGGCAGCCTTTTTGTAGACACCAGATAGTTTTTCTATATCCATGATATCGTTTTTGATACTTAGATAGTCTGCGTCCGCAATTGCTCCGTCGCCGTCGGTGTCACCGAGTATGGCTATGCTGTATTCTTGTTCATGACTGCCTACTATGATTTTGATTTTATCACCAGTTTTGATGGTTTCGGAATCAATTATATTGTCATTTTTGTCGTGATGCTCAAATGAATTGTCGCTTGGGGTAGTATGTATTTTGCTTGTAATGGCGGAGAAAGTGTCTTCGGGCTTCGCAATAACAGTGTCATCCTGGGCAGTTACGTCTTTATCAAAATTCACAATGAAGTCCGATAGGATGGTTAGTATGTGTTCACCAAAATATTCAGTATAGTTTTCATCTATGTATAATTTGTACCTTATAGTGTATTCTCCGACTTCGGTATACTCTGGAATTTGGTCCAAGATATACTCTCCATTGCTGTCTTTATACTTTATATGCGTGCCTGATGGATATTTTAGATCCATATCGATTGTATGTGGTGTATTATCGAACATGACGGTTTTATCGTTAGAATTATCAGTTACGGATAATTTTGCTTTCTTTATTTCGTACTGCAATGTTACATCGTCTGTGGTATTATCGTCCCAGGTGTAATTATTGTTTTTTAGCGAGATAGTAGTAGCGTACAGTCCTGCGTTGGTGCCTTTGTTGCCAGAGATAGTCATAGACTCTTCATCATATCCTAAGACTGCAAAGGTAATTTCTTCTGTGTTATATGTATAATATCCGTCTGGTTTTGTTGGCTTTGCTATTTTCTTGGGTACTATATTAAACTGGATTGCGAAGTCTTGCTCTTGCTGCCCATTACTAAATGCATATTCTTCGAATTTCTCATTTGATAATCTCAATGTTACTGTTGCATCCCTTTCTCCTACATTAGCACTTGACGATATTGCGCTCACAATACTGTATTCTGAACTTCCCAAATCAGAAACCGTTATGTTGGGCGTTGGAATATTTGTTGTTCCGTCATATGTTTTGTCGTTTATGAAAATTTCTGGATCAATAATTGTTTTGCTATTGTTTACTGTGACTGTAATATCTATATTTTCAATGATTTCATAATTATTTGTATTTGTTGGGACATATTTTGCTTTATATATAGCTTCTCCTGACTCCGTTATGATTTGACTTTCATCCATCCATTCAAAATGTTCAGGCAAAGTTATTTCTGATAATTGTTGGCCAAAATTAGCAGTTAATCCTGTTGGAACTGTATATGTTGGCGTTGCTTTTTCAATGGTTACCTCAACGTTTTGAGTTGATAAATAACCAACTGCATTTTTTGCTTTAACAATAAAATATGTATCACCATATTGAAAATCGACGGTATTTTCAGTCTGATAAGCTATGCTGAATCCTACGCCATTCGAAATCGGGGCAGAGATGCTATTATTTAATATATCGAGAATTTCTTCACGATCTTCTTCCTCATGGTATATTAATTTGACACCTAATGTTTGAAAATCAACCATACTTGCAGCCTTATAAGTGTCTTCATAATTTGTTACAACTATTTCATCAGGTTCTATATGTCTATAATTTAAATTTTTATTCTTTACGAATTGTTTTGTTGAAGAATTCTTATATACATATATTTGAAAATCTGCCTCTCGGATTTCACCTTCGTAATTTCTCCTAAAAGTATCATTTCCAAAATTTATAGTATTACCTAGTATATAAACATCTGATAACTGGTAACAATCTTCAAATGCATGGGCGCCAATTTTAGTAACGTTTGCGGGTATTGTTATTTTCTTTAAATTATTATTGCCAGTGAATGCATAATTTCCTATTTCTGTAATGTCTTCGGTTATCTTTGTATTGCTTGCTCCAAGGGCATCGGTAAAACCGATTAATAATTTATTACCATTCTCTACGATGCCTAAATTGTTCACCGTTTGGTATGGGCTATCTGTTGGTATAGTTCCGTCTTGGCTTTTTATTGGTGCATAAGCAAATGCGTCTTCGGCTATGTATTCTACGTCGCCTAAGAAAATTGTTTCTACGCCCGATCCCCAAAACGCTCTTGTTTCTACTCGTCCTTCAGCCAAATGAACAGATTTTAGATTTCTACAATTTTCAAAAGCCGATTCATTGACTAATTCAAAATCTACACTAAAGTTTGCTTCGGATATACCACTACCATAAAATGCATATTGGCCAATTGAATCGCTACCGTATAAATTTATATCAGTTAGTAAGTAAGTTCCATAAAATGCGTATTCTCCTATAGTAGATCCTGGCTCAAGATCGAAGTATGATAGTGAAACACAGTTATAGAACGCATAATCTCCTATGGCGCCAATAATATGATAGTTAAAATCAGTTGGCATTTCTATGGTTGCTAGTTTTTTACAATTATAGAATGCGTAATTTCCAATGACTAATGCATTTCCATAACTCCAGGCATATTGTTCTTCCCAAACCTTAATAGAAACTAGTTCAAAGCAATCTTTAAATGCATAATCTTCAACTTTTGTTATTGGAATATCTATTGATACTATTTTGCTGCTTTCAAAAGCATGGGCTCCTACTTCAATTTTATTGTCTGCGCCATGAATATACTTAATATTGGTTTCGGATAATGAATAGTTTCCGATTCTGGTAAATGTGCTTGGTAGATATAGATGAGTATATGATTCTATATCATTGCCGGATTCAGAGAATTTAAAATTATCTGCAAATGATGCGACCTGTTTTGAATCTATTGTTTCAGGAATGTATAATTTTTCAATTTCTAAATTATGATTTTTGTAACCTGTTATTTCTATCTTTCCGTTTGGCAAGGTGTCGTATTCCCAGCCACTTTCATAATTGTCTGGGTTGGTGATTTGAATATTCGTTGCTAAACTGCCCATTTTTATCGTAACTGTTTGGCTACCTGTTGCAGTAGGGTCATAATTTAAAACTTCAACATTGGGCAATTCCCCGATCGTTATTTCTTCGCTCGTATTGTCCGTATAATTGACTATTACTTTGCTTCCCATTAAATTTGTAATTGAATAGTAATTGTATTGTGTAAGGCTTAAATTCGTAGCATCAATATTTGCAATACTTTTATTTAAATCTTTATAGACGCCAAGTTCATCACAATATGTTCCGTCGCAAAATTCTATGTTTTCAAAGGAGATAAGGCCATTGCCGAAATATTGATCCCAACCTTGTTCTCCTAAATCTTGTGCATTATCTTTTAATATATCTATAATATTATCAAATGTTAAATTCTTGTTATAGCCTTTTAATACCGCAACTGCTGATACCGCATGAGGGGTTGCCATGGATGTCCCACTTATTATTTCGTGATCGTCATCGTCATTATTGCCATTTCCTCTCGAAATGGATGCCTCTTTTCCCATGATACTTCTGATATTTGTTCCAGGAGCAGCGAATGTTATCTCTGCACCATAATTTGAGAATGTTGATTTATTTAAATTGGAATCAACTGATGCTATTGAAATTGTATTTTCAAGCGCGGATGGGTAATGTTTTTTTGCTGTATTGTCATTTCCCGCTGCTGCAACACTTATAATATTCTTCTTTTTTGCCGACTCAATTGCTTGGTCTATTGCTTCAGTATATGAATAGCTACCAAAACTCATATTGATGACTTGCGCTTTATTATTATAAGCAACATAGTTTATTGCGGCTATAATATCTGTATTATACATACTTCCTGTTCTTGAAACCTTAATAGGAAGAATTTTTACATTATCGGGTGTTCCTTCTGCTATTGTTCCTGCAACATGGGTTCCATGTCCATTTTCATCAACCATTGTAGTAGTTGATTGTTCTAAAACATTATAGAATTCAGTAATTTTTCCACCATAATATTTATTGAATAGCGTCATGTCGCAACCAGTATCTATTATTGCGGCGGTGACTTCTTCCATGTTCCCAATGTTGAAATTTGCAGAATTTATAGCATGGTCTAACGACATTTTTTCTATGCCCCAAGAATTATAATTTACTTCTTCGGTTGTGTATGTCTCGTTTTCTTCTATGCTTAGTATATCGCTATTTTCTTTTAGCTTTTCTAGTGCTAATGATTTCTCTTCTTCTGAATTATATAATAATATATATTGATTATTGGGAGTTTCTATGACGTTTTTCGCGCCATAAGTATTCTGAATTTTGTTATTGGCTATTGCAATAAGCATGTTTTCTTTATCTTCGTTTGTCTGGTATTTGGCAATTTCTCCAAAATAATCCTCCATAAACCCTTCAGATAGTTCGGATATATTTATGAGGTCGGCAGGGCTTTCTACTTTTTTGTGTGACCATGCTAGTGCTAGAGCGAAAAATGCTCCGGCTGTTAGCAGAAAAGTTCCCAAAATAATTGGTATGTTACGTTTTTTCATTTTGCATCCTTATTTAAACTACATTTTTGTGTTTGTAACAACCAATAAACTCTTACTCTTGTGTATATTGTACACAAAATAAAAATAAAAACAAGTGTTTTATTTGTGGGGTGGACAATGGAAGGGCTAGATATATATATTTGTTAAATCAAGGGTTTTATGATATAATTTGAAGAAATAGGATGACTATGACAGCTTTAAAAGAATTGGGGTTAGAAGAGATGGCCGTGTTGGATGCGATTATTGTCCTGCGCCTTAGCAGCGAGAATGATATTTTTGAGTACGACTGTAAAGAAGTGCAAAAGAACCTTAACCGATCTGACGATTCTAAGGATCTTATAATTACCTTAGATATTCAACGAAAAATAGTTATGGATTTATCGAGAAAACGAGTTTTAAGCACAGATCGAATTATCGATAATAGATTTAAGAAAAATTTTCAATTACGTATTGATCCATATTGTATTGGCGTGCCATGTCCCCGCTCAGATTTCTTTTGGGAAAATAAGACACATTGGGCTTATGAGGAATTACAGGAGGGTGGAAGAATTAGTATAGAGGATGCTTATGCTAAATATGGCGATAAACTTTTTATCAAAATGACTAAAGAAGATATTGATGCTATTAATTATAATTATAGAGCAAGTCATACGGTGGAAACTAAGTTAGCAAAGAACAAAGATCTGAAGCCGTGTTTTTATGTCATAATTGATGGTGGAAAACCGATATGTGTTTCTGAGCTTCGTGAAAACAAAAAACCATTAAAAATTCTCGTAAGCGCCTTTAGAAAAAAAGGGACTACGGTTTATCGTAGTGACTTAATTGAGGAAGGGATTCTTCCAGCGGAAGATAGAGATAAATCTTTGAGGTCAGATATATTTAAGGATAATAAACATATTTTAAACGCTGATCCTTTTTTGTTAGAGATACACAGCGATAGACTTATGGTTAAGAAGTCTCAAAAAGTAACCCTTAATGAATTAAACCAGTTGAAAACTAGATTAAAAATTTCTTAAACGTTCACTATATTTCGGGTATTGTTCGGGTATTGGTGCAACGAGTTCCTATCGGAACAGAGATATAAGGAATTTTTAGTTCGGGTATCTGACTATTTTTTGATGACAAAACAAAGAGAGTGCATCATAATGCCACTAGACCGCCCGGCCATAATAGTCATCCTGCTGGACGGTCGCAAGGATGACCTTGTAAACAAAAGAAGGGAGAATTATGTTTCTTTCAAATAAATTGGTGCGCGAGCATCAGAAACTACATAAAACTAAGTTTGGGGAGGACATATCTCCAAAAGAGGCTGAGCGAGAGATACTGGATCTTAAGGAGCTAGTGAGGTTAATAGCCAAGGTGAGGAGGGATCGCCATGGCAAGTAGATTTGGTGATACAGGTGTTACATATTATGAGGGCCGGCAAACGTTTAGTAAGAAAAAGTGGGAGCCATCGCTTGAGACAATGGTACAAAATATCCATAAGAAATCCCGTAAAGATGAAAGAGTTCGTAGCTACTTTAGCAAGCGAGGAATTAATAGCAAAAGCATCGATAGATTTCAACTTGGAATCGAAGAGTTTGATGGATATGATAGGTTTGTAATTCCAGTTTATGATAAGACTGGTAAGGTGGCTTATTTAAAGCTCCGCATTACGCCGGAAAACGAGTCAGCTAGTGAAATAGCTGAAACAATGGGACAAGAGACATTAATTGATAAGTATGAGATTTACCCAGCCGATGCGGAAAGAATACTAGTCGGCGAGGAAGAATTGGTGAAAACTGATTCGAGCGACGTACTTATTTGTAAGGGAGAACTGGATAGGATAATTGCTATACAAGAAGGCGTTAATATGTCGGTAGTTACGGGAGGTGGCATTGTCCAAGGGTTTAAGGAAGAGTGGATTGAGCTGCTAAGGGGTAAAAGGAACATTTATTTATGTTTAGGCGAGAATGCTGTCGGTAAACGTGGCGCAAAAATACTTGCTCAACGTTTAGCAAAGCAAATACCGTCGGCGTCTATCTATATAATTTCTTTACCTTTTAAGGATAACAAATGCGCAGATCTTACGGATTATTTTGTTGAGAAACGAGGTACCGCAAAGGAGCTCTTTACTAAGTACGCCAAATTTTGTTGTGGTGCAGAGCCGATTGACCCAACGAAGTTTAAGGAAATGACTGTGGAGGATATTGCTAAGATTCTCGACTTAACTATTAAGCATGATAAAGTGAATAAGGTTATTGCTTTTCTCGCAATGTTAACGACCTATACTGAGTTGGATCAGCTTAATATTATGTTTAGCGCACGAAGTGCAACTGGCAAGTCGCATATTACTATTGAGACAAGTAAGTTATTCCCACCGGAAGACGTTAAAATGTACGGAATAATAAGCGCAACTGCAATGTTTTATAATCAAGATTTTGAGAAGAAGGACGAGAAAACAGGGCGAGAATATATAGACTTAGAAAGAAAGATTTTGATACTGGTTGAAATGCCGGACCCGGAGTTTATGGAACGTCTTCGTGCACTTTTGTCTCATGACGAGAAAATGATTAAGTTTGCTATCACTAACAAAGGGAAGGGCGGGAAAAATTGCTCCAATGATCGTTATCTTCTGGGTTTCCCTTCGGTTTTCTTCTGTTCTGCGAACATGAAAATTGATGAGCAGGAGCAGACGAGGTGTATAATATTGAGTCCAGAAAGTACGCAGGAAAAAATTAAAGCGAGCATTGATGCTGCTTTTGCTAAGAGTAGTGATGAGGATAAGTATCGTGCTATGGTTGAGAGTAACCCTGATAGAAAACTTTTGAAGGACAGGATTCATTATATAAAATCACTCAATGTTGACACGATAAATATTCCAGATCAGGAATATCTAGAATCTCGCTTCTTAGAGGATAAGGCCAAACTTAAATCGGAAGACCCGAGGAAGTCTAAACAATTTTCAGGTTTGGTCAAAGCAATCGCTTTATTGAATGCGCCTTTCAGGATGATCAATGGAAAGGTAACGGCAACTAAGGCTGACATAGATGAGACAATGAAGCTCTGGAAGGTGATAGACGAGAGTACGGTTATAGGTGTACCGCCACAGGCTCTAGCTGTTTATAAAAACGATATAGTTCCTATCTATAAAAAGGTAAATGAGGATAAGGGTTATAAAAGAGAGGAGTGGGAAGGTATTACCATGAATGAGTTATCTAGTTACTATTATAAGAGGGAAGGAGTATATTTCCCGGTGGATTATTGCAAACGGAACTATATACCAATATTGGAGGCCGCTTCGTTGGTCTCGTATGAACAGAGTAAAAGAGATAAGAGGCGGTGGGTGATTACTCCTCTAAAAATGTTAGATTAGACTTTTGTTTATAGTGATAGTGATTTAGAGGTATAAGTGTGGTATAATTAAGGTGTTCCATTTCCAGCATTGAATACGAAACCGTATTTAATTTCCGGCCATAATAGGGCGACTGATGCGGAAAGGGTTTCGTACTCTGGAAGTGGAACAATCAGTCGCCCTTTTTGAAAGGAATTTTAAAATGAATAAATTAAATCAAAACAAACGTGCGGTGCTATATGCTAGGAAATCTACCGAATCGGAAGATAAGCAGGTGCAGTCCATTGATGACCAGATTAGGATTATGAAAGAGGTGGCGAGAGATGAGGGGCTGCAGATTGTTGATACATTATCAGAGTCTAAAAGTGCCAAGGCTCCAGGAGTTCGTCCAGTTTTTAAGCAGATGATGCGTGATATTGAGGATGGGAAGTACAATATAATCCTGGCTTGGGATACTAGTCGTCTGTCTCGCAACCCTAAGGATGGCGGGGATTTGCAATGGTTGCTTGATAGTGGAGTTTTATCGGGCATTAGAACGCACGAGAAATGGTATCGTGATAATGATGAACTGCTATTCACTATTGAGAACAGCATGAATAGCCGGTTTATCAAAGAACTAAAGGCAAAGGTTACGCGCGGTATGGACTCTAAGGCTAGTAAAGGTGATTATCCTGGTATGGCGCCAGTTGGTTATACTAATGACCGGCTTGAGAGGAAAATTGTAAAAGACCCTATTATGTTTGATAGAGTGGCCGAGCTGTGGCGTAAAGCGCTAACTGGTACATATACGGTAGCAGAATTGACCAGAATTGCAGATAAGGAGCTAATGATTCGTACGACTCAAACCAAAAAGAGAGGTGGAGTGCCACTCTGCCATAATGGTGTTCGCAGCCTTTTAAAGAATCCTTTTTATATGGGTAAGTTTAAGTGGGGTGGCAAAATATATAGTGGGAATCACCCCCCTATGATTTCCGAATCGCAATTTGAACAGATGCAGAAAATCCTTGACCCGAAGCATGCTACTAGACCTAAAAATGAACTATACCAGTTTCTTTTAAGGGGAATGCTTAAATGTTCTGAGTGTGGTTATGCTATTGTAACAGAGAAGAAGTTTAAGAAGTTAAAGGACGGTACAGTTAAGGAGTACCACTACTGCCATTGTAGTGGCAGGAAACAGGGTGTTAAGTGTAAGAATCATGAGATTTATATACGTGAAGAAGATTTAGTAAAACAGATTAAGGATGAGCTTTGCCGTTACACTATAGATGAAGATTTCTATAAGATAGCGATTGAAGCATTAGCAGAAGAAGATGAGATTGAGGTAGCCAAACAGGATGAGAAGATAGCCAGCATTAATAAGAGAATAGCGGATAAAACTAATGAATTAAATAACCTTAGACGAGCGGTATATAAGGGAATTATTGACGACCATGCTTTCTTTTTGGCTGAGCAGAAAAACATTGAGGATGAAATCAGGAAATTAGAAGCAGATCGTAAAGGGATTCAAACTGCAGCATATAATTGGAGAGATAAGGCCAATGATATATTTATGTTTGCTAGATATGCTAAAGAAGATTTTGATAGTGATGATTTGGAGAGGAAAAGAGCGGTTATTAAAAGACTGGGTGCAGACTTGAGATTAGATGGTCGAACTATACAATTTACCCCTGTTAAATACTTAGTTCCTATTGCTGAAACATACCCTGAACTAAAACAACAATTTGAGCTTGCTCGAACTGACTCTCAACAGATGAAAAAAGACCTCAAAGAGGGCCTGATTTCAGAATGGTACACCCGGCACGATTCGAACGTGTGACCTTCAGTTCCGGAAACTGACGCTCTATCCAGCTGAGCTACGGGTGCGTGAATAAATTATACCATAATTTAAGATACCAAAAAAGCGTAGGCGGCGTGAGGTTAAGCGTAAGCGTGTGGGTGGGGGTTGAAATTACGCTAGGGGTGTGCTAGGTAAAGCGTATGCTAAGATTTTGCACGAAAAATATACACCAATCGTGGCTGGTGGTGGCGATGTGTGTGGGTGTGGTGGTGGGTACGGTGCTGGCGCTGGTGTTTAGGATTAGCTTTTTTGTGGTGCAACTTTGGATATGGGTGGCGGTAGGGATAATGGTGATAGGCTATTTTTGGCCGAAGATTTTTTGGTTAATAGCGGCGGTGGTGGCGGGGATGATTTTGGCGTTTTACCGAAGCTCGCAAGAATTAAATGGGGAAGATCATATTCGGCAGTTTCATAATCAAACGGTGATTGTGAGTGGAAGGATAGATGGCGATCCAGAAACAGATGAAAGTGGCACAAAAATAAAATTGACAGATTTGAAATTTGGCGAGGAAGGCGTGACGGTGAGTGGGAGTCTGTATGTATCGGAATATAGAAATGAGGATTTGGCGCGGGGCGACAATGTGGTACTAAAGGGTAAGTTGGTAGAGGGGTTTGGTACGTATGCGGGGTATATGTATAGGCCAAGCATAGAGAAGATTATGAAACCCGAGCCGGGTGACTGGGTACTAGGTGTAAGAAATTGGTTTGCGAAGAGAGTGGCGAGCCTGGTGCCAGAACCGCAAGTAAAATTGGGGCTATCGTATCTACTAGGCATGAAAGCGGGGCTGCCGGATGATTTAGATGAAAACTTGCGGACGGTAGGGCTGGTACATATAGTAGTGGCGAGCGGAGCGCATTTATCAATTTTGATAGAGATTGCGAGAAAGATTTTTGGGAAGTTGTCGCGTTTTGCGGGGCTACTATTTTCTGTGATATTCGTGGTGTTTTTTATGGCGATGGTAGGGTGGACACCGTCTATTATGCGGGCTGGAGTGATGACGATATTAACGCTATTTGCCTGGTATGTGGGGCGGAAATTTGCGCCGTGGCGGATAATTTTGATAGTGGCGGCGGGGACATTATTGGTGAACCCGATGTTTATTATTAATTTGGGGTGGCTATTATCTTTTGCGAGTTTTGCTGGGATTATGATATTGGGGCCACGACTGACAAAATTTTTCTATGGCGAGAAAAAGCCGGGGTTTGTGGCGGAGGTGGTAATTACTACGCTAGCGGCGACACTAATGACGTTGCCGATAATTTTGTATTATTACGGTATGGTGTCGTTGATTTCGGTGGTGGCGAATTTGCTAATTTTGCCGACTTTGCCATATGCGATGGGGCTAGTGTTTTTGACTGGTGTGGTGGCGGGTGTACCTTTGGTGGAGACAGCGGCGGGGTTTATGGCAACAAAAATATTAGACTTTCATATTGCGGTGGTGGAATTTTTTGGCGGGATGAAAAGTTTTTTGATAGAAATAGAGCCGTATCAGGCGTGGGTGTTTTTGATTTATCTTGTGATATTCGCGCCGCTCGTGATTGGACTTATTAGGCAAAAAATGGTAAAATTAAGGGAAGAAAATTATCAATTATTTTAATGATTTGGAGAAAATATGTCTGGACATAGTAAGTGGGCGACAACGAAGCGACAAAAAGCGGTGGTAGATGCCAAGCGTGGGGCGCTTTTCACAAAGATTGGCAACCAAATTGCGATTGCGGCGCGAGCTGGTACGGATCCAGCAATGAACCCATCGCTAGCGATGGTGTTAGAAAAAGCACGGCACGCTAATATGCCAAAGGCAAATATAGAACGGGCGATTGCGCGGGCGGCAGATAAATCAGCGGCGGCGTTGATTGAAGAAGTTTATGAGGCATACGGCCCAGGTGGGGTAGGTATAGTTATAGAGGTGGCTACGGACAATAAAAACCGTACGATGCCAGAGGTGCGCCATACTTTAGATAAATCTGGTGGTCGGATGGCGGACCCAGGTTCGGTGATGTTCCAGTTTACCAGGAAGGGTGTAATTGAAATTTCTGAGAAGGGCGAAGATGCAATGATGGCAGCACTAGAAGCTGGTGCGGAGGACGTAACGGAAGAAGACGAAGGCAGCATAATTTATACGGCGGCCTCGGACTTAATGAAAGTACGGGCGGCTCTTGCGGATGCAGGATTAACGATTACTTCGGCAGAATTACAATACGTGCCAAATAATTATGTACCAGTAGAAGGCGAGGCAGCCGAAAAATTGGAGAAGTTGCTAGGTGCGATAGACGATCTCGACGATGTGACAAATGTTTACACGAACGCAGAGTAAAAATGCAACGCAATAAAGAAATTGTCAAAATTAGCATTTACGGGATTTTGGTCAATTTAGTTTTGGTGGGCTTTAAGGCTGTGGTGGGGCTGATTGCAAATTCTATTTCTATCATCTTGGACGCGGTAAATAACTTGACAGATGTATTGTCATCTGTGGTGACGATAGTAGGGCTAAGACTAGCAACCAAAAGGCCAGACCGCAAACATCCGTTTGGCTATGGTAGGGTAGAGTATTTTTCGGCGGTGGTGGTAGCAGTGATTGTACTAGCGGCAGGCGTGACAGCATTTAAAGAATCTATTGAAAAGATTATTACGCCAGAAGAAGCAGATTACTCGATGGCGTCGCTTGTGATAATTGCGGTGGCGGTGCTGGTAAAGTTTTTCTTTGGGCGGTTTGTGAAGAATAAAGGAAAGGCACTGAATTCTGGAAGTCTGGTGGCGAGTGGAGTGGATGCGATATCGGATGCGGCACTTTCGCTATCTGTGCTGATGGGTGCGATAATTAGTTTTATTTGGCATATTAGTTTGGAGGGCTATATTGGTATACTAATTGCGGTGATGATTATTAAGACGGCGGTAGAAATTATGCGCGATGCAGTGAATGATTTGATTGGTGCGCGAGTGGATGACGAGATAATTGCTAGAGTAAAGAAAACGATTGAGAAGTTTGGTGAAGTGCAAGGAGTATATGATCTGGCTCTACATAATTATGGGCCGAATAAGATTATCGCAAGTGCACATATACAAGTGGGTGACGAACTACATACTAGGGAAATTCATCGGCTTTCACGACGGATAGAAGTGCAGGTTTATGAAAAATACGGCATTATTTTGACTTTGGGTGTATATGCGGCGAACGAAAGTGGTAAATATAAGAAAATGAAGCAAAAGGTAGAAGCTATAGTAAAAGATTATCCTACAGTGGTGCAAGTGCATGGATTTTATGTGGACGAGGAAGAAAAAGTGATATCTCTGGATTTGGTGTTTTCATTTGAAGAAAAAGATGCAGTAGCGAAGATGCGAGAAATTCAAAGGAAAATTAAGAAATTGCATCCTGGGTATAAAGTGTACACTGTGTTAGATACGGATATTTGACATTTTAGCATAAGTGTGATATAATGAGAGTAGGGGATTGATTTTGAGTGGCTTAATATGTTATAATAGTGGGTGGAAAGGTGGCCGAGTGGTTGAAGGCACTGGTCTTGAAAACCAGAGACGGAAACGTCCGCAGGTTCGAATCCTGTCCTTTCCGCCAAATCTATTTAGAGAAGTCAAAAGCCCGGTGGTTATCCGGGCTTTTTTGGAGTTTGTATGTGTTAGGAATTTGCAAAGGTGCTATAATTTTTGATAAAAATATTTGTTGTTTTGTGTATCGACGATAGGATCTCGTCATACGAGAAGAAACCGAGTGGTTCTCTTGTTGTATTTGTGAGATAATCTTGAAGTTCTTTTTGCAAATCGCGGTCATTTTGCTGCCATCCGAGATTTTTGAAAATATGTTTTGGTGGAGGACAATCAAGAATAGACAAATCGCTTACCGAAATTAGTTTTTGTGCAAAAAGTTTGGAATTGTAGGCCGAATAATCGACATAAAATCCGGTTCTTTTCGATAAAAAATCGTCGATAGACCATGTTTGGCCAGTATTTGCAAAGACGGTTTTGTCATCTAAGGTGTATTTTGTGCTTAAGACGTCGGTGATAAATACATAGTCTAGTATGAGATGACAAATAATTCCTGCGTAATATGGATTCGTTATGGCTATGGCAGATAACTCTTCGAATACTTGATCTAGATTTGGAATTTTCCAACCGTTTTGATTGCGTATTCTGTAATGAGATTTACCTTTGTCGGTAGCCAAATCAGGCAAAATATTCCCAATAAAAAACATATCACGTTCGTTTTCTTGTGCTGGCCTTGCCTTTGCTACTTCGTTTGCACATGCCAAATGATATAAAAAACCAGGCATTTTTACCCCTCCTTATACCTTGAATGCTAGGCCTTAGCCCGAATTGCCTATTTTGTGATTATAACATTTTATGTGGTTTTTGCAAAATTATTTTGATTAGATTTTTTGTCTCGGAAAAACTCCGTGCTTTAGACACGGAGTTTTTGCTTTAAATCTATGGTGGCTAAATATCTGGCACTTAGCCATTTTTTCTCTGCTGGTAAAAGTTCTGCAAGAGTACGGCCGTCTGCAAGCTCGAAAATCGGGTCAAAACCGAAACCGTTTTCACCGCGAGGGTTTTCTGCAATTTTGCCAACTAATTCACCGTGCCCAGAAACAATTTTGTTGCCATCGTAATAAACGAGTTCACAGATGAAACGGGCGGTTCGATCTTTACCAGACATGCGATGGATAATTTCGGCGTTTCGTTCTTCGTCGCTGGTATTTTCGCCGAGGAAACGATGCGTCAAAACGCCAGGAAAACCGTTTAGTGCATCAATCATCAAGCCGGAGTCGTCGGCAACGATTGGAGTTCTTGGTTTGATAGCTGCATAAATTTCGATGGCTTTCTTGGTAGCATTGCCGAGGAAGCTATCAGCATCTTCTTCAATGTCGAGTTTTTCGTGCAAAACATCTTTTAAACTTAGCATTAAATATTCTGGGAACATTTGCCTTAATTCTGCGAGTTTCCCAGGGTTATTGGTGGCAAAGACGATTTTTTGCATAAAACCATTATATAACAATTTCTCAAGCACTATTGAGGTTACAACGTCTTCTTGATAATTATAAACATCGATTTTAGCGAATTGCTTGTCAAAAGATTTTGTAGCTTCAATTTGTTGGGCCGTTTTGTTGTATAAGGCATTATACATAGCCGCTTCTTGGTCGAATTTATCGTAACTGTTACCACGTTTTTGGATTCTGGCTTGGAGTTCTTCTGGCCTGTTAGTAGTTAGGAAGATTAAAAAATCGTTTGGATGGTTGAGCAAATATTGTTGACACGTTTGTAGGCGTATAGCGTCTGAATTTTCTGGGAACATAATTGCGGAGATATGTTCTTTTTCGCGATCTAGGCAATGAAGCCCGAAATTTTGCAGATTTCTCGCTAGTGTGGTTTTGCCTATGCCATCGGTACCTTCAATAATGATACGTTTTGGATAAATTTCTAAATTTTTGATAAAATTTAGAATTTCATTATCGTTTTTGACATATACTACTCTGAGATTTTGTGTCGTGCGCTGTGCCGCCAGAATAGGGAACCAATATTCGTATTCAACTTTGAATTGTGTAATATCTGAGTCGCAGAAAATGATAATTTCCTTTTCTGGGAAACGTGCGGCATAAAGCAGTTCGGTAATCGTAGCGATGGCTGAATACTTCAAAAGGCTCACCATTACGATGTCTGCCTGGTTAATTTCATCCAACTCGGCTTTGACGGTGCTGGCGCAGGCGGATAATTTTTCGCTTTGTGGCTCGTAATAAAATCCACCAACGTATTCTAATTGCGGGTTGATTTCGAGCGGGCTAACTTTTGCGTAGAGAAATTTCTCTACGCTTCCGAGCATTCGTGAACGGATATCGCTCGCCAATTTTTTGGTAGCATTTTCCGGAGTGATGGTTGAGTGCTGGACATTGTAAGCTGACGAGAAGAATAATCTTTTCATGATATTGATACCCCCTTTTTCATTAATCTTCGCCAGTTGATGAATGAGTAAACAGCTAAGCCAGTCCAAACGATATTCAAAACGCCAAGCATAACCGCTTGATTTGGTAACATAAAATATTCTATTACGTAAAGAATATCGTTAATGAACCAAATGATCCAGGTATCGATTTTTTTCATCACCATATAATAAGTGGCAACAAAGCTACTAACGGTCGTGAAAGAATCGATTAGCGGTAGGGGATCATCAGTGTTTTTTAGAAAAGAAAAAACCAAGAATGTTGCAATTGTTAATACACCGATGTAAATTACGCGCTCGCGCCATTTACAAATTGTGATTTGACTTTTTTCTTCTTTCCCCCACCTCATAAAGCCGATAATGCCGATAACAAGATAAAATGCGTTATTGGCTACGTCACCGTAAAGGTGGTTCAAAAAAGAAAAGATGAGAAGTCCGAACATTTGTATGATGTAAAATATCCAGTTGCTACGTTTGTTGATTGCGACTAATACTCCTTGGACAAGGCCAAGAATTGTACAAATTCCTTCTAAAACTATCATTTTTTCACCTCTCTAGATTTTTACCATAGATTTTAAAGAACAAAATGAGCCAGAGGCTCTTTTATATGTTAACACAAGATTAGTGTTTGTCAAATTTATCTGATTTTTCGATTGATTTTAGCTAATTTCAATTTCGTTGGGAGTGATGTGAAGGGTAGAGCCGGGAGTGGCGTGGCCGGATAATATGGCGGCGGCGACGATATTTTCTACGGTTTTTTGGACAATACGGCGCATGGGGCGGGCGCCCATTTTGGGATCGTAACCTTTATCTATTAAGATTTGTTTAGCAGCAGGATCTACTACTACGGAGATTTTTTGAGGTTCGAGAGTTTTGTTGGTGGAGGCGATAATCAAATCTAACACGCCGACCAAATCTTCTTTAGACAATGGTTTGAAGAGACAGATTTCGTCAAAACGGTTGAGAAATTCTGGTTTGAATTCGCCGCTAGAAATGAGGTTTTCGATTAAATCTTCTTTGAAATCTTCAATTTTGACACCGGCGGTGATTTTTTCGCGGATTTCATTGGCGCCAGCATTGGAAGTGGCAATAATGATACTATCGCGGAAACTGACTTCGCGGTTTTTCTCGTCGCGGAGAATGCCCTCGTCTAGCACCTGCAAAAGCGTAGTGAGCACAGACGAGTGGGCTTTTTCGATTTCGTCTAGGAGGATGACGGAGAATGGTTGTTTCATGACCTGGGCGGTAAGGCTGAGGCCGTCTTTGGCGCCATCTTTGATAAGACGTGAAACATCGCTAGCGGAAACAAATTCGTTCATATCTAGGCGGATAATGTTATCTTCGCCGTTGAAGTAAACCTCGGATAGGGTTTTGGCGAGTTCGGTTTTACCTACACCGGTGGGGCCGAGGAAAAGGAAAGTACCGATAGGGCGGCCAGAATGTTTGACGCCGGCACCGGCGCGACGCAAGGCATTGGCAACAGCGGAAACGGCTTCGACTTGATCGATCATGCGTTCGTGGATAAGTTGTTCTAGATTTAGTAATTTTTCGCGGTCTTCGGTGTCGGAGGCAACTTTAACCTTGACGCCATAAGATTTTTCTACGGCAGTAGCGACGGATTCTGCGGTGACTAGGCCGTTTTCTGCATAAACGGCAGCGCTTTCTAAGAGTAGTTTGGCTTTGCCGGGCATTTCTACATCGTGAATGTATTGTTCACTGAGGCGGTAGGCTTCGGATAAAGATTGGTAGGTGTAGATAACATTTTTTTGATATTCGAAAAATGGGACTTGATCCATTAGGATTTTGAGGGTTTCTTCGTGGCCGCTTGGGGTAACTACGATTTTGTTCAAAGAATTAGCCAAGGCGGGATTTTTGGCGGAAATTTCGAGGAATTTTTGGTCGTCCATAATGAGGATCATGCGGATGCGGCCAGCTTCTAAAATGGGCACGAGTAAATTGGCAATATCTACGGAGCCAGGGCCTTCTTCGAAAAAGAGGTGGGCGTTATCTAGGCAGAGGATAATGTTTTTGGCGGAATAGATTTCATTGAAAATGTTGATCATCAAGTATTCTAATTCGCTATTGTCTTTGGCGGCAGAAATAAGGCTGGGTGCATCTAGAGCAAAAATTTGGCGATATTTTAGGGAATTGGGGATCTTGCTGTTGGCATCCATGAGGGTTTCGGCGAGGGAATTGACGATGGTGGAACGGCCAGAGCCATAAGCCCCGATAAGCGCAACATTTTGGCGACCGCCATGAGTGAAAGTTTCTACGATTTGGCCGATAATTTTAGTGTGGTCGGCCATCTGAAGTTGGATGTGAGAATTTGCATAGCGTTCGGAAAGATTGATGGCGAAACGTTGCAGTGTGGGTGTGTAGCCAAAAGCAAAATCGCGGCCAATACCACCAGAGCGTACGGGCTTTTTGATGTCTTTTACCAGGCCGGTGAGATAATTAAACCAAATGATGCCTTGGTGAAGATCGGCTGTGGTGAGTTTGATTTGGTTGAGAACGAGCTCGGCATTAGGAAGATTTTGTACAAGTGCTACGGCCAAAATAGCGCCGGTGATTTCTTCGGAATTGGTGGAGTTTAGAATGTCTTGTGCGGTGGCGTAGATGGGATCGGTAGTGGCTGGGAGAAATTCCTGGGCCTGTTGAAAGAAAGAGATTGGCAAGCCAAATCTGGCCATAATGAAGGACCCGCCGCGAGTTTTGGGGAGGATTTTAATTAAGTCTGCAGGAGTGGTGTTGGGGGACAAAAGTAGAAGCAAATCTTCGGAAAGTAGATCGGTAAAACTGCCTGATTTGCCGATAGGGATTTCGTTTAAATCGTTTTTGATCCAAAAAACTAGCATGGCTGGTAAAGCAGAAAAACCGATTAATGTCCAACCTAGTGCGATTTGGAAATATAGCAGGGCGATACCGCCAAAAAGCAAAGCGATGAAGATAACGAGCGTGAGCGCCAAGACTGGAGGGCTATTGAGCGAGCGTTTTTGATACGCTTTTTTTACGCGAGGATTTTTGGGGTCAAAAGAACTATTCATATGGCTAGCCCCACAATGCTTAGAATAATACCGATGATTGGCAGCATGGGGATGATTGGCCAGAGGATGATAAGAATTAAACTGGCAATACCGCCAACGATGATGATAAGTGTGCCAGCTAAAAGTAAAATGAGTCTGGATAAGAAACCGATAAAACGTGAAACTAGGCGATCTAAAAACATGTGGAATTTGAGATCTAATGATGCGGAGCTAGAAGCGGTTTCGGCGGAGATTTGACGGTAAGGCTTGAAAAGAGTGCGGACAAGTGAGGACATCGAAAAGAAATCTGTAATGCTAGTGAGGGAAGTGCGAGCTTTGGAGATGAATACTTGCCACCCGCGAGAATACCACCAGAAAAACATTTCGGTAATAGCCATAAGGATATTATAACATATATCTAATTATCTGGCGATGCAGCGGAGAGATGCGCCTACTGCACGACTGTTATTAATGGAACTCCAATCTATAAGATTGAAATTGGTATCGTCGAAAACCATAGCATAAGAATAGGTATTGCGTTTAGCCGTATTGGACCAATAAAAACCATAAGTCGATAAATCATATAGGGCTCTTCCTGTGAGGTAACCGGACCGCACAAACCATAAAGGTGAATCCGTTAAACTTATTTCATTTTTATATAGATTATATAAAGTGGAGTAATTTGAAATTTCAGGTAATTTCCAGTTTTTAGAACAAATAGAATTTAGTACATTGCTTTGGGTATTACTATAATTACTGGCTATAGCTGCGGTCCAGTTATAGTAATTACCTATTGATGCATGACCTGTTTCTATATCATCTGTTTTGTTGGCAGTATATGGTGCAGTACTACTGTTCTGCCAACCAGTAACGGTGGTATCAGTGAAGTCTATGGTAGTAGCACTATTGGCTGGAGTATAGTATATTACTCCATTACTTTCTGTGTATCCATCATTATATTCTGCATATTGTCCAGTGCTGGAGCTATATGTTACATTTAGATCCGTATCATTTGAAGTAAGTGGCTTCATTACTTCTTGACCTTGACCGTTTATGTAAGTTATTATATCTAAATCTAAGTTCTCAGTCATCCAACAATGGCCATCTGCTAACTTTGCTACCCAGTAAAGCTTATTATCCCTAAGATCTACTAATTGAGTGGAAGTATTTTCTCCATTTCTGGATACGGAGTTACATATATCTGTAGTCATATCTTGCATAGCGTAATAAGCCCCACTTTCTTGTGGGTATTTTTGTTTTCCAGCCATAGCAAAGGCAGCATCTATATCATTAATAGTATTTGGAGCATCTGTTCCTGGATGGAGGATTATGTATTTAACTTTACCATTATAAGTACCAGCTGGTTGGGCAGAGTTAGCATAGATTTGGTAAGTTGTATTCAAGTATGAACCTGATACACTGGTGTCTGTAGTCATACTAGTACCGGATGTTCTTTTAGCAACTTGAGTATAGACATTTGGTATAGCACTGTAGTTATCATAGCCATTTAATATAGTGGGTGGAGTAGTAGGGACACTTTCTCCAGTAACTGGATCTATACCAGTACCAGTACCGGCGTTTAGTTTCATAGCCCAGGATGAAGGATTGGCTACATTATTACTATCATATACTCCAGTTCTAATGTTATAACTATCACTAAGCCCATTATTATAGATTAAGTCTGTATTACCATCTATATCTCCACTACTACCTACTGCATAGATACTATAACCATTATTATCATTACAATAAGCACTGAGTTTAGTATTACCTACATTATTATCTAATTGTCCACCATTAAGACTCACTGTATGTTCTGATGTAACTACTGCATTTACTGTACAGGAAGTGGATAGGACTAATTGGATATTGTCTGCGCCAGAACTTATTTCTGCAGATGAATGAGGAATAGTAAAAACAAAGATAGAAAAGATAAGAAGAGGAATAGAAACTAACAACACATTACGGAAAGCATAATAGAAGAAATCTACTCTACTATTTACTAAAGACTGTTTTACTTTGTGGCCCATCTTTACCTCACTTATATATGATTACTACTACTCCCCCCCATGTGGTGCCACTATATTAATGGGGATTAACAAAAATGGCACCGCAAGGGGTGCAACAATCTAATAACGTGTACCAGAAATATCCTGATCCAGTCATCGATCAACCTTACGGCGCCGTTTAAAGACTGGAATAATGTGCTAGATATAAAATATCCGGTACATATGTTATTAAATTGTTGCATTTTAATTATATCACGCTAAAACTATTTGTGAATATTCGTAATTTGAGAAAAATGTGTTATAATGTAAATATGGCAAGAAAATTTAAAATGAAGGTTGTTTCTAAACAAAATCGCAACAACAATCACAAACATAGCGACAAGCGCAAGCACCCACGCTTGAAAAATGGTCGCTAAAGAGCCTATTTTACTTAGGCTCTTTTTTTGTTGGCTTGAAAATGCTTATGGTATAATAATAATATGGATGAAAATGATATTCAGCTGAAGCGACGGGAAAATGAAGAGCAAGCGACTGCCGGACGTGCTAGAATATTGGGTTTGCCATATTTAGATACTAGAGAATTTGAAAACGAAATACCACTAGTGTCAGATCTTTTGGATGTGCAAGAAATGCACAAAGATTTTATTATTCCACTGCAGCGAGGTGGTGGTGAAGAGCATTATCAATTTATGGTGACTAGTCAGACGCCACGAACATTGATAGAAAAAATGCGTAACGAATACACCAATGAAGGCGAGCGGGTAGACTTTTTCTTGATTTCTAATTCCGCGTATAAGGTATTTATGTTGCGCTATGACCCGCCAAAGGTAATACAATACGATGATATTAAGATTGCGGGTGAGGGTGATAGTGAAACAATTGCTAGCGTATCTAAAACGCTAAGTACTGTATCTACGGAAAAGGTATTTGACTTTTTGCTAGATCAAGCAGATAAGTTGGGGGCGTCAGATATCCATATTGAAAATATGCGTGATGAAATCCGTATTCGTATGCGTGTGGATGGACTTTTGCATCCGGTGGCAAATATTGATAGGGATAGATATCGGATATTTATGGGTGAGCTTTCGTCTAGATCTAATATATCTACGGCGGCCAATAAACCACAATCTGGGCATATGCAAAAAGAAATCCATCGTGATGGTGCGACGCATTTACTCAATATTCGTGTGGAAACTATCCCGACCATGTATGGGCAAGATGCGGTGCTAAGGTTGTTTAATTTTGATGAATCGCTGCTCAATTTGGATTTGTTGGGGCTATCGCGTGAAGAACGGGCGGAAATAGACGAAGTGATTTCGCATCCGCGCGGATTGGTGCTGATGGTGGGTCCGACTGGTTCTGGTAAATCTACTACGTTATATTCTATGCTGAACGCTTTGAATACTTCGGATAAGAAAATTATTACTTTGGAAGACCCGATCGAATATGGTATTACGGGGATTTCGCAGATTCCGATTAATACTAATGCGGGTGGATCGTTTGCAGAGGGATTACGCTCGGTGCTACGTTTGGACCCGGACGTAGTGATGGTGGGGGAAATTCGCGATGCAGATACAGCAAAAACGGCGATCCAGGCATCTATTACGGGACATTTGGTGCTTTCGTCTTTTCACGCTAATTCTACGAGTGCAGCGTTTTCTAGGATGATAGATCTAATTGGTGTGAACCCGATATTTGCAAGTTCTATACGGCTGATTGTGGCACAGAGGCTGGTAAGGAAGCTTTCTGACGCAAAGAAAGCGCGGCCAGCTACGGAAGCGGAACGTGATTATATCCGCGAAGTGATGAAAGGCGTGAGCGCGGATATATTATCCGATTTTGATATGGAAAATCCGTTACTTTATGATCCGGTAACTACGGAAGAGGATCCGTTTGGATACAAAGGCCGTACGGTGATAATGGAACAATTGGTGGTAAACGATGATATTCAGGCGTTTATTCGGGGGGACGTAGCAGATATTAATACAAAAGCGATAGAGGAAACGGCTAAACGTAACGGGATGTTGACTTTGGAACAAAAGGGAGTATTAGCGGTGCTACGTGGCGAGACTACTTTAGAAGAAGTATCGCGTGTGATATAATAGTGGTTATGAGTGAAAAAGTTATTTCGGACTATAATGGTTACGATTACAAAAAAATCTTTTGGGAAGATGCGGATCGTGAATATGAAGATCAGGCAGACCGGATGGCGATACGGAAATTGCTGCCGAAGCGGATGGAAAAATTTGCTGATATTGGCGGGGGTTATGGTAGGCTGGCAAATGAATATTTGAAGCGGGCACGTAAAGTTTATATTTTTGATTATTCTAAAACGGAACTTGCGCAAGCAAAAGAAATTTATGGTGACAAAATAGAAACCAAAGCCGGTGATATTTATGAACTGCCATTTAAAGATAACGAATTAGATGGACTGTTGATGGTGCGAGTAACTCACCATTTGAAAAATATGGATAAAGCGATTTCTGAATTATATCGCGTATTGAAGCCAGGTGGCGTAGCGGTGATAGAAGTAGCCAACAAGCGGACTTTGCCAAAAATGGCACGGTATGTGACTGGACGAAGCAGAGTGAATCCATTTGATAAGAAAGTAGCAAACTATAAAGAAATTTCTAAAGATGGATTTTATAATTACCATCCAAAATATGTGGAAGAAATTTTTGATAAAGTTGGGTTTAAACGTGAAAAAGTGCTTTCTGTTTCTAACTTCCGTAGCAAAGGTTTGAAAAAGATTTTTGGTACCAAGAATTTGGTAAAAATGGAAGATTCGGCGCAGCAACTGCTAGCCGGTGTAAGATTTGCGCCATCTATCTATTATAAGTTGAGAAAACCAGAAGAATAGGGTATAATATATAGAGAATTGACGGGGCCGTCGACTAAAAGTCGTTGACTCCCGGCATTCGGAAATATACTCAAAACAAGTTTTGGTATATTTCTTCATTTGGGGCCGTCGTTCAACGGATAGGACATATCCCCTCTAAGGATACAATGCTGGTTCGATTCCAGCCGGCCTCGCCATTTTTTGTTGTATAATGAAAATATGAAGAATATTGTTGAAGTAAAAAACTTCAAGATGGTGTTTGGCGATAAAACTATTGTTAAAGATCTAAGTTTTGAAGTAAGGAAGGGGGAAATATTTGGCCTACTAGGGGCAAATGGTTCGGGGAAAACTACTACCATTAGGGCGCTTTTAGGATTATATACTCCTACGAGCGGCGAGCTTTTGATCGATGGTAAAAAATATGACCCAGAAGATGCGGAAGTGATAGTGGGATATTTGCCGGAAGAAAGGGGGCTATATCGCAAAGAAAATGTGATAGATACAATGGTGTATTTTGGTGAGCTAAAAGGCGTAGAAAATCCGTATGAGTGGAGTATGAAGTACTTGAAGCGAGTAGGGTTGGAAGATAAGGCTAAAGAGCGAGTAGAAAAATTGTCCGGTGGGCAGCAGCAGAAAATCCAGCTAGGGATTACCATTATGAATAATCCGAAGCTTTTGATTTTGGACGAGCCGACTAAGGGGTTCGATCCAATGAACCGGCGACTCTTAATGGAAATTATTGATGAGCAACATAAAAAAGGTTGTGCGATAATTATGATTACGCATTATATGGATGAGGTGGAAAAACTTTGCGATAGGGCGCTTTTACTAAAAGATGGCGCGGCGAGAGCATATGGGGAGATTAGTAAAATTAAAAAAGAATTTAAGAATAAATCTTTGGATCAAATTTTTATAGATATCTATGGGGAGAACGAAAATGCGTAGTGCGACATTAAAAGTAGCAAGATTTGAAATAATGCGGCAATTAAAAAAGCCGGCATTTTGGGCGGCGACGCTTTTAATTCCCTTGTTGATTGGCGGGATATATTTGATTAGTTTTATCTCTTCGCAAAGTGTAGAACAAAACCCTACGATAGATGAAAATACTAAAATTGCGATTACGGACGCGGCGGGAATTTTGCCAATTGACGCGCCATATGTGATAGATGGCGATAAAGAAATAGGCAAAGAAATGGTAAAAAATGGGGAAGTAGATTTGTATTTTTATATCCCTGCGGATTTTGCGGAGAGTAAAAAGGCGGAGTTTTATCATATTTCTGAAGGGCTAGATATTTTTAATAATGATGGAAATATTTTGAAAGGGATACTTTTGCAGAATGCGACGGAGCGAGTAAGTGTGCTAGATGGATTGGCATTAACTGGTGGCTATGAAATCGTAGATAACAAAATGGATAAAAATGGTGAGGCGGTAAATCCATTGGGTAAAGCGATAATTCCGTTTGCGTTCGGTATAGTATTCTTTATGTTTATAGCGCTATGTGGCAATAGATTTTTGTTAAATGTGGTAGAGGAAAAGGAAAATAGAATTAGTGAACTAATTTTGACTTCGGTGTCTTCTAAACATTTAATTGTAGGGAAAATTATTGCGCTTTTGGTGTTAGGTGTGGTACAGATTTTGGCGCTAGTGGTGCCGGTGCTGATTTTGGCCTTTATTAATCGTGACAACCCAATGATTAGCATGGTGATGTCTACGATAGAATTTGACCCAGTGACGATAATACTGAGTTTACTGTTATTTATGGTGTCGGTAATATTTTATGCGGGGACGTGTACGTTTGTGGGGTCGCTAGTGTCTACGGCGAAGGATGCATCGTCTTTTATTGGACCGGCGATCATTGCGATGGTGTTTCCCTTGTATTTCATGCAAATGTTTATGGTGGCGGAGCCAAATATGGCAGTGCAGATTATGACTTATTTCCCGTTTTCGGCACCGATCGCGTTGATGCTGAGAAGTGGATTTGGTACGATATCTGTTGCGGAACTCTGTGTGGGGATTTTGGTGGTGGCGGTATCGGCTGCGATTGTGATTAGACTAGCAGTAACGTCGTTTCAAAAGAATGCGATTAATTTTTCGATTGCAAAACCGAAGTTCTTGAAGAAATAGCTATTTGATACTTGGAGTTTTGAAAATAAATTTGGTGTGGGCGGCGTAGCTTTTGGCGGCGCTGACTGTTTGACGGAAATTATAGACGAAGCTTGCGGCATCTTGATTAGCGAAGTTGGTCAATTTGTCTATACCGGAAGTTTTAAAAGTATTTAAGCCTTGATTTAAAGTGTGGCTACCGGCGGAAAGTTGAGCGGCTCCAGCAGAAAGCGAATTAATGCCGTTTTTGAGTTCGGTAGTACCAGCTGCTAAGTTATTAGCGCCGACAGATAATTCACTAGCGCCATTAGCGAGAGCTTCGATATTGCCAGTGTAAGTGGTGACGGCGGTATTGATTTTGTTGTAATATTCTACGATGGGTGCCGTAAGTTCGGCGACTAAAGCTGGATCTAAGTCATACTTTGCAATTAAGTTTTCGGCGGTGGAGGTAACTTGATCTACTACGCCATAAGCTTTGGCAAGTATTTCGTTGTCGAAAGCCACGACAGAATTAAGACCATTAGAAAGTTTAGTGATGCCAGTGGCTAAATTATTAGCACCAGATTCTAAGTTATTAGCGCCAAGTTGGAGTTTGGAAATGCCGGCGGCGAGGGTGTCTATGCCATTTGTTAGATCGTTGGAGCCGGCAATGATTTGATCTAGGCCGTTAGAAAGACTATTGATAGAATTGATGATGCTATCAACTGAAGTGAGCTTGGAAGTGTCTAACTCGGCGAATAATTCGTTGGTGGCAAAACTGTAAACTGTGCCGAGTTCAAAATTAGTGGTATCGGCTTCTATGGTAAAGTTAGAAGGCAAGAAATCAGCATTTAAATCTTGGCTAAGACCGGCAAAAGTGTAGCCAACTAGGGTGATGCTGTCACTTTCGGAAATGATTTTGCCACTGTCGATTTTAATATTACTAAATTTAGTACTATCAAGATTTAGGCCAGTGACCGTAAGAAATGGTACGAGCTTGTTTTGATAAGTGGAAGTAGCGGAAAAATTATATGTGATTTTAATGTGGCCAGATTTGCCGGCTAGTTCTGAAGCGGAAATTTCTGTACCGTCTAAATAATACTGAATTTGCATTTCTACTGGTAGAGTTTCTTCATTTGCGATAGTATTGCCGACGAAAGTTTTATTAATAGTGCCAGTGGCATCTGTAATGGCATAAATGTTAGCATCTTTAGTGGATAATTTGTTGATATTGTCGGTAGCGAGATCGGAATTTACGGCGAAAAGATTTTGTGATGTGTTGTCTGCGTTATTTTGTGTGTTATTAATTGCTAAAGTAGCAGCGCTGCTTAAGAATAAAGTAGCAATTAAGGTTGATGCGAAGATTAAAGGTTTTTTCATGAATTGGTTCCTTTCGTTAATTTTTTCATACCTAAGGTAGTGCGAATAATGAGTGGATCGGCGAGAATAAGTAATGATGGCAGGAAGGTTGGGACGACAAAGATGCTAATGATAGCGCCACGAGCCATAAGCATACACATTGAGGAAATCATATCGGCTTGAGAATAAATAGCTACGCCAATAGTAGCGGCAAAGAGGACGGCGCCGGAAACAATGATAGAGGGTAGGGAAGTTTTGATAGAAATTTTGGCGGCATCACGTTTACTTAGGCCGGATATACGTTCACGATTGTAGCGTGTAGTCATGAGGATGGCGTAATCTACTGTGGCGCCTAGCTGGATGGTGCTGATGCAAATTGGTGTGATGAAAGAAAGCTGCGTGCCGGTAAAATGACATAGACCGAGGTTGATGAAAATTGCGGACTCTATAACAGCAATGAGAATAAATGGCAGGGAAATGCTTTTTGTAACAATGGCGATAATGATAAAGATGGCAACGATAGAAATAGTATTTACTACTTGAAAATCTACGGAAGTGAGATTAATCATGTCTTGGGTTAGGCTGGATTCGCCAACCAAGAGGGCTGAAGTATCGTGTTTTTTGATGATTTGATTGATACTGTTGATTTGTTCGGCGATTTCCGGTGTGGCGGTTTTGTATTCGGAAATAACGAGGGTTAGTTCGTAATTCTCACTTTTTAGAATATCGAGAATTTCGGTTGGTAAGATTTCGGCGGGAATTTGGTCACCAATGACGCTTTCTAAGTTGAGAACAGATTTTACGCCGGCAATATTTTTGAGATCATTTGTCATGTTGAGGGCAGAATCGGTGCTTAGATTAGAGTCTGATAAAATCATGTGGACATTTTGTAAACCAAAGTTTTCGCTGAGTTTTTGGTTGGCTATAGCAAAAGGCATATCGCTAGGTAAACTATCGCTGATGGTATAGTAAACATTGTCATTGGTTTTTTGATAGCCGTAAAGGAATGGTGGGATGATGGCGACAAATATGACAACAAATGCAGGGAAGATTTTAACGATTTTGCTGCTGAGTTTGGTGAAATCTGGTAGGATCGATTTGTGATCTAATTTGCGAAGTGGTTTATCAAAGGTTAAGATTAGCGCTGGTAAAATTGTAACGCTGCCGATGACGCCAAGGATAACGCCCTTAGCCATGACGATGCCTAAATCGATACCGAGCGTAAAGGTCATAAAACATAAGGCGATAAAGCCGGCAACGGTAGTAGCGGACGAGCCGAATACGGAACTAAGTGTGGCTTTGATAGCGTTTTCCATGGCGCGGTCGGGATTATTATTGGTGGTGAGATGTTCGCGGTATGAGTGCCAAAGGAAAATAGAATAATCCATGGTGACGGCGAGTTGTAAAATGGCTGACAAAGCTTTGGTGATGTAGGATATCTCGCCAAGGAAAATATTGGTACCGAGGTTATAAAGAATCATTATACCGATGCTTACTAAAAACAGGATTGGTGCGAGCCAGTTGTCTAATAATAGTAGCATTACGATGAGGGCTAAGGCTACAGCAATTATGATGTAGAATAGCTCTTCGTTGCCGGATAGTTCGCGAAGGTCGGTAGTGAATGCCGACATGCCAGAGACATAGGCTTTGCCGTCTACTACACGGCGTATTTCTTTGATGGCGTTGATGGTTTCTTCAGCGGAAGAAGAGGTGTCGAAAAATACAGCAATTAGTGATTCGTCGCCTTTGTGGAAAGTATTATAAATGTTGTCTGGCAAAAATTCGGCAGGCAGGCCGGCGTTTTCGATAGTGCCAAGGCCGAGAACGGTATCGACATGTTCTACTTTTTTGAGTTCAGTTTCTAGATTTGCTTCGGCATCGCTAGATAAGCCTTCTGTAATGATCATAGAGAAAGCGCCTTTGTGAAATTCTTCCATGAGCTTTTCTTGGCCGATAACAGTCTCCATGCTGTTTGGAAGATAATTTAGCATATCGTAATTAACTTTGGTGCTAAACATGCCAATTAGCGCCGGAATAATTAAAATTACGGCGAGTAGCAAAATGAATTTGCGGTATTTTACAACGAATTTTCCCATAAAAACCTATATATTATATATAGTGATTGTATCTGTTAAACAGAGAGAAATCAATAGACATTTTTAGGCACGTGCCTAAAAATGAAGAATTTAGTGTGTTTTTAGGACTGTTTGAGCTCGTTGGACTTGAATAAAGATGCCAAAATGGTGATTTTGGAGGTTACATCATCTGGCATGTCGTGATTAATCCAATCTATGGCAAACCCAAAACATTCGAATTTGAGAAAATCTTTAATGATTTCGCGTTCTGCGGGAGATTGCACAGGGAATAATTCTGGGGGAACAGAATTAAGATACGCGTTGACGGAGTATTCGCAAATATGCCAAAGATGACGTTCAAAAATAGCACGGTTGGTAGAATGATAAATGTGGTTAATGGCTTGTTTGTTTTCACGGGCAAAAGTTACTGCTGCCACAAAACAATCTTCTAGGGAGTTAATTTTAGGTGGATGTTTTTCTATGATATCGTCAACGATATTTTTAATGACATATTCGATGAGATCGGCAATATTGCTGAAATGATAATAGAAAGTATTGCGATTAATACCACAAGTCTTGGTGATATGTTTGATGGAAATTTCGTTGAGTGGATAAGTATTTAGAAGCAGAAGAAAGATTGAAGCAATTTTTTCTTTGGTTTGGTCGGATTTGGTGTCGGCGTGGGACATTTTAATCTTCTTCGGGGGTGATGGCGAGGTGAGCTTCGTCTAGTTGGATTTGGTCTACTGGGGATGGGGAGTTCATCATGAGATCTACGCCGGAGCCGTTCTTTGGGAAAGCTACGATATCACGAATATTTTCTACGCCTTCTAGTACCATAAAGATACGGTCTAAGCCTGGGGCGCAACCAGCGTGAGGTGGAGCGCCGAATTTGAAGGCATTTAGCATGCCGCCAAAGCGAGCTTCGACGTACTCGTTGTTGTAACCGAGGATGTTAAAGACTTTATACATGATTTCTGGGTTGTAATTACGTACGGCGCCGGAAGCAACTTCATAACCGTTCATTACCATGTCGTATTGGTCGGCGACGATGGCGAGTTTATCGGTATCGGTTTTGGCGCTTTCTAGGGCAGGTAGACCGCCTTTTGGCATAGAAAATGGGTTGTGGCCAAAATCTAGTTTGTGGTTTTTATCGTCCCATTCGTAGAACGGAAAATCTACAATCCAACAGTAGGCAATTTCGTCGTCCTTGGCGAGGCTAAAATGTTCGGCAAAGGCAATGCGAAGCGCGCCAAGTACTTTGTTAACTTTTTTGCGGTCGTCTGCACCAAAGAATACGGCATCGCCATCTGTGGCGCCGGTTTTTTCTTTGATGGCTTTAAGTTCTCTCTCGCTCAAGAATTTGGCTATGGGGGACTTAGCTTCGCCGTCTACGTATAATATATACGCTAGGCCACCAGCACCTTCTTTTTTAGCTTTATCGGTGAATTCGTCTATTTCGCGACGGGTAAGCGAGGCGCCACCTTTTACACAGAGAGCTTTAACGCATTCAGATTTGAAAACTTTAAATTCGGTATCTTTGAAATCTTCGGTGAGATCAATGAGTTCCATACCATAGCGAAGGTCTGGTTTATCGGTGCCGTAGTTTTCCATAGATTCGTTAAATGGAATGCGCGGAACATTACTACCTTTTATTAAGAATTTTTTGGCAATCTCAGATTTTAAGACGAGTTTTTTGTGGGCAAAGTCAGTAGCTAGGGAAGTATAGAGCGGCTCGATTTCTTGGCGGACGATTTCACCATCCTCTACGAAAGCCATTTCCATGTCTAGCTGGTAGAAATCGCCGTATAATCTATCAGCACGAGGGTCTTCGTCGCGGAAGCATGGGGCGATTTGAAAATATTTATCTACGCCGCCTACCATTAGAAGTTGCTTGAATTGCTGCGGAGCCTGTGGCAAAGCGTAGAACTTGCCAGGGTGCAAGCGGGAAGGCACGAGAAAATCGCGTGCGCCTTCTGGGGAAGAGTTGGCAAGGATTGGTGTAGTGATTTCGGTAAAACCGTGATCGTACATGTAGTTACGAATAAAGCGGTAATATTCGGAACGACGTTTGAGACGATTTTGCATGGACGGTCGGCGAAGATCTAGATAACGGTATTTTAAGCGCATTTCTTCGGAAGATTTTTCGCCGTCGTCGTGAGTGTTGACTGGGAGAGGCTCCGACTTGTTGAGGAGCTCTAGATTTTCTACGACTAATTCTATTTTGCCGGTAGGGATGTTGGGATTAATGAGGGATGGCTCGCGTTCGCGCATGGTGCCGGTAGCTTTTAAGACGAACTCATCACGGATGGTTTCGGCAAGAGCAAATGCATCTTTGGTTTCTGGAGTAATAACTAACTGAATAATACCGGTGTGATCGCGCAAATCTATGAAAATGAGGCCACCGTGGTCGCGGCGCGAGTTGACCCAACCTTCTACAGTTACAGTTTTACCTAGGAAATCTTTTAATGCATCTACTAAAATTCTCATAGGGTATATTATATCATTTTTTGGGGGATTAGGGAAGGAGTGGGCGGGGCCTGGCCGCCAAAATTATCTTGCCACGCACCTTATCGAATACCCATACCCTTGAATTGTCGCATATTGATTATTAAGTATGGGTCTTACCATACTGCTCTGGAAGTTCATGAATCCGGCATATAGTGTAGTATTATTATAGAAATAAATACCATAACTTACACCAGGCGCTATATCGGTCGATACTACATCTCCTTTTCCGCCTCCTCTTATAAAATAAAGTGGTGCTTTGCGTATATTATTGAATCCATTTTCTAAATAACTTGTAGAAGTATTGGTTGTTATAATATTATAATCTACTAATAGATTGCCAAATTCATTAGTGTTAAGGTCTGGCAACCTCCAACCTGCTGGACAAATAGAAGTTGTGGCATTTCCGTTAGCTCTAGCTGCGTTCCAATTATAGTAATTACCAAGATGATAATGGGCACAATCTATATGTCCAGCACTAGCACAATCTGTCAACGAACTGTAAACAATGTCGTTTGCATCAGAATTTGAAGTATATACATATTCGTCACCATTATCTACAAAATAAGGTGTAGTTTTATTGGTGCTCCAATTAGGGTCTGTGGTTAATGTCCAAGTAGCACCAGAATCAAAATCACTAGAGTCCCAACCTAAATCAGTATCTAAGTGAGTGTAGGTTTTGTTTTGAACCAAATCTAGATCTAGATTCTGTGTCATCCAGATATTTCCATCTGCTAATCTAGTTACCCAGTATTGTTTACCGTCCCTGATATCTATGGCCTGTATACTATCACCTATATTAGCTAGTACAGAATTACCCCACGTATCTACATCTTGCATAAATAAATGTTGTGAATTGCTATTTGGGTGCGTAAGCAAATACTTCACCTGCCCCTGATAAGTCCCTGCATACTGGGAAGAACTAGCATATACAGCATAAGTAGTAGTAAAGGATGAACCTTTAGCCATATCAGTAGTGCCAGATACTCTTCCTGCCACTTTAGTCCAATATGGTGGTACTATACCATATGTATTATTATAGTCACTTTCTATAGTAGGTGGAGTAGGAGAAGGATTGTCTGGTATATTATTCAGTTTCATGGCCCATTGTGAAGTTAATCCACTGGTATTTAATCCTGTATCTATACTATACTGTGGATATTCTGAGTTTATTAGTTTATTATTACCTTCCTCATTATTACTATACCCTACTGCATATACACTATACCCATTACCATCATTACATAGTGTAGTAATGGTGGTCTTTCCTATATCCCCTAAATAGTTACCATTATATACTTCTGCATTATGAGGAACATTAACCACACTAGATAAAGTACAAGATGATGAGATAGTAATAGCTAGATTGTCTGAACCAGATGTAGAACCCATGGCAGAACTATGAAATGATAAATGAGATAAAACAACACCACAAACTACAAGAAGAGGAATAGAAACTAATAATACATTACGGAAAGCATAGTAGGAGAAATCTATTCTACTACTTATTAAAGCTTGTTTTACTTTGTGGCCCATCTTCTACCTCACTTATATATGATTACTACTATTCCCCCATGTGGTGCCACTATATTAATGGGGATTAACAAAAATGGCACCGCAAGGGGTGCAACAACCTAATAATTCACATCAGTTAAACAACATCCATGAACGATTGGTATCCTTACGATGCCATTAGTTATCGTTATGAAATATTGTTTAATGAATATATAAAAATCCTGATGTGATTTTGTTATATATTATTAAGTTGTTGCTCTTTTATTATACAACAAAAATAAAACTAGTGGAATTAATTTAATAAATAGTCTAATAAGTTTTGGATGGTGAAGCAACCAACCATGGTTTCGTTACTATTTAACACTAGAAAATAATAGCTATTGGTGCGCTCGATTTCTTCTACGGCGAAAGTTAAAGAATCTGTAAGATGCAGGAATTGAACATTTTTATCTAAGTATTTCTCGGCGCGGTCGGTTTTTTTGATTTCTAGGGTATTGAGGGCTTCGGTGTGGATGACGCCGGCAACTTTACCTTTACTATCGGTGACGGGAAAATTGGTAAAACCAGATTTGTATAATTTGTCTAAAACTAGTGGGCCAAGAATTTCTTTTTTGTCTACAAATACCATTTGGTTTTTGGGAATCATGAGATCGGCCACGGTGCGGGTATCAAAACTCATGATGGCGGCAATACGGGCACGGTCGGTGCTGCTTAAAATATTGCGTGGAGTACGTTTTAACACGTCGATAAATTCTGGTAAAGTTTTGGGGGTGTATTTGGGGGTTGGTGCAGGAGATTTTTTCGGCCGGTATTTTTCTAACTTTGGGTCGATAAACTTGACAAACTTCCGCATCATTTCTTCCAACATGTTATAATGATTATATCATTAAAGGAGTTATATGAAAAAGGTTAGAGGTTTTTCTGTAGTGGGGGTGATTATAGGGGTGGCAGTAGTGGCATTTCTGGCGATTGCAACGTATTTTATTGTGGACGGTAATAATAAGGCGACGGATTTTAGCGCATATAATTTTTATTCGGTGATAGAGCCAACAAAAGATAATGGCAATATTGGCGATCACGTAAAGGGCAACGCGGATGCACCGGTGCTGATTTTTGAGTATGCGGATTATCAATGTCCGGGCTGTGCGTCTATTAATCCGCGAGTAAATAAGGCGATAGAAGAATTGGACGGTAAACTAGGTGTGGTGTATAGGAGTTTCCTACTTTCTTATCATCAAAATGGTACGGCGGCGGCATCAGCGGCGGAAGCGGCGGGTCTACAGGGGTATTGGAAGCCGTATGCAGATAAACTATTTGAAGAACAGGCTGAGTGGGAATATGCTTCGGCGAGTGAGCGGACGGCTTTATTTGATAAGTATTTTGAAGAAGTAACGGATGGTAAGGGAGATATGGATAAATTTAATAAGGATTTGGCGAGCGAAGCAGTATCTAAAAAGATCAGCTTTGATATGGGAATTGGGAAGAGGATTGACGTAGGTGGTACGCCGGCGTTTTATATAGATGGGCAGTTGATACAATGGGGAAGTGCTGGCGAAGTGACAGTAAACGATAAGAAGATTAGTTGGGAATCTGCTAGATCCGGTGATGATTTTGTAAAATTGTTGAAGGATATTGTGGCGGCGAAACTGGGGGAATAAAATTAGTTAACAAAAAAGCTCCGGACAAACCGGAGTTTTTTGCCGAAATTAGATTTCGATAAACTCTTGCCAAGCGGCAGGAGGGATGGTTGACTTTTTGCGTTCTGTGGAACGCTTGAGTCGTTTGATACGCATGTATCTAATTTTCTCCTTAATGTTTATCGCCCTTACGACCATCCTATATGGAGCAATAGTTTCGTCCCATATAGGGATCCCACCTCGCGAAAGACTGCGGCCAATAGTCTATTGGGAAATTAACGAGCGACAAGGACTATTCTAGCAAAGGTTTTTGAAGTTTGCAAGCATAAAATCTAAAATGGGTTTTATCGTATAATTTACTGCATCTCAGAAGCTTCGCAATGTGATAATAAATTTTATTACATTACTACGCCCATTAGGCGGCAAAATCTACCTTTGGTAAATTTTGCCTTTATGTTCTTCGATTGCGGTGAATTATACAATAAGCACCTAGTAAATGTTATAATGGAAAATATGAAAAAGCGTGGGCGTCTTAAATTTCATAAGGTGAAAACATGGTATTTGTTGGTGTTTTTGGTGCCGCTACTTTTTGTAGATGCGACATTGCTTAGAATAGATCATATTAAAATGACGGAATTACGCGATGCGGTGCTGGCGGCGGATCAAAATGATGACGACGAAGCAACTTCGCGGAATTTGGAGGCATTAAAAGACTATGTGTTTTCTAATATTGTGATAAATGTGGTGGATGATAATGGTAATCAGAGGGTAACGTTTGGGACGGGGCCGTTTTATTTGGAACATCAATATTTGCGGGCGGCGAATAAGGCGCTAGAAGAAGCGGAAAAAACTATAGCGTCTGACGCAAATCCAAATGGGAATATTTATCAGATGGCGTCGGATGTGTGCCGGCCGCAGGCGATAGCGAATGGTTGGAGTTGGAATGATGCGAATTATATTAATTGTATGACGGGGGAGATACAAAAATATCCAGCAGCAAGTGAAATAAACGATACAATTGCGGCAAGTTTACCATCTACGGAACTTTATCGTAAGAATTATGCTTCTCCACTATGGGCGCCGACGTTTACGGGCTTTATGCTGCTCTTAACGCTTATTGTTATTGTTGTAATTTTTATCAGGGGGGTAGTGTGGTTATTCTTGAGGCTATCTCTGTTGTTTGTGTGATTTTGGGGTAAAATCTGTAAAATCCCCCTTGACATTTATTTTACGGGGTCATAAGATAAGAATATATTAACTTAAGGAGGAAGCTTAAATGGCTTACGAACATACTAATAGCAAGGGAGTGAAGTACTACCTTCATAAATCTGAAGTTACTCTTCGTGGTGGCAAACCTCAAACTATCTATTTCTTTACTAAGAATGCTGAAGGTGGTAAGGGTACCCCATGTGATCTTCCTGAAGACCGTGTAGTTTGTGAAAATCCTCGCAATGGTTTCTTGACTCTTAAGAAGAAAGCTTAATTCTGATAAGAGTCTGAAACTCAGCGCGCGAGTTAATTAGGTGCGTAAAAAAGAAGCCTCGAAAGGGGCTTCTTTTTGTGGGGCGGTTTGATGGGGTGCTAGGGGTTTTCTTGCTGCGCGAGGAAGTAACGTTGAGTGTTGGCTTTGTGGTTAGGACGCGGCCTTTGCTTTGCAAAAGCCGTCTTTTCTGTGTTGACTTAACAAACTAGGGCAATTTCTTTGCTGCGCAAAGAAATAATGTTGGGCGTCGCTTCGAAAAAGAAAACAAGTTTTCTTTTTGTTCAGCTCCTACAACATGCGAACCTACGGTTCGTGCCCTAGCGCCCGATTATAGCAAACTAAAAAAAGACCCGTAGGGTCTTTTAGTTTGCTATGGTGGGGGTACTAGGACTCGAACCTAGGACACTGCGTGTATAAGACGCATGCTCTAACCAACTGAGCTATACCCCCGCTACTCTATTTTATCACAAAATGTTATAATGATAAGCATGAGCGTGAAGGATAATTTGCGGCGGACGAAGTTCAGGTTGAAGCGAGATTTTTTTACGTTGGAGAATATCGCGCTCTTATTGGCGATAGTGCTATGTTTGGTATGGACTTATCAATCTATAGTGGCGATGTCTAGAAACTGGAAATTATCTGAAACTTTGATTACGGAAAAGAAAGAACTCGAATTATTAAATGTAGAAGTAGAGGCGGCAGAGCTAGAAAATGAATATTATAAAACTAACGAATATCAGGAATTGATGGCGCGGAAGATTTTGGATAAGAAATTGAGTGGCGAAAACATGGTAATATTGCCAGATAATTCGGAAGAGGCAAAAAATAAACATAAAGTAGCAAAAGTAGAAAAGCAAGAAAAGAGTTATTCGAATTTTGAAAAATGGATGATGTATTTATTCCCAAACTATTAAAATTGACATAGATAAATATGCTTGTGGTATAATGGTAGTATGAAGAGAATTCGGCGTGGGTTTACGTTGGTGGAGGTATCGCTATTTTTGGCGATTACGGCGGCGATTTTTGTGAGTATTGCAGTAGGCACGCAAAATTCTATTTTTCAGCAACGCTATAATGACGCAGTGCAGAATTTTGCAGAGTTTCTTAGAAGCATATATTCTCAGGTGACAAATGTACAAAGTGAGGGGGATGGCAGGAGTGGATACGCAATTTATGGAAAATTGGTGAATTTTGAAATTGATAATGGGAATAATAAAATTACCACATATAATGTAGTTGGGGAAGTTGCTGAGGACGATTTAGGTAATGATAATGTATTGGAACGTTTAAAGAAATTGAGTGCTGACGTGGTATTAAATAAGGGTGATGGTGAAAAAATCGAATATGAACCGGTAGGGTTTGTGGAAAATTATCGTCCAAGATGGGCGTCGCAGATTCAAACGACGGGAGGTTGGAATGATGACGGGTATAATGTGTATACTGGTGCACTTTTAATAGTACGGCACCCTAGTTCGGGAACTGTATATACTTATAGTTCTAACGAGCCTATTAAAAATGTAGATGAATATATAAGAAGTTTAAATAGTGGGTTGTCTGCTGAAAATCAGTTGCTTGTCAATATTGAAAATAAAGAGTTTAGCGCAGCGAATGACGTGGATTTTTGTGTGAATCCGAATGGAGCGGAGCGGAGTACTTTGCGGCGTGATATAAGAATTGTGGCGGGGGCGAGAAATGCAACGGGGGTTGAAATTATCGCGGACGATGAAAACTGGATAGGTGAAGGCGCAAATAGGAAAAACATAGGTGATAGGTGTGAATAAAGATGCAAAAAAAAGACAGTAAAAGTGGGTTTACATTGGTGGAACTATCGCTCTCGATTGCTTTTATCGCTATACTTTCCATTACGATAGCTTTAATCATAAATGATGCGATTTCTACATATCGGCGCGGATTAACTTTGAATCAAATTAATACCGCAGGGATGGATTTGGTAGACGATATACGTACGGCGGTTCAGAATTCGCCAGCGAGCCCGCCAAGTAGCAACTGTAAAAGTGACAAAGATGATTTTCAGAAGAATTGTGAAGAAAATAGTGGGGTGAGATTGATGAATATTACTAAAACGGGAAAAGTGAATGAAATAGAAAATACGCCGCTATATGGAGCGTTTTGCACTGGAGCATATTCCTATATTTGGAATTCTGGGTATTTGTTTTTAGAAGGGGGCGGTGATAAAGCGATTTATGCTGTGTATGAGGGTGATGAGAAGAAGGAGGAGTGGAGTGATTTTCGTTTATTAAAGGTGGAAGATCGGCAACGTGATGTTTGTAAATCTATTTTGCCGGAGAAATATAGTGGCGAAGTCATTATGAGTGAATTCAAAGGCAAAGACGAAAATCCAGTAGTACTACTTGCAAATGATGGGTCTAACCCTTTGGCACTATATAGTTTTACCTCGGCGTTGCCGGCAGTAAATGGATTAGAAAATGCGGCATTTTATTCAATGTCCTTTATTTTGGGTACAGTGCAGGGTGGCATTAATGTGATGTCTATGGGGAATTTTTGTGAAGCGCCAGAAAGTTCTAGCTCTGCAGAAAACTTTGATTATTGTGCGATAAATAAATTTAACTTTGCCGCTCAGGCAAATGGGAGGAAATGATGACAAAAATTAGAAAAAAGTTTAAAGAGGGTGCGGCGTCGTTTTATATTGTAGCGATTTCTACATTGATTTTGGTGATTGTGGCAGCAAGTTTTGCGGCAGTGATTATTTCTGAGGTCACACGAACATCTAATGATGATTTGGCGCAATCTGCGTATGATGCGGCACTTGCTGGAGTGGAAGATGCTAAATTGGCATTTTATAGTTATCAAAGTTGCTTGGAGAATGGTAGCCCGATAGATGCAAGCGGGCTAAGTTGTGATGAAATAAAAACATGGGTTGAGAGCGGGAACAGAGATGGTCAAGATCCGTGCGATATGGTGTCTGTAATCTTGGGTAGGAAAAAAGAAAACGATAATGGTGAGGTACTGGTGCAAGAATCTAATGTAAATAATGACATGCAGCAAGCATATACTTGTGTGAAATTGTCTGATGCGGCTGATTATAAAACTACGCTAACCGCTGAGAATCCAACAAAAATTATGCGAGCGCATTTTAAAGATGGAGATGCGGCGAAAAGTGTTCAGTCTGTTGTAGTCAGTTGGCAGAGAGATACGAATGTGGGTCAGACTAAATATTCTGATCTAAAAAAAGATGGAATATTTGGTACTGAGACGCCTTTGCCGCCGGTGATATCACTAGGTTTGGTACAGACGGCGAGTACTTTTACCCTGGATAGTTTTGATATGACTCAAGGTGATAGTACTAATCGTGGCACGATTTATTTGGTGCCTGCGGATAATCCTGGATTATCTGAGGTAGTGGATGGAAAATATAAGGTGGTGGATGGAAAATATAAGGTTGCCTGGAATGGGGAGGCCAATTATGTGGCTAGCAATAGATATGAGGGGTTCTTGAAATCTAATGATAAAACTGCAGAAAATTTGCCATATGTGGTGCGTTGCGCCGATGGCGGTGAATATGCTTGCTCGGCGACAATAGCATTGCCAGAGCCGGTTGGTGGAGATCGTAGTAATGATACATTTATGTTTGTGCTATCTATGCCATATGCGGATGCAAGTACTGATGTGAGATTGCAGTTTTGTAGTAAGACCGATGGTTGTTATGAGGTCGGTAAAGAAGAGGTGGATGGGAAAGAAGAAAGTGTGACTACCGAAGTACCACTAGATAAAGTACAAATTGTGATTGACTCTACTGGGCGGGCAAATGATTTGTATCGCAGAGTAGAGACGAGATTAGAGCCAGCGGATAAGGCTTACCCGTTTCCGCTGTATGCAATTGAGGTGTTAGGCGATAGTGGATCGTTGATTGATAAGAATATTTCACCAACGTGTGAATGGAACTTTAATGCTACTGGACCTAATTGTGAAAATATATAATAAAAAGTAAACTTGACAATTTTCTTAAAGTGCGCTATACTAACACAGTGTCCGAGTAACGGGCACTGTATGTTAACGTCGTGGGGTAGAGCAGCCTGGTAGCTCGTTTGGCTCATAACCAAAAGGTCGCTGGTTCAAATCCAGCCCCCACAACCAAAATTCTAAGCTTAAAATTAATAATCAGTTTTAAGTTCAGCTTGGATTACCCCCCTAATTCAGGCTGAATCTAGAGCTGATTATTTTTTCTTGATTAATTTTTTGGCGGCTAGCTTGATGGCGTAACTATAATCATTGGTGATGTGTGGAGTGCTGGCGAGTTCTATGGCACTAAGGTGATGACGTACGGCTACGGCGATCTCACCAGACATAGATTTGGCGTTTGGGGCAAATAATGTGCCGCCGATGATGTGATTGCTGCCGTCTACTATTAATTTAACAAAGCCGTAATAATTGTTGTAGATTTTGCAGGCTGACAAATCTTTGAGATAGACGATAGATTTTTTGTATTTGCGCTTGCCGCGTTTGAGTTCTGATTCGGTGAGACCAAGAGTGACGATGGCGGGGGAAATATCGGTAATGCGGGCGAAGCCGCTGTAATTTGGCGTGCTTTTTGTCTTATTAATGATATTAGTAGCAAGAAGCTTACCTTCGTATTCGGCGCGCTCAGTGGAAGATGAATTGTTGATGCAGTCACCTATGGCATGGATATTTTTTGCGGAAGTTTGGAAGGTCTTGTCTACTTTGATAGTACCGGTTTTGGTGAGTCTGACTCCGGCGTTTTCTAGGCCGTAATCGGTGGTGGGAGCGCTGCCGGTGGCTAATACAATGCAGTCTACGCGAACCATTTTTTCAATATGATTGTTTTGGAAAATAACGCGTTTGGAAGCTTCGTCTTGTTCTAGGGCGACAACTTTGCAATCCGGTAAAACAGTAATGCCGAGATTGTCCGTGAAGTAGCTGGTGAGGGCTTGGCTGGTTTCGGGATCTTCGGTAGGGAGAATGCGAGAGGCGGACTCCATTAAGAAGACTTTGGCGCCAAGCTTGGCGTAATATTCGGCGATTTCGCAACCGGTGGAACCTCCGCCGACAATAATGGCGGCCTTAGGGAGGCGACGAATTTTGATGGCGGTTTCTGGCGTGAGGTAATTGACGGCCTCGGTGCCGGCAATAGAGGAAGTGTCTAAATGTGAGCCGGTAGCAAGGATGAAATGATCAGAAGTGAACTTTTGGTCGCCGATGGCGATTGTGTGATTATCTAAGAAATTGGCATAGCCTTGGAGACAAACGATGTTGGATTTTTTGAAAATGTTTTGATTGTTGCCGCCACCGGATTCGATAATTGCTTTGAGCTGGTGCGCAACGATGGAAGGGAAATTAAAAGAAAAATCTTGATGGCTGAATTCTGGAAAATGTAAAATTCTGTGGTAAGTTTGTGCAAAATCCAAAGCGACACTATATGGAATATCGCGCGTATTAATATTGGCGCCGCCAAAATAACGACCTTCAACTAAGGCGATACGTTTTTTTGCTTTGGCAAGTGTGAGTACGGCGGCAGAGCCAGCCGGACCGCTGCCGATAATAGTATAATCAAAGTCGTATTTCCTACCCATTTATATTATTTTATCACGATTTTCGTAAACATAAGCGAAATCGGCGCTATATTTTTTGAGTTCTTTGACTAGGGCTCTTTTTAGATCTTTTTCGGTGATAAGTTTGCGAGAAGCGAGAGATTTTTTGGCGGCGGCGAGGGATTTTTGAATAAAAATGTCGGCTGCACCGGCTGGAATACCAATAGCTTTAGCATCGATTTTGAGGGTTTTAACTAGAGATTTTTCGGTGGTTTCGTCTATCATGTGAGAATCCTAAAATAAATAAATAAAATGCTGATGGCTACATAGCTAAAACAAAGAATAATGCGAGTGAAGGCTTTGTCTTTGACGCGGGATTTTTGGATATCGGCTAGATTGTAACCGAGTTGGAATTTCCAACGTGTGATGAAAAGCGGGATGGTGGGGATAACTATATATAAAATGGTGAGAAGGTGGCTAGGGAAGAATTCCACAGACATTTCCATGATTTCTACTGAAGTGATGATATAAAGTGGTAAGGTAAAGGGCAATTCGCAAACGCTAGAAAGTGCACCTAGGGTAAAAGCGTCGGAGCGGGTTTTGACGGAACGGGCGGCATGGTCTAAGTTTTGCGCGCATCTTCTGGGAATAAACAATTTGGTGCCTTGGCCAGCGCGATAATAACAAAAGAAGCCCATAAATGCCAAAGCTAGAAGGATGCCAGCCATAACCCAGGCAAAGAAACTGGTTTCGGGACGAAAACGATAGAAGAAGAATAAGTTGGCAAAAAGATAAGAACAAAAGAATAAACATGCAGCGGCTGTTTCGGCGCCAAGAATAAAGAATAATGTCATGTCGGAAGCACGAGATTTGGAATATTTACCGGAAGCATAATGATAAAAAAGTGAAAAAATACCCGGCTGTAATTGCAGACAGGCCATGATAAGCATAGCCAGTATGACTATTCCTAAAGAGACGAAAAAGCTCATGTTTAAATTATAACACGCAGGGGGTTGATTTTCTAGTGCGAGCGTGCTAGAGAGTAGGCATGAAAAAATTAAAAATATTTTTAGGCGTGGTCTGTGGAACATTTTTGGGAGTTTTGTGCTCTATGAACTGCGTAATGGCGGAAGAAATTAATGAAAAAATTCCTGAGATATATATCAAAGCTATCAATCCTGGCTACACGGTAGATGGTAAAAGTAATGTCGGAGAAATGATTGAGATTGGCCGTAAAGAATCCGACACACCGATTTCGCTCGCTGGCATAACTATCAGCTATACTAATTCAAGCGGGAATAGTTCAATTTTGTTTGAATTTCCCGAGCATAGTCTAATGACTGGCGAGACTCTCCTCCTTCGCTTAGCCAGCTCGCCTGAAAGCGGGCTGGCGGCCGTGAATTATACAAAAACACTGGCTTACAAAGGCGGGATAGATTTAATGGTTGACAATGAGAAAGTGGATAGCGTGTGCTGGACAGGGAAAGATGAATGCTATAAAGATTTTAAATCGGCAAATCCAACGGTACTGGTACGAAATTTGGAAACGGGAGATTTTAAACACATCGGCGTAACGGAGTATGAACCTGTGTATGATGCGGAAAGCTATGTAGTGGAAGCTTCAAAAGATGAAGATGGTTATGGGCAGGTGGCGAGCCAATGCAGGGGGCTACAGTTTTCGGAGATTTTGAGTTATTACGAAAGTTCGCATACGGAGCAATTTATTGAATTTTATAATCCGAAATCGGAGCAGATTTTGCTTGATGGGTGCCAAGTGAGATATAAGAACAAAAATTACAATTTAAGTGGTATTGTGGCGGCGGAAGGATATTATATTTATTATCCGGATGGTTTTAATTTGACAAAAAATCCGACCAATTTTAACACTTTGGAGATAATTGATGCGGATGGAACAGTAGTAGATTTGCTGAAATATCCGAATGGGCAACGAAAGGGGGCTTCGTATATATTTGTAGGGTATGACGAAGTAGGTGAAGAAATTTGGAGGGTAACTTATGCGCCGACTCCGGGTGGGCCAAATAATTATCAAGAATTTAAGACTTGTGAAGCGGGAAAAGTGATAAATGAAGCAACGGGAAATTGCGTGAAAGTTACGAGTATAGCAGAAAAGTTTTGCAAGGAAGGGTATTTTTTGAACATTTTGACTGGGCGATGCAATAAAATGAAGACTGCGGAAGAAAAAACTTGTAAAGAGGGGTATGAATTAAACCCGGAGACCAACAGATGTAGGAAGATTAAGGAAAATATGGGGGCAAACTATAGTTTGGAGCCAGAAGCGTATGAAGAGAAATCGTCTTTTGTGGCGTTGTATGCGGTGCTAGGAGTAATGGGAGCGGGTATTTTGTTCTTAATTTGGGAGTTTAGGCAAGAGATCGTGAAGCTTTGGCGTAAAGTTTTTCGACGAGCTCGTTAAAGACGGCTTCACGAGTTTGATCGCCATTTACTTCGATTAGTAGTCCTAGAGATTTGTAATGCTGTAAGACCGGGAGAGTTTTGGTGCGGAATTCGTGAAGGCGATTATGGAAGGTTTCTAGATCTTTATCATCGGTGCGCTCGCCACGATCTTCTAAAACTTTGGATTCGTTAAAGCGATCTTCTACGTCGGCTTCGGAGATATTAAGAATAATGGCGGCCTTGATTTCGTGACCGGCGCCGGCGGCTACAGACATTACTTGATCTTCCTCGCCGCTCCAACGGCCAATGGAAGATAAGATTAAAGGATATTTGAATAAATCTGGGCGTTCAAAATACGGGAGGACCCATTCGTAAAAGATATTGGTGGGTATGAGATTGCCATCTCCGGAGAGGTTTTGTCTGGTTTCGGTTTCCATGGCGCGAATAATCATGCCAGACGAAAGGAATTTGGCGCCTAAAAGTTCGGCGAGTTTGACACCTTGGGTGTCTTTGCCGGACATTGGTAAGCCAAAGATATTAATAGAGCCGGTGCCGAGCCACTCTTTGATGGTTTTGATTTTTTCTTCTATTTCCATAAGATAATGATAACATAAAAAATGCCCCACTAAAATATGGGGAACCTAATATTATTGTAGCATAGAAATTATATTTTGTCAATGTTGTGAACTAAAATTGGCACTCTTGCATTTTGGGTGCTAATTGATTATAATTATGGTATGGAAATTACCCGAAGGCAAAAAGAAATTCTTTGTCAAATTATAGAGGAATATGCCGAGACAGCGTCTCCAGTGGGGAGTGTAACACTCGCGAAGCTTTTTGGGGTGTCACCGGCCACAATTCGGGCAGAAATGGCGCGATTAGAGGCGTTTGGATTAATAGCACAGCCACATACTTCGGCGGGGCGGGTACCGACAGACGCCGGGTATAGATTTTATGTGAATAATTTGGATGGAGCAAATAACATAGGGCGCGATGAAGCAGAGCGAAGGTCTTTGGAGCGGGGGGCCCATGCTTTGGAAGTGCGGGTAAGTTCGCAGTCACGAGCTGATACGGCCATTCGTGGTGCGGTGGATGCTTTGGTGGAACTGACCGGTAATTTAGGACTTGCGACGATTGGTGGACAGCTATATCTAGCGGGGATCTCTAGGCTATTTACGCAGCCAGAATTTGGCGATACGCGGCGAGTGCAGGCGGTGGCAAAGCTACTGGACAATTTGGAGCCGTGGCTAAGGGAGGCGGCGCCGGGTGAGGCTTTGAATATCTTTATTGGGCACGAAAATCCGATTGGTAAAAATTCGGAAGTGTCATTAATTATCTCCAAGTTTAGATCACCGTTTTCGGATAGAAGTTATATAGGGGTACTTGGGCCGACGCGTCAGAATTATTTGAGAGTAATGTCGCTAGTAAAATATGCTGGTAATATGTTAGAGGAGATATTATGAAAAAAGAAGTAAAAAACGAGAAAAATAATGCTGAATTCGAGGCAAAGATTACGGAGCTGACTAATGATCTGCAACGGACACGAGCGGATTTTGAGAATTTTCGTAAGCAAGTAGAAGTGCAAAAGGAAAATGAACGTAAGACTACGCGACTAGCTACAGTATATAAAATGTTGCCGCTTCTTGATGATTTAGATAGGGCGATTGGGGCTTATGCGGAGTTAAAGCCTTTGGAGAAATCTCTGAGCAAGACTTTGGATGGGTTGAAACTTGCTAAGATTGCCTCAGGGCAGGGCGTAGAGTTTAATCCAGATTTGCATGATGCGGTGATGGTTGAAGGTGAAGGCGAGAAAGAGGTGATAGCGGAAACTTTGAGACCGGGGTATTATTATGAAGGTGAGGTGTTACGCCCGGCGATGGTAAAAGTAAAGAAAATTTGATTTTAAATTTGAGATTTAAAAGTAAATAAAAATTCTCCGGTTGGCAATACCGGAGAATTGAGTTTTAATCCAGTTCAGGTGGGAGCATGAGCCCCATCTTGAGAAGACGGTGCTTCCAGATTTTTTTGGCGATGATGGCCGTGAAAAATACGAGAGCACCTGCTATTGTTATTGTACCGACACCGATAAGAAAGATAGACGTAATGAGCGATTGGTCAGATAGGACGTGTGCGAGCGTGAGATACATAGCAGCAATAGCGGCGACACAGGTGACCGTAAAAGAAATACTAGTGATTCTTTTATATATCCGTGCTTTTTGAGGCATCTCGGCCTTGGCGGCCTTCTTCTTGGCTTCATTAGCCTTGTATTCGGCTAAATAAGCATCTCGGCCTCTTGCGATGGAGTCTGTATTGCGGGTAGAAGTCGTTGTTTTCATAGTTTTGCTCCTTTTCTGTTTTTTGTACGCTGCACATAAAATCTTGAGCGGTAGAGCTGGATTTTAAAGTGCAGGTAAAGAATATACCAATTTTTTTATTATAGCATACTTCGTGTAAAAAGTCAATGCTAAACTTGGCATTTGGGGAGATTGGTGATAAAATGATAGGGTAATAAGCAGAAAAGGACTATTATGGCTGAATATAAGTTAACTTTAGAAAAACGCGAAGTAACTGGTAAGAAATTGAAAGATTTGAGAACAAAAGGCTTAATTCCTTCTGTAGTGTATGGTGGGAAGGAACCAGTACTTTTGGCATCTGAATATGTAGCAACAGAAAAAGTATTAGAGAAAGCAGGCTATCATTCTCCAATTGATCTAGACATGGCCGGTAAAAAGCACTTGGCGATTGTGAAAAACGTAGCAATTGATCCGGTGTCTCGTAGGATTATGAACGTGGAATTTCAGGCGATTTCGGCACGGGAAGTAGTGGAAGCTACTACGCCGGTAGTAATTGTGAATTTTGAAGCGAGCGAAGCTTCTAAGACTTATCATTTTGCTTTGACTCAAGCGATCGAAGAGTTGGACGTAAAGGCGAAACCAGCGGATTTGCCAAAAGAGTTAGAAATTGATGCTTCTGGTATGAAAGAAGTGGATGACAAGATTGTGATTTCTGATATTGTGCTACCTAAGGGCGTAGAATTGGCAGATAAGGAGTTGGATCCAGAGCAGGTAGTGGCATCGCTATACGATCCGGCGGCGGAAGCTGAAAAGCGCGAAGCAGAGGCAGAAGAGCCAGCAGTAGAAGCGGCTGATGTGCCAGCGGATAATGGTAAGAAGCCAGAAGAAGCTGAAGAGTCTGCACAAGAATAAATTAAAAAATAACCCCACTAGGGGTTATTTTTTAAAGCTTCTGTGTTTGCAATCAATCTATCTAGGAAGGCTTGGCGGGCGGCATCTGCATTTTCATTGTTGCCTTTCCAGGCATAGAGAGCGGGATCTTGCAGGGCACGAGCGAAAGAAAATGTAACAGGCCAAGGGAAGGGGCCGTTTTTCTCTACTTCGGCAAGATTGTTGGTGGCCTGTTCGACAGTTTGGCCGCCAGATAGAAATACTACACCGGCGAGTTCGGTTGGAACATGGTTTTTGAGAACTTCGGCGGTTTTTGCTCCGACTTCTTCTGGGGTGGATGGGGTTTCGTAGTTTTTGCCGGCGAGAACCATATTGACCTTTAGAATGCAAGCGCGTAGGTTTACTCCGAAATCGGAGAGCTTTTTAAATAATTCGTCTAAGATTTTGCTGGTGATTTCGGCGTTTTGGTCTATGGAATAATAACCATCGTAGACTACTTCTGGCTCAACGATTGGCACGAGGCCGGCGGATTGGCATTTTTTGGCGTATTCGGCGAGGATGCGGCAGTTTTCTTCGATGGCATGGGTGGTGGGGGTAAGGGCGGTGCCGGCGGTAGAGAGACGGATTTCGAAAGCGGCGCGCCATTTGGCGAAGCGTAATCCCATCATGTAATATTCTTTGAGACGTTCGTCCAAGCCATTTAGGCCTTTGGTGTAAGTTTCTAGGGAATTGTCGAATTTGGCGAGACCTTGGTCTACTTTGATACCAGGGATAATGCGGCGACTAATGAGAAAATCTACGTAATTTTGGCCATTATCGGCGAGCTGACGGGCGGTTTCGTCGAAGAGAATAACACCGTTGACGTATTTTTCTAAATCTTTGGTAGTGAAGAAAATATTGCGGTAATAGCGGCGGTTTTCGTAGGTGTCGGGGATGTCTAGCTGGCTGAATTTCTTTTTGATAGAGCCACCAGATTCGTCGGCGGCTAAAATACCTTTTGGTTTTAATACAAGATTGGCGGCGATAAGTTCTAAATTTTCTTTGGGTGAAGTGTTTTTGGCGATTTCTTGCAGTTCGGCAAGGGGTAAGACGGCGTTAAGCTTGGAATTCTCGATATTGATGCGGGCCAACGTCAGGCTATCTTCTACGGAATTGCCGAGGATGAAACCACCTAAAATAGTGGCAGCAGCAATAGAGTAAACTGAAAGATGAGTAAGAATATCTATGCGGTCTACTGAGATGGTTTCGGAGAGATTTTGGTAGGAAAGTGTGGTTTCGGAGATATGGACGAGCTTTTCGGGGTCAATTTCGGCTGAAGAGAGCGCGTCTTTTTCCTCCGATTTTTCCCTGTTTTCTTCCAAAAAGATTAAATCGGCGCGAGGGATGAGATCGTTTAGATTAGGGTTTTCGAAATTGCGAATATAGAGAACGAGTTTGGTATTTTGCGAAATATCCAGGTACGCGTGAATTTTGGCGGCGGCTTCGGTGGTGAGCTCGGCAGAGCGGTCTATATAGAGATAGTCTACTGGCTCGGCGGGTGGGGTAAAATCGGTAGTTTTGTATCTGCTCGGTACAAAATAGCTGGTTTTGCCATCGGCAATAAGGATGTAGCGGTAAGTTTCGGCAGGGTCGGTGGAGGTGAATTCGTTGTTTTCTAGGCGGAGGTCGGAGCCAGAAATAGTGGTAGGTAAACCCATTTTTTGTAAGACCTCTAGCGAAATGGCGGCACCACCTAGGCTAGAATTGCGGTGAAAAAAGTGGTGTTCGCTAGCGTTGAAGCTGATGTCTAGCCATTTGGTGCTGTTTTTATCAGTTTCGAGATGCTCGCTGCGGCTGTCTATATTGAGATAGACATCTTTCAAGACATTTCCCACCACTAAGATATTCATAAGTGTATTATAGCATATTTTTTTGCAGTATTTTATGCTATTGAAAAATAGGTTTCGGTTATTCGCCAAAAATCACCGGGCTAAGCAGCGGATGGGCATTCCACGGTTTCTGCCATCTGTGTATGATGGATATGCGTAGGAGGAATTATATTTCATAAGGTAAGCGAAGCCGCCGGTTGTGGATGTATTGGTCCAATAGAAGCCGTTATTTAGATCTTGTAGACTGCTATCTATGTCGCCAGCTATAACAAAATAAATTGGAGAATCATTTATTAAATCGTAACCGTTAGACGAATATTCAACTGCTTGTTGTGCTACTATAGTAGAGTCGAGGGTAATTCCAGATTGATACAATAGATTGTCAAAATCTGATTTGAAAATAGTGTTGTCTTCCTTTGATAGTCCTTTTGGTAATTTCCATCCGGCTGGGCATATGGAATTTGGTACAGTATGGTAGTCGGTAGAATACCCTGTAGTGTTATTTTCGGCTACTGCAGCAGACCAATTGTAGTAATTGCCGACGTGAAAATGTTTGCATTCTGATTCTAAGTATCCTGCGTTAATACAGGATTGTAATGAATTAAACCTATTATTTTCGTGGAAATACAAATCTCCTGCGTCTAGTTGGCGTGGATGATAAAAGTCGGACGCCCAATTTTTAATACTATTGCCTCCTATGCTAACCAAACTGGCTGCTGGGTTAAGTGAAGAAGGTGGTTGCCAGCTAGCATTCGCGTCGAAACTATTTGGGTCCCAACCTAAGTCTGTATCGTTGTGGGTGTAGGTTTTGACGGTGTCTACATCAAAGTCTAAATTCTGCGTCATCCAACAATGTCCATCGTCTAATTTTGCTACCCAGTACAACTTATTATCTCTAATATCTACTAATTGTGCCTCAGATGGTGCGTTGTGGGCTTTAGTTAGATTGCATATCCTATCACTCATATCTTGCATTGAGTAATAGCTACCGATAGTCTCTCCAGTAGTAGGGTCTGTAATGGTGACTTTATCTTTTCCGGCTATATCATAGGCTTCTTCTATCGTAGTCAGTTGGTTTGCATCATATGGATGTGTCATAGTGTATTTAACTTTACCTAAGTATGTGCCTGCTGGTTGGACAGAATTAGCATAGATTTGGTAAGTAGTATTAAAGTAGGAGCCAGTTAAGTCTGTGTTAATGTCCATACTAGTGCCAGATGCTCTATAAGCCACTATGGTATCTGTTTCTGGTATTAGGCTGTAGTTATTATAGCCGTCTATAATAGTAGGAGCATAAGTACCATTATTGCTAGATAGTTTCATAGCCCAAGAAGAAGGAGTAGAAGTAGTAAGTGTAGTAGGATAAATGCCGGTATGAATATTGTAGCTACTATTAACACTACTAATTAAATCTGTATTACCAGCTATATCATTACTACTACCTATGGCATAGATAAAATAACCATTATTATCATTACAATAAGCATTAATCTTGGTATTACCTATGTCATCTTGTTTTTGCCCATTAACTAGAGTAATGGTATGTGGTGTGACTACACTAGCGCTAATGCTACAAGCAGATGGCAGAGTCAAGGCTACGCTGTCCGTGCTGGAGCTGTAGGCAGAGCTGTGAGGCAATGATAAAATAATGGCAGAAATGATAGTAAGTGGGATAGAAACTAGGAGAATGTTACGGAAGGCTTTGTAGAAGAAGCCTGTATAATTATTTGTTTTAGTTATCTCACCCATTTTATCTCTCCTTTGGCTTGATTTTGTATATATATCTTAGCGGGTGACAGACTTGGGAGGGCCCCCACGGAGCTCGCAGGTGCGAAGCACCGAGGGGATGCCGTGGGAAGGAAAAAGTCTGGCAGGACCCACTAAGATATATTAATTTACTAATCTTTGTGATGCCATTTTGTGTAAACGGGGTAGTATTACAAAAATGGCACCGCAAGGGTGCAATTATCCAACAATTGTGCCAATAGCCCAACAGCGGACACCTCACGGCGCCATTTCTACTGTTAGGCCTATAATAAAATACTAAAAATGTTGGCACATTTTTCTATTGTTGAATAATTGCACTTTTATTATACCACACAAAAAAGATTAGCAACTAGGAAATTGCTAATCTTTAGTTGGTGAGAAGAAATTAGAGTACACCAAGAATGCCGCGGAGAGCGTAAGCGGTGTCTTCGTGATTGCGGACCGTGATAGTATCGATGCCCATTTGTACTACTGGGTAATCATTGCCGCCAGGCTGAGTCATGTCGCCAAAATAGAGAATGTCTTCTTTTTTGACATTTAGCTCTTCTAAGAGATGAGTCATGCCAAAGACTTTGTTCATGCCTGGAGTGATGGCATTGATGGAGGTAGTGCCACCGATTTCGTATTCAAATTCTGGGGCGAGCTCGCGGCAACGGGCACAGATGGCTTCGCGTTTTTTGCAATCTGGATCCCAGGCGTATTTTTCCTCGGTGCCGGCTTTTTGACCGAGAGCCGAGAAAGTGACTTGAGAAAGACGGTTTTCGATGATTTCGTCACCAGGCTGGAGCTTGTCTTCTTCCCAGTAGCCGAGCTCGGTAGCGGCAGTTTTGATAGTTTCGGTAATTTTGGTAACTTGTTCCTCTGTAAGTGGATAATTATATACTTGAATCCAATCGTTTTTGGCGGTGTCGTAACGATAATATTGCGTTCCTTGGGCCACAAACAAGTGTAGGTGCGATAATTGCTCCGGAGTAGGGTGGGGGAGCCGGTCTACAATTTGAATAAGGAATTGGTCGAATTTTTGGCCCGAAATGGGGCAAATTTCGAAATGGTCGAGACAACTAACCAATAAATCGGCGATGTCGTCGGTAATGGGGGTTTTGGCCACGTTTAATGTTTGATCTATGTCAAATGCAAGTACTTTTTTCATAATACTTTGATTGTATCATATGTGCAATAATATATGTGCTATAATAAGCTTATGAAAACTTATATCGTGGGCAACTGGAAGCTGAATTTCACGGTGGGGGAAGCTTCAATTTATCTTCATAAACTTTTAAAGGCGATGCCAAATTACAGAGATATAGATGTAATAGTGGCACCATCTACGATTGCTTTGCAGCCGCTGTCTTTGCAAGTAGATAGGCATAAGATAAAGTTGGCTGCGCAAAATGGATTTTATCGGGATTACGGGGCTTTTACGGGAGAAACGTCGTTTTCACAACTTCGTGGTATTGTGGACTATGCGATTATTGGACATTCTGAGCGGCGGTATATTTTTAGGGAAGATGATAAAATGGTGATGCGAAAGGTGGCTGCGGCGATACGAAATAAAATTACCCCGATATTATGTATAGGCGAGACAGAGAGTGAGCGGACGTTTGGTGAAACAGCGGACGTGATTCGCGATCAGTTAAGCGGTGGATTATCAGAGGTGGGAGATGATGATATAGATAATGTGATTATAGCTTATGAGCCAGTGTGGGCGATTTCGTCTGCAAAATCGGCTAAATTGGCTGCACCAGACGAAGTGGCAGATGCGGTAGCGCTAATTCGTAAAACCTTGAAAGACTTATATGGTAAAGCGGGGGAGAACGTGCCAGTGCTGTTTGGCGGAAGTGTGAATCCTTCTAATGCGGGGGCATATTTAACTGTGCCAGGGGTAAATGGCTTGCTGATGGGCGGGTCTTCCTTGATTCTGAGTGAATTCGTTGATATAATTGAGACAGCTAAAAGAGTAAGGTAATGAACAAAAAATACATGGATTTTGTCCCGTCTAAGCCGGTAGAAAAATCGGCTGGTAGAGCCGTGTCAAAAAAACCTGTAGAAAAAAAGATTACCGCGAAGTCGGTAATGAAGAAAACTGTAGCAAAACAGAAGCCAGTACGAGAAGAAGTGGTTTTGCAAGAAGATGTTCTGATGGCTGGCGCAGAGACTTTTTCGCTGAAAAAAGAGCCGGTTTATGGCATTGTAGAGGATTATCGGCCGAAATTTGTTAAAACAGAGGTAGCGAAGCGGCCTTTGTCGCGCGGGCATTTTGCAAGCAGTAAGAGCGAATTGGCGGAAGCTAAAGCTGTGAAGGTGGCTGCGAAAAAGATTGAAAAACCAGTTAGGCCTGTGGAAAAACCTGTGGAAAAGTCTGAAGTTGCAAAGGTGGCAGCAGATAAAACTAAGATGAAAGTGCCGAAATCGCCATTTATTAATCAAGCAAAGGTGGCAAAAAGGCCGTTATCTAAAAATATTTACGAACGTACAGTGAAACCGACAGAGGAAGTGGCGACTGGCCCGGTGACGATCATTTCTAAACCAGAGAAAGAAAGTAAAGTTAGTTTAGTGGTGACGATTATAATAACGATCATTCTAGGGGCGGCGGCTGGAACTGTGGCGTTTTTGTTGTTGCCAAAATAATTTACTAGAGGAGCTATGAATAATCCGTTTATTAAATATGTGATGAAAGAAAAAAAAGAGGATATTTTTCATTCTTCGGCGTATGGTAAAGCGCAAAATGGTGAAGCGATGGGTGCGGCGTCTGTTGAGGGCTTTAATGAGCGGATGAAGATAGATAGAAATCGGCAAATAGTGAAGGGATATAATGATTCGCGTGTGGTAAATGGCACATATGCGAATGGTCCGAAGGCGAAAAAATATGTGCCATCGGAGGAAAAGGGAAAGGAAGGGATTGGTGGGGCTACAAAGATGGCAAGTACAAAATCTGTGCCAAAACCCATGACAACCGCTCCGGCCAGGAGGTCGTTTGTGCCACCGATAAAACCGAATTTTGGGAAGTAAAAAAGCCTGAGAGGGTTTGATTTTGGTGCGGGTAAAGGTTTTGCCTTTTCCTGTACAGGTAGCACAAAATAAGATAAGAATAAATTCTTATCTTCATTTGTGCTTGGTGCGGGTAGAGAGAATGTCTTCACTCGGCCCCACTCCGGATAAAAATAAAATATGAGAGCAAGCTCTCAATTTCATTTTTCTCTGGTGCGGGTAGAGAGAATCGAACTCTCATCTCAAGTTTGGAAAACTTGCATACTAACCACTGTACTATACCCGCAATTTGCGAACATAAACCTGGGGTGGGATATCGGGATCGAACCGACGACCTTCTGGACCACAATCAGACGCTCTAACCATCTGAGCTAATCCCACCAGATAGGTCTGTGTTGGGTATATTATAGCGGTTATTTATGAAAAAATCAAGGGAGAGAACGAGCAAATAATGGATTTTTGGAAATTTTTATGGTTTATATATTGACAAAAATAAAAGTGTGTGCTATAATGAGGATATTGTAGCTTAACAACTAGGTAGGATGAGTTGTAAAAGATACTGTTTTTGTACGAATATTCCAATTTCCAAAAAATATAGAAAGGATGTGTTTTCATGGGAAAACATAGTCAGAACAACAAGAATAATCAGAACAACTCCAATAACACTACGCAGCAGCCTGCACAAAACCCCGCTCCGATCGCGCTGGATGATATCGAAAAGCTGTTGAAAAAACAGAGCGAAGAACTCAAGAACAGCTTTGACGGCAAGTTTGGCAAACACGAAGATCGAATTAAGAAACTGGAGAATGCGGTATTTAAGCAGCAGAATGCTGGTGGATCATCCGCCGCAAGCTCTGCTTCTACTGCGGCTACTTCGGCGACGACTGCCACAACGAACACTACGGCTGCTCCTGCATCTGCGGTGCAAGCTACGCCGTCTGCTTCTCCGGCATCTCAGCCGGTGGTGCAGGGAGGTGTCTCCTTGAAGAATGGCCCGGGCTACGCCTATACGTACTGGGACTACGAGGCAGGATGCCGGCAGCTTACCTCAAACATTTGGGCGGCCAAGCAGGCCGGCAATGGCACATACGAGATCGTATGGGCCTATTACAGGAACGACGTAATCGATCACCTCCTTTCCAAGGAGGAAATCAAGAAGTACATTCCGTAATTCTAGGGCTCGCCCTACCCGAGCCTGCTACGAGTACTTTATGGAAACCCGGCTTCACGGCCGGGTTTTTCATGTGCGTGATATATTTAGACATAAGCACAAAAAGCTGGTATATATATTGACAAAAAAGCGAAAGTGTGATACAATGTAAGTAGTCTGAGTTTTGGTGTGTCTAAAGTCAAAACGACGAAGGCCATTAACAACCGAATCATCTCAGATTTCAAATGAAATCTGAATAGCTATATGCGTAAACTCATCCCCAATTAACTGGGGGCGAGTGCCTCCAGAAATCTTAAAGGAGGTAATATCAATGTTAATGAATATCGCATTGGGCGTGGTAACATGCCTGCTTGTTGTGACTGGATTCCATCTGTTTGAAAATGGTAAGGTTTTCGACTATATCACTGATTCCGATGGAACAAAACGCAGAAAGCTGAGTTTCCTGACGAAGGCTGGCGCCAATGGTTGGATTGCTGGTGCGATTACCGGTGCCGTATTGGCGTTTATCAATTACTTTACTGGGAAAATCACATTGTCGACCATATGGCTGGCTTGGGTTTTTTTGGTAATCATTGCAATTGGATACGTTTTATTGGCGTGGTGGTGGAAAGATCAGGAAGGTTGCGAAGTAAGCGAAGGAATTTGCTTCTTTCTTATTTCTATGACCCCGTTCTTAACCGCGAGGTCATTAGTAGGCATAACAACTGCCCCATGGAAAAACGTGTTTTTGACACGACTTTTCTGCACACTGCCTATCCTGCTGGTGCTGGCTGAGCTTGTGTTTATGATTACTAACGCAATTAAGGTCAGAGGCGGAGGGCAAAAGCTGAAATGGATAGTATCTGGCGTAGCTTTAATGCTGGTGGTGCTGTTCATTACGGCTAGTCTTACTGGCTGTAGTACGACTGACACAAAAGCGGCAGAAAAAATCTATGAAAACCAGGCGGTAGAATCGCTGACGGTACGCAAGTTGACTCCGGAGGATCTGGAAAAACTTACGTTAAGTAAGTATAAAGACATTCCAGAAACTTTGCTGGATTCTTCTTTGTCTCCAAAGGATAAGGAAAGAACATCTAAAACTGGCATGTCTGATGCTTTAACCTTTGGGTTTGAGAGCAAAGATACTGCAAAGATGTTCAAAGAACTGGAGGCGGAAATTCTCCGCAATCCGGTATATGGAGTGACCGTAGCGAACGCTTTACGCGACAAAAAAATTGGCGATCGGGCTATCGGGGACTTTAATGGTTGGATGAACGAAATGGTTCAGAACAGCCAGGGTGTCTTTGTTTGGTGTGAATATAGGAACGATTCTAAGACAATTTATGTCACGGAAGAGTATAGATGTTATGCTGCGACCCTGTGCACTTTCTTGGAAAGGTTAGTGGAGCAAGGAGTACAGACGCGCCAAACGATAGAGAATTGGTGTCTTAACAGCGCGGTCAAGAATAATGATCGCGCTGGCATTAAGGCGGACTACCAATATAAGAAAGAAGCTTTTATCTTGGCTTATGTTGGTAAGAACGAAGCTGGAGACAAAAATCCGAAAGGACTTTTGGTGATTGGATTCAACGTCCATGATAAGCGGCCAGAGTTTTTCACCGAGGAGGATAAACCGGAGATTGTCAATACTCCGCCTTCTGGTGGAAGTGATACGCCCACACCTAGTCCTGGTAGCGATACGCCGACAAAGCCTAGCGGTGGTGGCGATCCGCCGACACCTACGAATCCGCCGACACCTACACCGACGTATAACAAGGACCCGAATAAGGCACCTTCCGAGAATACGGAGAAAAATGATGATACGGGTCCGGGCCCTGATACCAATAACGGTGTTGGCGCCACAACATCAACGAAGGATAATCCGAATAATTCGAATCATTACGATTCATATGGTGACTATCGTAAGGATATGGACGAGATGGAGAATATTAATCAGAACCAGAAAACTGGTAATGATGGCAATGCTCCTTCGAGTGGCGATGGTTCTTCGGCGAACGTCGATAATAACGCTGATGATGGCACTGGTTATGGTGGAATTAATATCCCGACGCCGGTGCAGGATTCTGCGCAAACATCTAACGGTCACAAGGTGGCCAATGATAGTCCCGGTGAGGCCTGGGGAGGCCCTCCGGACTAAGTATATAGCTATTGGGTGGAGCCCACGTGGGGAGTGGACGCCCCAAGTACTTTATTTTTATAAGTCCGGTAGCTTTGGCTACCGGGCTTCATCCAAGAATATTTGAGACTGAGACGATTCGGTTGTGTAGACGAAAATTAACAATTCGGCTAGCAACAGCTTACTTTTCTTCGGGAAAAGAAAAGTTTAGCAAAAAACCAGTTTAATTTTCAAATTAGGAGTGAATTCCATTTTGAAAATTGTTTATAATTTAGAAATTTAATCTTTCATACAATACTATAAAGAAAGGAATAATATGAATAAGATTTATAAAACTATTCTTGGCGTATCGGCGGCGGCTGTAGTGCTGGCTGGCACTCTTACTCCGGTATTAGTGAATGCTTGGGGTGATTCAGCTAACGGTCGTCCAAGCTATACGCTTGATCAAATTAATAAAGGTGAACTTGGTGACACCATTACGTTTAACTCGATTTCAAACGGTAAAATTGGGGATGAAAAGAACTTCGTAGGCGCTAAAGTGTCTGGTGCTAAGGTGGATACTTGGAATGCTAATACGATTAATGTGAAAGATGGCGAAACTTATACAATTCGTCTATTCGTTCACAATAACAGCCCTAAGGGTATGGATGCGATTGCAAAGGGTGTGAAAGCAACTTTCTCGATTCCTACTACGGTAGCTAAATCTCAGACGATTGTAGGCTACTTAGATTCTTCTAATGCAACTCCTGCGCGGTACTGGGATGAGGTAACGCTCGTATCTGATGAGAACGTTTACCTTGAATATGTTGAAGGTTCTGCTAAATACAATAACAATAAAGGCACCTTTAGCTTACCTAATGAAGTAATTACTTCTGGTGCAACGCTAGGGTTCGATAAAATGAATGGCGAAATTCCAGGCTGTTATGAATATTCTGGCGTAGTGACTATCGACGTAAAAGTACATAGTTCGGTAGCAGCGAAGCTTTCGAAGAAAGTACGTATTAAAGGTACTAAAGAATGGGCAGAATCTGTAGAAGCTAAAGTTGGTGACGAGGTAGAATATCAAATTGAATATACGAATTTATTAACCGAACAGGTGAACAACGTGATGATTCGAGATATTCTTCCAACTAACGTTGAATATGTGCAAAATTCGACTTATCTCTATAATTCGAATTATCAAAATGGTACTTTACTAAAGGACAATACATTGACTACTTCTGGTATTAACATTGGTAGCTATAATGCTAAAGGTAATGCTTATGTACGCTTTACTGGTAAAGTAGTAGATAAGACTTTGGCCTGCGGTAAAAACCAATTAGTGAACTGGGCAAGTTCTACCGTGAATGGTGCAGTGTCTAAGGATGATGCATCTGTAATGGTGACTAAAGATGGCGATGTCTGTAAAGATAAGCCGGTAAATCCTACGCCAACTCCAGATAATCCTACTAATACACCTAGCACAATTGTAAGTACTGGTCCAGCTACGATAGTAACTGGTGCTGTGGGTGCTGGTTCGGTAGTGACTATGCTTGGTTATTACATTGCTAGCCGTAAAAAGTTAATGAAATAAGTTGACCGCTTCATAATAGGGCGGGAAATACTTAGAAAATCTCCTTAGGTTTAGGCCTAGGGGGATTTTTGTTGGGTGTTTTAAGCAGAGGTTTAATTGGAAGTTTACATAAGGAAAGCTCTTGCGTTTTGGTGAACGGTGGAGTAGAATAGAGATGGAATATTGTTATGTTTAGGTCGTAAAATAAAAAGGAGAAGAAGTGAATTCCTTCCGAAATAGGAAAATAAGAAGTATGTGGATGATAATTGGTGCAGTAGGCGCGGTTTTTGGTGCCGGGGTGATGTCGACTTCTGCCTTTGCTTCCACCTACACCGCCTCTATCTCTACCAGCCCTATAGATATGAACGCTACGGCAGCGGGCACTGGAGCTAACATTACGACTAATAATGTAACAGTAATCTCTACTTGCCCTAGTGGCTATACATTAGGAATTAATAGCTCTGAAGAAGATACTAAGCTATATATGGGTGGTGATAGTAGCAATGGTACTAATAACAACACTAACTATATCGATGCTTCTACTGGTACTCCAGCTAACCCAGTAGTAATTACAGGTAGCAACTTAAATACCTGGGGATATAGTGCTACTAGTAGCACTGCTTCTGGTACTTTTATAGGACTAACTAATAACATAGCTACACTAGCTACTTCAGTAGAACCAACAAGTAGCACTGGTATTACTATACCAGTATACTATGGTGTAAGCGTAGGTACAGACAGGGCAGCTGGTACCTATCAAATGGCTAATAATGGAACAATAGTCTATACATTAACTACAGACCTTAGCTGTACTAGTTACCAAGTAGCCTTTAATAGCAATGGTGGTACTGGCACTATGGATAACCAATGGATAGCAGAAGACGACTCTGCACCATTATCTAACAATAACTATACTGGGCCTAGTAGTACGTCATACTTTGCCGGCTGGAATACAGCAGCAGATGGCACGGGCACAGCCTATACAGATGGGCAATCTGTGACTAACCTTACTACACCTGGTAATACTATTACGCTATATGCACAGTGGAAAGACTGTAATCCAGGATATATTTGCTACAATGACAATGGTGCTAGCAGTGCAACTAAAATGGGTGATCAAAACGTAGGTACATCAGCCACTTCGGCTACCCTCTGGGCGTCTAATTTTCAAAGGACGGGCTATGGGTTCTTGGGTTGGAGTACTAAAGCTAACCCTACTATAGGTAATGACACTATCTATGGACCAATGGAAACATTAGAAGGAATAAATGTATCACAAGGCGGATTAATACTTTATGCCGTATGGCAAGCAGCAGCAAAAGACGGCAGCAATAACCCAATTTACTTGCAGGATTGGAATGGCTGTAGTGGCCTGACAGCGACTACATATAATAGTACTACCGGCAAGTTAACGGTAGCACCAGACAGTGTGATAGCCTTAACAGATAAACGAGATAGTCAGGTCTATGCTGTGGCTAAATTAGCAGACGGGGCTTGCTGGATGATAGAGAACTTGAGGCTAGATACAGCTGGAACGGTGGGAAATAATACTATTGACTCAACTAAGACCAACCAGAGCCTAGCTCAGGGCTATGGCGATGTGTTTGCTGGGCTGGCAGAACCAGAGACGACAAACTTTGCTAATAATACGAATGTAAATAGCCTGTATTATGCGGGTACAAAGAGTGGTACTGCTACTATAAATATCAATAAGAATTTTTCAACTAACCCTGGCTACCGGATGCCGAGATATAGAAACGATAACACTACACTAGCGGAAGGAGAGACTGATACAACGACTGGTAATGGTGTGGATACTTATGCTTACGGCAATTACTACACCTGGGCGGCGGCGATAGCCGATACCACGCATTACACTTCGTATTCTGCTTCTGATGCGGCTGGTAATTCACTTTGTCCTGCCGGGTGGCAGTTACCGCTAGGCTACCAAAGTACGGGCACTATAGAAAGCGGTTCTGGTAATGCCGCCAACCGCGTAAAAGGTTTTTCGTACCTAGACCGTAAAATGGGCGGGACCGGTGCGAATCAGTCTAGCACGGCTGGTACTACGCAGTCTAAAGTATGGCGCAGCTTCCCAAATAATTTCCTCTACTCCGGCAACGCCTACAATAGCAATATTAGCAATCGCGGGTCGTACGGGCGCTACTGGTCCTCGTCCGCGTACGATGCTTACTACGCCTACAGCCTGAACCTCCGCAGTTCCTATCTCTCCCCAGGTACGGATATCCTCAATAAGTACCTCGGCTTTTCCGTCCGTTGCGTAGCCGGCTCATAGGGCTTGGGTCCCTTCGAGCCTCTGAGGCCACCTTCTCTTGGCGAGACGGTGTTGTAATTTTGATGTTATCGGGCGGCTTGGAGGAGGTGATCGAAAAGACAAGTGATGGTGAGGGGACCAACACCGCCTACTACTGGAGTGATAGCGATGAGATCTTTTCTGGTGTATAATTCGGGGGCGAGGTCGCCTTTGATAACGCCGTCTTCGCTGGCTGTACCTGCATCTACAAGAGTGGCACTGGGGGAGATGAAATCACTAGAAACCAACCCCGGAACGCCCGTGGCTGATATGATTATATCAAAGTTCTTAAGGTTTGTCAAGTCGTTGCCCTTATGAAAGAGAGTGACATCATAACCTGAGGCTGTGAAGATTTTGTATAACGGTGCGCCGACTAACTTACCACGGCCGACGATGGCGATTTTTTTGTTTTCTAACTTAATATCATAACCAGCCAGAAGCCAAAGAATGGCGGTGGCGGTGGCAGAATCGTACTTGGCTTTTATGCCCAGGCCATCTACATCTTTTGTGGGAGCGATGAGGTTGCAGAGCTCGTCGGTCTTTTCTTTTTCTAGGATGGGGAGTTGGAGAATGATGCCGCTAATAGCTGGGTCTTCGTTGGCTTCCTTGATTTTAGTGGCGATACTTTCTGAATTTTTAGCAAGATAATCTTCTACATCTACGCCGATGTCTTCGCCATATTTGATTTTGAGATTGACATACTTGGTGATGACTGGATTATTGCTATCACGGATAATGAGGAGCTTGGGCTTAATTTCAAGGCTAGCTACCTGGTGAGCTTGGCGCTCCTTAATAAAACTAGCGAGATCTCTACCGTTTAAAGATTTCATTAGTTGACTCCTGGGATTTTGACGGGTGGGTTGATGATTTCTACGGGCTCTTGTTCTAGCCAATAGCCGTAAATATCGTAGACTTTGTTTACGATTTCTTCGCGGGCGGCGGCGAGATCTTGGTAAGATTTGGCGGATTCGTTGATAAGGACGAGTGCAGCTTTGGGGTTGACACGAAAACCATGGAGGAGTTTATCGGAAAAACCGGCTTTTTCGATAAACCAGCCGGAATTGATTTTGTAGCCGTCTTTGCCGTGGTAGACTGGATAACCTTTGGCTTCGGCAATTTCGGCTTCTGGTTCTGTGAGATAGATATTTTTAAAGAAGGAGCCGGAACTGGCTTTCTCTAGTGGATCTGGAAGTTTATCAGCGCGGATGGCACTGACGATAGCACGAATACCCTGAGGGCTAAAATCTTTGATATTGTGATCTGAAGCGTATTTTTCAATGGAGCGATAGAAAGGGGGCTCCATTTGGCCGGGAGTAAGATGTAGGGTGATGGAGATGACAAAGTAGCGATTTTTTTCGGTGGTGTTGAGAATGCTTTTACGATAGGAAAAACCGAGATCGTCATGAGAGAGTGTCTTGAAGGTGTGGCTTGCGGTATCGTAGACTTCGATAGATTCTAAAGTATCGGCGATTTCTTGACCGTAAGCACCGATATTCTGTACGGGTGCAGCGCCGGTGAGGCCGGGAATTTTGCTGAGGGCTTCGATACCAGTGAGGCCTTTTTTGCAGGCGTATTCTACGACATTATCCCAATATTCGCCGCCCATAATGGTGAGGTTGATGCCATCTGGTGTGGGCGTTTCTGAAATGCCATGCATACGGTTGATGATGATGGCGCCGCTAAAACCTTCGTCGTGGCCGATGGTGTTGGCGCCATAACCGAGCACGAAAGTAGGCATATTATAAGTGGCGGCAAAATCGTAAGCATCAGGGATTTCTTCGGGGCGCTCAATTTCTAAGACATAGCGGGCTGGGCCGCCCAGGCGCATGGTAGTAAGACTAGAAATCAAGATATTTTCGTTAACGCGCATAATAATGAAATTATAACATATTTTGGTGTGAAAATTAAGCCTAGGCGGAATAGAGATAGGCAGAAGCGTAATAATTTATGAAGTGCAGTTTTCGCTGGGGGTTGAATTTTACAATAGGGTGTGATAAGTAAAGGCCAGGAAATAGGGGTGGCGTATGTTAAAACAATGGCAAGGAGAAAGGAGGGTTTTATGATGTTTGAAGTTGAAGAAATAAAAATTGCTGTCAAACTCAAAAAGATTCGTCGGAAGAACGGCGAATCATAACAAAACCTAACTGATATAATCCTACCATACGAGATCGTGAAAGTCAACTCTATTTCCTAATCAGATTTATTATATAATATAAAAAGAAAGGTAATACTATTATGGCGAAAAAAGATGCGGTGGCAGAAAATAAAAAAGATAAACAGGAAGACGGCAAAAACGAAGCGCTGAAATTAGCAATTGCACAGATTACGAAGCAATTTGGCGACGGTTCAATCATGAAGCTGGGGGAAACACCAAAGATGGATGTAGAGCTTTTACCTTCAGGCTCTCTTTCTTTAGATTTAGCACTTGGTGGAGGCTGGCCAAAAGGGCGGATTATCGAAATCTACGGGCCGGAATCTTCTGGTAAAACGACTTTGGCGCTTCATGCAATTGCTGAGATGCAAAAACAGGGTGGTCAGGCGGCGTTTATCGATGCGGAGCATGCACTCGACCCGGCATATGCTAAAAAGATTGGGGTAGATACGGCTAATCTATTGATTTCGCAGCCGGATAACGGTGAGCAGGCGCTAGAGATTTGTGAAACTTTGGTGCGTTCTAATGCGGTAGACCTTATTGTGGTAGACTCGGTGGCGGCTTTGGTGCCACAGGCTGAGATTGACGGTGATATGGGTGATGCACAGATGGGGCTTCAGGCGCGACTAATGAGTCAGGCCATGCGTAAACTTACTGGTATTATTTCTAAATCGCGTGCGACAGTGATATTCATCAACCAGATTCGGATGAAGATTGGTGTGATGTTTGGTAATCCAGAGACCACTACTGGTGGTAATGCGTTGAAATTTTATGCTTCGGTGCGGGTGGACATTCGGCGAATCGGGCAAATTAAGGATGGTGATAACATCGCTGGCAACCGCACTAAAATTAAGGTAGTGAAAAACAAGATTGCGGCGCCTTTCCGTACAGCAGAGTTCGACATTATGTACAATGAAGGAATCTCTAAAACTGGGGATATTCTGGACCTTGGCGTGCAATACGGCGTACTAGATAAGGCCGGAGCATTTATTAAATATAATGGCGAAACTTTGGGGCAAGGGCGCGAAGCGGTGAAGAGGTTGTTCCGCGAAAAACCAGAATTGATGGAAGAGATTGAAAAGAAGGTGCGTGAAAAGGCGGTAGAGTAATGCATGGAGACGAGAAGTGGCAATTGTTCTTGCCAAATGGCGAATCGATTGCGGGGGCAGGAAGAAAATGGCAGTTCGGTAATCCGGAAGAAAATGAAATGGATATTGTGGGTGGGGTAGGATTGTTTTTGTATCGTCGTGGGACGAATGGACTGGAGTTTTTATGGCAGCAGAGGTCTGAATTTGTGCATAATGCTGGAAAATGGGATTTTTCGGCGGCGGGGCATGTGGATTTGGGCGAGAGTTTTGCGGAAGCGGCAGTGCGTGAATTGCGTGAAGAATTGGGAGTAGAAGCGATAGAAGAAGATTTGGAGTTTATATTAAAGTTCCGTTCTTATAGGGGGATGATTACGGCTAATTATCTGATGGATTGGAATGATCGCAAGGATGACTTTGTGCTAGATTCTCAAGAGGTGGCAGCAGTAAAGTGGGTGATGTATGAGGAAATGGAGAATTTTTGGGTTAATAATGCCAAAATACCGATGTCAAAAAACATAATAACCTTAGAGATGATAAAAAGCTGGGCAAAACGAAAATATCCTGAGATTGCTGATGGAAATCTATAAGCTGAGCGATGAAATTCCGGAGAAGAATTCGGTAAACTTGACAAAAAAGCATAAGCGTGATATAATGCAAGTAGAAGCGCTGAAAAGCGCGGGGGTTTCTGGTGACGAGTTGAAAATCACTGATATTAAACAAGCGGTGAGGAATGAAAATCGGGTAAATATTTATGTGAATGGTAAATATGTCTTTTCGCTGGATGTGGCGCAAGTGATAGATATGGGGGTAAAGATTGGGCGAGTGATTAGCGAAGAAGAATTGGCGGATTATAAGAAAGCGAGCGAATTTGGCAAGGCTTATCAGAGGGCTTTGGAATGGGTGCTAATGCGGCCTAGGAGCGTGCGTGAACTAAAGGACTACTTGAAGCGGAGAGAGATACAGGGCGAGGCAAAAGAAAGAAAAAAAGATTGGGAAAGAGATCGCGAAATTGCGGATTTGATTGCGAGAGGCGAAAACGTGGATGCGAAACGATTAGAAAAGAGAGCAGAACGAACGAAGAATAGGGTGAGGTATGATTTTAAGGATCTGATTCTAGAAAGATTGGTGGAACGAGGCTATGTAGATGACACTAAATTTGCACGGTATTATGTGGAGAATCGATTTGTAAAAAAGGGGGTGTCACACAAAAGGTTGAAGATGGAACTGATGAAAAAAGGTATTTCGCAGGAAATTATTGACGAGGTACTGGGCGAGCGAAATGACGAAGAAGAGATTTTGAAAATAATTGCAAAAAAACGGGCGAAATATACGGATGATAAGTTGGTGACTTACCTTTGTCGACAAGGGTTTTCGTATGATTTGGCGCGAGATTTGGTAGAAAAAACAGAAGGTTAATCTTTGGATTTTTTGATGTCTGCCGGGGCGAAGCCGGGCTGTTTTTCACGAAATGGATTGACGAAATTAGGGACGAAATCCTCTGTTTCGGCTTTCTTTTTGATGGTTTTTTCTTCGTCTTTTACGATGACTTTGTAGTCGGTGATTTCGACAATTTCTTTACGATGAATAGTAAGTTCTGGATCAATGAAACTTTTGAGGGCCGGACGATGAACAATGAGCTGCTGGACGACGAAATCGTCTGGGATGACAGTATAATCCGTAACTTTGCCAAGCTTACTGCCTTTTTTGCTTTCCACTTTGAGACCTATGAGGCTAAAATTGAGCGCGAGGATTTTGCTGATTTTGACAACATCCTCGGAATCTATAAATTCGTCGGCGCTATCAATTACCATGCCAAAATTAGAGTATTCGCGTATGCTGGAAGTAGCTAGAAGATTAGCGCCGGTGCGAGGAATAGGGCCGCCTTCGGCGCGAAAAGCGATGATTTTGAGGGTATCTGGATCTATAATGCACTCTGATACGCGACCAATGGCACCGCTGGCCTGCATACTAAGAATAGGGGTACCGATTAATTTGCTTGCGGTAACTAACATAAACTAATTATAACACAAGTTTTTCGGCGTCTTTGACATCATAATTGCCGATTTTGATGCGACGAAGTGTAGTAAGATAGGCGCCAGTTTTTAGAGTTTCACCGATATCTTCGGCGAGAGTGCGGATGTAGGTGCCGCTACTACAATGGACGCGAATTTTAAGCTCTGGATAATTGTATTTTAGGATTTCTATGCTGTAGATTTCGACTTCGCGGCTAGGGATTTCGAAGTCTTTGCCTTCGCGGGCGAGTTTGTAGGCGCGTTGACCGTTGATTTTGATAGCGCTAAATTTGGGTGGGGTTTGCCGGATTTTACCGATAAACGAGTTTAGCGTAGATACGATTATACTCTGGGCGGGTCCTGCCGTCGCAGCTTCCCCCACCGTGCTCGCCTTACGGCTGCGCGCGTCGGGGGTCCCCCCAGCTCCGTCACCCGCCCATGTAGAATCATATTCCGTAATTTCGCCTTCTGGGTCGCCGGTGGTGGAGGTGTAGCCAAGTTTCAAAGTTGCTTCGTAGACTTTGTCTAGTTTTAGAAATTCGTTGGACTTTTTGGTCATTTTACCAGAGAGTAAAATAAGGAGGCCGGTGGCAAATGGGTCAAGCGTGCCGGTGTGGCCAACCTTGATTTTGTGGCCAAACTCGGCTTTTAGTTTGCCGCGGATTTTTGCGACTACGCCAAAACTAGAGATACCGGCAGGTTTGTCGATGAGGATAATCTGATCTTCCATTGACATAATTGTAACAGATGTGATATAATTGGTCTACTATGATAACAAAAGAGAATAAAGACAAGGCTATTGCCAAGGTTGCCCGTAATAAGGCGGATGTTGGTTCTCCTGAAGTTCAAGTTTCTATTCTTACAGAGCGGATCAAAGAAGTGACCGAGCACGTAAAGAATAACAAACATGACTTTATGGCCAAAAGAGGTTTAATTCAGATGGTAGGGAAGCGCAAGAAGCTTCTTAAGTATCTAGAAGAGACTGATTTTGAGCTTTATAAGAAAACCATCTCAAAACTAGGCCTCAGAAAATAAATTTCGGCAATGAGAAAACCCGTCGGCGAACCGGCGGGTTTTTGATTAGAATAACGATGTAGTATCAAGTTCTGATTGAAAGGCCTGGATGAAATTTGCGATATCACATAGACCCATATTATTTTCTTTGAAAGTGATACTCAAATTGACGATATTGTCTCTATTCGGGTTAGACTTTATTGTCAATGATTTGCCTTCGTTTGCTAGGAGTGTCGTTCTGCAAAATGCCGCCGAGACAGTGGCAATTAAACGATGCTCGGATAGCTCGCTATCGTCGTCATTCTTAATGAACTTCAGCTTCACTTCTAATGCCGTGATATTTCTATGGTCATCGTAGTGAAGATTGATATGTATAACGTTAATCATATTGCACCTCCTATGGATTAACCTTTCTATTATAGCATACTTTGCTAAAAATGTCAATATTTGGTATACTGGAAAGTAGTAAATTAAGAATTGGGAAGACGGCAGATATGGGTGGTGGCCGACCTCAGACCACCACTCATACCTGAAGTTTTCCCAAGAAAGGGTATATTTTTATGGAAATTATAAATCCGAACGGCAAGAAAACGGTGCGGGTTTCTACCGATTGGCTAGGGCGAGAACTGACTTTAGAAGTGAATAGAGTTGGGTTTCGAACGACTTCGTCGGTACTAGTCACTTATGGCGATACCGTGGTGCTAGGCTCTGTGGTGGTGGGAACCAAGCCGGTGGTGCAGGATTTCTTTCCGCTGTCTATTAGCTATGAGGAGAAATTCTATGCAGCGGGAAAAATTAGTGGCTCGAAGTTCATAAAGCGTGAGGGTAAGCCGGCAGATGAGGCAGTGCTTGTGGGGCGGCTGATAGATCGGCCGATTCGTCCGCTGTTCCCGAAGGGGTATCGTCAAGAAGTACAGGTGGTGTGTACGGTATTGTCAATGGATCCGGCTTTTCGGCCTGACTGTGTGGCGATGATTGCGGCCTCGTCGGCGCTGATGAACGCAGGTGTGCCGTTTGATGGGCCAATTGCGGGGATTAGAATTGGTAGGATCGGTGGAGAATTTAAGGGGTTCTTAAATAAAGAAGAGCGTGAAGCTTCGCCGCTGGATCTTGTGGTGGCATGTAAAGACGGCAAAGTAATGATGGTAGAAGCTGGCGCAAACGAAGTGCCGGAAGATACGATTATTGAGGCGATGCATTGGGCGGTGGATAAGGTACAGCCGGTGCTGGACTTGCAGCGCGAATTAGCTAAGCAGGTAGATGCTACGCCGCAAGAGTATGAATTGGTATTGCCGGATGAAGCGGTAATGGAAGAAGTGCTGGTCTGGACTAACGGCAAGTTTGGTTCTAAGGTGCGTGGCAATGTGATGGAGCGTGCACAGATTTTGGACGAAATAAAATATGCAATGCACGATGAAATGGCTTTGAAACACGGCGAGGGTGAGACGGACAACGAAAAGGTGGAGTGGTATGATGAGAATTTGCGTGATGTATATGATCAGGCATTTGAATTAGCAGTACACAAGGAAGTGCGACGCGGTATTGTAGAGGAAGGCGTGCGGCCGGATGGACGGAAGTTAGACGAGGTGCGGCCTTTATCCTCGCAAGTAGGAATTCTGCCAAGAACACACGGATCTTCGTTATTTACTCGTGGCGTAACGCAGGCAATGAATATCGTGACTTTGGCACCACTAAGCTACGCGCAAGAAGTAGACACGATGGAAGTGACAGATGGTAAGCGTAGATATATGCATCATTATAATGCGCCATCTTATACGGTGGGCGAGCCGGGCCGGATGGGGTCGCCTGGGCGGCGCGAGATTGGGCATGGATATCTGGCCGAGCGGGCTTTGATTCCGGTGCTTCCTAGCGAAGAAGATTTCCCTTATGCGATTCGTTCAGTAACTGAAATTATGTCGCAAAATGGATCTACTTCTATGGCTGCAACGTGTTCTTCTTGTATGGCATTGATGGACGCAGGTGTGCCGATTAAACGACCGGTATCGGGTGTAGCAATGGGGTTAATGGTAGATGTGCCGAAGGGTCAGCCAATTACGACGGATGATATTGATAAGGCTTATGTGTTGACAGATTTGATGGACGCAGAAGATTTTGCTGGTGACATGGATTTTAAAGTGACTGGTACGACAGAAGGCGTGACGGCTTTGCAGATGGATATGAAAGTGCATGGGTTGCCAGTAGAAATCTTGGAAAAAGCAATCAAACAGAGTCATGCTGGACGGATGTTTATTTTGGATCATATTGTGAGTGTGATTGATAAACCACGGGCGGAGATTAGTAAATATGCGCCGCAAATTGAAAAATTGATGGTGAAGCCAGATAAGATTGGGGCAATTATTGGCAAGGGTGGTGAAATGATTAATAAGATTACTTCTGAGACTGGTGCCGAGGTGGATATTGAGGATTCTGGGCTTGTGACTGTATCTGGTAATGATCCAGAAAAAATTAAGAAAGCCATAGATTGGATTCGTGGTTTGGTGGAAGAGCCGGAAGTGGGTAAAATTTATGATGGAACGGTGGCTTCTATTAAGGATTTTGGGGCGTTTGTAACTATACTGCCTGGTATTGACGGGATGCTACATATTTCACAAATTAGCGATAAGAGATTGAAGAAAGTGGAAGAAGTGTTGCACTTAGGTGACAAGGTGAGGGTGCGGCTAGTGGCGATAGACGATAAGGGAAGATTGTCGCTCACGATGAAGGGGCTAGACTAAAGATTTGGCCGTTTTGAAGGGATAACTCGAGGCCTAGGCCTCGAGTTATTTTATATGATTCATGGAGGACGAAACAGGGGAAATATGTTATAATATGTAAATATGGATAAAATACGGAATTTCTGCATAATTGCGCATATTGATCACGGAAAAAGTACGATTGCGGATAGGATGATGGAGCTAACTGGTACGGTAGAAAAGCGAGAGATGAAATCGCAGCTTTTGGACTCGATGGAGCTGGAGCGTGAGAAAGGTATTACGATCAAGCTGGCGCCGGTGACGATGCACTGGAAGGGATATACTTTGAACCTGATAGACACGCCGGGGCATGTGGATTTTTCGTATGAAGTGAGCCGGAGTTTGCAAGCGGTGGAAGCGGCGGTGTTGGTAGTGGATGCGACGCAGGGGATACAGGCGCAGACTTTGGCAAACGTGTATTTAGCTATTGAGCAAGATCTTAAGATAATTCCGGTGATAAATAAAGTTGATCTGCCGGCGGCGGATGTGGAAGGAGTGGCGGTGCAGATAATCAATTTGCTTGGGTGCTCGCGAGATAAAATCATAGAGGCATCTGGAAAAACTGGATTAGGGGTGGATAAAATACTAGATGCCGTAGTGGAGAGAGGTCCAGCACCGTCTTTTCTTGGGCTGCGTTCTCGACCCCTGTCGCCACAGGGGTCGAGCCGCTCATCCTCGGCTTGCCAGCCTCCGGAGGCCCTACGAAAAGAGGTGCTTGGACCTCAGCTTACTCGTGCTCTAATTTTTGATTCCTACTTTGACGACTATCGCGGCGTAGTTCTCTATGTCCGCATTTTCGAGGGGGAAATCACGAAGAACGCGGAGATTTTGATGATGGCGGCGGAGACGAAGGGGCTAGCGTTGGAAGTGGGGGTGCTGACACCAAAAATGACTCCACGAGAAAGCTTGAAAGCGGGCGAAATTGGCTATATTGTGACAAATCTCAAAACCACGCGCGAAGCAAAAGTGGGCGATACGGTGACGCTTGCGAAAAATCCGGCTACGGAGGCTTTGCCAGGGTATAAAAATGTGTTGCCTTTTGTATATGCGGGGTTTTTCCCGGTATCTAATGACCAATATAAAGATTTACGCGAAGCAATAGAAAAATTAAGTCTATCTGATTCGGCACTTCGGTTTGAACCAGAAAATTCACCAGTGTTAGGATTTGGACTGAGGATTGGGTTTTTAGGGTTGCTCCATATGGATATTATCAAGGAAAGATTAGAGCGAGAATTTAAATTGGATTTAATCGTGACTAATCCTTCTACGAACTATGAAGTAGTGATGAATAATGGCGAGATTATAGAAATAAAATCGGCGGCGGATTTGCCGGATGCAAGCGAGATTTTGGAAATTCGTGAGCCATGGGTGAAGGGTGAGATTATCTTGCCAAAAAACATGATTGGTAATGTACTGAACTTGATTAATGAAAAGCGCGGGCATCAGACAAATCTTTCGTATATCGAAGACCGTGCGGTAATAGATTTTGAAGCGCCGATGGCAAATCTGCTGACAGATTTTTATGATCAGCTAAAATCAGTGACTTCGGGGTATGCTTCATTTAATTATGAACTAAATGGATATAAGGCGGAAGATTTGGTGCGAGTAGATTTTTTGGTGGCGGGAAATAAAATGGACGCGCTTTCGGTAATGTGTCATAGGAGCGAGGCGGATGCGATTGGTAGGGAAGTAACGAAAAAGCTAAAAGAAGTAATACCGCGGCAAAATTATGAGGTGGCACTGCAAGCAGCGATTGGGGCAAGAATTATTGCGCGAGAAACAATTGGAGCGTATAGAAAAGATGTGACAGTGAAGATTCATACCGGTGATAGAGATAGAAAAGCAAAACTTTTGGAGAAGCAAAAACGTGGTAAAGCGCGGATGAAAAGATTTGGTAAGGTGGATATACCAAGTGAAGCATTTACAGTAATGCTAAGGCGTGATTAACTGTGTTATAATAAGAATATGAGGAAAAAAGGTTTAACCTTCTATTGTACCATACTTCTTACGTTTTGTCAAGATTTGTTGCGGAAATCTCGCCTGCTTGGCGTTGGTTTAAAAGTGCAAATTGCCTTTTTTGCTTTACTTGCTTCTTTGGGTGGTCGGTTTTGTGCTGTGCAGGCTATTAGTCCTAATCAGAGTGCGGCGATAGTAGAGCATTGCGACACGATAAAAGACGAATTAAAAAAAGTGCAGAAAGAAGATGCTAGGGTGCGGGTATATCTTGGTGGATATTATGAAACAATTTTAACGAAGTTTATTACTCCGTTAAATGTGCGTTTGGTGGAAAATAATTTATCTAGCGCGGGATTGGTTGAAAATCAGAATAATTTTGCTGGAACTAAAACATTGTTTGCAAATGACTTTATTGCGTATCAGCAAGGCTTGGAAGAATTAGTGGGACTGGATTGTAGGCAGGAGCCGGAAAAATTTTATGATAAATTAACGACAGTGAGACAAAAACGCAAGATAATGGTGCAGGATGTGCTAAAAATGCGGAATTTGATTTCTGAACATGTGAGACTAGTGGAAGGTTTGAGGGGCAAGGTGTAATGGAAACAAAGAAAAATGAAAAGAAAAAAATGACGCACGGTGGACGAAATTTAGTGATCCTAGGGATAGCTTCTACATTAATTGCTTTAATAACGACTGGTGTGTCACTAGTGGTATATCACAATTCGGGCGACATTTATTTGGATAGATCTCGGCCGGGATATTTACCAGACGAGGAAGAGATAGAAGAGGAAGGCGAGAAAGAAGAGGAATATATATTTGAAAAAACTGGCAAGTTGACCGCTGCTATTATTGAAGAATATTTAGAGAAAATGCAGGTAGAGGTGCGGGCGATCGATGCGTATGAAAAACCTTTTGATGAAAATGTATTATCAGACGAGAGACTGGGGATACCCAATGCAGAGACTGAGCAACCTTGATATTTTGGTAAAAAAGGCTTATACTTAAGGCAAGAATGAAACAGCAGAAGAAAAATAAGTCGCTGGTATTTGGGGGGATTGCCTTGGTGGCTCTGGTGTTGGGTGTGGGCGCTGCAATATTCGGGCTATCTAATACAGTGGGGGAAATTACTGAAAAGGCTATTTCTAAGACTCCTGAAGCTATCTTGGCTAGTGCGGGAGTGGACGAAGAAGAATCGGTGTCAGTGCCGGTTATTTATTATGATCAGAGGGCAGATGACTGCGTAAATTTATATGATAGGAATTTGAAGAATGAATTAGAGCGAAGGCAGTTTGAGTGGAGTAAATGTAGATATTATAATAAAGAGATAGAACAGGGTTTGGCGGAATTTGAGCTGGGTGAGGGATATTTGCCGGTGGCTACCGGTGCCGGAAAGTTGACGGCAAATAGGGGTGTAGATTTTACGAGATGGTTTAGTGCCGTGGACGGAAAAAGTGCCAGTTATGCTGGTATGCTAAAAATGCAATATGTGAAAAATGGGGCAGAATTTATATTTGAAGCACCAGATTTTTATCCATTGGATGAGGTGAGGTTTAGTGTTGGAGATATGGGAAATGAGGATGGGCATAACCATTTATTCACGATGAATTTTGCAGTGCCGTTTACGGTACTTTTGAGCGGAATGGAGAGTTTTGAAGTTAATGCTGATGATGATACTTTTGTGTATGTAGGAGATAAATTGGTGTTAGATATGGGTGGCGTACACGATGCGGCGGTAGGGAAGTTTGTAATACGTGAAAATGGCGAAATATATAGTGGTATTGGCGATCAGGAATTGGCTTATTCTGGCGTAAACGTAAACGAGGGTGACGGATCTATCGTTCGTATTTACCATGCGGATAGGGATTCTGCAGATTCTACATTTAATGTGAAATTTAGCGGAATGAATTTAAGCGTAACGGATGCTAAGCTTGCAAAAGGTAGTGATGATGGAGTGCAGGTTGCATATGACCCGAGTGATCCGACTTATGTGGCGCCACTGGGTGAGAGTTCGGTGTTCCGGCCAGATTCTACAAAAGGCTTGATAGTGATGGCGACGATTGAAGGAGTGATGATAGTGGTGGTTTCGGTATTAGCTGTATCGGTAGCGAGGTTTATGATAAAACAAAAAACTAAACGATAAGATATTGATTTAATTATTTGTGGGGTTTTGAAATGTTGGCGGGGCGACCGTAATCTGGCAAGATGAGTTGGTGTTTTTTGCCGTGATGATCATAGAGGGGGATGTTTAGCTCTGAAGCTAAGGTATTAACTATCGTGGCGCCAATGCGGAGACCAGTAAAAGAGCCGGGGCCAGACATAAAAGTAATTTCGGAAATATCTTGGAAGGCTTGATTGTTTTCTTGCAATTTATCATGAATAAACTTGAGTAATTTTTCGGCGAGATCGTTGGCAAAAGTGTAGCGATATTCTTGCTCGTTCAATTTGAGGATGGTTTCGGGGGTAGAAGTATCCAGATACATAGATAACCAAATAACGCCTTTCTCGACTCGCTCGCTTCGGCCCGTCTGTGTTTCATGAGACGGAACTGCCTTGTTCGGAAAATCAAGTAAACTTGATTTTCTCTCACTTCGTTGTTCCGTCGTTACGGGCGAAGCTTCGCTTATCCTGCTCCTCGTTAGTCGCGTACGGTCTCGAAAGGTGTTATTTTGGCCATCTTTGACCTTTATCTCACGAGAACCGTTATTAAGTTTGTTGATAAAAAGTTTAATATGGTTTTTAGGAAGTATATTTCTGACGGAGTCTGACCACTCAACGATAATTATATTTTTAGGATTTGTGAGATTTTCTTGTAAATCTTCTAACATGATGCCTGGGTCTGGGAGGCGATAAAAATCATAATGGATGAGACGGCCGCCATTTTTGAGGGCGTAGGATTTGGAGATAGTAAAACTGGGGCTGGTGATAGGTTCTTTGATATCGAGACCTTTAGCAAAGCCGCGAGTGAGAGTGGTTTTGCCGGCTCCAACATCACCGATGAGTTCGATAACGATTGGCTCGACGGGTCTTGACCTCGCAGTTTCCTCCATCGTGTTCGCCTTACGGCTGCGCGCGTTGGGGGTCTCCCCAGCTCGGCCACCCGTGGATGTCATATAATCGACGAAGTCTTTGCCAAACTCTAGCATTTCTTGTTCAGAATTGATAATCATTGTATAATATATTATATCATGAATATTTATATATCTGGTATATCTGGAACGGGGATGGGGCCGTTGGCGTTGATGGCAAAGCAAGCCGGTTTTACTGTGTGGGGGTCTGATCTTGCGAAGGGGGCGATTTATGATGAATTGATTAATGCTGGAATTGAGGTATATATTGGTGAGCAAGATGGTGAGTTTTTGCGAGAGAAACTGGAAGATGGGGTGGATTGGTTTGTATATACTTCGGCTTTGCCGGAGAACCATCCTGAACTAATTTTGGCGCGAAAATTAGGAGTGAAATGTACTAAACGAGATAATTTTACGGCTTTTTTGGTTTCTGAATTAGGACTTAAAATGATAGCGGTGGCAGGGACGCATGGTAAAACTACTACTACGGCAATGATTGTGTGGGCAGCATTGAAACTAGATTTATCTGTAGCTTATATTGTGGGAACGACTTTGGGTTTTGCGATATCTGGGGCGTATAAGCCTGGTGATAAATATTTTGTATATGAAGCGGATGAATATGATCGGAATTTTTTGAAGTATCATCCATGGCTAGCGGTAATTCCGGCAGTTAGCTATGATCATCCGGATATTTATCCCACTAGAGAAGATTATGAAGCGGCATTCTTGCAATTTAAAATGCAGAGCGAGAAAGTGGTAGAAAAAAGTAGTTTTGATGAAAACGAGTTTAGGCTGGCGGGTGAAGTGCGCAGAAAAGATGCGGCGCTAGCGGCAGAAGCAATTTTGGCGATGGCACCGGAGATTAAGCGTGAAGAAATTGTGGAGATTTTAAGCAAGTTTCCTGGAGTGGGGCGGAGATTCGAAAAAATTAGCGACGGGGTATATACGGATTACGCGCATCATCCAGAGGAAATTGTTGCGACGATGGGGATCGTGAAGGACGAAAAGCGACTTCGCAATAAAAAAGGTATTGTGGTGGTATATCAGCCGCATCAGAATACGCGGCAACATGAGGTGCGAAACGGGTATTTTGATGCTTTTCTCGGTGCGGATAAGATTTATTGGTTGCCGACATATTTGACACGAGAGAATCCGGATTTATCGGTGCTTTCGCCAGAAGAATTAATTAGTGGATTAGTGAACAAAAACGTGGTGGAAGCGGCAGAGCTTGGTGATGAATTGGCAGAAAAGTTGCGAGAATATGTAGCTGATGGCTATTTGGTGATTTTGATGACGGCTGGCCCAGCAGATGGGTGGCTACGCGAAAAGTTTGGCAAGTAAGCTCGATTATTTTGGAATAATTTTTGGTTAAAAAGTTTGGAATTTTTTGATGCTTATGGTAAGATGGTAGTATATGAAAGAGGGTAAGGCGAGTGAAGCGAAATCTGGGAATAAGGGTTTGGTGATTTTGTTGTGTGTGCTTGCGGTGGTGATTGTGGGATTGGGGGTAGGAGTGATTGTGGCTAATCGTAATAATAAAGGCACAGACGCTAATACTGGAGTTGAGCTTGGGTCTGGGTTTGTCGTTACGGATGGGCCTGTGGATGCTGACTATGTTCTTGATCTCATCCGAAGTGCAGAAAGTTTGAATAGCGTAGAAGAGGGCATTGGTTTATATGAATCTGCTATTGCTATGAACGCTGACAATATTGAGGATATCTTAAGATTGCGCATCTCTTACTGTGACTTCTTATTGAACAACGGACTTACAGAAGCTTGTTTTAAACAATTGGACTTGATTGACAAAACTAAGCTTGATGTTATGCAATTGATTAGGTTATATATTGCTTATCGTAATGACTATATATATATTGAGGACGAAGAAATGGCTGCACGGTACGATGCTGAAGTCGAGAGGCTTGTGGAAGAAAATAATATTAGTGATAATGCGGAGTTTTAAAATGGCAAGAGTAAAAGTTTTTTCGGTAATTATGATTATATTGACATTCTTTTCAGCAGTATTTGCTCCTGGAGTGGTTGCTACTGGCGGGGCTGATGAGGGTGTGTCTCCGAGCGGTGGTAGCTGTAATTACGATAGTAATGTATATTGGTGGGATACTTGTTTTGGTCGTTCTTGGCAGGCGTATGAAGTAAAAAAAGATTTGCCCAGTAGCGATACTGTGCGTTTTCATTATACCAATCAAACTGGCGGACCGGTTTATCTTCATTATTGTAAAAAAGGGCAAACGCTCTATAACTACGGTTTTGAGGTTCATGCCGGAAATAGTTCGGCGGGCTATCAGGTTTCCACACAAACAAATAAAGAAGGAACCCAGGCGAAATGGCGAAGTAGTGGGGCTTTGGGTGCGTTTACGGGGAGTCTAAATACTACGGGAGCATATCTTCAGGTTAAGGGATATGCTAATCAGAGTATTGTCAAAAATAAATATGACGACATGGTTGCTTACGATGAAGAACATGGGACTAATTATACGCATGATACAACATGGGATAGTGTTGGGTATTTTTGTTTTGATCCTGACGTCGAGAAAAAGGCTCTTACTGCTTATGCTGTGACAGAATTTAAAGAAGAAGGTGGTAAGGGTTATCATAAGTATCTTACAACAAGTGGGACTGTGAGCGATTGGTTGGAGTCTGCGCCAAATAACGCTTATACTGTATCCAGCGGTTTAGTGAAATATGGTTCCTCTGCCAGTGTAACGGTCGATAATTCAAAAGGTGACTATGAGTTTGGTGGATGGGGGTCTAGCTGTGGAGATGAGCCTGGTGAGACGGCCGATAATGCGAATAGGAAGTGTACGGTTAATGCGCTTAATAATAATAAGAACGTCTATGCTTATTACAATGCGGTATCTTTGTTCATGGGGGACTCATCGGTTGCTGAGGTGTCGGAGGATAACAAAGGAATCGGATGGAATGATATACCAGAAAGTAAAAAAAGGTATACTAATTGGCAAAGTGAAAGCAAACTTAATACACCCACCTATGTAGTGAATAATTGTGACCCGGAAAAAGGTTGTTGGGTTTCTTTCCGTCACTATCTCAAGAGGATGTCTGGAACTGGTTCTACGAAGTTTTCGATTGAAAGGGAACTTGGTGATGGTGTGGGGTGGACTATTCACAACTTCACTACCACTAGTGGAGAAAATGTCGCGGCTAATCCGGTAAAGATGTACCCTGGTCAAAAATTATGCGAAACACTCAGTTTTTATGCGAAAAGTGATTCTGGCGCAAACGTTAAGGGCAATGTGGTTCAGACGAGAATCTGTGCGGCGGCGGTGGCTACGGTGGGTGCTGATATTGATATCCAAATTAGGGATCAGCGAAGTAGTGATAGATATAATGAATATGGTAAGAGTGACATTGTATATGCAAAGCCAACTGATACGGTAAATATCAAAGGAAGCTATTCTCCTAAATATCAGTCGTTATATGATACGGTGTTGCCAAAAGGTGCTACAGTGAATGGTCGCGAAATCAGCAATAATAATGGCACGAAAATAGGCAATATGTTTAGTTTGTATAATAATCCGGCGTGGAATAATGCTTTTTCGATAAATCTGTTTTATGATGAAAAAGATTTAGGTAAGAACTGTGATGATAAGAATTATTACAATGGCACTGTTGGTAGTGCCGATAAGTATGACGGTGTTGCTGATTATCAAGTAATGCATAATGATGTTGGTAAAACAAAAAAGGCTAAGGCTGTTACAAATATTTGTGAGCCAGTAAAAAATACACCAAAACAGGTTTTGCTAACATATTCCGATTCGGCATCGTTCACTGCTAATGTCGATGTTGGTGACAAAAGAAGTAAGGAAGTATCGATAGCTGTTCCGTATAATTTTAGTAATTCTACCGAGATTACTAATGCTCAGGGTTCCGTAGTTTATGCGGGGGAGGCTGCCAGTATAAACTATAATATAACGGTCGGAACAAAAAATAATAGTGAAACAAATGGCGAATATGCTACTCCGGTGCCTGGTGCGGAATGGGGATTAAGTATGAGTTATGATGGTGGCGCGACATGGGATGATGTTAAGCTTGGTAGCGGTGATCTTAATAGTGGAAATGAATATAAGTTTGAGGGAGGAAAAGAGCCAAAAGGTGGCATAGAAGGCAAGACTGTTAATATTCCGGATTTACCGGCAGGAACTGTGATATATTTTAGGTCTTGGGTGACTCCTGGTGATAGTGGTGATCCAATAAATATGGATGTGGGTAAATTCTCTGGAAAAGTCTATTCCAAAGAAGTAAGCTTTATTGTGGCAAAGAGGCCGAGTTTCCAGGTGTGGGGCGGAAATATCTATTCAGCAAAGGATGTTGGATTGTCTATGAGTGTAAAGAATAATTTGGCTGACGAGGCAGATTATCCATATAATATGACTGGCGGAGATAAAGTGCGCGTGTTTGGCTCATGGGCGGAATTAAGCTTGGTGGCGGAAGGGGAAATAAAAGGTCTTTCTAGTGGTGCTGGACTTGGATATGGAACGACTACTGATGCCGGGAACGCTTCTCAGCAGAAAACGATAAAAACTTTGGGCGGTAGAGATAGTAGCGATTATTGTCTTATGAGCACGTTAAGTATTGAAAATGATAATTGCAAAAGCTATGTTGGAAATCTTGGCAGGAGTAGTGGAAGGAGTGGTGATAAATCTAGTCTATTGTCTGATTTTACTGAGGAAATAGGAACTAACTATAGGGTTATTGATTTTGGGAGCGATGGATTCGTTTTGAGAGAAAGAATTGGAGAATTAGATGATTTTAGTGGTGAAGAGATAAGTGAAGACGGGAATACTCGTGTATTGACGACTAAGGTAATTAGGACTAAGGGCGATGTTGTGATTGATAAGAATATTATATATGACAATGATGGGCGTAACACTACTGAGGGCTATTCAAATCTGGAAAGTATTCCTAAAATTATCATTTATGCCGAAAATATAAATATTTCTTGTAGTGTGACGCGAGTGGACGCTGTGCTTATTGCGGATAAAAATATAAATACATGTGATGGTAAAAAGAATAATGAAGATGTGAACTTGGAAGCAAGATCTAAACAGTTGGTGATTAATGGTTCCGTGATTTCAAATGCATTAACGCTTGGACGGACTTATGGTGCGGCTACCGGGAAGAACTCCGTGATACCAGCAGAAATAATAAACTATGATACGTCGTTATATTTATGGGCAAATAATCAATCTAGTGCTACGACTTCTGGTAAGTTAACTGAGACATACATCAACGAGCTGGCGCCAAGATATTAAAGCGTAGCATGCTATAATGAATCTATGAAGAATAGAAGTTTGTTTGTTTGCCAACAATGTGGTACAAGTTATGCGAAATGGGTGGGGCAGTGTACAAATTGTGGGAATTGGAATTCGTTGGTGGAACAAACTGCAGAAGTAGAATTTGGTAAAAAATCTACCATTGAAAAAGGTAGAGCGTCTGGTAAGAAACTTGAATTTGTAAAACTAAATACCGTAGTGTCATCTGACGCAAAGGCACGACTACTGACTGAATTTAATGATTTAAACACAGTGTTAGGCGGTGGGATATTAATGGGCTCGGTTTCGCTGCTCGCGGGGCAGCCGGGGATTGGTAAGTCTACGATTTTGATGCAAATATGTGCGGAAGTGGCAAAAAAACACAATGTACTATATATATCGGGTGAGGAAAGTGCTGGACAGGTAAAATTAAGAGCAGAGAGGCTGGGTGCAAAATCTGACAAATTAAACTTTGCCGCGTCTACTTCTGGTAATGATATCGCTAAAACTATTGAAACTGGCGAATTTGATTTGGTGATAGTGGATTCTATTCAAACGCTTGCGATGGATGAGATATCTAGTGCGCCGGGGACAGTGAGCCAGGTAACTAATTGCGGAAATTTGATAATTCGGGCGGCGAAAGCGACCGATACGGCGGTCATAATAGTAGGCCATGTAACAAAAGAGGGTACGTTGGCTGGACCAAAAGTATTAGAGCATTTGGTGGATGTGGTGTTGAATTTTGAGGGCGATAGATATGGTGGATTTAAAACGGTGCGAGCAGTAAAAAATCGTTTCGGTTCTACTAATGAGGTAGCGATTTTTGAGATGGGGCAGGATGGGCTAAAAGAAGTGCAAAATCCTTCGGCGGCGCTCTTGGCGGAACGGACCAATACGGATGGTTCGGTAATACTCGCTACAATGGAAGGTAACCGACCAATACTGGTGGAAATTCAGGCGTTAGCGACAAATTCTAATTACGGCTACCCAAAACGCACAGCTTCGGGCTTTGATATTAATCGGTTAAATTTATTAATTGCAGTACTTGAGCGGCGAACAAAATTAAAGTTGAGTGATAAAGATATATTCATTAATGTAGTGGGCGGGATGAAGCTAAACGATTCGGCGGCAGATCTTGCAGTATGTATGGCAATAGCTAGTGCGGTGGCGGGAAGAAAACTTGGCGAAGAATATGTGGTGTTTGGTGAAGTGGGGCTAGGTGGTGAGATACGGTCGGCATTTCGGGCGGACCAAAGAATTGCAGAGGCGAAGAAACTGGGTTTTAAACATGCCATAGCGCCGCGGACGATAAAAAATCCTTTCGTAATTCCGGCGAAAGATTTACGTGAAACTTTGATAAGGTATGTGAAATGAGGATCTTAGGGATTGATCCGGGGCTTGGTAGGTGTGGATTTGGTTTGATCGAAACGTCTACTGGGGTAAATGCACGAGCATTGGATTTTGGTGTGATAACTACTACGGTGGATGCGCCGTTGCCTCAGCGACTGAAAGAACTGTACGATTCTTTGGTGGAAGTTTTTGACGAAACGAAGCCGGAAATTGTGGCAGTAGAAAAATTATTCTTTTCAAAAAATATCACCACAGGGATTGCAGTGGCAGAAGCGCGTGGTATAGTACTGCTTGTGGCGGAGCAAAGAGGGCTAACGGTATATGATTATTCTCCAAACGAAATAAAGAAAAGTTTGACGGGCTATGGTTCGGCGGATAAGTCGCAGATGGAAGAAATGGTACGTATGCACTTGGGGCTAGAAAAGAAACCAAAGCCAGATGATGTGGCGGACGCTTTGGCGGCAGCGATAACTTGCGGATTTTTGTATCGGCAGGGGCCGGATAATAAATATAAGTTCTCTAATACACGTGGTGCTCATAGCGTGAAGAGTATAAAACTTGACAAATAAGCATAAGTGTGATAGAATTGATGTAACTGATTGATTTTGAGTGCTTCTTAAATATGCTATAATCAGGGTATGATAGCACACTTAAGAGGTAAAATTGAGGAAAAGTTTGGTAATTTTTTGACCATTGATGTAAATGGTGTAGGATATGAAATAGCTGTGCCGACGCCGGATTTTGGGGCGGTGAATTTAGGCGAAGAGAAAAAATTTTATACTTATCATGCGGTACGAGAAAATGCGGAAGATTTATATGGATTTTCTAGCTTGGCAGCAAAAAAAATTTTTGAATTGCTAATATCTGTGCAGGGGATTGGGCCCAAGGCGGCGATAGCGATATTGTCATTAGCGGAGGCGGAAGAAGTACGTAATGCAATCGCTAATGCTGACGCGGCGTTTATTTCTAAAGCTTCTGGTGTGGGGAAAAAGAGTGCAGAGCGAGTGATAGTGGATTTAAGGGATAAAGTAGGAATACCGAGTCATTATGGAGCGACGGAGACGAAATTTGCTACGGCACAACCGGTAAATGATGAAGCGTTAGATGCGTTGATTGCGCTTGGTTTCCCATTGAAAGAAGCTACAGCAGCACTGGAAAAGGTAGATCCGGGCCTTTCTGTAGAAGAAAGAGTACGTCTGGCGCTTAAAGGCTAGAATATACAGCGAAAACCCTTGAAAAAATAAAACAAGTATGGTAAAATAACAGGTAATTGTCTAATATAAAAGGTAAAATATGAGTTTTTCTATTCTAAAGCAAATTGGTGACGCGCAAAAGAAGAAAGCGGTGGTAGACGTCCGGTCTGGTGATACCGTAAAAGTGACCCAAAAAATTAAAGAAGGTAGCAAATTCCGTTTGCAGACTTTTGAAGGTGTAGTGATTCGCGTGGATCGCAAAGAGTCTCACACTGCACGGGTTGTAGTGCGTAAGGTTACATCTGGTGTAGGTGTGGAAAAGTCTTATCTTATTCACTCACCACTAGTAGAAAAGATTGAGATTACGAAGCGTGCAAAGGTACGTCGCAATAATCTTTCTTATCTACGTGATCGTTCTGGTAAATCTGCTCGGCTTAAGGGTAAGGATTTTGACCGTGTGGCAGTAAATGACACTACGGTTGAAGAGCCAGAAGTTGAAGTAGTGGAAACTCCAGAAGAAACAGCAGAGGCTTCTGCAGAGAATACTGAAACTGAGAAAACAGAAGAAAAAACTGAAGCCTAATTTAGATGGCAATTCTCGGAATAGACGAAGTTGGACGCGGCCCCCTAGCGGGGCCGCTTGTTGTGGGTGCGGTGATTTTGCCGGAAGAGGAAAGGGGGTGGTATAAGGAACTAAAAGATTCCAAAAAGTTATCTGCGAAGAAGCGAGAAAAATTAAACGATGTGATTATGGCAGAAGCGGCAGTGGGGCTAGGTTGGGTAACTAATACAGAGCTGGATGAGGTAGGGATTTCTGAGGCTTTGAAGCTTGCGACGCGGCGAGCCGTGAAAGCGGTACAGAAGTTCCATGCGCCGTTTTCTCAGATAGTAATTGATGGAAAAGTGAACTTTTTGAAAGGTACGCCGCTTGAAGGACATGTTTCGGTGATGATAAAAGCGGATGATTTGATACGAGAAGTAAGTGCGGCATCAATCGTGGCAAAGGTGGCGAGAGACAAATATATGATGAAATTGGCGGAAAAATATCCAGAATATGGATTTGAAAAACACATGGGTTATGGTACGGCATTTCATCGGAAAGCGATTGAAAGGTTGGGCGTGTGTCCGGAACATAGATTGAGCTTTGAACCGTGTAAGAGTTTGGTGGGATTTACGCGGGATGAAATTTCTAAGAAGAATACGTCCAAGATTGGGGAACGTGGGGAAGAAGCGGTTTGTAAACATCTAGTGCAACAAGGGCATGAGATTATCGCCCGAAATCACAAGACGTATTTTTACGAAATAGATATTGTGTCTATATGTGAAAATAAAATTTACTTTACAGAGGTGAAATATCGCAAGAATGCGGATTTTGGCGGTGGACTAATGGCTATAAATACCAAAAAACAAAAACAAATGTACTATGCGGCGGAGTCTTTTTTGAAGATGAAACCGGAATTTAAAAAACTGGATCCGATCTTGGCGGTGGCGGATGTGGCGGGGGAAGATTTTGTGGTGAAAGATTGGTTCGTTTTGGTTTAAGGTTATTTTTAGTTTTTTAATATATAATGGTGATATGGATGAGAAAAATAATTTATTGAAAAATCAGGAAGATAAAAAGGTGAATGAGGTTGCGCTAAAACCTGAGACAGAGAAGAAGTCAAATGCTGGGATGTTTGCTGGAGTGAGTTCGGCATTAATAATATTAGTGGTGGTGATTTCTGTGGTGGTGACAATGGGGATACAGCAAAATAATAGTAATGATAAAAGCGGTACTGGGAATTATTCTATTATTGATGAGAATGCTAACCTTACAAGCGGTAGCGTAACCACTACAGTTGGCGGGAAATCTGTTACTTATAAGGGTGCATATGTGGTGGATGGTGTGGAGGCAACTATTTCATCGGGTACTTATGAATCGACGACGGATGATGAGGTGGTGTTTTTAGTGATAAATGGAGGAAGTTTGAGAATTGATGGTGGGGTGACAATAAATAAGAGTGGCTCGGCTGATTTCGCTGGGCGAGGAGATAATTACAGTTTTTATGGGATAAATTCGGCGATTACGGTGGTGGGGGAAGGTTCCTCGGTAGAGATAAATGGTGTGAAAATCAATACAACAGTGTCTGGGGCAAATGCGGTAGTAGCGACAAATGGTGCAACGGCGGTGGTGTCGGGCGCAGAAATATCTACCACGAAAGATAATTCCCGCGGATTGCATGCGACTTATGGTGGCACGATAAATGCGGATAATACAAAGATCACTACGCAAGGTGGATCCTGTGCAGCGCTAGCTACTGATAGAGGCACTGGCACGGTGGTGGCGGACAATATGACACTTTCTACTGCCGGGGCGGGATCTCCGTTGATTTATTCTACTGGTAATATTTCGGTGACGAATTCTACCGGTGTGGCTACTGGTGCACAAATTGCGGTGGTGGAAGGTAAAAATTCAATTAGTTTGCAGGGGTGTGAATTTTCGGCAAATGGTAACGGAAATAGAAATGGAGTAGATAACGCGGGTGTAATGATTTATCAAAGTATGAGTGGCGATGCTTCAGTGGGGACTGGGTCGTTTACCGCGACGGATTGCACTTTGGCAGTGCTAGCTTCTTCTAGCGTATATAATGTCACGCCGTTTTTCTTTATTACTAATACGGATGCGACGATAGATTTAACTGGTACAACCGCTTCGTTTAATGCAGACGAAAAGTTTATTTCGGCACTAGGCACGAATGGGTGGGGAAAAAGTGGATCAAATGGCGGGAGAGTTACGGTGAATCTGTCTGATGTAAATGCAACAAACACAGGAATTGAAACCGATTCAATCTCTAGTGTTTCTGGACTTTAGAATATTTAAACGTTGAATTTAAATTCTACGACGTCGCCGTCTTGCATGATGTAGGTTTTACCTTCGGTCCTTAATTTGCCGGCGGCTCTGACGGCTTGTTCGGAACCGAGCTCTTCGAGATCGTTAAAATTGCAAATACTGGCTGCGATGAAGCCACGCTGAAAATCTGTGTGGATGGTGCCAGCGGCCTCGGGAGCGGTGGCACTTTTTTTGATAGTCCAGGCACGACACTCTTTTTTGCCAGCAGTGAGGAATGATTGTAGACCGAGGGTATCGTAGGCTGCTCTGATGAGTTCGCCAAGGGCATCATCTTTCACACCGTAACTTTCTAAGAATTCTTTTCGTTCGTTTCTATCCATGCCGGACATTTCTTCTTCTAGTTTGGCGTTAACAAAAATAGCAGCGGCTGGTTTGACGAGATCTTTTAGCTTGGTTTGAAGGTCTACGTCTGTAAGACCAGATTCATCTACGTTGAACATGTAAATGACGGGTTTGTCGGTGAGGAAAGGGATATTCTCGTCGGCAGGGTCTTTTTTGCGTTTGGCGGCAATTTTGGCTTTGGTTTCTTCGTCAGCGAGCTGGAGCTCTAGGTTGATAATATCTATATCGTCTTTAGCCTGTTTTATAATATCCTCTTCGATTTTATTGTCGGCGCGGACGATATCATCATTTTTGAAGGCACGTACTACGTGGCAAATGGCTTGGCACTCGCGGATGTGGGCGAGGAACTTATTACCGAGGCCTTCGCCCTTGGATGCGCCCGCAACTAGCCCGGCGATATCGACAAATTCTACGGTGGCCGGGACAACTTTGTCGGTTTCGTACATTTTGGCTAATACGTCTAAACGTTTATCGGGAACCGGGACGATACCGACATTTGGCTCGATGGTGGCAAAAGGATAGTTGGCGGCAAGTGCGCCAGCGTTTGTGAGTGCGTTAAATAGAGTAGATTTACCAACATTTGGCAAACCGACGATTCCGATCTTTAAATTCATAACCAACCTGTAATATCTGTTATTGTTGGTATAATTATAACATATTTTAGGCGATTTTCTTTTGCCAAGATTTTTTATGGCACTTGGGGCAGGCCATATAGCGAGTGCGACCAAGATGCATAGCAAAATAGACGTTGGAATATTTCGGGATGTAATGATGGCCACAATATTTACATTCATACTTTCCGGCTTCAGTTTCGATTTTAATACAGAAGCTACCGCTCACAATAACCAGAGCTAAGCCGAGCACAATTAGAACAATTCGCGTCCAGGTAGGCATTTCGACATAACTGGCAATAAAACACAGAATTAAAAATGGAATTGTTGACATATATCCAATGACATTTTCATAGAGGAAAAACTTTTTATTTGTCAAAGTTTCAATTTTGGAAAATTCTTCGAGGAGTTTTTCGGAATGTTTTTTTATAGTCCTGTTGATTAATCTCTTCGTCAGAAAGTAATTCGTTGTAAGAAATGTCGAATAACTTGCATAGTTTTGCCATATTATTTGCATCGGGTAGGCAAATTCCTCGTTCCCATTTTGAAATAGAGCGGTTGGAAATGCCCAATTTCTCCGCTAAGCTTTCTTGTGTAAAATTATTTTCCTGACGTTTCTTCGTAATAAACTTGCCAATCTTTTCTAAATCCATAGCAACCTTTCGTTAATTATATCTTCATTTTAGAAAAAGTTGAACCAAAACACCACAAACTTAAGGTAGAATCAAAAAAAGAAAGTTTCTACACGAGCATATCTATCGCTGTCTGGCTATTATCACTGAATATTCTGATTTTGGTATATAATATAATACGATGACAGTGAAGAAAAAACAGAATCGGAAAAGTTTTAAAGATATTATAAAGTATAATTTTGATAATCTTTTGATGCGGGGAGCGGGGGCACAGATTCTGCTTTTGATTGCAGTGACGGGAATTATGGCGATTGTTTTTGGGCTGATATTATTTATCACTACGTCGGAGGGTGGACCGGCGGGGTCGTCGATTTGGACGGTACTGGTGCATAGCTTAGATCCTGGGGTATTGTCTAATTCTAATGGTTCGCCATGGTTTTTGTTTATTTTGCTGGTGGTGACGCTTTTAGGGCTTTTCTCGGTAGGGACGTTAATTAGCATCATTACTGCAAGTATGTCTAAAGCGCTGGATCAACTTTCGCATGGTAAAAGTAAAATTGTAGAGCGGAAAAAACATATATTATTCCTTGGGTATAATGAAATTAGCTTTGAGGTTTTGCGGAATATCTTTGAGCATAATGAAAAGGATAAAAGTTTTCAGATTGGTAAGCAACCGGTAGTGATTTTGGAGCAATATAAAGATATCGTAGATATAAAAGAAGAAATCGAATTTAGATTTCACGAGTATCATAAAACTAAGGTAATATGTCGGCAGGGATGCATTTTTGACGTAAATAATTACGATATGTGTTCGATTGAAAAAGCAAAACAAATTATCATTACGGCGGCGAGTGATGAAGAGGCGGCGGAAACGGTTTTGGCGTGCAGAAAAGCGTTGGAATATTTGGGAATAAATAAAACTCCAATTACGGTAGTACTGGATAAGAATAGCAGTGTGGAACAAATGAAAATAGTGGGAGGTGATGAAGTTAAGATTGTAGTAAAGGAAGAGGTGGCAGAAAGAGTGTTGGAAAAAGAGAGCGGGAGTAATAAACCGAGTTTTGTTTTGAATACGAAGCTGGCTGGGTTTGTGCCAAAGGAAAATGTAATAATTTTGGCGGACGATGCGCTGGGGTCTGAAGAGTCTGATCGTAAGACGATATTGGGGATAGTAGCAATGAAGAAAAACATTGAGAAAACGAAATCCACAGGTGATCATATTCGAGTTTCTTGTGAAATTCGGTTGAAGAAAAATGCAATACTGGCAAAAGCCGCCGGGGCGGATGAAGTAGTGGTAACCAATGTAGAAGTTGGTAGGCTGGTGTTTGAATAAGTTTTGATCATATAAATAGTTGTAGCATATCAAATTTCTGGGCGAGTTTGTTTTGCTGTAATTTTTTGTGGTGTTTTAGGTAGATTATTTTGCGGATGGGTAATTTACGAAATATAAACCATCGGGATTTTTTTCTAAATTTGAACTATTGGTACGCTTTTTCTACTTTCGATAGCCAAGCCAATAGACTTTTTGTATAACGGGCGTTAAAACTGAAATAAAGTCAAGTTCATCTAAGTATTTAAGCTGTGTTGTCCAAAGTTTAGCTTCGGCTTCTTTGAGCTTTATGAGTAATTTTGCTGGATTAGAGGCTCTGTCTTCTGTAGCTTTTTGCCGGAGCTTGTAGAATTTATGAGAAGGATACGAAAAAAGTGAAATTAGTTTTTGATAAATAATTTTTATGGTATGATAAAAATGTAAACATAAGGAGAACGGGTGATGGCGAATTCTCGCAAAACTCAAACAAAAACTAAAAAGACCGCTACGAAAAAGAAAACTACGAACATAAAAGTAGCTGTAAAAGGTAAGCCAGAAAAGAAAACGTTTAAGCATTTTTTGATAGCTACTGGCATAATTTTGTTGCCGTTAGTGGTGGGGCTGATAGCTTCGGCATTAACCGGTAATACGATGATGGAGTTCGGCAGATTAAAACAACCGCCTTTGGCACCGCCAGCGTGGCTATTTCCAGTGGCTTGGACTATATTGTATATATTGATGGGCGTGGCTTGCTATCTGATTTATCGGTTGGAGCCAAAAACTAAAGATGAACAGAAATTGCAAAAAGCAGAATTAATTATATATTTTGCGCAATTATTCTTTAATTTTATGTGGACGTTGATATTCTTTGCGCTAGGAGCGAGATGGTTTGCGCTGGGATGGCTAATTGCAATGTGGCTGATGATATTCGCATTAATATGCATGTGCGGGAAGAACTGCAAAGCGGCAGCGTGGTGTTTGGTGCCGTATATATTATGGTGCACATTTGCGACGTATTTAAATGTAATGATTGCGATATTAAACTAAAAAATAAACCCCGGCGCGGAACCGGGGTTTAAAATTAAAATAGATGGAATGAGGCGAACAGTGGCGCCAAGGTGTTGGCGACGGTAGACATGGTTTTGATGAAAATGTCTAGCGCTACGCCTACAACATCTTTGCGAGTATCGCCGACAGTATCGCCGACAACGGAGGCTTTGTGGGGCTTGGAGCCTTTACCGTAGCCTTCTAACCCGCCAGACTCAATGTGCTTTTTGGCATTGTCGAAAGCGCCACCGGAATTACCCATAAAGATAGCGCGAGGAATAGCCACGATGGTGGCGCCAATAAGTAAGCCTCCGACAAACTCTACGCCAAAGAAGAGGCCGCTAACGACCGGAATGAGCAGAGCCAAAAGTGATGGGACGAGCATCTTTTTTAATGCTTGCCTAGTAGCCATGTGGATGCATTTTTGGTAATCTGGTTTGACGGTGCCGTCTAAAACGCCAGGGATAGACAATTGACGATCTCCTTCGTCTGCCATGAGATGGGCGGATTCGATAGTATTGTCGGTAAGTAGGGCGGAAAAATATTCGATTAGCGCGCCACCTACAATACCGCCAGCAATAACTACGAAGTTGGCGATGTTGAGTACTGGTTCGACGGTTTGTGAATAGCTGCCTACGTATGCAAAAATAAGCGATACTGTAGCAAAAGCTGCGGAGCCAATGGCGAAACCTTTGCCGATGGCAGCAGTGGTATTACCGACAGCATCGAGCTGATCGGTAATCTCGCGAACTTCGGAATCCAAGTGGCAAGATTCGGCGATGCCGCCGGCATTGTCCGCAATGGGGCCAAAAGCATCAATGGATACGGTGGTGGCCACAAAAGACAACATGCCGAGAGCGGAAATAGCTATGCCGTAAACTCCGCAAAGTATACCGGAACCAAGTAATGATAAACCAATAACCAATATAGGCAATAAGCAAGATCTGGAACCTATAGCATCGCCCTTGGTGATAACGAAGGCGGAGCCTTCTTTAGCGATTTCAGCTAATTGCTTGACCGATTTGAACTTGGTACCAGTGTAATATTCGGTGATTTTGCCGATTGCTACACCGCTGGCGATTCCAAGTATGGATGCTACCCATGGTGAAGCCCAACCCAGAATAAAATTATCGTATAGCGCCGTTTGTCCGAAGACAAGATATGATGCTATGCCGCCAATGATAACTACGGCGATTGCCGAGATGTAGGTGGCGATGTTTAGTTCGTGGCTGGGGTCTTTGCCGTTTTCGTGCATTAAGACGAAAAACAAACCGATAACACAACCAAGTAGACCGCCGCCAGCCAAGATTAACGGGTAGGCGATGGTGGCTTGGAATGTTGCGGTATTGCCTTGCGCAATAGATGCGGCAATTAGGAGACTGGCTACTATGGTGGCAACAAAGCTTTCTAGCAGGTCTGAGCAGTTGCCGGCAATGTCGTTAACATTGTCGCCAATAAAATCGGCAATAGTGTTAGGCATGCGTGAGTCGTCTTCTGGCATGTCGTGACGTACTTTGGCTACGATATCGGCAGAGATGTCGGCGGCCTTGGTGTAGTTGCCCCCAGCGACACGATTAAACATCGCAACAAGTGAGCATCCTAACGAATAAGTGGTGAGCCACATAATGGTGGGATTACATTTGAGTACTGCGATGAATCCGGAGCTAGTACTGTCTAGATTGATTCCACCGGTTACCATTATGATAAGCAGAAGACCGAGTAAGCCAAAGGCTTGTACGGACAAGCCGCTAACACTGCCGCCCATGAGGGCGACTTTGACGGTTTCACCGATTGAGCGAGTTACGCGCGCGGTGTTGGCCGTACGAACGTTGGCATAAGTTGCGCTTCGCATACCAATGATGCAGGTTGCGCTACTCATGCATGAGCCAAGGACAAAGGTGAGACCGGCAGTTTTCTCAATGAATAAAGAAAACAGTGCGGCTACGATTATCACAACGACAACAATGGTTTTGTATTCGGCGACCATAAAAGTTTTGGCGCCGTCGCGGATGATTTTGGCGATGTCTGCCATTTCGGCAGAGCCTTCTTTGTAGGTTTTCAGTTCAATATAATTGAAAACCATTAATATTAAGGCGCAAAGGATGGCGCCTAATACTAAAATTTGTACCACTAATATCACACTCCTTCTATTTTTAAGGTACAATTTTGTCGAGCATTTGAGCATAAAAATATGCACCAATAATGCATGAAGTAATTATAGTATATTTAAAGTATTTTTCAAGGGGTGAAAAGGTGATGAAATTGTGATTTTGAGTAGTGATAAGGTATAATGGGTGTAATGAATGTGACTATGCAACAGAAAACAAAAAGAAAGTATTGGAAGTGGGCGGTGTTATTGGTGTTGGCAATAATTGCTGCGATTATCGTGTTAAATCGCGCGTGGATTTATGATTGGTTTAGAGGTGTGACATATCGGCCAACGGCGGAGATGGTAAATATACGTGATAAATTAAAATTGACTGGGCGAGGAGATTTTCTGTTTAACGCAACGCAGCCGGAGTTAAATAAGGCAGATGATTTCAATGTTAACTGTAGACAAGATGAGGGCGAGGTGGCGGTACTAGGATGCTATACGGCGGGAAATATTTATGTATATGATATTACGGATGTAAAATTAAATGGAATTAGGGAACTGACTACTGCGCATGAACTATTGCATGCGGTATGGGCGCGGATGAGTAATGCAGAAAAAGAAGATTTAAAACCAATATTGCAACAACTTTATCAGAATAATTTATCTGTATTAAAAGATGACATTGAGACATACGCGGACGATGAGCGGATAGAAGAAATATTTGTGCGGGCGGGTACAGAAATTAAGAAATTGCCGGATGTATTAGAAAAATATTATGCAGAGATTTTTAATAATCAAGATGTGGTGGTGGATTTTTATGAAAGTTATATTGCGGTGTTTCGGGAAATTAAAATGAAGATGGAGGGACTAGCTAGCGAAATTGAAGTTTTGCGCAATAGTATTAATGTGAAAATGGCGGAATATGAAAATAGAGTGAATCAATTAGAGACGGATATTGCTAGGTTTAATAGTTGTGCGGAGACTGTAGGATGTTTTGCAACAGAAGTGGAGTTTTATGCGCAGAGGAATGCTTTGGTGGTAAGAGAGAATGAACTGAATTTATTAAATGATGAAATTAACAATATGATAGATGATTATAATTTGAAGGTAGATGAATATAATGCAGATGCGCTGGAAAGTCGTAAATTGCAGAATATGATTAATTCAAAAGCGGATATTAAAGAAATAAAATAAAGGAGAAGGATGGACGAAAATAATTTTGAAAAGTTTCCTGGTGGAGGCAATATAGAAAGGGCAGTACCAGAGGAACAAGATTTTGGCGTGGCAATGAATGGTGTAGGGGCGGCGGTGCCGGAGTTTGCTGGTGAACAATTTGGGACAGCGAATGCAGAAAATAAATATTATGGTGAAGGTGGGGATAATATGGAAGAGCAAAACGAAGAGCGTAATGCGGGTATTGCGGATGCGGCGGCTTTAATTAATTATGGATTAAATGCGGCGGCGCGCAGTATGGGGGTAGAATTATTGGTGCAAAAAATTAAAAGTTTTGATGCGAGTGGAATGGAGGATCCAATAAGGGGGTTTTATGAATATTTGGGCATTAATAATTCGGAAGAACGAAAAGATTTGCGTGAAGAGAATATGGCAGCTAAGCCTAGCGAGACGGAATTTAGGGAAGGAGTCAATGCGCCTTCGCACGAGAAATCCGTAGAAGGGGCTTTTGCGGCGATTGATGATATGAAAGAATTAATAGCGGAAGTGGAAGGTGCGGATCCGCGTTATGAAGCATTAAGAGAAGGCGCAAGGAGTGCGGGCAAGGGGTATTTCGAATTTGCGGTGAGTGAATATGGAGTAAGGGGGCTTACGGAGCTTTTTGCGGTGTTAGGACGGCAGAGGGAGAAAGATGAAGAGGTGGAAGGTAACGTGGCGGAAGATGATGCGAATAGCAATGATGATAATGTTGTGAAAAATGTGAATATTAAGGATGCTGAGAACGGTGGTGTTGAAAGTGATATAGAAGAGCGTAAGGCTGCAACACTTAATCCTGAGATTTTGGGCAAATAGTTATGTACTGCTGAAATATTTTGGAGTAATAATTTTTTGATGTGAATTGACTAAAATTGGGGGGTTGACTTTTTGTGGGGAGGGGGTATACTTAGAAGCATAAAGGTTATACAAAAATAAAAAAGGAAATAAAAATGAAAATTTACATTTGTGGTCAAGACAGATTCGATAAGGTGGTTTTGTCTTACAATAAAGCCAACAAGGAGAGATAAAAAATGTTAAGTTTAAATAAAAAGAAAAAAGTGGCGTTTTCGGCATTGGCGGTTACGGCTTTGGCCCTGCCGGTGTCGGTATTAGCTGTAAATAAGATTAGTTCATTTGAGAATACCTATGCGGCAACTATGCCAGCTAGTTTTAAAGACCAAAATTTTTACGATTGTGTGTTGGCGGAATTTCAGAGCGAGTTTCCGAACGAAACGGTAGCTAGTACTGGGCTGACTGATGCGCAGTTGGCAAAGATTAAGACGGTTTGGTGTCCCGGAAATGATAATAGTAAAATTTCTGATGCTACCGGTATAGAAAAAATGACTGCGGTAACGGGTATTACGCTTAATAAAAATAGCTTGAAGACAATAGATGTTTCAAAAAATGTTAATTTGATTGTCTTGGCTTTGACCGAGAACCAACTAACTTCCCTGGATGTGTCGAAAAATCCAGAATTAATGAATCTTAGAGTATATGGTAATTCGTTGACTTCCTTGGATGTGTCACATAATCCTAAACTTGAAGTTCTTTTGGCACACAGTAATTCGTTAACTTCTATGGATATTTCGAGTAATTCTGATTTGACTGACCAATTTACCGTTGACGATATTTTGGTGAAGGCTAACATCTCGCCGATAATCACTACCGTGTCGCCAAGCTATGACCTGTCTGAGTTGAATATAATCAATTCCACTCAGACTATTAGCAACACAAGTAATTACACGTTTAATAGCAATAAGAATACTATTATAGTAAATAATTACAGTGGTGCCGGTGGGGTCATACAAATCTCTTCGTCGGCTCAAGGCAGGACGTATAAATTACAACTACCAAAGTTTGTGAAGTTTGATGCTAATAGTGGAGATAATTCTCCGTTGGCCGTTAGTTGTTATTCTATTGCGGCGACGGGAGCTTGTTCTGTAACTGTTCCATCTGCGATGCCAACTAGATCAGGATATGATTTTAAAGGTTATGCAGATTCGGCTAATGCTGAAAATGCGATTTATAATGTGGGAGGATCTATAAGTTTGACTGAGCCAAAAACCGTCTATGCTGTTTGGAATAAGAAAAGTACAAATATAGACGATAATGGTGGCAACAGCGGTGATAGTAATAATGATAACGGTGGGGATGGAACAGGTGATGTAGATGGTGGGGATACGAATGGTAATAACAATACCAGTGATGACACGAATGGTGGGGATACAGACGATAAGGATAGCGATACGAGTGGGACGAGTACGGCCAGCGATGGCAATAGCGGGGAAGAGGATGATACGCCAGTGCCGAGCACTTCGAAGAAAGGTATTACTCCAGACACTGGGGCGAATACGAAGACAGAGGAGAACGGCAACCTAGTGGTAACTTATGCTTTACCGATGGTAGTGATAGTGCTAGCTGGAATATTATTCAAGAGAAACAGAAGTAAGAAATATATAAAGTTTGAACGGTAGAGTTTATAAGAATAAATCAGCCTTGTGAGGGGGCTGATTTTTGTAGTGGGGATAAAGGCAGGTTTGGTATAATGAGAAATATGAAACTGAAAACTCGGAGGATAGTGGTAGCAATAACTGTACTGGTGGGGGTAGCTGTGTGGCTAGTGTTAAATCCGGCGAGCTATGAAACTATCTTGACGCAAGCGGGTGGTGGTGAAAATGAAAATGTCGAAGCGGATTATGCAGCGGAAGCGGTAACTGAAGCAAACGAAAACGCACCGCTAGCGACAGAAATTTTAGAAAAATTAGAGGTGAAGGGGCGAGCGCCGAAAACTGGGTATTCGCGGGAAGAATTTTATAAAAATTGGCCAACAGTGGATGGATGCAATTTGCGACAGAAAATTATAAAGAGAGAGTTTGGCGATACGGCGGTGCTGGATGGGTGTACGGTGGTGGCCGGGGAATTTGACGAGCCATATACTGGTGAGCATCGAATATTTACGGAAAAATCGCAGATTTCTAAAATACAGATAGACCATGTAGTGGCACTAAGTGATGCGTGGCAAAAGGGGGCGCAGTATATGGAAAAAGAGGTGAGATATAAGATAGCGACGGACCCGCTGAATTTACTAGCAGTGGACGGCCCGGCGAATGAGCAAAAATCTGACGGTGATGCGGCGACTTGGTTGCCGAGCAATAAGAAGTTTCGGTGTCAATATGTGGCGCGGCAAGTATCGGTAAAATATAAGTACGGATTATGGGTGACGGAGGCAGAAAAAACCGCCATCTCTAATGTATTAACGAATTGCCCCAAAGAGCCGGCGATTGGTGTATAATAAACGTAAGTAAAGTGGAGATGTTATGAAAAAATATGTTTGGAGCGGAATTATTGGTGCGGTGATTTTGACAGTTGGCGCATTTTTGCTGGGGAGGTTTGTATTCCCTAGTTATAAAATGACAAGTTTGCCAGTGCCAGAGCTAGCAGAAGGGCAAAGGGGTGAGCTAGGAATAGATAAAAATATAAATGAAGCTACGATAGATAATTATTTAGGGCGGAGTGATGCGGTGTATCGGGATCTCAGAATGTTGAAAGACCCCGGAAATTACGAAGCGATTGGTGGGGATGCGTACCTTTCTGGATTTGTGGATGGGTTTGAGGTGGTGCCGTATCCGTATATTGTAAATGTAGAGGGCTTGCCGGAAGCAGTGGGCGATACGTATAAGGGTGAGACTTTATTTACTTTTGATGGCTCTAATTATAAGGCGAATTATAGAGAATCTATGCAGATATTGGAGGATTTGTTCCCGAAAGACAAGATTATTTTCTTGATGTGTGGTGGCGGCGGATATAGTGGGATGATGAAAAATATGTTGGTGGCGCTGGGTTGGGATGCGAATAAAATATATGATGTGGGCGGATATTGGTTTTACGAAGGTAAAAACAATGTAAAGGTAAAGCGTGTGCTAGATGATGGTTCGGCGGTGTATGATTTCTATAAAGTACCATATCATACAATAGATTTTGATGTTTTGACGGAGAAATAGATGGCAAAAAAGAAAAATCGTAAAATTTTACCACTGGTGATGGCACTGATTGTGGTAGTGCTAGGTAGTATATTATTTGTAGGCGCGGCGAGTGGTTGGTTTGATAATCATAAAGTAAAACTAGACGCAGAATATTATGCAGATGGAGCAGAGTTTATGGAGTTAACAGCTGGTGAATATGAAGGATTGATAGAAGCGAAAAAATCTTTTGTAGTGATGGTGGACCAAAGTGGGTGTACTACGGCGGATAGACTACGCGAATATGTGACGCGATATATGACAGAGACGGGGATTTTGGTATATAGAATGATGTTTGCGGAGGTAAAGGAATCATCTTTACATGAAAAGGTAAAATACTATCCATCTGTTGCTATGGTGTCTAAGGGCAAGGTGGTGGCGTATTTAAGGGCAGATGAAGATGCGGATGCGGACAAATATAACAATTATGATGCTTTTAAAGCGTGGATAGGGAAGTACTTGTAATGATATTTTTGTTTTTTTGGTTGAAAGTATAATAGTATTGAGTTTTTTGTTGTGGAAAAGTCGGCGCAATAAAGCTTAAAAATTATTTAAAAATTGCTTGACAATGAAATTATGCTTATGTAAAATAAAAAGTGTTAAAGGTCATATATTGACACAAATATAAAATAATTCTGCTTAGCAGAAGGAGAAAAATGATATGAAAAAATTAGCAATTGCAGCTTCGTCGGTAGCTCTCGCAGCAATGCCAGTAGTTGGTGTGTTCGCAGTTGATGACATTGACGTAGTAGATACTATTAAGGTTACAGTTGATTCTTCCTGTACCTTTAGGACTTCTAGCGATGGTACGCTTGATGGCGCTTATACTGCGCATGGTTCGAATGGTCAAACAGTGACCCCATCCGTTAGCGGTGGAACTAATGTGCACACATTTAACGTGTTCTGCAACAATAATAAAGGCTATACTGTAACTGCTACCGCTCAAGCATTGTCAAATATTGATAGCGCTACTCCAGCGATTGCTGATACATTTGCATACAAGGCTGATTTGTCGGGTTTGACTACTACGAGTGGTTGGCATGCTCAATTTGCTCCTGTAACTGAGGGCGTTTCGGTTACTCAGTTGCCTGATGCTGGTACCGGAACTATTATTACTAGAAGCGGTAGCACTGCAACTGCTGGTGATGCTTGGACGGCGACCTACACCGCTAAGATTGGTTCTGAAACCAAGGCTGGTAACTACGAAGGTACGATTACCTATAACTTGCTCGCAACTCCTGCTAATGCTAGCAACTAAGTTATATAATAGCTTGCAAAATCCTCTCGGAAACGGGAGGATTTTTGTGTTATAATGGTTAGAAAGGAGGTAAATTGAGCAAAAATAATAGGAAGAAGTATCGATTATGGGTAGGAGTATTTTTGGTGCTAGTTGTGGTAGTTCTGATCGCTGTATTGCTGGCAAATATGATGAAAGGGGAAGAATCGGGCGATATGAAAATTGGCGGAGAAGCGAAAGTGGCAGGAATGGTATGCAAAAGTGCGTCGTCGTTGCATCCGGCACTCACTAGTGTGGAAGTGGATTCTTATACCAATACAATTACGGCAAACTTTAGCGATGATAAACTGTTGTCTATTTCGTTGCTTTATGAAGGGGAATATGGGACGGCAAAGAATGCAGAATCGGCGGAAACTTATGCGAGGTCAGACTACAATGATGTTTTGATCAAAAGGTATGGTGAGGATATAGAGATATTTTCGTCTATTTTTTCTGTTGACGGAACAAAAATGCAGTTTATACAAACGACACGAGATATAGGTAGAATAAATGAAAATACAGTGGAGTATTTTCTCTTGGATCGGGGGACGAATATTGCGAAATCGCTAGATGGACTTAAAAAGCAGTATGAGGCTAAAGGTTTCTCTTGCGAAATATCCGATTAAGCGTATAATATAGAGCAATATGAGGAGGTATAATGGCAAAAAATAGAAAAATACTAACTTATTTAGTCGGTATCGTAATGATGCTAGCAAGTATCTTGGTACCTTGCGGTGCGGTGTCGGCCTTCACAGTGTCGCCACAAGATCAGGAATATGTGCTGACTCCTGGGCAGACAGTAACAGGAGAAGTGAAGGCGTTTAACCCGAGCGATGCAGGGGAAGATTTCTATTATGTTGTAGAAGCAGTACCATATTCGGTGAGCGACGACGGGAAATACTCGCCGGGTTTTGATGCTATGAATGATCATACTGATATCGTGAATTGGGTGACGATATCAGATGGTGATGAATCAGGAGCGGAAGAGGTACATGGAGTATTGAGGCCGGGCGAGGAAGGGAAGGCATATTATACAATTACGGTGCCGAAGGACGCAAAAGGGGGAGGACAATATTTTGGTGTACGAGTAAAAACAGATGCGGAGGCAACGCGGAAAGCGAGTAGCAACGATACTGTGGCGATTAAGGAAGTCCTAGGGATAGTCTCGTTGGTTTATGTGGAGGTATCAGGTGATATCGTGGTGAAGGGTGAGATTATGGATAATAACATTCCATCATTTGTTTTAACACCGCCGATTAGTGCGTCATTTGTAGTAAAAAATGAAGGAAATACGCATGCAAAGATAAGTTATGGTATGCAAGTACTCCCTCTATTCTCGGATGAAGAAGTTTATACTACTGAGGAAGATATGGGATCAAGTTATGTGTTGCCAGGAGCAACGCGGATGATTACGCAATCTTGGGATAATTCGCCCGTGGTGGGGGCGTTTAGGGTACGGCAGACAGTGTATTATGACTCCACTGATAACGAGCCGAGCGTGACAGAAAAAATAGTAATTATTTGTCCAATTTGGTTGATATTTATTATTGTATTCGTAATATTTGCCTTGATATTCTACTTTGTGGCGAGGGCGAAGGCTAGGAAAAAGGCGGCAAAGTCTAAAAGTAATCAAAATTAGCTGAAAACGTATATATAATATATGGTGAGGTAAAATCAGCAAAATATACGCTATATCTAGTGTTTAGGGGGCGCGAAATGCTAGATATAGCGTTTTGAATTATATTCATATATGGTACGAAGTCATTATTAGACTATTTGGCGAGTATTTTTTCGATGTAGGCTTCTTTGGCTGGAGTTACTACTATAGTTTCTGCCCAAGCTTCTTTGGCGGGTACATCTACTACTGTTTCGTCCCAAGCCGCAGAGATAAGATAGGTTTCGGGGATATATTCGTACCATGGGCCGCCACCGTACCATACACCGCCGTGATAGCTACAAGTGCCACGCCCGGCGGAGCCAGAATATTCGCCATCGCGACAACGCGAAAGAGCACAAGTGCCGCTTTTGTAGCTAATGGTGGTTTTAATACAAACTGCTACTTGGCGAGTGCCGTATTGTGCTGGATGGTGCACGACATGTGTTTTGGCTGGTTCTGCAGGGTGATCAACTGTTTTGGTAACTTCTGGTTCTGCTTCGTGAAAAATATAAGTAGAATATCTATTCCCATCTTCGTCTTGGCAGGTATCGGTGATAGTGGTGCCGTCGCAAATTCTTTGCCATTTGGCGTCTTCGATGCTTTTACTGATGTTGGCGGAAATTATCCCTACGGTACAGATTGAACCAAGGATAGAGAGCGCGATTAATGTTTTCTTGAAAAACTTTCCCATATAAATAAAACCTTTATCTTTCTATTGTACCACATTTTATTAAAAAAGTCAATATTAACTGGGGTGAAAAGAGCTAATAGTTATGGAATAGAAGATATTGTGGAAAAATGTAAAAATTGTGCGAAAAAAGTGTTGACATGGGGCAAAATCTGCGATATAATGGGGGAAGTTTAAGCAAGTCGAGTCTTCGACCTCTACAAAAAGAAAAAGGAAAGCGAGGAAATCTTTTGAGGTCGCTTGTACGGCTTCAGAATATATCTTCAAGACTCTCCGGATTAACAATTTGGAATTAACGATGAAAAGATTTTAAAGACGGAACGAGTAATTGAATTTCAAACTTCGTAAATCGTAGGAAGCGAGTAAAATAAAAATTTATTTTCATTTTCGAGCTGACGCCCGATTTTCTAGTTTGATGAAATCAAACTTCGATTGCTAGTTAAGTCAATGCATAAAAAGGTAATTAAGGGCACTGATAGTGGATGCCTTGACAATCAATACCGATGAAGGCCGTAGAAGTCTGCGATAAGCCTCGGGGATCTGACAACGAGAAATGATCCGGGGATTGCCGAATGGGGAAACCTAATATGGGTCATGCCATATTGCGCCTATCTGAACACATAGGGTAGGGAGCGGGAACGGACCGAACTGAATCATCTTAGTAGGCCCAGGAAAAGAGAATAACCAATGATTCCGAAAGTAGTGGCGAGCGAAATTGGAACAGTCTAAACCTTAAGATAACCATACGGTTTAACGGCCAGAGTTATTAAAGGGGTTGCGAAATTAGATAATTTTTATGCTGAATTGTAGATTTTTCGACAGTTCGGCATAAAAACTGACAGCGTTAACTGAGCAGATAATGAGAAAATCCTTTTGATCCTAGCAGAAGTGGAAGGAATGCCACGCCAAAGAAGGTGAAAGTCCTGTACGCGAAAGGGTCATAGGCATTATATATCTATTTTCAAGTAGGACGGGGCACGAGAAACCCTGTTTGAATCCGGC
>CAMVCW010000002.1 GCA_947166125.1 uncultured Candidatus Saccharibacteria bacterium
CCTTTTATATTATTAATGTTTGGAGCGCTAATAAAAACCAGCTCCAAAACTCTACTATATTATTTTAGACTATTTTATATAGTTTGTAAAGACGTTTTAGGGAAAAATCAATGAAAAAAGTCCTTGACAATTAAAAAACTTATGTATATAATGGGCATTACAAAAGGTCATAAACAAAAACATAAAACAAAAGGATAGGTATGGTTAGGTTGTCGAGAACTAGATTAGTAAAGCGATCACTTATTTTTGCGGTTTTTCTAATCGCAATTGCTGCAGGGGCTTTTGCTGCTGCTAAAAATATTAAATTATTCCAGGTTAACGCTGCAGAATCAAAAATCAGAGTGTCTTGGACGGAGGACGACTGGGTTTTATGGAAAGACGGTAGTGGCTTTGGCACCCCCAAACTTCATATTACTCCTGGTAATTATCTCGCCTATTGTGTAGACCCAGCTACAGCTGCACCTTCCGGAGAATTTGATACCACGACTTTTACTGGTAAAAACGAAGATGCTATTAAGCTGGCAATCTATATAGCTTCCGCCAATACTACAACAACTAATAATGTAATGAATACTTGGTTTGATATTAATAATATTAACGAATATTGGCAAAGTACTACCGGGCAATACCCTAATGTTACCACCGCAGAGGGCATGCGGAACTTCAGGTATATATTTATGCACATCGTGGTTGGCTATCTCTATCACGAAGGTGAAGCCGATATAGAAAATAGAGTATCAACATACGTAGACGGTAAAGATAAAGTTTTGTTTGACAGAATAGTATCTACCCTAAAAGATTATGTCAACAACAAGGTTGATATCTGGCTCATGGCTCAAAATTACAAGCTATACAATATCATTAAACCAACCGGCTCAACAGTCCAAAACATTGTTTGGATTGAAAATGACCCAGATTCTGGTTCCATTAAGGTTCAAAAATGCGACGATGAGTCTGACTCCTGCACTACCCCGCAAGGCGCCGCCAGTTTTAGCGGAATTAACTTTGCAATATATAATGCATCTGGTAGCAGAATTTACGTCCCTAGTAAAAACCAGTTTTATAACAACAATGCACTTATTGCTTCCGGAGCAACTAACGCTAGTGGAAATATAACATTTTCTGGCTTACCGTTAAACGTTCTTTATAAAGTTGTCGAAACTAGCACTAACAAAAGCTACTTACTTACCGCTACTCCGCAAACTACCACTATCACCGTCGATGGCTCTACCAAGAATCTCAACTTCTCCGATGATGTTGTTCGTGGCGATCTCAAATTCATTAAAACTAGCGATGTAGACGGTGAGCCTATGGCTAACGTAATATTTAAGATAAAATCCACTAGCGGTGCCAAAGAAGAGCATTTAGTGGTCACAGACGAAGATGGCATCGTAGATACTTCTGCATCCCATGCTTTGCACAGCTTCCACACTAACGGCTACGACGATATGGAAGAAGATGAAATAGAATATCTCGCTTATGGCACTTGGTTTGGTGCAGCTAATGCCGTAGATGATAACAGGGGTGCACTTCCGTACGATACGTATGAAATTACCGAACTTAAATGCGATGCCAATAAATTCTGTTACGATATTGGCGATACCAAGAAAACCGTCACTATCAAAACCGATGGTGAGGTAGTAGACCTTGGCGAATGGTCTAATGACTGTGCGGAGTTTAGCATTACCACCATGGCCACAGACAATACCGACGGCGATAAAATAGTTGCTTTTAACGAAGATGTGGAAATTAAGGATGTGGTAGATTACTGTCTTAAAAAAGATATGGAATTTATCATTAAGGGCGTGGTGATGAATAAGAATACCAAAGAACCAGTCATGGTCGATGGGAAAAGAGTAGAACAAACTATTACGCTTACACCTGAAAGCACTTGTGGCACTACCGAAATGATCTACAGTCTGAACACTAAGGACTTGGGCGGCACAGATCTAGTAATCTTTGAAGAGCTTTACTATGGAGACGAACTTATCCTTTCGCACTCAGATTTCGATAACGCCAGTCAAACTGTTTCAGTCGCTCCACCGCCACCAGATACTGGTGCTATCACAAAAACTACCAACGGAGGCATTTTATCAAATAATGCAATGATAATAGTATTCGCTATCGGCGGCGGCCTCGGCCTATATGCTAGCGCGAGAGCATTCTCTAGGAAAAGGTTCCTTAATAAAAAATACTAATAAGGTAAGGTAAATTAACCGGCCCATATAGCCGGTTAATTTTATGGCCAGAAGTCATACGCCAAGAGAATAATCCTTACTCAAAAAAGACCAGATAATTTTATCTGGTCTTTTTATTATTTTGAGCTAGATTATTTTGAATTTCTCTTCTCGATAATCTCTTGAGCTACGTTTGGTGGAACTTCCTCGTAGGCAAAGAGCTCCATGGAAGAGGCTGCACGGCCCTGCGTCATACCACGCAAATCACCGGTGTAGCCAAACAAGTTTGCTAGCGGGCAGAACGCCTTAATCAGCTTAGCGCCACCGTTCAAATCTTCCATCTCATCAATCCGGCCACGGCGAGAGTTGATATCGCCAATTACGTCGCCCATGAATTCTTCTGGAGTAGTGATTTCAAGTTTCATTACAGGTTCCAAGAGTACTGGATTAGCTTTCTTGATGCCTTCACGAGTAGCTAAAGCACCAGCCAAAGTAAAGGCGAGCTCAGAAGAGTCTACGTCGTGATAGCTACCATCATAGAGCGTAGCCTTAATGTCTACTACTGGGTAACCCGCAATAACGCCACCAGCAAGTGTGTCTTCCACGCCTTTCTGCACTGGTTTGCGGTATTCTTGAGGCACCACGCCGCCTTTAATTTGGTCAATAAATTCGAAACCTTTCCCTGGTTCGTTTGGTTCAAATTTGATCCATACGTCACCGTACTGACCACGACCACCAGACTGCTTAATATGCTTACCTTGTGCCTCTGCCGTGCCACGAATAGTCTCACGATAAGCCACTTGTGGTGCGCCAGTGTTAGCTTCTACGTTATGTTCACGCTTCAAGCGGTCGATAATGATTTCTAGATGTAGCTCGCCCATACCAGAAATAATTGTTTGGCCAGTCTCTTCGTCAGTATGTACGCGGAAAGTTGGATCTTCTTCCGCCATTTTAGAAAGCCCAAGCCCCATTTTTTCTTGATCGGCTTTAGTCTTTGGCTCAACGGCGATGGATACTGGTGGATCTGGGAATTCAATGGACTCTAGTAAGATTGGATGTGCTGGATCACAAAGAGTAGTACCGGTGGTACAATTCTTGAGCCCCACGATAGCGGCAATGTCACCTGCGCCAATTTCGGAAATCTCTTTACGATCGTTGGCATGCATACGTACCAAGCGTCCGATTCTTTCCTTGTCGCCAGTTGTGGCATTATATACGGTGTCACCAGACTTTAATTTACCAGCATATACGCGTACAAAGATTAACTTACCTACGAACGGATCTGTCGCAATCTTAAATGCCAAAGCTGTCAAAGGCTCAGAGTTTTCAGCCTTACGTACGATTTCGTCACCAGTCTTTGGATTGGTGCCTACGGTTTGGCCTTGATCACGATCTAGAGGTGATGGCAAGTAATCGGTCATGAGGTCTAGGACTTTTTCTACAATTACACCACGACCATCGCCACCAGTTACTAAGAAGAAATCGCCGTCAAGCACGCGCTTGCGTAGTGCTGCCTTTAGCTCGTCTACAGTAATAGCGTCTTCGCCTTCCTCAAAGAACTTATTCATCAAGTTTTCATCGGCTTGGACGGCTTCCTCTACCAACATCGAACGAGCATTTTTGGCCTTCTCTACCATATCGGCTGGAATTTCACCGACTGTTAGCTCGTGGTCGGCATAATCCTTATAGGTGTAAGCCTTCATATCTACTAAATCTACTACGCCACAAATATCTTTTTCAAAACCAATTGGCAAGTGGATTGCTACTGCGTTTTTAGACAAGCGCTTGTGGATAGAATCTAGTGATTTATAGAAATCGCCACCAATCTGGTTAATTTTGTTTACGAAACAAATACGTGGAATACCATATTTAGTAGCCTGGCGCCATACAGTCTCAGACTGCGCTTCTACACCCATTTTGCCGTCAAATACCACCACGGCGCCATCTAGTACGCGTAGCGAACGCTCTACCTCGGCGGTAAAATCAATGTGGCCCGGGGTGTCAATAATGTTGATTTGATGATTTTTCCAGAAAACCGTTACCGCAGCAGAAGTAATAGTGATACCACGTTCTTTTTCCTGCTCCATCCAGTCGGTATCAGCACCACCAGTGCCGCCCTTCACTAGGTCAATTTTATGTTTCAGCCCCGTGCGATACAAAATCGCTTCCGAGGTAGTAGTTTTACCCGCGTCAATATGAGCGATAATCCCGATATTCCGCAGATTTTTGAGGTCTTTAACTTCAGTAGCCATATGCTCCTTTTATTTATTATTTTGGTCTCTTTCAAGCTCCACACTCAAAAACAAGACATATTTTGCTAAATTATACCATATCTTTTGAAAAAATAAAATGAAAATCATCTAAAATTTCGACCAAGAAAAAGCTCCGAGTCAAACTCGGAGCTCCCAGGCTTAGCCTGGATGAAGAGGGGATAGGGAATATCAGACATAAATGGTTGTTTCTTTTACCTTTTGGATGGAACATGCTAGCATATCCCATCTTCCAGTCGCTTTTAGATCGTCTCTGAAGATCTGCAGAATGCATTGATATGCATCTTCCAACTTATCTGCCGGTATTCCTGACCATTCTTGCAGTATATCGTTCGGGATAGATACCCCGCCTTTATACCACGCCAAGAACATTCTTACAGGCATTCCGATTTTCTGTTCCGTAAGATAAAAGTGGTCACCGGCTTTGGAGCTAGTAGCCTTGCAAGATACGTACTTCAATTTTCTGTACTTATGCTTATGGAACACTATATCTAAGTGACCATATTTCAATAATAGTTCATTGAAGCATGCATTTACTGCAGGAATGTTATAGTCTTTCAACGATTCTGGCGACATTGATGCTACCAAATCAAGCTGCAGAATGTCACTCCACAGAGACATTGCGACTTCTACGGCTTGCAGTAGGTATCGTTTGCCGTAATACTTGTAGTATTCCAAAACACCATAAGCGACAATTAACGCCTTTTCGGTTTTCGGAATACTTGAGTAGACGAAGGGCCTTTGAATAAAATCCTTTGCCTTTTTACTATACGTCTTCTGTCTGCGATAGTTGCCTATTCTCTTTCTCTTCTTCTTTTCCTTTCTTCTCTCAAGAAGTGAGGAAAACCATGTTAATAATACGTTTGCGATTTTTCTCATACAGTAAGCACCGTCCCTGTTTTTATTTACTGGGCGCAAAACCTCCCAGCTTACCACCATTATACCACACATGCTTATTTTTGTCAAGCATAAACCGTTAGATTTGATTGAAAGGCAGGAAAAATCCCAGTACTGGCTGTACTGGGATTAGAGAGAATAGTCATCCTGAGCCGATTATTCATTATTCAATTGTTCATTGACAAGCAATAGGGTTTAGATTTGCGACCGGCTCTGGGTCGCGCTTACTGGATGACTTTTAATGTTCGGACGTGTTACTAAAACGATAAAAACGATTTCGTGTGTTCGCATGCCTACGCATCTGTGAACATATGCGCAAGGATTTTTACCGAGGCTACTGTATTAGGGGAAGTGAAAACCTTAGATAATATAACTTCCGCAAACGGTAGCCTCTTAAGCTACTTCGGTACGAGTTTGTCGTACGCTTGTGCCGCCACGGTGTAGGGGGTATTTCGCTGAAGATCGTCCCCCAGCGGCTTTTCCGAAAGACCTAATCCTTCAGGTACTGGCCGCCCTATCGGCGCGGCAAAACCTGGGATCCTCATCGGGAAAAAGATTCGCGTCAAGGATAATTTCCTCCTTTCCGGCTGGGACGTAGTACATACTTACGTCAATGACGAGCCACCGCCCTAGGTTTGCTTGCTTATGATCGTTTTAAATAACACAAGACAGATATCGGAACTGTCTATGCAGACTATCTTATCGCATCTATTAGCATCCGTCAAGCGCTTAAGCTAACTTTTTTCGTAAAATCTCTTGCACAGCGGATGGATTAGCTTTGCCATGAGACTCTTTCATGACTTGCCCCACCAAGAAACCAATCACTTTTTCTTCCCCAGCCCTAAAATCAGCCTGGGCCTTCTGAGTTTCCGGCTTAGCTAGAACCGTATCTACTATTGCTTCTAGGGCGCCCAAATCATTTTCTTGAATTAACCCCAATTCCTTAGCGATAACCTTAGCGTCGCGGCCTTTCATTTGTGGATCAAACAATCGGAGGAATACTTCTTTTGTGGCGGTAGAGCTGAGCTCTTTTTTCTCGTTCATCTCTGCTAAATCATTTAATTGCTTTGCAGTTGGCAAATCATTGAGATATTCCGCCGATTTTTCCTCAGCTAATAATACAGAAGTAAACAAATTTGCGATCGCTACCACATATTTCTCATCAATCTCAGCAAGTTTTTTCATTAATTCGGCATAATCTAGTAGAACCTCTAAAATCTCAGCCTTCAAAACACCACCAAATCTCTTGCGATAATCTGTTGGCATTAGCGGCAATTTTGCGGATTCTGTCTCAATGAATTCAGTGGTTAGATTAATCGGTGGTAAGTCTGGCTCTGGCATATAGCGATAGTCTTTAGCCTCTTCCTTGCTACGCTGTCCAGTAGTTTTGCCGGTACTATCGTTCCAACCCCTAGTTTCCTGCACTACCTTTTCACCAGCATCTAGCAATTTACTCTGTCGCGCAATTTCATATTCTACGGCTCGCTCTACGCTTCTGAATGAATTTAAATTCTTCACCTCGGCGCGCGTACCAAGCTCAGTAGCGCCTTCTGGCGCCAAAGAAACATTTACATCAAAACGCATATTGCCATTATATAAATCTCCATACGATACCCCGGCAAAAGTCATCAGCCGCCATAGTTCCTTACAGTAATCATGTGCATCTTTCGCCGAGTGAATATCCGGCATGGACACAATCTCAATTAATGGCGTATCTACGCGGTTTAAATCCACCAGTGAATACGTATCAAAATGCGTTAATTTACCCGCATCACCCTCCAGGTGTGCGTGCTCTATGCGAATTTTGGTACCGGATGGCAATTCCACATAACCTTCACCGATAATTGGATGATAAAACTGAGTAATCTGATAACCTTTTGGTGAATCTGGGTAGAAATAATGTTTGCGATCAAACCGAGAGTAAGCATTAATTTCGCAGTTCATAGCCCTACCAGCCAAGATTGCAAACTTTATTGCTTCCCCGTTTAGACGCGGCAACATGCCCGGCAAGGCATAATCTACCGGCGATACGCAAGAATTTGGCTCCTTTCCCCTTGCATCATTATCCACCTCAGAAAATAATTTCGTTTTGGTGGCTAGCTGTACATGACATTCTATGCCAATTGTAGGTATATACTTCATTATATGGCTCCTAAATCTTTTAACGCTTGCTTATAAATCGCCAACGCATTAGACGCTTTTTTATGACTCATTTCCAAATCGGGCTCGTGCGCGATAGCATTACGTAATTTGTGTGCCCGCCACACCGCATTAATATCTGTAAATCTTCCACCAGAACGCTTTAATCTATCCCCCATAGTTTTACCCGGCACGCCCATCTCTATCAGTGCTTTATCCAGTAATTTGTCCGCTTCTATCACTGTCGTCATAAAAGTGGCTGGGTTATTTTGAGATAACTTATTTTCAATCGCTAAAAATCGTGATTGGTAAGCTTCTACATTAAAATGGTGCCCGCGCTTACCGGTTAATAAAATTGCAATAAACACCAGCACTGCTACGAATAGTATCGCAAAGATAAAAGTTACTACTCCGCCGTCCATTACATTAGCTCCTTGGAAAATTCAATTAGATTTTTGTCGCTACGTCGCGGACCAATTAGCTGTAGCCCTAGGGCGACGCCATCCTCTGTCTTGCCAGCTGGTATGGTAAGGCCTGGTACGCCAGCAAGATTTAGCGGCACTGTCATCGCATCTTCTAGATACATAGTTACCGGATCACTAGTTTTTTCGCCTAACTTAAAGGCTGGATTTGGCGTAACTGGTGAAAGTATAAAATCGCACTTTTCAAAAGCTTTTGCGTACTCTTGTACAATTAAAGTTCGCGCTTTGGCTGCTTTTAGGAAATATGCATCATAAAATCCGCTAGATAATACAAAGTTCCCAATCATAATCCTACGTTTATTTTCTGGCATAAAACCTTCACCGCGCGTATTTTTATAGAGCGCGTCTAGATTTTCCGATTTTTCCGAACGAAATCCGTACCTCACTCCGTCATAGCGCGATAAATTACTCGCCACTTCTGCTGGTACAATTATATAATATGCCGCGAGCGCATATTTTAAAGCTGGCATTTCTAAATCCACGATTTCATAACCTTTAGATTTTAGCAGCTCGATTTTATTCTGCAAAGCTTTGCGAATTTCTGGATGCACCGAATCGTTGTCAAAATCTTTAATAATTCCAATCTTAGTAGCTTTTTTGACCTCTGTCTTACCATAGTAATCTGGCAAAGTCGTAAGGTCTTTTTCGTCTTGTCCGCTTGCAATCTCCATTAATAAATTCATATCGTCTGGAGTTTTCGTAAAGAATCCAATACAATCCGTAGAGGATGCCATTGCCACCACGCCATAGCGCGAGATAGTTCCATACGTAGGCTTTAATCCGTATACGCCATTGAATGAAGCCGGTTGGCGTATAGAGCCACCAGTATCGGTGCCAGTTGCAAACTCCACAATACCTAACGCCACTGCTACCGCCGAACCGCCAGAAGATCCACCAGCAACTCGTTCTTTATCGCAAGCATTGTGCGTTGGCCCAAAATACGAATTTTCTGTAGATGATCCGTGCGCAAATGCATCCATATTGGTGCGCCCAATCATTATTGCGTCTTCGGCCTCCAATTTCTCTACAGCCGTAGCTGTGACTGGCGAAACAAAACCTTCTAAAATATGCGATGCGGCCGTGGTTTGGCCTTCGGGGCTTAAGAAGTTATCCTTTAAAGCGTATGGCACGCCGGCTAGGCGCCCAACTTTTTCCCCACGGGCAATTTTAGCATCAATTTCACGCGCTTTTTTGATGGCTTCTTCTTCGTTTAAAAACGTAAAAATATTATAATCCGCAAAATATTTGGCTTTTTCTAAAGCATCGCGTACCAACCTTTCGGCGGTCACTGTTTTGTTGGCTGTTTTCATAATACTTTTGGCACCTTTATCTGATTATCTTTTTCTTCTTTAGTTAGGGCAAGCAGCTGTTCACGCGTAGCGTCTTGTGGTTTTATTTCGTCTGCTCTCCATACGTTCTCCATCTCAAACACCTGATAAGTTGGTGTAATATTATCCGTGTCTAGTTCCTCTAGCTGCGAAATGTAGCCAATGATACCTTGCAGATCTCCACCCAGTGAATCAATCTCGGCGTCGGCCAACGAAAAATCTGACAGCTCCGCCAAGTGTATAATATCCTCGCGTTTTATTTCCATATCTTAAATTATAACACTATTTCGCGTTTCTAAACAGAATCTTCTTGAAGTAATTAAACACCGGCTTAGCTTCCTTTAGATCCAAGAAATAACTCGCTACCAAGTATGCCGCAGCGGAGATTAGTGAAATTACTAAGAATTTAGGAATAGTAATTACTAATGAATTGTCCGTTGCCATTAAGGGGATGAATTTTGTCATAGAAAATGCCACGCAGCCAGTTATCACTGTAGCAATCACCATCCTAATCATGGCTTTCCAGAAAGCTTTGTCTAATAATTCCTTTTTTGAACGTCTTTGTAGTATGTATAATAAAACGATTATCTCCGCAATCGCCCCAATCGATTGGGCAAAGCCTAGGCCGTCTACTCCCCAACCCAAGAAGAAGAACCACACAGATAATAAAATAGTTAATCCAATCGCAAAGATGGATACTACAAAAGGCGTTTTGGTGTCTTGATATGCATAAAACCCGCGCGATGCGATATGAAACACGCTTCTTGCAAAAATCGCAATACATAAAGTTCCCAAGATTGATGCAATCGTGCCGTTTGAGTCATTGTTGCCAATGTTGGAAATGAAACTCGTCACGTATCCTCGCCCAAAAAATGCAATCACTGATACCGGTAAAGAGATCCAAATAATAGTGCGCAAAGCTTGTCGGAAAGTATTATTAAATTCTCGTTTGTCGCCATTTCCTAATTCTTCGGTGAGTTTCGGGAAGAAAGCGGTAGAAATTGCTACGCCAATCAGATTTACCGGCATTTGGTGTAGTGAGGACGCCTGATTAAATGACCGCACTGCACCGGCGCCCATCCGTGAAGAAAGATTAGTGTTCACAATCCCATTGACGTAATCAATTCCCTGGTCTAAAGATCTAGCCGGCAGTAAGCGCAAAATCGATCGAAAACCTTGGTTTTTCCAATTGATTTTGAAATTATAATCCATCCCTAGGCCAAACAGACCAATCAGTGATACAATCAGCTGCAACACCGCTCCAAGTATCACGCCTAAAGCTACACCCATAATACCACCGCCAAATACTTCTACACCAAAAATATTGATACCACCAGTAAAACATGTAATTCCGATGATAATACCTATATTATATATAGCTGGCGCAAAAGCATAAAATACAAACCTACCCACTGCCTGCTGAATAGAAGTCAAAACCGTAGCGATTGAAAATAGAAATGGATTTATAGCAATTACACGCGTCATGTTGATTGCTAAAATCATTCCCGATTCATCCAACCCGGGGCTCACAATATAGCGAATTAACGGATCGGCAAAAATCATAATTAATACTGATGCCGCCAAAGTCAAAATCGCTAGTAAGTTAAGTAGGCTAGAAGATAATTCCCATGCAGACTTTTTATTCCCTACCGCTAGCCGCTGGTTAAATACTGGAATAAATGAAACTGCCAATGCACCCGAGGTTAAAATAAAAAACATAAAATCTGGTATGGTGAAAGCTGCCGTGTAGGCATCAATGCCAGTAGGGTAAGTCCCAAGATAATATGAGTTTAAAAGTCGATCGCGGAATAATCCCAAAAGTGCCGATACAAGAGTGGAAGAAGCCAACACTATTGCCGCTGATTTTACCGACAACTTCATATTTGCTAATTTCACCACCGACTTAAACTTAAATTTCCGCATATATCTTATTATAACACGCTTATTTTTGCTATTTGTAGTAATTCAGTATTACTTTCGCGCGTAACTTTAACGGTTTTTTACGTAGAAACCTATTCTTACGCCAATTTGGAAAATATTGTTTTAACATTTCCCTAGAACGTTTAAAGCCACTTTTACCTTCTTTAAATTTATCAAAATCTCTAGCAGAATCTATTAGTAAATTCCAAATAAAAAACCATTCTAGTTCGCAATAGTAATCTCTTACTGCTCCAACTTCGTCAAATCTCGCATAGAGTCCAGAAAGTGCCGAAAAAATGTCAAAATAATGTGGATCCCAGCTAGATTTATGTAGTACTGATTCTGGATTTTGAAAATAGTTGTACAAAGGTTTATCTACGCATGCGTAATTGTCGGTAAAAAGAATTAATGCCGACATTAATTCCATATCTTCGTGGATGATTCCCTCACGAAATTTAAAATCATGTTTTTGCCACCAAGCTCGCCGAATTAAGACTTGCACTGGCCCTAACCCATAACGCACAAATCTACTTTTATAATTGGTCTGATTCGGGCACACTGCAGACAAATAGTCCGAATGCCCATCTGGGAAAATTCTTCTCATCCTCATCATCACTAGGTCGGCCTTTTTCTCTTTTGCCACTTGCATTAATTCGCTGATGGAGTCTTCCGTAATCGTGTCGTCCGCATCCACAAACCAAATATATTTACCATGGGCCTTTTTTGCGCCATAATTTCTTGTTGCGGCAGCACCGGGTGTCATTTGTTTGTCTAAAAATATAATTTCTGGATATCTTTTTTGATATTTCTTCATTATTGAATAAGATTCATCGGGCGAGTTATTGTCAATCAGTAAGATCTCACCGTGTCCAACAAAATTATCTAAAGCTTTTAAGATGGAGTCCAAACACTTAGTCAAATATTTCGCCGAATTATATACTGGTACAATAATTGATATATCCATAGCGTGATTATAGCATAACTAAATTCTAGTTCTTTAATGGCTATGTTTTTGCGGTTTTTATGTAAATTATGTATAATATATATATGGTAAAGAAAAAATCTGAGGTTATTTTGCCGTCTCAGAAGAAAAAGATAGCAAAACAACCCAAAAAAACTGCGACAAAGAATATGAAATTATATTCTAGCTTGAGTTATAAACATAAGGCTAAAAAAGAAGCCGACGCTCGTCGTCGCGCCGAAGAACTAGCTAAGCTGCCAAAAGAGCCAGTCAAGCGCTTTTTTGCTAGGCTTCATCCTAAGCGTGTATTTAAATGGTGGTTTTCCAAACGCGGTCAAAAAACCATCTGGAAAACTATTGCTGCATGTTTTTTAATTTTAATTATTTTTATTGGCGGCCTATTCCTTTACTATAAAAAAGATCTTGATGAAATTCGTCTAGACGAAATGTCAATTTCTGAGACAGTTAACACCTATCTAGATCGTAATGGTGAGGTTCTCTGGAAAGATACCGGCAACGAAAACTATCGTCTAGTAGTGGATGCTGATGAAATTTCGCCGTATATGTACCAAGCTACTATCGCCATTGAAGACCGTAATTTCTACAACCACATCGGTGTAGATTTCGTAGGTTTGGTGCGTGCGGCTTTATCTACTCTTGGTGGCCATGGTGTACAGGGCGGCTCCACTCTAACACAGCAGTTGATTAAGCAGGTTTATTTTGCTGATGAGGCAGCCAGTGCAAACCGTGGCGGTCTTACCCGCAAAATCAAAGAGTTAATTTTAGCTATCGAGCTAGAACGTATGTATTCCAAAGACCAAATTCTTACCATGTATCTTAATCAGTCGCCATACGGTGGGCGCCGTAATGGTGTAGAATCGGCCGCGCAGACCTACTTCGGCAAATCTGCTAAGGATCTTACATTGGCAGAGTCCGCTTTACTGGCTTCTATTCCAAATAACCCTGCCATTTTCAACCCCTATAACGAATATGGCCACGAGCAACTAATTTGGCGTCAGCAATACACCTTGGACGTAATGGCGGAAATGGGTTACATTACAAAAGACGAAGCCGAAGAGGCTAAGCAAGTTGCTATTTTGGACACTATTCGGCCAGAATCTGCACAATATGCAGATATGCAGGCCCCCCATTTTGTCTTGGCTGTCAAATCGCAACTAGAAGAAAAATACGGTATCCAGACTATGCGTGCTGGTGGTTGGACTATCAAAACCACACTTGATCTCCGTGCACAGAAAATTGCTGAAGATTCTATTAACATTGGTCGCGAGCATCTATACAAAAACGGCACCGACAACCTCGCTATGGTTTCGGTCGATGTAGAAACGTCTCAGGTAGTTGCTTTAGTTGGCTCGGCAGATTTTTCGAATTCTACTTACGGCGAGCTAAATGTCGCCACAGACGCTTTGATTGAGCCTGGTTCTTCTATTAAGCCAATTCTAGATTATTCCCCGCTCTTTATGGAGCGCGAAGGTGTCAATTATGGTCCAGGCTCTATTCTGCGTGACGAAAATATCAATAAGCTCTATTGTGCCGGCTACTCTGGTGGATGTTCGTTAACCAACGCCACCAACACTTTCTATGGTGACGTCACTATTCGTTTCTCTTTGGGTCATTCGCTTAATATCGCTGCAGTAAAAGCTCTGTATATCAACGGAATTGATAATTCTCTTGAAATCGCTCACGCTCTTGGCGACACCAGTTATTGTGAAGGCCGTGAAGGCTATGGACTTTCCATTGCCATGGGTTCTGGTTGTGGCGTTAAAATGGTAGAACACGCCAATGCCTACGCTTCGCTCGCGCGCGGTGGTTCCTACAAGGATCTAGCTTACGTCCTAGAAGTGAAAAATTCATCCGGCGAAACCATCGAAACTTGGGAAGACAAAGAGGCTAATCGCGTAGTAGATGAGCAAGTCGCTTATATGGTTTCAAACATCCTTAGCGACCGCTCCGCCCGTTGGTCTAATAGTACAGTAGGTTTTAATATTCCAGATGTTTGGACGGCCACTAAGACTGGTACCACTACCACGGTTAACTCTGCTCAGGTCAAAGACTCACTTATCGAAAGCTATTCTACTGCAGTTTCCACCTTCGTCTGGAATGGTAATCACGACGGCTCTGGCTTTAGGAACAGTGGCAATGGCTCTGGTGATCCAGTTCGCTACGTCGTGCACAATTTTATGGAACGAGTCCACAAGGAAGTTTACGAACCAGATGGTCGCTGGCACCCAGGTGATCAGCCGGTTAAGCCTGCGGGCATTCAAACTCTCACCATCAACGGTAGGACTGATATCTGGCCAAGCTGGTTTAATTCTAATAAAAATTCTGGCGTAGCCAAAGAAAAACTCACCTTCAACCGCTACAATCACTTGCTGGCTTCTAGCTGTACACCAGAAGATTACAAGATTGAAGTCGAGGTGACTAAGACTAAAGATCCTATGACTGGCAACGAAGTCTACAGCGTACCAGAACCATACAATCGTGAAACTAGCGACCCATGCGACTACACTCCGCCACAAATCGCCTTGTCTACCAGCGGTAGCAACATCATTGCTACGGTTAAACGTGGCACTTATGATATCGCTGGCTACACGCTCTACGTTAACGGTGTGGAGCAAGGCGGCATCTCTCTCGACGCAAGCGGCGTAATTAGTGGTTACACCCTAAAGGGCACCGAAACATCTATCAAATTTACCGTATCGGATTCCGCTGGCTATGTAGCTACCGGTGAAATGACACTTACTCCATCCAAGAAACCTACCGTAGATGACAATTCTAGTAGCAGTAGCGGTAGTAGCAGCAGTACGACTCCGTAGACGCCAATCTAATAATCTAGTAAAAGCGGGCTATCTAAAAAGCCCGCTTTTGTCGTACATATAATATATAGTAGCAATAAAAATACCAAAATACGCTATATATAGTGTCATCAATACTACATCTACGCTATATCTAGCGTAGATGGTCTACTATATATAATATATAGTGTTATTTTTTGGCAATTCTTGCGAATATCATCTTCCCGGCCGAAGTCTCATGGAATTTTACGAATTCTACTGTAATTTCTCGCCCCACTTTATTAGCGGCATTATCTACTACTACCATTGTGCCATCGTTTAGGTGCCCTACACCTTGCCCGCGACCAGAGCCTTTTTCTAATATTTTTAGTTTCATTTTTTCGCCTGGCAAAAATTCACTTCTTACTGCTAATGCCAAATCGTTGATGTTTAGTGTGGTGATTTTTTCTGCTTCTGCTACTTTAATCAAGTTATAGTCTAGTGTCAATATTGCCCCTTTGTTTTCCTTTGCTAGCCGGAGCAGCTCCTCATCTACTTTTTTATACTTTGCTTCTATGTCTAGTATTTCTGTGTTTATACCAATTACTCTTTCTAATTCGGCGGCCACTTCTAGTCCGGCTCTAGCGCGGTTTCTTTTTTCACTATCTTTTCCGTCTGCCAAAAGTTGCAGCTCCAAAAGTACACTTTTTAATATTATTAAATCCCCATCTGTAAACCCGGTGCGGGCGATATTTAATATCCGGCCGTCTATCAGGGCGGACGTGTCTACGTATATTTTTCTCTTCCCACCTTTGATTGGTCTATATTTAGTAGCGGTCAAAAAACTCGTTTCAGCAAAAATCGCCAAAGTTAATATTAAAATAAATAATTCCATAATCTTTATTCTATCATATCTTCACCATGCTCTATAGCGTAAACATGGTTATCGTCTATTGCTTTCTGATATTTTTGCACTAAATCATTGCGCCGGTACAATTTTGCGACATCTATTGCAATATCGTAGCGCGATGCGGCATTTCTTCTTAACATCTCAAACGGCGTAGTGGTAGAACCCTCTTCACAAAATCCGTGCACTCGCAATCTGCCTTTGTAAGTGTAGTTTTCCAAAATCCCTTCTAGCATTGCTGGATAACCATGGAAATTTGCAATTATCGGCTTATCTGCTGTAAAAAACTGGTTAAATTTTTCCTGGCCCAGTTTATTGTCCGTTTTGCCAATCGCCCGGTAAGACAGTGTATTAATATATACAAACCTTATTTTGAGTTCTGGAAAATCTTTTTTGATTATTTTTATTGCTTCTATCATTTCTTTTGCCATGATATCACCGGCCGCGGCTAGTACTATATCTGGATTATCGTCGGAAATAAAATCATATATAGCGGCGCCGTTCTCAAATTCTTTTTCTGCTAGTTCCCTGTTTAGATATCTTGGCTCGTCAATCTTGTTAAATGTTGTAAGATTTACAACATTGGTAGAATTTATCATAAAATCATATGCCACCTCTGCTGCCACGTCGTCGATAGGGAAAATACAGTTCGCTAAATTACTAGGCACGCTTAGCAAAGTAGAAATCAACGCTGGCGATTGATGCGTATAACCGTTGTGATCCTGCCGCCAACAAGTAGAAGTAGAAAGTAAGTTTACTGCTGGCATTGGCTCGCGCCACTCCACTTCTTTGCTTTGTTTGATAAATTTCATTTGTTGTAGCAGCTGTGCGGTAATAATTGGGAAAAACGCTTCATAGCTCCCCATCATTGCCGGCTCACCGTTCATTAGGTGACCGGTCATTACGCTAAACAATACGTTTTCGGAGAGCATTTCTACTATCCGTCCATCCGGGCTTTCTGGTAGATCCCAAGTCTTGATTGGCATATTCCAGGCGCGCTTTTCTACGTCAAAAACTTGGTCAAATTTATTAGAAGTGGTTTCGTCTGGTGAAAAAAAGTAAAAATGTGAGTTTTTCTTAAATTCTTTGGTTAAAAGTTCCCCGATCTTTTTAGCTGGCGAATACAATGTCATTTTAGCTCCCCTTTCTCGGTGCCAAATACTTCCGCAAAATTGTATGACCTTAGCCACTCCTCTAGTTGCTTTAGTTCTTCTGGGTTGGTTTTTGGATTTTTCAACGGAATTTGGTGTGCCTCCTGGTGGCGGTTTGGCCCACTGGCGCCTTTCTCGGTTTTTAATATATAAAATGGCGACTCTACGTCTTTCATCAATGCGGTTTGGAATACTTCTGGTTCATCACCGTCTATCCATACCGGCACAAAACCAAACCCGCGAATTAATTCGTTCATCTCCCTTTCGGATTTGCGAGCACAGATGGATGGCGCCGATATTTTATATCCGTTAAGATGCAGTATTGGTAGTAACCTGCCATTTTTGGTCCCACTTAGTAAGTTATGCAAGTTAAGTGAATCTATTGCCGTGGCGGTTTCTAGTTCGCCATCACCTATCAGCACAGCAATGGTTTTTTCTGCATGTCCCAACGCCATGCCATAAGCATTGGCAAGTGCATAGCCTAGTTCTCCGCCCTCGGTAATAATACCTGGCGTATATGGACTAGCGTGGCTAGGGAACCCATCTGGCCACGAAAAATGTTTACAAATATAGGCTATACCGGCTTCATCCACGGTAGCTTTTGAATCTACTTTTCCTAAATCACCATCCAAAAATAGATTTGCCTGCAATGCCGGAAACCCATGCCCCGGCCCCAGCACAAAACTAAAGTTCGGGTCATCGCCAAAATAACTTTTAAGATTTGCATACGCTACATTTATGCCGTGGCAAGTACCCCAATGGCCGAGTAGTCTCGGCTTAATGTCTTCTGGTGTTAGCGGCCGTTCCAGTAAAAAATTATCTTTTAGATATAGTTGCGCCACTGCCAAATAATCTGCCGCGCGTATTCGGTGCTTAATTCTTTCTAGATTTTCTATGCCCAACCCGCTCATACCTAAATTATACCATAACCACTTTCAGAAAATGCGTTGTGAAAATGAAAAATATAAGTTATAATAAAAAGGTCATATTTAACTATCTGAGTAAACACTAGAACATTTTTTATAAATAAGTTAAGACTAGGTAAAAGAAAAAACGGCACCGTAAGGTATCGAGCCTTTTACCTAGTTACTAGTGTAGATAGTTAGATATGACACCCCTTGCGGTGCCATTTTTGTTAATCCCCATTAATGTAGTGGCACCACATGGGGGTAGTAGTAATCATATATAAGTGAGGTTAAAAGATGGGCCACAAAGTAAAACAAGCTTTAATGAGTAGTAGAATAGATTTCTTCTACTATACTTTCCGTAATGTGTTGTTAATTTCTGTTCCAGCCACCATAGTCTTCGCCTTAATATTGTCCTTGCCTCGCTCATCTGCACGTGTATCATCTAGCGATAATTTAGCTATTTCTGTTCCTAGCTCTTGCACTTTATCTAGTTCTGTAGATAGTGAGCATAGTGCCAGTATAGTAAATGGTAGATATGAAGAAGGCATAGGAACCACTACCTTATCTACCTTTTGTAATGATAAAAATGGTTATAGTGTCTATGCTATTGGTGATAGTTTAAATAGTGAAGGTAATAATACATTGGTTGGTAGTAATGGTAGTAATATAAGTAGTGGCACGGCTACTTCAGGTGATACATCTAACTGGGCTATGAAATTATCCCTAAAAGCAGGCGATACTTCTACTACTCCACCTAGTATTATAGATCCATTTACTAATTATTCCACAGTCCCTACGTATTGGACTAGAGTAGCTACTATACCAGCTAGTACTACTGATATGGAGAAAGGTTCTAGCTTTACTACTACTTATGCTACATATATCTCTCCTACTCAAGCTGCAGGCACATACTTAGGGCAAGTCAAGTATCTACTTACTCACCCTTCAACAGTTCCACCTACTAGTGCTTATATTATGCAGGAAGTAGCAGATTGGGAAGATGAGCTAACCAACGAAGGTGACTCTGTGATTGCTTTTGACAATAGAGATGGAAAATCTTATTGGGTGACTAAGCTAAAGGATGGACATATCTGGATGACACAGAACTTAGACTTAGAGATAGGTGGCGCCAATACAGCCCCACTTAACTCCAATAATACAGACATTAGCGCCAGCGCATCCGGTAGTGGTATCTATACGGATGGCTACACTGAAAAGGATGGTGTTTGGACTTGGAATCCAGTCTCTACTGCTGTTACCTCCAATCATGTAATATCTGGTACTAGTGTGCCAGCTTGGGGCAACAACTACACCACGCCATACTCGGCAGAGGGTGGTGATACTTATTACTACACTTCAAATACTACCGCTGACGATACTAGGTTTAACTCTCTCCAAGCCTGTAAAGATGCTAGTCACACAGAAGATGAGTGTAAACGTTACTTCGCCGGTAACTACTATAACTGGACGGCGGCTATAGCTTCCAACAACTCTACTAATATAAGTACTACCGGAACTATAGCCTCTAACTCTATTTGTCCTAAAGGTTGGAGACTACCCAATGCTTCTCAAACAGATAACGTTAACAACGAATTTGGTAGGATGCTATATCAAGCTGAAATAACTGCTAAAGTATCTGCCGGTAACGATTCTGTAGGTTACGCGACGGGCGGTTTTAACAAATTACGTTCTAATCCATACTACTTTGTGCGGTCTGGCAGTATCGGTGGCGGCACCCTGAACTATCTCGGCGCCAGCGGCTTCTACTGGTCTAGTACGGTTAGCGGTAGTTCCTACGCTTACTCCCTGGAGCTTAATGGTACTGGTATCTACCCAGCCCGTAACCTTGGCAGGCACGGCGGGAGACCTGTACGCTGTGTTGCTCGCTGATTTAAATAAATAACCCTAAACGAAATAAAGTTAAGCGTAAGCTACTGGTGGGGGGTTGAATTCCCCACCTCTATATGCTAGTGTGCTACTATGAAAAATACTAAAATCGGGAAAATAGATACTACAGAACTTAATGTGCCGCCAGAAAAACACGAATACGAAACCGCAAAATATTTTGCAAACCGCGGGCACAATGTAAAATTTATAAAGCCACATTACATACAGGGTTTAAATAATCCTGACTTTGAGATATGCGGTAAAGCCTGGGAGACAAAAAGCCCGACAAGGTTCAGCAATTCTACTTTTGAGTTTAATTTTAAGAAAGCAGTAAAACAATCCCTGCATATAATTTTTGATTTACGTAGATTATCTGCTGATGACGAGAAACTTTATATTAAAAATATTAAAAAACGTGCTATGGTTTCAAAAGCAAAAGATATTATAATAATTACGAAAGACGGAAGAAAATTTGACATAAAAGGTAAGTTTTGATAAAATAAGACTAATGGTAGCCCGACCCACTACTGCATAGTAGAGGGCCTAGGGCTACTTTTTATTTCTTCCCATCCATAAATTCTTTAATACGTTCTACTTCGTCACGCAAAGCTGCGGCGCGTTCAAATTCTAAGTTTGCCGCGGCGAGTTGCATTTCGGATGACAATTGCTTAATTAATGCCGGCAACTCATCCTTTGGTATGCGTTTAATATCTAGCTTATTTTCCTTCTCTTTTTCTGGAATTATCGCGCGTAGGCCCGCCGAAATTTCCTTTTGCACGGAATGCGGCGTAATATGATATTTTTCATTATACTCTTGTTGAATTTCGCGCCGCCGGTTAGTTTCGGTAATAGCTTTCTCCATACTCTCGGTAATAAAGTTTGCATACATTATTACTTTGCCTTCCTCATGGCGCGCCGCTCGGCCTATTGTCTGAATTAGGGCAGACTCGCTTCTCAAAAACCCTTCCTTATCCGCGTCCAGTATTGCCACTAGCGACACTTCTGGTAAATCCAGCCCTTCGCGCAGTAAATTAATCCCCACCAGTACATCATACACACCGGCGCGTAAATCTCGCAAGATATCACCGCGTTCTAGGGTGTCTATATCGGAGTGGATATAGGCGGTTTTTACGCCGCGTTCTTTCAAATGGTCCGTTAAATCTTCCGCCATCCGCTTCGTCAATGTAGTAATTAGCGTACGCTGACCTTTCGCAATACGTTTATCTATTTCTTCCATCAAGTCGTCTATCTGCCCGTCTGATGAACGCACTTCTATTTCCGGATCTAGTAGCCCTGTCGGACGAATTACCTGCTCGGCCGGCGCTGGGGATACTTCTAACTCGTATTCTCCCGGTGTAGCCGATACATATATCGCTTGATTAATGCGTGCCTGGAACTCGCCATAAGTCAGCGGCCTATTATCTAGAGCAGAAGGTAAACGGAACCCATAATCCACCAAATTTAATTTTCGCGCGTGGTCACCGTTGTACATCCCACGTACCTGTGGCAAAGTCATGTGGCTTTCATCCACTATTAGCAAGAAATCTTCCGGGAAGAAATCTAGCAATGTGGCCGGCGGTTCACCCGCACGGCGTCCGTCTAGGTGGCGCGAATAATTTTCAATTCCCTTCACAAATCCAGTCTCTTTCAGCATTTCCAAATCATACTTGGTGCGCTGGCTCAGCCTTTGTGCCTCCAAATATTTCTGATGCTTTTCAAAATATTTTAATCTATCGTCAAACTCTGCACGAATTGTCACCAATGCTTGCTCTAGCTGATCCATTGGTGTGGCATAATGGGTGTTTGGAAAAATATGGATATGATCCGGTTTCTCGCGCACTTCAAAAGTCAGCGGATCTACGATTTTTACTTCCTCCAAATCATCAAAACCAAATTCAAACCTATAGGCATATTCACCATTGGCCGGATACAAATCTATCGTATCACCCATTACCCGGAAGTTCCCGCGTTCAAATGCTAGGTCGTTTCTGTGATATTGCATAGAAACAAGTTGTCGGATGAAATCCAATTGGTTAATGCTAGCATCAGATATTTTCTCTAAGGAGCTTCCGCGACTAACGAGGAGCGGGGGAGCGCCGGCTCGCCCGTGACGACGGGCCGAGTCAAGCGTCTCCGAAGAGAAATCATCTGATGCCCTGCGCCAACCATCTTTGGTTCGCCACATCGGCAACGACATTTCCAAATAATGCATCGGTGAACCAATGCCATAAATACAAGATACCGAAGAAATCACAATCACATCCCGCCGCGTTAGCAACGCTTCCGTCGCACCGTGCCTCAGCCTATCTATCTCGTCATTAATCGCCGAATCCTTCTCGATATAAGTATCGGTAGATGCAATATAGGCTTCCGGCTGATAGTAATCAAAGTAACTCACAAAATAATGCACTTCATTTTCAGGGAAAAACTCGCGAAATTCCGAATACAACTGTGCGGCTAAAGTTTTATTATGCGCCAAAATTAACGTCGGCTTTTGCACGTTTTGAATAATATTCGCCATCGTAAACGTCTTACCGGAGCCTGTCACGCCTAGCAACGTCTGCTCGTGCGTGCCCGCCAAAATACCGTCCGTCAGCTGTTTTATCGCTGAAGGCTGATCGCCCGTGGGCTGATATTTTGACACCAATTTAAATTTAGGCATATACCTAATTATACCATATTCGCCTTTCTTGACCGCTCTCCCCAAATTCATTAAAATAAAGATATGAAAAATATAGTTGTTTATTATTCCCGCCCAGATGAAAATTACGGTGTCGGTGAAGTAGAAGTTGGCAATACCGAACTTTTAGCTAAAGAAATCATCAAGCAAACTGGTGCTGACGAATTCAAAATTGAACCAAAAGTTCCCTATCCTAAAAATTACATGGACTGCGTAAATCAGGCTACCGAGGAGCTTAAAAACAATGCTCGCCCAGAATATCTTGGCGATGTAGATTTGAAGGATTACGATACAATTTATCTTGGTTATCCTATTTGGTGGGGTGATTTACCGATGGTTTGCTACGCTTTTCTAGAAAATCACGATCTTGCCGGTAAAACTATTGTCCCATTTAATACTCACGAAGGTTCGGGTAATTCCGGCACTTATGCCAAGTTGCAATTCAAGTTCCCTACCGCCACTTTTAAAGGTGATGGTTTTAATATGTCTGGCCACGAGGCGCGCACTAAGGAAGGTGCCGCTAAGCTTTCAGGCTGGCTACAAATTCTATAAATTATGGCAAAATATCTAATCACCGTAAAGCCCGGCACTTCACAAGAAAAGGTTGTAGAAACTGCTCCTGGCGAGCTAACTATATACCTCCGTGCCAAACCTCACGATGGCGAAGCCAATACGGCGCTCATCAAAATTTTAGCTAAGTATTTTGGTATTCCAAAAACTAGCATCAAAATTATTCGTGGTGCCAAATCTCGCACCAAAACTATTGAATTTTAGTGAATATAATTAAAGTTTCCTACGATACTGGCTGGGAAAGTGGAGCGAATTACGCGGTATGGAATACCATAGTTCATTTCCGTTACCACGATAGAACCATCCGGATTAACCGCTTCCACATATCCTACGTGGCCATACCAGCCAGAAGTGCTCTGAATCACTGCGCCAGCTGCTGGCGTGCGGTCCACCAAATAGCCATAGGCTGCCGCATTGCGTGCCCAGGTATTAGCATTGCCTAACATATTTGGCAAATCTTGGCGCTTATACCATGCCCATTGCGTACACTGGCCAGCTCCATAAGGCCCGCCTAGACCATAGAAATACCCTACTACTTCTATATTTTCGCGCTGGGAGGTATTACCCAGATAAGTATAAGTATAGGTGGTGGTTGGGCGGGCTACCACTACTGGTGGCGCCACATATTCTGGCCGCTCCTTTTCTGGCAACGAACCACCTTTCACCACAATTCGGATTCCCTCCGATATTCCAGATACCTCTAGGTCGTTAAGGGCGATAATTTCTGCTGCGCTTGAACCGTACTTTTCGGCAATACTTTCTACCGTATCACCAGATTTCACCGTATATACTATACCAGACGTACTAGGTATATATAACACCGTACCTGCCGATACATCGGTGGTTTTTAAGTTATTAGACCAACGAATATCATTGGCAGAAACGTTATATTTGCTAGCAATCGTATTTACATCTTCACCTTCCGCCACGGTATATTCTATTACGCCACGCGAAGCCGTGATATTGGTTATATTCGGTTTTTCTAATTTACCAGCAGAAGTCTGGCCAGAATCGTACATTGTATTAGTAATGATATAGTTGGACGCTACATCGGATGCGCTAGCTAGCCCTAAAGCATCTGATAGGTCCGCCACCACATATAATTCTGATAGCTGGTCTGTAGATACGTCGTAATTATTGGCTGCAAAACTAGATAAGCTTAAACTTACCTCTGAATTGCGCTTGTCTAATGAGCCAATCGTTACTAGTGCTAAGGTAATTACCCCAGCAACAAGATACGGTAAAAAACTCTTCCACCGTTCAAGATTAACTTTTTTCTTTCTTTTCGTCATAATGCTACATTACAGAGGTTTTGGCAATGACTGTGAATATTCTGAATATGCTCCGCCTCTGTATAACTATAATACATCATACCGTCGTCTCCTGTCAAGAAGTAAAGATAAGAGGTTTCTGCTGGTTCTGCCACTGCAAGAAGGGCCGCTAGCCCTGGATTAGAGATAGGCCCACAGGGTAGCCCCGCATAAAGTCGCGTATTATAACAAGAATCTATCGTTAAAGCCGTCTGATTGTCGCTATACGTCTGTCTATCAGGATCCACCTGTTCAACGGCGTAAGATACTGTTACGTCGCTTCCTAAGGGAATTCCATAATCCAGACGTGTCAAAAACACTTGCGCCACAGTCGGCATTTCAGGGGTGGGAGCTTCCTTTTGCACGACGGAGGCCAATGTAATTCCCTCAAAAAGTGTTAAACCCTGGGCCGCATAGCGCTCCACTAGGCCATTATCTGTAACTGCTCTTTCCATTCCCGTTAAAAATGTTTCGATAATGTCTTTTACTGGGGTATTTTCATAAAACTCATGCGTTTCGCCATATAGATATCCTTCTAGACTAGCCCCCTCTGGGCGCTCTCTTAAAAAATCAAAATCATAGTCGGCATTTAGCGCGGCATCTACCTCTGTAGCTGTATATCCAGCCTCTATTAGCCCTGCCCGGACTTCTGCTAGAGTCTCCCCTGGCCGAATAGTAAAACTAAACACTTCGGCTTGCATATTGGCCTCTATCTGGGCGAATTGCTCCTGATATTCTTTGTATCGCTGATCTCTGATAAATAAGGCTACGCCAGTTGCCGCTAAACCCAAAATTGCCAGTATTACTATCCCGGAAATCCATTTTGTCGCAGTTTTCATCTTATGCTTTGCCTTTTTGGTGTTAAGTTTTACTTTATCCGTCTCCTTTTTCGTGATATTTGCTACATTTTTTCTTACCCCAGTTGCAGTGGTTTTTAATCCGGCTACTACCCCTGTAGACCGCGCAAGATTTTGCGCTTCCTCCTGTGTCATTTTTTCAACAGTGAAGGTCTCCAAAAAATCCTGCAAGATAATAGATGCAGCCTCGGCATCTATTTCGCCTTTTTCGTAGCGTTTTTTGCGCGATTTAAGCCTTTCTTCTGCTACTACAGAGGTGAGAGATTCATCCTGAAACCGAATTTTTATCCCCGGTACTTTTTCTACTAAAACCTTAGCAAAATTGCGTACATATAGAGATTGCGCTGTTTCATTACCTTCATTACTACGTGGCAACCCCAGTACGAAGAAATTCGTGTTATTGAGGCGTGCGGTTTTGGCTATTTCCTGCCACTCTGAGCCATCTACATTAATGAACCCTACTGGTACCGCAATCCGGGTAGTTGAATCGGCACGGGCCACGCCAATGCGCTTTTCTCCCACATCAAGGGCTAAAATTTTCATTTTAGCCCTTTCTGATGGGGATTATCGCCTCTGTTAAACTTCGGCACTACTTGTCCTTCAGTTCAATATTTACGGTAATTTTATTGGTATTTCCAGGGACAGAGCCAACCCAAGGATAAGATTTATCAATACTTACGGATACTACGCCGTTAATATTCTTAAGATCGTGTTGCGCATCACCAATGCCTTTACCCTTGATCATCTCTACGATATCGTTCTCTGTTACCTTCGGCCCCACTGCATAAGAAGTCTTTAATCTACCAGCAAAGCCACTGTCACCCTTCACGAAGTTCTCTATATATGGGTTGTTGATTTCGTAAATCTTCTGGTCATCACCGAGTTTGGCCTTTTCAGAGATAAACTCTTCGACTTTATTTTTGTCTATTGCAAACACGGTGGCGGTAGTTGTGGCCTTTAGTACTGGTTTCACACCGTCTTTTACTTCTTCGCCAGCCGCCGGAGTAGCCGTAGCTGCAGACGTATCCTGATTGAAGCTACTCTCTATTATCATCATATCTTCACTAATGCCCTTAAAGAGCTTTTCCTTCTCTTCGTCTTCGCTAGAAGATTTAAGCTGGTCTTTGGCCTTTTCAATATCAGCCTGTTCTACCACGGTTACGATATTATCTGTACCGCCGGTCATTGCGTTATCAGAATACGGGAATACTCTAGCTATCGTATCCCAGCCCGTGCTAGACGCCGCAATGTTGTATTTTGCCCCTGGTTCGCTAGCAACTACAGCTATAGTGCCGTTTATTCTACAACCATAATCTACCAAGCCAGCAGAATTATCCTTGTTGGCACACTGATTCTTTCCGTCACCGTTATAGGTAAGAGTCTGGCTCTCTGCCGCTAGGAAGGTTAACCCAGAAATAGTAAACGCTGTGCCCTCGGAAATCTGCACAGAAGATTTAACATTTAGTGGGAAGTATGCATAAACCTGCAACTCGCCTTTGGCTTTTTCGCCCTTGTTTTTCTTACCGGTAGCCTCAAAACTTACCTCCGCTACGGTCTCTACTTTTTTCTCTTGAATGTAAAATTTACCATCGGTAGCATTTTCGTCTGCAGCATTGGTGGTAAAGGTTACATTTTCAGAAAAATTGTTGTTTTCTGTTTTGATTCCTACCGTTACAGTCACCGCAGGCGCAATAACAAACGCCCAAATCATGAATATAATTAACGCTACTAGTGCAATACCACCAAAAATCGTCAATTTTTTGTGCGCCTTAATCCAATTTATGATAGGATTGCCGTCTTTGTCTGTTTTCTTCTTTTTAGCGGCCTTATCGGCTTTTTTGTCTTTCTTTTCTGCTTTTTCTTCTTCAGTATCTTCTGTCTCTTCCGCTTCTTCCTTTTCTTCCTCTTTTTTCTCTACTTCTGCTTCCGACTCATCTACAATTTCTTCTTCAGACGTCTCTTCTATCTCCATGTCCGCAGTAGGTATAGCCGGTGGAGTTTGTAGATTTTTCGTTACCGGGATCCTGGTTGCTGCCGCCAATTTTACGATGGATGGATCGGTAGTTACCAGCACAATGGTTTTTTCCGCCGTTGCCCCTACTTTAGAAACCAACTTAATATTTACTACGCTCCGAAATACGCCAGCTTTCTTAGGCGGCACCAATGCTACTATTTTTTCTTTTGAATTTTCGATTTTAGTAATGATATCAGTAATATCATCCTCGGGTTCAATATAAATGACGTCTTTATTCATAGTTAAAATATACCACATTTTATCTAGCTTGTGTTAAAATAAGTGTAGATGAATATGTTTAAGCGCAATAACTCTAAAAACAGCGCAGTTAGCCAAGCTGGCTTAGCTGAGCTGGCGCTCAAAAACATCCATGATGGTGTAATTATTACTGATAAATCGGGTGTAATTCAATTTATCAACCCTGCCGCCGTCACCATGACAGAATGCGGCTCTGCCGATAAGGCCACCGGGTTAGATTATGGCTTGCTTTTGAAGCTAGAAACCAAAGAAGGTCGCGAACTATCCGAAGCTGAAAACCCTCTCATCCAGGCCATGTCTACGGGCCAGACTCTAGAAAATTGCCAAGTTTGCCTTATCGCTAGCCAGTCAGACAAGCGCATACCTATTTGTATATCCGTACTTCTGGCGGACGGTTTGAGCCAAAATCGCATTATCACTTTTCGCGATATCACTAAGGAGCTCGCCGAAGAAGGCGAACAAACAGAATTTATTTCCACTGCTTCCCATGAGATGCGTACTCCGGTTGCCACTATAGACGGCTACCTATCTCTCGCCCTCAATCCGCAAACTGCCGCCATAGACGAACGCGCGCGCGGCTACCTTACCGCTGCCCAGAAAGCATCCAAGCATCTTGGTAAGCTTTTCCAAGATTTGTTGGACGTCACAAAATTAGATGATGGCAAAATCAAACCCCATTTTGAACCTGCCGAGATGGTATCTTTAGTTAAGGCTATCTCTGATGACTATATCGAACGCGCTCGTGAGGCTAAACTCAATTTTACTTTTGGTTCCAACAGCCCAGTTGCTGGTGGTCGCCAAATGGATCAAGTTGTCTATGGCTTTGTGGATACTAATTTTATGCGAGAAATCATGGATAATCTGATTGAAAATGCGCTTAAATATACTCCGTCCGGCGGCTCTATTTATGTGAATGTACGGGGCGATGGCGACCGTGTATTAATCAATGTCACAGATACCGGTATTGGTATTTCGTCAGACGATCTCGGCCATATTTTCCAAAAATTCTACCGGGCAGACAATTCGGATACTCGCACCATTGGTGGCACCGGTCTTGGACTCTATCTCGTCAAGCAACGCGTAGAGGCCATGGGTGGCCGTGTTTGGGCCGAGTCTGCTTTTGGTGAGGGCTCTACTTTTTATGTCTCCTTGCCACGCATTACTAGTGACGAATATGAAAAACGTATGATCGTAATTCGCAACCAGCAGATTCAGGCGCAAATGGCGCCAGCTAGCCCTACTCCACCATCTGCACCCGCTATGCCAAATATAACGCCAGCTCAAGCTGTAGCTCCCACCCCGCAACTTACGCCAGTAGCTCCAGCTACTTCGCCAGCTCAACCTGCACCGACAGCACCTGTCGTGCCACAACCGCAGGCTCCAGCTCAGCCGGCCATACAGCCCCGACCAGCACAGCAAACTCCCCCATTGCAAACTTCACCGCAAATTCAGTCGACTCTGTCAGTGCAACCAATAGCATCTCCGCAATCTCGACCGTCTTCCCCGCCAAGCCCTACCCCGCCGGCTCCACCAGCAGTTCCGCCCATACCTCAACCTATTCAACCACAAACTAATAACAACTTAAACGGAGTACAACAATGAGTAAAGTAATGGTAGTAGAAGATGACGCAAGTTTGCGTGAGATTTACGGCATCCGCATCACTGCCGAAGGCTACGATGTAGTTTCGGCTGGTGATGGTGAAGAAGCTCTTGCTATGGCTGTCCGCGAAAAACCAGATTTAATTTTATCCGACGTAATGATGCCGAAAATTTCTGGTTTTGACATGCTGGATATCCTTCGCACCACTCCAGAGACCGCCAATATCAAGGTGATCATGATGACGGCTCTTTCCGCCGAGGATCAACGCCAGCGCGGCGAACGCCTCGGTGCCGATAGGTATTTAGTGAAATCGCAAGTCGGCATTGAGGACGTAATCAATACCATCCACGAAGTCTTAGGCGACCGCGCCGCACCGGTTGCTCCAGAGCCAGCTACCTCAGTCGCCGCAGGCACAGCCGCTCCGGCGCCCATAACTACTCCCGCTATGCCAGATCAAAACATGGCACAGTCGTCTGCCGCCATGCCAGCCACTCCGGTCGAACCTGTCTCTCAACCTGCTCCGCAACCCACTGTAGAACCTCAACAGTCACAAGCTTATTATGGACCAACCCCAACAAATCCGGCTCAATAAATTCCTTGCCGAACGCCTAGGCGTATCGCGCCGCGAAGCAGATGATTTAATCTCTGCGGGTAAGATCGCTATAGATGGAAAGCCGGCCTCGCTAGGCGCAAGGGTTGACTTTTCTTCAAAAGTGTGCTATAATGGTAAGATAATCCCGTTTGAAGCGGACTTCTTGTATATCGCCTTTAATAAACCAGTAGGTTATGTTTGTTCTCGTCGTGCTCAGGGGGATACCCCTACCCTGTATGAGTTATTGCCCAAAGAATATCGAAAACTAAAGACTGTTGGCCGACTAGATAAGGATAGCTCTGGCCTTATTTTGCTTACCAACGATGGCGATTTCGCCTACCAGATGACTCACCCAAAATTTCATAAAGAAAAAGTTTACGAAGTTACTCTAGACCGTCCACTTGAACCGCTTCATCAACAAATGATTTCCGACTACGGTATCATGCTAGATGACGGCCCCTCGAAATTTACTGTAGTAGCATCGGCGGGTGGCGGAGCTGGGGGGACCCCCGCTGCACGCAGGCGCGAGCCGAGTACAGTGGGGGAAACTGCGACGACAGGCCCCGCCGAGCGTACGCACCTTACAGTAATTCTTTCGGAGGGCCGTAATCGCCAGATTCGTCGTACCTTTGCGGCACTCGGCTACCGCGTTACTGCCCTCCACCGCACTAAGTTCGGCCCCTACCAACTCTCCGGCCTAAAACCAGGAAAATATGTTACAATTAAAGCATGAACACTATTTTGGCGCTAGATATCGGTACAGAGTTCGTCAAGGCAGTTTTAGCTAAACCTGGCAAAAAGGGCAATCTAGAAATCCTTGGCGTGGGTAAAGCTAAGCAACTTGAAGGTAATATGCACGCTGGTGCCGTGGCAGATATTCCTGCCGTAGTTTCTGTTTGTGAAGAAGCCTTAGTGAAGGTAGAAAAACAAGCCGGCGAGCGTGCTGGCCTCACCGTAGTCGGTATCGCCGGTGAGCTAATTAAAGGTAACACCACCACGGTGCGCTACAGTCGTAAAAACCCCAATAAGCCAATCACTGATGCCGAAATGAACGACATCATCAAAAAAGTCCAGCAAAAATCCGGCGAAGTTGCACGTAAAACTGTGGCGCTAGAAACGGGTAATAAAAATGTTGAAGTACGCCTAATTAATTCCGCTATTGTCTCCCTCACTATAGATGGCTACAAGATTTCTAACCCCATCGGCTTTAAGGGCTCTGATGTGGTAATTCAATTTTATACTGCTTTTGCCCCGCTTATCCATGTGGCGGCCATAGAAAAGGTTTGTGCGGAACTTAATCTAGATTTGCTCACCGTAGCTGTAGAGCCTTTCGCAGTTTGTCGTGCTTGCTTGGGTGATGATCTAGAGTCTAATTTCTCTAGCGTAGTGATGGATATTGGCGGCGGCACCACAGATATCGCTGTAGTAGAAGACGGCGGCGTGGAAGGCACCAAGATGTTTTCTATCGGTGGCCGTAGCTTTACTCACCAGATTTCTGAATCTCTCGGTGTAGATACCGAAACCGCCGAGCACTACAAACTAGATTTTGATAGCGGTAAATTGGATGATCGTATCAAGGCCAAAGTGGAAACCGCTATTTCGCGTAACCTCAGTGTTTGGCTTACTGGGGTAGAAGTTGCGCTAGAAGAATTCGACAACATTGGCAGTTTACCTCGTAATGTCTTGCTCTGTGGTGGTGGCGCTAGTTTATCTTTGTTACAAGAAACTCTCGCGATTTCTGATTGGTATCAAGGACTACCATTTGCGCGTCGCCCAGTCATTCATTTATTGGACGTTAATGAACTACCGAATTTAATTATTAAGGAAAATCAACATTTAGATCATTCTTTCGCCACGGCGCTAGGTCTTCTCCGCGTTGGTACCGATACTCTCGCTGGCGCTCCCGAAGAAAACAAACTTAAAGCTAAACTCGCCAAACTCCTCCAAAACTAAACATAAAAAAGCCGCCTTTGCAGCGGCTTTAAGGTAATTTAGTCTATCGGGTTCATATTCGTTATTTCAATAAAGATTCCACCGTCCAAAACATCTATACCTGCCTTAGACAGGTTTTGCGCAACTTTCTCTCTTATCTCATTTGCTACACCTATTATTGTCGCCTCCGGCTCAAACGCCTCAAGCTCTACAGAGCTGTGATGCATGTATTCATAGCTTCCGTATCCGGAAATAGTAATAGACATGTCCTGGTCGACAAGTGTCTTATTAATCGAATACGAATAATGCACCGAAAAACTTTTTCCACCCAACATAAAGTACACCCCCTTTCTCTTCTAATTATACAACACTTAAGTTAAAAAGTCAAATTTTACTCTAATATAGCTTTAATCCTGCGTACGCCAGCCGAAGAGGATTCTTCTTTCTTTACCTTAAAATGCCCCAACACTCCAGTATGCTCCACGTGCGGGCCACCACAAACTTCGCGCGATACGGGATTGTCAAAATCCCCAATTGTGTAAACTTTCAAAATCTCCGGGTATTTATCCCAAAACTGTCCGTGTGCTTTCAAGGTATCGCGTGCGTAAGTTTTATCGTATTCATCAAACACTACTGGAAAATCGGCAGAAATCCATTCGTTTACCTGATTTTCTACCATGGCGATTTCTTCTGGTGTCATCTTATGATCTAGGTTAAAGTCAAACCGCACTCTATCTGCAGTAATATTAGAACCTTTCTGCACGATATCTGGACTGATATGCTTTTGCAAAGCTGCAAGTAGCAAATGGCACGCCGTGTGATATTTTACTGTTTGCTCGCCGTGGTCTTCTAGTCCGCCCTTAAACATGCCTTTACTGGCCGTCTGCGAACGCTCGCGTTGCTCCGCTAGGGCTGCCTCAAATTCTTTTAGGTAATTTTCAGACAACTTAATTCCCTCACGGTAACACTCCTCTACAGACAATTCCAATGGAAATCCGTAAGTATCTTGCAACTTAAATAAATCATTGCCAGTTAATTGTTCTGTCTTGCCGGCCATTTTCCGCAACTCTTTTAGCCCTTTATTCAAAGTTTTGCGGAAACTCTCCTCTTCTTTTAATAACACTGCCAAAGCACCCTCTCGGTGTGTTAAGATCGCATCTGGTAAATCTTTGTAATTCTCCGCTATGATTGGTACAATCTCGGATAAGAAATTTGCCGAAATCCCAAGGTCTAATGCTCGCAAAATTGCCCGCCGTACCAAGCGCCGCATTGCGTAGCCCTGGGTTTTGTTAGACGGCGCTAAGCCTTGCGCTGCCAAAAGATACGCCCCACGGATATGATCGGCAATTACGCGCATTTCGTCGGTATTATTGTCGTATTTTTTACCAGAAATCTGTTCCAATTTATCGATAATTGGTTTCATTAAAGAAATCTTAAATACATCAAACGAACCGATTGCGGCTGCAGCTATCCGCTCTAGTCCACCACCAAAGTCCACATTTTTCTTTTCTAGTTCTTCAAAAGCGCCATCTTCCTTGCGGCGGTATTGCATAAATACTTGGTTGCCGATCTCCATAAACCGCGCCCCATCACTAGCCGGATGTGCTAGACCGTACTTCTCTTCATCCTGTAGTTCTTTGCCAAAATCATAAAATACTTCAGAATCCGGCCCGCATGGATCGCCAATTGGTGTAGTATCGCAGCCGCCACCACGACTCCACCAGTTTTCTTTGTCGTCATAGAAGAAAATTCTTTCACCTGGTTTGATGCCGCGTCTATCACCATCCTTAGCAGAGCCAATTTCTGCAATCTTTGCATCTACACCGGCTTCAGCAAATACTTTTTGCCAAATCTCGGCCGCTTCGGTATCTTTCGGGATGCCATATTCCGCATTGCCAATAAAGCAGGTTACGTAAATTTTCTCTGGGTTTAGTCCAACTTCTTTCGTCAAAAATTCAAAAAAATTCCGGATTTGCTCTTCCTTGAAATAATCGCCTAGCGACCAATTCCCTAGCATCTCAAACACGGTAGTGTGGCGCGGATCACCCACGTCCTCAATATCCTGCAAACGCATAGACGGTTGGGAGTCCGTTAGTCTTGTGCCTTCTGGGTGTTCTTTACCAAGTAAATATGGTAAAAGCGGTTGCATCCCAGAGCCAGTGAAAAGTGTGGTCGGGTCATTTTCTAGCACTAGTGGTGCCGGTTGAATGACTTTATGTCCCTTTTTCACCTGAAAATCTAAAAACTTGCGTCTAATTTCGTTTGCGTCCATAGGGATAATTATAGCATTTCTTGCCACTTTAGTAAATCTGTGTTAATATAAACTTAAGTATTATAAAAAGGAAATATTATGGCTCAAGCAAAGAAAAAAACTGCAACCAAAACCGCGAAAAAATCTACTCGCACCACCACTAAAAAAGCTGCCAAAAAAGGCATCTGCTACGAAAAATATCAGCGTGGTCAAAAATCCAACACTTTCTTTATTATCTCCATGAGTGTTCTTGCGGCTACTCTCCTCTTCGCCAATCTATTGATGATTGTAGGATAGTTTAAGGCTAAACCAAAAATCTGCCCCCGAGGCAGATTTTTTATGCAATAATCCCACCGCCTAGGCATATCTCGCCATCATATATCACGGCGGATTGCCCACTGGCCGGGCGCTTAATTTTGTTTTCAAATTCTAGTATCGCCGCGTCGGCTTCCTTGAATATAATTTTCGCCGGAATAAGTGGCGCTCGGTGGCGGAGACGTACCAGTATGTCCTTATGAGCGACATCACTATCCTGGCGAAGGGGGGTGCGGAGCTTGGCAAAGCGAGCAGTAGCGCCAGCCGCCTGTGGCGACAGGCCGGCTGGACGCGCCCCCGAGCGGGATAGCGATGTCATTGGTTGTGCACGTAATACAACATTTTTTAGTTCTAATTCGTCCGTCCAAATATGTTCATCATTTAGATTTTTGGATACATATACTATATTTTTGTCTAAATCTTTCGCCACTACATAATACGGCAAGCCGTCGTTTATTTCTCCGGCTACACCATTAAGGTATAACCCGTGTCTCTGGCCAATTGTATAGAACACTGCGCCTTCGTGATAGCCTAGCACCTTTTCGCTCTCTATTTCGCGAATTTCGCCAGGCTTAATATCAATATATTCTTTGAGAAAATCCTTCATCCCCACCTCACCCACAAAACACACCCCCATGGACTCTTTTTTGTAGGCATTATGTAGGCCCCTTTCTTCAGCTAGCTTTTTTACCTCTGGTTTTAGCATCTCGCCAATTGGAAATAGCGTGTGTGCTAAGGCTCCGTCGGATATGCGATATAGAAAATACGTCTGATCCTTATTTTCGTCTACGGCACGTGCTAATTTGCCATCTATAACTCTAGCGTAATGTCCCGTCGCGATATAATCCGCCCCGCGTTTTATTGCTTCTTCATAAAACAATTTGAACTTAATCTCTTGATTGCACATTACATCCGGATTTGGTGTGTTTCCTTTGCGAAACTCTTCCAACATATACTCTACCACCTTTTCGCGGTAGGCATCTTCAAAATCCCATACCTCAAAATCTATCCCTAGCTTTACAGCCACACGCTTGGCATCGGCCAAATCTTCCGCCCATGGACATTTCATACCGGGTAGGTCTTTAGACCAGTTTTTCATGTATATGCCAGTAACTTTATATCCTTGCTCTTTCAGAAGTAAAGCAGATACGCTAGAATCCACTCCGCCGCTCATCCCTACAAATACCGTTTTAGCCATTGATTCTCTCCCGCTCTGTAGCTACTACTTCATTGATAATCTGTGCCGCTTCGTGGATCTGTTCTTCGGTATTGGTTTCTCCCAAGGTTAAACGTAATGATCCAGCTATTTCTGTATCACTTAGCCCTATCGCGGTGAGTACATGCGATTTTTGCCCCTTAGACGCTGCACAAGCTGCCCCAGTAGCCACATAGATTTCTTTTTCCTCCAAGAGGTAGATTAACCTCTCTGCATCTATACCATTATAGCACAAAACTACAAAATTGTCAAGCGTATGCTTTTTGTTGATCAACTCATACCCCTGCAATTCAGATAGTAAAATTTGTTTAAAACTCTTATATTTTTTACGATTACCGTTCAGGTGCTCTTTTGCTTCTTTTATGGCCGTGGCAAACCCTATTACACCTGGCACATTTTCGGTACCCGCCCGCAAGCCCTTTTCTTGCCCGCCACCCATGGTGAGAGGCGATAATTTTACATCATGTGCTACATATAGCGCCCCCACACCTTTTGGCCCATAGATTTTTGCCGCATTTAAGGTCAACATATCTACGCCGAGTCGCGCTACATTGATATCCAGCAGATTCAACGCCTGCGAAGCATCGGAGTGTAGATAAATTGGAATTTTAATGCCGCGCTTTAGCCTATCTACCCTAATCTCTCGCACCAGCGAGCCAATTTCTGCCAGCGGCTGAATTGTCCCTAGCTCGTTATTAGCTAGCGATACGGAAATAAGAGTTGTATCATCGGTAATTTTAGCTTTCAAATCTTCCAGATTAATTAGGCCACTCGGTAAAACTTTTATTGCTCTGCCATCATGTTGCTGCGCTACCGCTCGCACCGAATCATGCTCTGTTTCTAGATATAAGACCTCGCCCTTACCATGGTTGTGCTGCGTCACCGCGGTGAAAGCTAGGTTGTTTGCTTCTGTTGCTCCGGCGGTGATCACGATGTCTGTTCCCTTGGCACCAATCGCGTGCGCTATCGTATTTTTTGCCGCCTCGTACTCTGCTGCCACTTTTTTGGCTGGCAAATATGCTGCGCTAGGGTTAAAAAAATCCTGTGTAAAATACGGCTCCATCGCCTGCAAAACCTTACGCGACACCGGCGTCGCCGCCGCATGATCCAGATATATCATAAACATATTATAACATATTTCCCACAAATATAAACCCATTGACTATTCTGGAAAAAATCGCTATAATATAAACATATTCGGGATTTTCCCGCCCACCCCTCACTCGAGGGGGTATTTTTTAAGATAAAGTTTGTTAAAGCCATTTACAATCTTTCTTATATCTTCATCATCTAATTCTCCCATCTTGCGACAAAGCCTAAAAGCACTTATGCGCCCCAATTGATTTAACGCTGCAAATTGGTCTTTGTCTTTAAAACGAAATCCGACATACCAGTCTGGAGCTTCCTTTGTATGGTCTTGTGAAGTTAGCGGTATCCCCATAAAACCAAACTTACTGAATTTATGATAGATTATCACTGGCCTAGTAAACATATCGCCTTTACCATTTATTTCTACTCCTACATTTTCTCCAACAGCGCACCACCACAATTCCCATTCCTTAAACCTACGCAAGACAGCCGTATTGTGGACAGTTGCTTTTACGGGCATCCATTTTTTATAGTTTCTATTATTTTCTGAATCTATTAGAGTATTTTTCATGTTAGCACCCTAGCATAAGGAGTAGGAAACTTCAACCCCCACCCACACGCTTACGCTTAATTCTATTCCGCCTAGGTTTATTTTCTAAGCAATATATAAATCACCGCACCAAACACCGCACAGGAAGCCCAGCTCGACGACTAGTATAATTCCAAATGCTAACAAACGTACTTCCGAAACCAAAGTTGAAACCGTAAAATAAGGAATCCGAAGTGGAGGACCAATATGCCCCATTTGAGTTTCCATTCCAATGGCGGGAAACATCATAGGCACCGGCTAGCAAAAAGTTCGGAATAGTAACCGTGCCGGCTTCATCGTAAAAAGTATTAGTATAAGTTGTATTCTGGTTTTCAGTAGCCCCATACGCTACTGCCAATTGGTAAAAATCGGTAGATTGGTATGCCGGAGAATCCGGTGATCTTGAATTTGGCATTTTCCACCCCGCAGGGCATATACTTGCAGGAGCATCGCTACCACCCTTAACTGTGCTTTTCAAAGATCCTATTGTTGCCGCCAACCAAGAATAGTAGCTATAGCAACCAGGGTTGGCACAATTATTCGTATCATTCCCAGTATTATATACGTAGGCCTGTGTGTTATCGCTAAATCCAGTTTGAGAAGATTCTGGCAACTTGTTTCCTTCTTGGAATCCATTAGCTGTGGGTAAAATGTAGTCTTCTGGCATATCGGATAGCCTGCTGGTAATTTCCGTTCCTCCAGCTAGATTAAGATTCTCGGTCATCCATACTTTACCGTCTTTTAGCTTTGCTATAGTATATTCCTGATCGTCTCTTCTATCCAATTTAGTATAATTTGTTTCTGGTTTCATAGAGGATATTATATTATTTTTGTCTGCGCTAGCTAAATCGTCAAAATCTTGTAGATATATAATATCATCTATAGTTGGGGCAGGAGTAGCTCCCGGATGCACCATAGTATACTTCACTGTACCAGCATAGGTACCTGCTGGTTGGGTAGAAGAAGCAGTGGCTTGGTAATGGGTTGTGATACTGGAACCAGTAGTACTATCTGAATCGTTAGCAGTAACGTTATTATATGAAGCTACTTTGGTATAGGTAGATGGGATATTGTTATAGCTACTATAGTTATTTTCTATAGTAGGAGTGAAGTTATTCTCTACTGGTACTAGCTTCATTTTCCAACTACTACCGTTGTTACTATTACCGCTTCCTGTAGTATCACCATTGGTTTTAATGTTGTTAGCACTAGTAGGCTCATTATTGTAAATTAAATCTGTATTGCCGTATTCATTATTACTGTACCCTATAGCATATACTGCATAACCACCGGGATCATTGCAGAAAGTAGTAAAGGTGCTACCAATTATTTCTACACTACTATTATTAGCTAGTATTCCATTATACTCACCAGAACCATTAGTTCTACTAAAACTACAGGCAGAAGAGACAGTGACTGAAGCGTTGGCAGAAGCAGAACCTTCTACAGCAGATACACTACCAAAAGATTGTGTAATAGATACTAATGTAGCTATAAAACAAAATAAACTAAATACTGTTCTACATACATATTGATATCGTTTTATCTTGTCCCGCATTAGATTACCTCGCTTATATTAGCTTTTCTCTTGCGGTGCCATTTTACCTAAATGGAATATGCATAAAAATGGCACCGCAAGGGTGCTATATCCAATCATTCTGCGTCAGGTTAATCATTCGCAAAAGACGGTCCTCACGGCGCCATCAATAATTACGAACGATTACGACTAAATAATAAAATCGCTGACACATTTGTTAATGATTGAATATAGCACTTTTATTATAGCATGAAAAAATTTAAAATGCGTAAAAATAAAACTTAGGCGGGTGGTCGCATGTGTTTTTCTGGCAATATAAAATTGATTTGGATTTTTAACACGTATATCCCAGACGATGCCAAGAAAGTTGCTCAAAGAGCAAACTTTCCCGGCCATCCCGTGTATGACGTGCTTAAAAATCCAAGTCTCATTGCCAGAAAAATAGGTGCGACCAGGACCCGCCACTATTGCGAGTGGCGAAACAATTATTATAATTATGGCTTAGAAACTTTGTTCAAAAAAATAGCCACCAGTAAAACCGGCGGCTATTTTGTTTATAGGCTAGCTATTCTCTTTCATCAAGAACTCTAGTGTCTTTTCAATAATCATCCGGTTTTTGATATCCATTTTCACATTTGGATCTTTGAGATTTTTCAAAGCCTCCGGTGATTTCTTGTACACATCTTTCAGCTCGTTAATCTTAGCGGTTACCAAATCGTCCGATACGGTAATCTTGTTTTCTACCGCCAAAGTTTGTAGTACTAGAGATGCCTTTACGCGTGCTTCGGCGATTTTACGAGCCTCCTTTTCCCAGTTCTCCATAGTTTCGTTATTGCGCTCTAGGAAATCTTCAAAACTCATACCTTGCGAAGCGGCGTTGCGGCTCATGTCATCTTTGATCATCCGCATTTGGTCGTTGATCAAAATTTCTGGAGCTGGCACAGTGGATTTCTTTACCAAAGCATTGACGAGGTCGTCTTTGAACTTCTCTTCCAACTTGTGTTCGTTTTGTGCTTTTAGATTCTTTTCAATATCGGCCTTTAGCTCTTTCAAATCTTTGAATGGTCCACACTTTTTTGCCATCTCGTCATCTATGGCTGGTTTGGTAATCTCGTTTACTTGCTTGAGTAATACTTCAAATACGGTCTTGGCGCCGGCAAGATCTTTTACGCCATAATCTTTTGGGAAGGTGAGTTTTAAGTCAAGCTTATCGCCTGGCTCGTGGCCGACAATACCGTCCTCAAACCCCGGGATGAAAGTTTTAGAACCTAAAGTCAAATGATAATCCTTGGCCGAACCGCCCTTAAAAGCTTCGCCGTCTTTTTTACCAACAAAATCAATGATTACTTCATCGCCGTCTGCCGCGGCGCGCTTGACAGTCTTTTTCTCAGCAAAAGAAGTTGCAATATTGTTTAGAATTTCTTTAATTTCCTTTTCGGAGACTTTTACGTCCTCTTTCTTGACGCCGAGCTTTTTAAAGTCGCCGAGCTTGATTTCTGGAATAATATCGGCCGTAGCGGTGTATTCTACTACCTCGTCTGGCACATACTTGGTAACATTTACGCTAGGTAGCACCAGTGGCGATTTTTCGTTCTTGGAAAATGCTTCTATCACGGTGGTGCGCACGGCAGCATCTACCGTCTCGGCATTTAAGTCGTTTTCTGGGATAAACTTTTTAGCTACATCTACAGGTACCTTACCTTTGCGGAATCCTTCCACATGGATTTCTTTGGCTAACTTTTCTAGAGCCTTATCCTTTGCTGGCTTCAAATCTTTTGCATCTAGTGTCACGGTAATTTCTACGCGCGAATCAGACAGTTTCTTGACTGTAGTTTTCATAATAACTCCTATATATTATATGTATTATAACATAATTTTTGGGAGGCTACTATCCCGGAAATGCGTCAAAGTAAATTTGGAGCTAGCCCCTAATTTGATATCCGGATTCAAGATTTTATTTTGGTCAAAAATCTCTTTGATTTTAGTATATAAATCTTGTTCGGCATCTTTCATTTCGGTATTCGTTACCACTGCTTTTAACCTACCTTCCGGTGTGCCACCGGCCAGCTTGCCATCCTGCCTATCTATAATATATGCTCCTGCGCGTAAGAACGTGGCGGCTTTTTTATTAAAATCCTTTTCTTCCAAATTAAACTTGGGCCTTAAGCTATAAATAGATGTGGCATACGAACCATATAGGGCCAAATCCAGCTTCAACTTTTCTTCTAAAACTTTTAGATCCTTCAAAAATCCGCCAATATTGCGTGCTGGCAAATAAAAATCTGTCAAAATCGGTACTCGCTCGCCATTTTTCGGCGAATTGAGATATACGGATAGGGCATTTTCAAACTCATTAAGTGCTACGCGATTATTGACGTTTTCAAAAATAAACTTGCTACTGCGTGGATAATCTTTTTGCATATTGGTGAGCTTTTTGATACAACCATTTACCCGTTCGTCTATACTTACTAACACCACAAATCCATCTTCGATTTTGCGAATTACGCCGTCTAGATTTTTACCAGACTCGCGCGCCTCTTGAATAATCTTTAGGTCATAAAAATCAATTTTACGTGGTTTTAAAGATTTTGCTGCATAGGCAAATTCTAGCGCCGAGTCCAATTCCTTAAACGTGGCTACTACGCGTGTAGGCTTCTTGCTAAGTGGCACTGCACGCAAAATTACTTCAGAAATCACTCCTAGCGTACCCTGCGCACCGAAAAACAGGGGCATTAAATCCAGTGTGTCCCTGCGCTGAACCTTAGTAATCATCGGGTAGCCACTTTTGTCTCGTGGCGGATTTTTGGTAATATCAGAAATTAATTCAGCCTTAGATTTTAGCAGTTTGGATATTTTGCGATAAATATCGCCTTCCAGGGATTTTTCGGTGGCTTTTTTGGCGACATGATACTTTTTTAGACGGTTAGTTTGCAGACACTCGCCGTTGGCTAGTACTACTTCTATGCGCTCTACGTAGTTTGCAATCCCGCCATATTTGCTAGCGTTATTGTCTATTGGCATGTTAGATATCAATCCGCCAATCGTTTCCCCACTGTGGCCGCTAATCGGGATAGTGAGACCCGATACGGAAAGCGCAGTATTTAATTCCTTTAGAGTAATCCCGGCTTGTACACGTACCAATCTTTCGCGCGGGTCTATCTCTAGCATCCGGTTTAATTTTTCAGTAGAAATTACTAGCCCTCCGGCAGACAGATCTGCCCCACCTTCGTCCAGGCCAGAACCACGTGCCGTGACGGACACCGGTATATCTTTCGCGGCAATCTGATTAAAAAACCGCATTAATTTACGGATATCTTCGGTAGATTCTGGAAATGCCACGAATTTTGGCTTAATTTTGAGCGCCGAACGGTCTGTAGAGTAAACCTCCAAGATTTCTGGGTTATCAAAAACATTACCAACAATCAACTGATTCAAATACTTGGTAATTTTACCCATCCTGTTTATGATTATATCATAGAAAACGGCCTAGACAGTTTCAATTTTTAGGATAAAAAATGCCCCCGGCTGGCTGCCGGGGAGCGAAGTACATCAGTCGGTATAGAACATGGGTCTCGAAACGAGGTCCAGGCGAATCTTTGCCGCCTTGAGCGTGATCACGGGGTATCTGGTGCCAGTAATCACTGCTTTTCCGGCGATTTTGCGCACTGCCTCTGTATATCTTGAACCTTTTTCCAGAATCAAATCGCGGAGAGTGGTTTTGCTCTTTGTCTTGGGCGTACCCAACAGACGATACCTCTCATCCGTGATTGTCCAGTAACACAGACGTAGTGCATGAACGATCTTATCTGCGCCGAACGGATTCCTGATCAGCAGATCCTTGTATGTTGGTTCTACATACACGTTTGGTTCGTTCTGAAGGTTGTCGAGCGCATCCACGAGGGCTGTCAACATTCTTACCTGGTCAGGGACATTAACGATGCTGATGACCTGCGCAATTTCTCGCACGTTGGTCGTTATCTTGGGTAATTTACCCTCGAGGAACTGCATTATGAGGTCATGAACCTCCGTTCCTCTTGAGTAGATCTCGACGGCCTCCACTATGGGGATTAAGCCGTCAGGCGGCAGGGCATCCTCGCCGTAGGCCGATTCGGCCGCCGGCTCCACCAGCAGTTCGCGCACGAGGAGCTGGTCGGTGTAGGTTTCGAACTCTTCGGATGTCATTTTCGAATCCTCGGAGATTACCCATTTTTTGTTCTTAAGCTGGAACGTGGCCAGTACACCAACCTTATCACCGAGCACAGTTCTCGTCTTGCCGTCTTTGCTCGTTTCAATGATGAGCTTTAACGGTTTACAATATTCCGTTCGGATCAGCTCCAAGATCTCCTTTGTCGCCAGTGTCAGCAGATCATTGTAAGCAGCGGAAACTACCCCCGCGTTAAACCTCTGTTCTTCTGACTGATTGTTTAAAATAACTTTATTATCCTTATCCATTTTTATGCACCTCCGAAAAAATATTTGTTATGGTGGACAATAACCTCTATATTCTAACACAGTTTTAGATATAAGTCAACTAGCATAACAAAAAATAGCCACTAAGGCTACTCTCGTGGTGCCCGGAACAGGATTTGAACCTGCACACCTTGCGGCATATGCTCCTAAGGCATACGTGTCTACCAATTCCACCATCCGGGCGTGTACCCATTATATCATAAATCGCCAAAAAAGCGAGACTTTCTATAAATCTCGCTTTTTATAAAATTAGGCTTCTCTCTTGGCTAAGACCGCCGAAGAAAGATACATTACCAACGTCCCGGCAACTAGCGCGAGCGGCAAAAACTCTTCTGGGCCAGTGGATGGCATTTGCTCCGTAGTTGCTGTTACCGAAGTAGATTTTTGGGCAGCAGTCTTTTCTTCGGATTTTTTGCTTTCACTATTCGCTTTTTCCGTAGAAATGGTCCCTACTGCATTATTCTCTGCGGTTGTTGTATTTTTCTCGTCATCCTTTTTCTCTTCTTCTGTAGTGGTATTTTCTTCGGTCTTATTCTCGGTTGTCTGCTCGTTATTCTCTGCGATTTCAAACGTGGTATTTTCGCTATTATTTGCGGTATTGGTGCGACTAGATTTTTTGGTAGCCACTACGATAATTGCCACGATTAGAATCAAAATAATTGCTACTATTGCCGTAGCTGCGGCGATAATCTTGCGACGTTCCTTTTTCTCCACCTCTGTTTGTTGATACATAATAAACTCCTTATACTTCCATTATACCACACTTTATGAAAAATGTCAACATAAGCACAATACCCTCTAACAGATGAAAAACCGATGCGTCATGGATGCATCGGTTTGTGGAGAAGTACGTGGTAATCTGCCGCGTACATCTTGGCGCCCAGCAAATCTGGCTTCATGAGCGAATCGGTTGGGTCAACCCTGTCGGTTTTGATGATGAATCCACACAAAGATTCAACCAGGTCAAAAATCCTTTCATAACTAGCTACTTTTCCTACTATAAAGTAGAATCCGTTGTCTCGTCTAGATGGACGAAAACTTATGATTCTATCTTTTCTGTAGCGTTGATCGGAAAAGAATATATTTCCCAGATATCTAATTGTTTCAGCGGTATCATGAGTCATGTCCCTACCTTGGTAGCCAACAAACTCTAGATAAAAACGTTCCACTGTGCGATGTTTGTAATGGCGTTTTCCGCAAGAATATATTCCTGACGCAATCTGTTTTTTCATTATACCTCTCCTAAGGTGCAAATTTCGAGTTTACGCTCGATACGTCCATCAATAATAGCATAAAAATTAAAATAATTCAAGAAAAAGGCCAGCACTTGGTGCTGGCTATGGGTTGGTTTTAGTCATGAACTAGGCGAATACTGTGTCCACAACTACGGTTAAACGTTCGAATTTCAGGTTTTTTGGTCATATAAACAACGAGGCTGTAGGTGTAATTATTGGTGCCGTCATCGTTTATTAGCCAGAATCGACCCTCAATCATTTTGTCGACAACGAGGCTAGCGACGATTTCTCGGTCTGTTGGACAGTAGTTGTATATACGCATGCTCGGATAAATGTAGCCATCAAGCTTCAGGCCAAGCTGCGCCATGATCTTGCCGCTCGGATTGACGAGATTCTTACCTGTAAATTCTGTCAACCAAGCCCCGGCTTCCGTTACGGTAGGCAGTCGCCAACCTTCCGGAAAATAGCCCTGCTCCTGAAGAGCTTCTGCTTCGTCCAGGGTGAAGAACTCCTTGCCGGCGTGCAAGATAGTGGCTTCGTCGGGGTCGCCACTTTTGTCTACGCCAGTCAGAATAATCTCCTTCTCTAAGACGAAATTTTCCGGAGCCACAATGGGTCCGGCCTGTGTTCTCTTGCCATCTTCGATCCATCTGAAAATGTTCATTTTAATCTCCTTAATGTACGAATTTCAGAATTCCGTCTGATACGGGTGAATTGCTATCACACTACAATTATATCATACTTATGATAAAAAGTCAATTAAAAGCAAGAAAAAGGCCAGCACCGTAGCGCTGGCCTTAAGGAGACTAGAGGTTTTTAACGAGTAGCAAAGGTAGACCGTAACCCATGCAATACTTTGTTATATTGATTTGTGACCCAGAAACCTCCAGTAAGGAAGCAGAAGTGGATATAGGCATACACTCCAACCAATAGCAGCCAGTTATTCCCCGGTGTGCAACATAGTGGCCAAATCCTGTGGGGCAGTATTTGTATGCCACCATGTTGGATGGAATTATATATCCATCATGTCCAAGTACTATTTTGCTAAACCGACAGGCATTATGGAGCTCCTTAATCTTTTCGGCTTCGGCCGGTTTCATCATTCGCCAGCCGGCTGGGACGTTGCGGTTTTCCACTAATTGATGCGCCGTTTTCCAGTCGAAATACTGCGCACCCTCCATCACGGCTTTGCCGTTTTGGAAATAGATTCTCTCCGTTACCCGGAAGATCTCCGGAGCAATCATAATGCCGACGCCGGGCAATTTAATCGCCTTCTGTTCCCAGTTGCTGCCATACGGAATTTTCATTGTAGCCCTCCTTTACAGGGTATTCAAAATGCGGTTTCTTGAGTTCGTGTAAATACCTCGCGGCCCACTCTTTGGCGCCAGCCAGATCATGTTCTTTGTAATTACTGCACTCCCTAGCATTGGTGCCAGGGATTTCTCCTTCAAAATCAATGATGAATTTCAGCATTGATTTTATCGTCAAGAAAATCGGCGATTCCTTGTGCAGGGGATTTTGCCAACCGGATACTATCAAGTAGAACCCAGTTCTGCTACTCATCGGACCGAAATAAATCAGTTCGATACTGTGAGCCTCTCGGCTTCTCAGATAAAAATTGCCGAGATGCTCGATAGTATGCATTGCTGGTGACGGCAGATAGACACCGTGGTTAGGGCGGACGAATCTTAAATCGAGAGTAGTGGTATCATGACTGTGCTGGAAGATATACACTCCCGGGCGTAATCTAGTACAATCTACCTCAAATTTCTTCATTCCCTTCAATCATATTCCTCTCCTTTCAAAGTACATAGTTTAAGGCCGTGACCTATAAAATACTAAATAATAATACCATATTTTTGGTTAAAAAGCAATGTCAGCAGATCCTGAGAATAGCTTTTTAAAAACAAGAAAATAGCCGACACTTAGTGTCGGCTAGAGAGAGACTAAAGATCTTTTACCAACATAAGTGGCAAACCGCAACCAATATGTAGATACGAGTCGGCGTTTAAAACCCTTTTACCGCTAATGATTACGTAGGCGTACAACTCGCTGACAAAATCGCTAGTCCAGCAGTAGCCGAAAGCCCCGTGTTGCATAACCTCAACGGCTAGTGAATGTTGGTATCTGGCCATGTCATTTAACCCCACATAACCGTCAAGCCCGAAAACCTTGCGACCAACTTCGGTGCCAGTAAATAATTTGGCAATTTTCTGACCTTCTTCTCTGCTGGGCAGTCGCCAGCCCGCAGGTGTTTTCTTGGCTTTTATCAAGTCATTTGCCACGGTTAGGGGAAAGTATTTGGTACCTTTTAGTACCTTCTTATTGTCCTCAAGTAAAATATCACGCGAGGGGACGAACGGTTCCGGTGCCACGCCAATTCCGGCAGTTTCAAACTCAATTCCGGTTCCCCATTTTTTTGCTAAATCTGTCTTTGCCACCGTGCTTATTCCTCCTTCGTGTTGAGTATGGGATATTCGAAACACGGGTCGTGGAGTAATGACTTCAGGTATTTTCTGGTATGACGTTTGGCCGCGGATAAATCGTGTTCCTGCCAGTTGCCACATTCCTGAGGCGAAGCGCCGGGTATGCGTCCATCAAACTGAACAATGAAATTGCAAAGATCTATCACTAGACGGTGCGTAACATTGTTCAGCGCCGGTGGCCAGTAGTCAGCCATTGATAGATAAAACCCGGTTCGACAGCCCATTGGGCTAAAGTCGATAACCTTATCTCGGTGCTCTGAGTGATTACGTAGGAAGATAGTACCTAGATGCTCAATCGTATGAAGAGCTTTGGGGCCGATGACCTTAGTAGCAAACATGCCACCGCGGTTTGGTTTGACGAACCGCAAATCTAAAATGGTAACCATAGATTCGGGGTCAGGAAAGCGAAATTCCCTTGCGGTGTAAATTCCGGGCTTGAGCTTGGTGTGATCCACCTGGAAGCTAGGAATTTTATCCATTTTTCTTCTCTCCTTTTAATGTACAGATTCCGGATACCGCCGGTACGGGTATAAATACTTACTAATCATATCATATTTTTGATAAAAAGCAAGGCTAGCGTGCCACGCATCGCACGGGTCTCCCGCCACTTTTCCAGCCGTCGCCGCCACTACCGTAAGCATTATAATCAGTATTGACGTAGTTGGTAAAGAGAACCATGACATAGGCAGTAACGCCATCACTAACCGTATTGGACCAATAGGTCGCCTTAAAGCCTGGGTTGCTAAGACCGCCATCAATAGCAAAACCAGACTGCACAAACCACAGAGGAGCAGAAATGAGTTTAAAATCAGTATTGCCACCGTCATTGTAGAGATAGTTCAACCTGCCAAATTCCCCCTTAGAATTTGGTCGTGAATGCGCATCTTCCCCATTAGGTTTTGCTATGGTAGGCAACCTCCATCCTTTAGGGCAAATAGAGTTTTGTGGATTATTATTCACATTGCTATATGTGCTAACGGTAAGAGAACTACTATCATCACTAGCTATAGCGGCAGACCAGTTATAATAATTGCCTACGGATAGATGTTTGTTAACATTAGTTTTGTCTTGTGTAAAATGCGTACAACCAGCACTTGTATTGAGATAATTACAGTTTGGCGTAGTATCATCTCCATCCCAATACCACTCACCTGGATCCAAGGAATAGGCTATATTAGTATTACTGGCCCATGGAGTACCAGTACTATGTTGATAATCTCTGGTAATATTAGTGGGGCCCCAAGAGATTATATTGGTCTCCAGGTTATAGCTATACCCTTCTCCATAGGCTCCAGCAAGCGATCTATCGTTTAAATCCGTATCCTCAGAAGTAAGCACTGTGGTATCTATACCTAGAGCTGCATCTTTTACGCCTAGGTCCAAGTCTAGATTTTGTGTCATCCAGCAATGTCCATCTTTTAGTTTGGCCACCCAATAAATCTTATTATCTCTATCATCTACTAATTGTATCTCATCATACCCTGGATTATCATTGGGTGTTACTGCATCACAAATACTACTATTCATATCTTGCATTTTGTAGAAATCACCAGTTTGTCCAGTTACTGGATCTACCACGCCTATCTTCTTGCTTTTTCCAGCACTAGCAAATGCACTTTCTAATGTAGTAGTAGGTAGTACTGTAGTAGCAGAAGGATGCAGCATTACATACTTTACTTGTCCACTATAAATACCTGCTGGTTGTCCTGGCGTGGTATATACACCATAAGTAGTAGTAAAGATAGAAGTAGCAGTACTATTAGTAGCTGTACTAGCACTTCTATACACTACTTTAGTCCAATTATTAGGTACTGGCACATATTTATTATCATAATCACTTACTATAGTAGGAGGAAAAGTACTAGCACCAAGACTTAACTTCATCGCCCAGCTAGAGTCTCCATTACTACTAGGAATATTACCAGTCTTAATATCATAATTGGATCCTAGGCTAGAAGCTAATACCACTTCACCATTATTATTCTGTGTAGTACCTTTAGCGTAAACTATATAACCATCCTTATCATTACATATCGTATTAATTTCTGTAGTACCAATATCTCTAAGTTCTTGTCCACTGACCATACTGGCAGTATGTTCCGCTGTAACATTGCCAGACAAAGTACAAGAAGTGGGTAAATTAATCCTAACACTGTCTGCAGAACTATTCATTGCAGAAGAACGGAAAGAAGCTAATAATACAGCAGAGATAGCTAAGATGGGTAAACTAACTAAAAGAATATTGCGGAAAGCATAGTAGAAGAAATCTATTCTACTACTCATTAAAGATTGTTTTACTTTGTGGCCCATCTTTTACCTCATTTATATATATGATTACTACTACTCCCCCATGTGGTGCCACTATATTAATGGGGATTAACAAAAATGGCACCGCAAGGGGTGCAATATCCAATCATCCGATACTAGCATTAACTACACGAACAATTTGATGCCTTACGGCGCCATTTCTTTCGTGTAGTTAATAAAAAGTGCTAGTTTTCACTCGTATGATTGAATATTGCACTCTTAGTATAGCACAAATGTTTTACTTTGTGTAAATAGAGATCCTTGCGGCCGCATACTTACGCGTTTTTTGTAGAATTAATCCATTTATCTCTGGTGCCTCCCCAGGATGAGAAAGCGTAAAAACTCCACCTTTTTTCAAAAACTTCGCTAAATTTTCTATGCCCCGCAGGTCAAAATTATCGTACGGTGGGTCCGCCAGTATCACACCAAAATCCCTGGGTGGCAAGAAATTTTTTGCATCCCACTCAGACACGCTGGCTTGCTCAGCTAGGCCTAATTCGGCTAGATTTTTACGGATTACTCCAGTAATGCGCGGATTTTTCTCTACAAACATTGCATAGCTCGCTCCGCGCGATAAAGCTTCTATCCCTAGTGCCCCGGAGCCAGCATAAGCATCCAGTACTACTGCCCTAGGCAGGTATTCAGAAATCATGTTAAATAGTGCCAGCTTTTCCCTGGCCCCCATAGGATGGGTGAGTCTAGAATTAGGCGATTTGATACTTCTGCCCCGATATTTTCCAGATGTAATTTTGATATTATCCATAAATAAGTCTATAAACAAACAATATAATTGCATATTACGACGGGTGGCGTCAATATCTCAGCGTAGCGGCATTGCGGAGCGCGGCAGCGCGAGAGTTAGCGCCGGCCACCCGTGGCGACGGGATGGCCGGACGCGGCCGCAAGAGAGATATGACGACAGGTCCCGTCGGAAATGTTAATTTAATGTGATAATTTGCTGGTACTTGGTAATACCGCTCATTAATTCTTTATATTTTACCATATTTTCAGGATTTTTCAAGAATTTTGCCACGTCCTCTTGGGCGCGATGAATCAACCTAGTATCAGATAAAGTAGCAATGCGTAGATCTAACGCTCCGTGCTGTAAAGCTCCGTAGATTTCCCCTGGGCCACGCAGTTTTAAGTCTACTTCCGCCAGATGGAATCCATCTGTAGATTTTTCCAGTTCTCTTAACCGTTGCGATGGTCTTGCGTCGCCAGAGGTAAGTAAATAGCAAAAAGATGCCTTACTTCCCCGCCCTACACGACCTCTTAACTGATGCAGCTGCGCTAGGCCATAACTTTCGGCGTTTTCTATCGCCATCAGGGTGGCGTTTGGCACATCTACCCCCACCTCTACCACCGTAGTAGATACCAATATTTGTATTTCGCCCCTAGAAAATCGCTCCATTATATCATCTTTTTCGACTGGTTTCATCCGTCCGTGTAAAAACTCAACTTCTACACCTGGGAAATCTCGTGCTAGCTTGGCGGCACGTGATTTTACTGAGGTGGTCTCAGTACGAGGATCATCATCTATAGCTTTACATATCCAATATACTTGGCTTTTTTGACTTAAGGTTTCGCGAATTTTGGGGTATAAAATCTCTCTAGTTTCCACCTCTGTTAAAATTTTAGTGGCGATTGGTTGCCGCCCCTTTGGTAGTTCATTTAAAATAGACACATCTAAATCTCCGAATACCGTAAGTTGTAAAGATCGCGGTATAGGGGTGGCCGTCATCGCGAGTAGATGTGGCGCTAGCCCGTTAGGGGATTTTAAAAGCAATTTCTGTCTCTGTTCCACCCCAAAACGGTGCTGTTCGTCTATTACTACTAGGGATAAGTCATGAAACTCCGTATCATCGGTAAGCAGAGCGTGCGTACCAATTACTACGTCTATTCCCCCTGTGGCTATTTGTTTTTTTAGCTCCGATTTCTTCTTGGTGGCACCAGTAAGTAGTGCTACTTTCACTCCAAACGCACCCAGAAGCCGCGAGAGTCCATCGTAGTGCTGATTGGCTAGTATGGCAGTAGGTGCGAGTAAGGCCACCTGACGGCCTTCTAGAGCTGCCGCATAAGCTGCTAGGGCCGCCACTACCGTTTTACCGGCCCCCACGTCTCCCTGGAGTAGCCTGTTCATCGGGGTATCCTTTTCTATATTTTTGAAAATTTCCCACGCCGCCAATCTTTGCGCACCTGTTAGCTGAAACGGCAATTTTGCCACAAACTCCTTGATTTTCGCCGCATTAAAGGGTATTTTCTCGGCTTTTAATTTATCGTTCTCCTGACGATTAAGCTTAGCCGCCAAAATTAGCTCAAACAATTCTTCGTAGGCCAGATAATCCCTGGCGTTTTGGGCGGATTTTAGCGAATTCGGAAAATGAGCGTAAAATAGGGCATTTTTACGTGTGCCAGGCTTTACCGTGGGGAGTAAATCAGGGATTTCGTTGAATTTACTGCGTGAATTTGCCACCAATCTCTTGAAATCATGCGATTTCAACGCTCCGTGGGCTACGTAGACGGGGCTTAGGCCGTTTTTGGGGTCTATATCGGCTACCTCGGCGGCAGATGGCGAGATTAGGCTGTAACGGCCATTTTTAAGCTCAAAATTGCCAGTAAAATAGTATTCCTTCTCCGACGAGAACTGTTTTATGCGGTAACCCTGGTTAAACCATACTACTTTCACCGCCCCTGTATTATCTCTGACTACCCCTTCGGTGATAGATAAGCGCCTACGTTTGGCCCGGCGGGTAGATAAGCTATCTATTTTGCCCTTTATTACCACTTTACCTGGGCGCATTTCGGCGATAGATTCTGCCGCCTGGAAGTTTTCATAGTCGCGCGGCAAATTATAAAAAAAATCCCGCACCGTACGGATACCGGCTTTCTTCAAAATCTCCGCCCGTTTTGGGCCTATTCCCTGTAAACTTTCTACAGAATCCGCTAAATTCATGCTTTGCCGCTGTGCTCCGCACGCCATTTGGCGATTTCACCGTGGTTACCAGAGAGCAGAATATCTGGCACTGTCATCCCGCGAAAATCATAAGGTTTAGTATATTGGGGGTATTCCAGGTTATCTCCATCAGAAAAACTTTCTATCTGTGCGGACGTTTCACCTCCGAGCACCCCTGGAATTAATCTCACAACGGAATCTATGATGATGAGCGCTGGCAATTCCCCACCAGTGAGTACATACTTTCCTAGAGAAATTTTATAGTCTACAATAGATAAAATCCGCTCGTCATACCCCTCGTAGTGCGGACATAAGATGATATAGTGCGCATTCTCGGCTGTTTCGGCAAAATTTTGTGCCATTTTTTGGTCCCAAATCTCCCCTACTGGGGTAGGTAAAATCACTTTTGCGTCCGGGTCCTTAGCTTTCACCGATTCAATCGCATTAAATACCGGTTCGCAGCGTAGCAACATTCCATCTCCGCCCCCATATGGTGTGTCGTCTACAGATTTATGCGGCCCTAGACCAAAATTTCTTAAATTCACAAAATCAAACTCCGCCAAGCCCTTTTCGGTGGCTTTCCACATCATGGAAGTCTTTAGATATGGTTCCAAAGCTTCCTGGAATAGCGTGATTATTGTGAATTTTATCATACCCATATTATACCATTTTCTCCCTATAAATCCAGTCCAGGAAAAAACCGCCGCTTTATTGCTGCGACGGTTGTGTATTAATCCAAATCTACAAATCCACCCTCGTAGGTAGCCTCATACAGACGGCTTGCGCCAGACTGGTAGATATACTCCTTGCCTTTGAACTTTGTAATATCACCAGTCCATCTGTTGACATAACGCATGCCGTTTTCATGGGTGAGTACGGCGGGTCCACGCCAAGGGGCGTCGTGGTCCAGGCTTGTCAGCGCGGCTCTCAAACAGGTGTATACCGGCTCTTTGTCTATTCCGGCAAACACCTCTCCTCCGTACGTCATCACCCAGCACACGATTCCTCTGCGCCTTATCACCGTCATACCGCGGAAGGGTTCCCCGCCATACCACATATCGACATATTCGAGCTCTTTGCCCTCCTCGGCGTAGGACAGCATATGCGTGCCATCCTTGCTGACAAAGGGCTCTTTATCGCTGCCATATCCGTTCAACTGTGCTCTGTATAAAAACTCGAGCAATTCATTTGTAAATTCTTGGTCTATGCTACGCCTTTCCATTTTTCCACCTCCTATTTTATAATCTCGGATAGACGTATTATTGTAATTATAGCATAAAACTACAAAAAATCAACTTTAAGAATACATAAAAATCGCCGCGGCGAACCGCGGCGACAATTATTATGTCAAATATCCACCGCTGCAGGTGGCCATCCAGAGAACAACTCCGTAGGCATTGCGAATGGTCTCCTCAACAGTGAAGTCATCATCTGTGCCAGAATAGACCGACGCGTACTGCAACTGTACTGCTTCGTCGAGTATGCATTCTGGACCGCGCCAGGGCGTCTCAGCATCGTATTCCGCGGCTGCCGCCAACATGCAATGCGTTACGGCATCTTCGCGTTGGTACGCCGCCTCATATAACCTGAAATTACGCTCCATGCGCCAGATCTCTTCACCGCGAAAATAGAATATGGCCTCCTCGGTATAAGGCTGACCCTCGCGGGTCAGTTTGCCACGGAACTTCCAGTCCCCATCTTCGAAAGTGATGGTTTTGCTCTTGGACTTTCCGCGCGTTGCGGATTTGTGGTAGCGCGGATCATCCTGTAATCCAATCAGATACTTGTTTACCGATACAACGAATTGCTTGAACTCGTCGACCAGCTCCGGCACCTCCTTACTAAAGAAATAGTGGATTTTGACATTTTTAATGTTCTGGGTAGTATTTTTCATGTTTTGCACCTCCATATATTTATTGTTGAGAAAAATACTAGTTTTCTTATAATAACATTTATGCCTCGCAAAGTCAACTCATTAAATTGACATTTTTGCCAGGATAAGATATAAGATAACTAAGATTGTTGAATATTGGGCGAATTCAAAAATTGTACCTTAAGGAGGTGAAAATATGAAATATCCATCAATCTGTTTCGATCGTTTCAAAATGCCAGGGTTTGCAATCGCTACAACGGACTTATGTCATACAGACGATTTGGCAAAATATTGCAGGTATACGAAGGGCAAGAAATACTTCTCTTACGAAGAAGCTATGCTTCTTATAGACTTCCTAAATTCTGGCTGTCCAACCGGTGGCTATGATTTTGCTCTTCCTACGGATCAGGAATTTGAACAAATTATCGCTAAATATGGCTATAAAGATGGCATTTGTCATAGCTATAACCTGGCTACAGCACTCGGTCTCGGATTTTACGGCTCAATCGGTATTCTTACTGCACTAGAAGAATATAATAAGTCTCCGCTAGACTTTACTTACCGTCAAGCTATTGCCTATGGTGTCACCGGGCATTACTGGTGCAAAGGTACTGGCGAATACGAGGGTCAAGCCAGCATCTTATGTATGAATTCGTGCGGCGAGCCTACGTTTATCAGAAATGTTCTTGATAATGGCAAACACATCGGTTGCTCAGTTCGATTAATCGGCAGACCATGGTAGCACCTCTAAGCCGGCCCTAGTGCCGGCTTTTTCTGCTCCTAGCAAAATAAAGAAAAAAGACGACTTTTTATGGTCGTCTTCCTTTCGCGCTGATGCGCGCCCACCCTTGGGGCACATTGGTTTGTTTTAATCCGCTGTTTTTGTTTTTAATGTAAGTCTCCACACTCCACTAAGTAACTCAGTGGAACCCCTGTGAAGCGTATCAGCTTAATTTAATATTAAAGCATAAGCGTACGGCCGTCAAGTCTTGATTTTTTAGTATAAGTATGATATGATAAAGATATATAGCGTTAATTCTTGCAATATTCCCTGTAATCTGTCATAAATTGGCTTTTTATGGTATAATTATGGCATGTTTGTAGATATTGCTAAAGTCAGTTTAAAAGCCGGTGACGGCGGCAACGGTGCCGTCTCTTTTCGCCGTGAAATCTACATCCCTAAGGGAGGCCCAGATGGTGGCGATGGTGGCCGGGGCGGCAATATCATCTTCAAAGCAGATAAAGATACTAATACTCTGATAGATTTTCGTTTCACTCCTATCTTGACTGCCGAAAACGGCAAAAACGGCGCCGGGCAACGCGCCGCCGGGCGGAGTGGTAAAGATTTGATTGTTGAAGTACCAATCGGCACGGTAGTTCGTAAAAATGGTGAAGTTATAGCCGATCTCACCGCCGACGGTCAAGAGGCAATTATCGCCAAGGGTGGCGACGGCGGCTTTGGTAATGCTCATTTCAAGAGTTCCACTCGCCAAGCCCCAATTATTGCTGAAGTTGGTGAACCAGGTGAAGAATTTGAGGCCGAGTTAGAGCTTAAAACCATGGCCGATGTCGGCCTAGTGGGCCTGCCAAATGCCGGTAAATCCACTTTTCTCTCTGTAGTTTCCAATGCTAAACCAGAGATCGCAGACTATCCTTTTACTACTATCACGCCGAATCTCGGTGTAGCCACAATTGATAGCCGTGATTTATTGATTGCTGATATTCCTGGTCTTATTGAAGGTGCTGCCGAAGGTAAGGGCTTGGGCCACGATTTTCTCCGCCATGTAGACCGCACCGCAGTTCTGTTACATTTGGTAGACGTTTACAATAACGACGCCGGCGAGGCCTACGCCGCCATTAGAAAAGAACTCGAAAAATATTCTGATCTAAAAGATCGTCCAGAAATCGTTGCACTTACCAAATGCGAGGGTGTAGACGAAGATATTATCAAGATGCAAATGGCTTCTATCCTGGCCAAAAATCCTGATACCAAGATTTTTACGATTTCTTCTAGTGCCCACTTAGGGATTAAGGAGCTGCTGCGTGAGCTATCTGCACGAGTGGCGGCGAAAAAAGCCCCTAAAGATAGCATCGATTTAGGACGCGAGAAATATTCTCATTCGAGGAGTATATTTTCCGACGGGGAAAATACGGAGCGACAAAGCCCCTTAACGACGGAACAACGAAGCGAGAGAGAACCAAGCTTGTTTAGTTCTCCGAGCAAGGCAGTTCCGTCTCGCGAAGCGAAGACGGGCGCGCAGGAGCGTTCCGAGAATGGCGAATATTCTCGCGCTTCCGGAAATGATCTACCTGTAATTTCCCTAAACCCCAAAGAACTCAAGACCGCTTGGAAAGTAGAAAAAACTGAAGACGGCAAATTTATTGTCACCGGCGAAAAAATCGAAAAATTCGCCCGTCGCACGGATCTAAACAATTATGCCTCCGTCAACCGCTTACGCGACATTATGAAAAAACTCGGCATCCGCGGCGAGCTTACTTCTATGGGCGCCGAGCCAGACTCCATCATTAGTATTGCCGGTAAAGAATTTACCTTTGTAGAAGATTATTAGATTATTTTTTCGTAGTCTTTTTCGCGGATTTCTTGGCAGCAGTTTTTCTCTTTGCGCCACCTCGTACTCCACGCCGCGTAGTTTTGGGTTTGTTGGCTAGCATTTCTTCTGCTTGCTCGCGCGTAATAGTCTTAGGGTCAGTTTCTTTCGGAATTTTTACATTATTGCGTCGTCCTGGTCCTTTGATATATGGCCCATAAGCACCATTAATAATCATAATTTCGCCCCAATCAGCAATAATCGAATCTACCTTTGCCTGGTATAAAGGCAAAGCTTCTTCTAGGGTTACCGTGTATGGGTCAAAATCCTTCATCGGGATATTGTATTTGCCGCCCTTAAGATACGGTCCAAACGGCCCATTGGCGGCAATTAACTCTGCGCCATCTGGCGCCTTGCCTAACTCGCGCGGCAAAGCGGGTAAAGCTAATTGTTTCAGGGCCTGCTCTAGATTCACCGTTTTTACGGATTTTCGCTTTGGCAATGGCGCAAAACGTGGCTTTTCGCCGGCTTCTTTTTCATTGTCCCCCAATTGGATAAACCCGCCGTTTTTGCCAACTTTAGCATAAATCGGCTTACCGGTCCCGGGGTCATGTCCAAGCAGGCGCGCATTATTATAACGCTCTACTCCATTTGCAATCAATACCGTATCTCTAAATGGTCCGTAAAAATCTTTTAACATTTTTACGCGTTCTAGCTTGGCGTCAGCCACGAGGTCTAAGTCTTTCTCAATATTTGCAGTGAATTTATAATCTACGATATTCTTGAAATTATCAGTCAAAAACCCAGATACTAACTCGCCAATCGGCGTAGGAATTAATTTGCCTTTGTTGGCACCGAATTTTTCTTTCACTATGTTGCGCACCACGTTCCCCCCTGTAGTCTTTAGTTCTACCACTTCGCGTTCTTCCCCCTCGCTTTCGCCTTTTATCACATAGCCACGCGCCTGGATCGCCGTCATAATTGACGCATAGGTAGACGGCCGGCCAATCCCTAATTCTTCTAGTTTTTTTACTAGCGAACCTTCAGTATATCTAGCAGATGGTTTCGCAAAAGTTTGCCGTGCGGTTAGCTCCAAACAAGCCATTTTGTCGCCTTTAGCTACTTTTGGTAGCTCTAGATCCTTGGATTTACCGTAAACTTTCAAAAACCCGTCAAATACCACCACTTCACCTTTAGCGGTAAATGTCTCGTTCCCTCCGGAAATTTTAATGGTGGTTTTGGCTACCTTAGCGTTTGCCATTTGCGTTGCCACTGTCCGTGCCCAGATCAGCCGATACAATCGTTTTTCGTAATCATTTTTACCAGCATCAAGCCTAGCTATATTGGTCGGCCGGATCGCTTCGTGTGCTTCTTGTGCGCTAGCATCTTTGGTCTTAAAATGTCGCACTTTCAAATAATCTTTGCCAAAATTCTCTTCAATATAAGCCGAAATCATCCCGATAACCTGGCTAGATAGATTTAATGAATCCGTTCTATGATAAGTAATTAGCCCCGCTTGATACAACCCTTGTGCTGCGCTCATAGTGGTGCGCGAGGCAAAGCCAAGTTTGGAGTTGGCTTCAATTTGTAAGGCTGCAGTAGTAAACGGTACAGGGTTAGCTTTACTACCTTCTGTTTCTTCCACTTCGGCCACTTCGAAATTCGCACCAGATAATTCCTCTAACAACTTGCGTGCAGCATCTTCTGTCTCTGGCCCCTTACTATCCAACGCAGCATCGAAATCTGCTCCATCTTTCGCAAATTTCCCCGTTACCTTAAAATTGAATTTACTTTCAAATTTTTCAATCTCTTTCTCACGCTCCACGATTAAGCGCAACGCTGGGCTCTGCACTCGCCCTGCCGATATCGCCCCCGGTACTTTCTTTCGCACAATATCAGAGAGATCGTAACCCACTAGCATATCTAGGGTTTGTCTAGCTTGTTGGCTGGCCACCATATCCATATCTACTGTACGGGGGTTTTTAATGGCATTTTCCAGCGCTGGCTTAGTAATCTCATGAAAAGTAATCCGCGCTGTATCTTTTGGAAGCTTCAACACTTCGCATAAATGCCACGAAATAGATTCTCCTTCGCGGTCTTCATCGGTCGCGAGCCAAATTTTATCGGCCGCCTTGGCCTCTTTTTTAAGCTCGGTAATAATAGATTTATGTCCCGGGTCAATTTCGTAGGTTACATCAAAAGTGGCTTTATCAACCTTTGTGTCCTTGCGAATATGCCCCACACTAGCCAGCACCTTGAAATCACTACCGAGATATTTCTCGATAGTGTGCGCTTTTGCCGGGCTCTCTACTATTACTAAGTTTTTAGACATAATACTATAATATCATATCGCGTCAAGATTTTAGCTATGTGTAAGACTTAGTAGTACTATAATTAATGAAAGCAAAAACGGAGCGAGAGTTAGGGCTATACTTGCGATTGCAAGGTTCTTTTTGGGCGATTTTATGCCGAATATGCCAAAAATAATAGTGAGAATATTGACTACCCATCCAATAAAAGTCATATAATATATACTTATCGCGAGACCATAAGCGCCACCACCTGCTGGGAATAATACAGTTAACCAAACTAAGGAATTCAGGATGGCTAAAACGAACGAAATTTTCGCTATTTTTTCATTTCTTAATTCTTTTTCCGTGATTGTCGGTCCGAAGATAGCATTGTTGTTTAGCTTTTGGTCGTTTTGCTTCCTCTCTTTTCCTTTCATGGTGCAATTATACCATGAATATTATGACCATCAAAAAACCCTCAGGTAAGGGTGGGCATCACCTGAGGGTATTTTGGCCCTCTAACGCTTCACTACTATACCGGGTGAACCCCGGAGCGTAACCCACCTCACACAATTGGGGCCCGCCGGTTAGAGGGATTGCTATGCCTTCGAAATTGTCCTTTCTAAGTGGAGGTAATACTTATAAAATTTAAAACCATGAAGAAATTTTAAATCCGAAAGGGTTTCAAAAGCACGCAATTTCTGCTACACTGGAAGTAGTATAGCTGAAATTATAACTTATTTAGGTGCGGTGTAGGGTGTTTTTGTTACCCTAACTGTATTCATTATATCACACGAGGTAAAAAATGTCAACACTTTTTTCACACTTTTTTCAAAAATTCAACCAAATTTCACCCCTAGAAGCCAATTTTACAGAGGTGTTAGACGCCATTGCGCTTAAGCCTAAAACATTGTATTTTTATGGTAAAATGCCAGAAAATGTGTCAAAAATGGAGAAATCCGCAACATTAAAACAGCATAAAAATACTACAAAATCAAGCACAAAAAACCGAACAGAGCGTCCTAAATCTGTGGCTATTGTGGGCGCACGGCGTAATACCAGATATGGTGAAGAAGTTGCCTATAAAATGGCTTACGAACTTGCCAAACATGGTGTCGTGGTGATTTCTGGCTTAGCTTATGGCATAGACAGTATCGCGCACCGAGGGTGTTTAGATGCTGGCGGCATCACGGTGGCCGTGCTTGGTACGCCCATAGACCACATCTACCCTACCGCACATAAGTCACTAGCCAAGGAAATCATAGACAAAGGCGGGGCTGTCATTAGTGAATATGCGCCTAAAAACACCCCAGTAAATTATCGTCATCCCCTAGCGCCAGTAGAATATATAGACTCTGCCACCGGGCAACGTAATTATGATCCTAAAGCTTCATTCCTCTATCGTAATCGTATAGTGGCGGGCCTTGCGGATATCGTGGTAGTGGTAGAGGCTGCCGAAAAGTCTGGTTCGCTCAACACTGCCGCCCATGCCCTTGAGCAAGGTAAAGAGGTTTTTGCAGTGCCTGGCAATATTACCAACCCATACTCTCAGGGATGCAACAAACTTATCCGCCAGGGTGCCAATCCCTACACTGGCCCAGACGATCTCTTGCGCGTGCTATTTCCAGAGGAGTATCTTAAAAAACGCACAAAATCCACCCAAACTCTACTTTTTGGCGACACAGACGAAGAAACAGCTATTTTGCTAGCTTTATCTAAAGGTCTCCGTAACGGCGAAGAAATCATGCAAGCTCTCCATCTATCCGCCAGCGATTTCAACCAAATAGTAACCTTACTAGAAATCAAAGGCCAAATTCGCTCCCTCGGCGCGAATAACTGGAGCTTAGCATAACTCACTAAATATGCAAAATGGCGTAAAAATGGTAGGGTAACTTATATATCATGCCTTCCACTGACCAAGCTTTATGAAGCTTGGCTGATTCACTATTTTTTTCATCGTCAAAATGTAGCTCATCTCTACCAGTGGCGCTAAAGTTCTGACATCTACCGTGCCGTCTAGTATCACCGTTACCCAGTATCTTCGGTTCATATGAAACGCCGGGAAAATCCCTGGCGTTTTTATTACGTCCTCTATCATTTCTGGGTCTAGCTTTAAATTTACCACATCGATTCTCTCGCCATCGGCATACTCCAGCACGGCACTATCTTCCGGTTTTAGTTTTAGGAGTTGTTCTTTTGTCGCATCAAAAACTAGTGCTAGCCATTTCTTATTATCGCTATGGCGATACACTGTATATGTGGGATTAGATTCCCATGGGTGATCATGTGTCACGCCACCAAATTCCCCCATTACGAACTCGCCAAAGTCTTTTGTATTCATCTAATCTTCTTTAGACTTCATAGTCGGGAAAGGTACGGCTTCACGGCCCGGCACACCTTCTAGTAGCCAGAAATTGCGTTCGCTGTTGCCCCAACCACAAGCCGGTGGCATACCATATTCTAGCATTTCTACAAAATCCATATCTAGCATCTGAGCTTCATCATCACCCGCATCGCGTGCTGCCTGTTGCTCTTCAAATCTCTCTAATTGATCCAGTGGGTCATTCAGCTCCGAGAATCCATTACCCATTTCTGTGCCAGCAATAATCGGGTGGAATCGTTCGGTTACTAGTGGATTATCTGCAGACTTTTTCGCCAGTGGCGAAAGCGACAAAGGCTCTTCTATCAGCCAGTATGGACCCGCCGAGGTTTTGCGGATTAGTTTCCACACATGGTCTATTAAACGCGCTTCACTTACGTCAAAATTCGTCTCTACACCGTTTTCTTTCAAAATCCGGATTAATTGCTCACGGTCCGGATTAAATACGTCTACATCGAATTTTTCCTTAAGGAGATCTGCATATTTTACGCGTGGCCACTCGCAGTCCAGATCAATATCAAACCCACCTACGTGAAACTTTAGCGTACCCCAAGTTTCCATCGCTACATATTTAATCATTTCTTCGTATAGCTTCATGCCATCCTCGTAGTTTTCGTATGCAGCATAGCTCTCAAATGCGATATGCTCTGGCAAATGTTCATCATCCACGCCTTCATTGCGAAATCTCGGGCCAATATCGTATACCTTTTCAAATCCACCACCAAGCAGTCGTTTCAAAGGTAGTTCATGTGAAATCCGCAGATAAAAATCCTCATCTAGCGCGTTCATGTGGGTGGTAAACGGCGTAGCATCTGCACCGCCCGTAGTGTGCTCTAGTACCGGAATATTTACTTCAATAAACCCGTGTTTATTCATAAAATCTCGCGTAGCTTGCCAAAACTTACTGCGCCGTACCAATCTTTCGCGCACTTCTGGGTTTACATTCATGTCTACATAACGCCGACGATAGCGCTCTTCTTTGTTGGTGAATTTTTCTGGCAAAGGCCGCAAAGATTTAGTTAATAACTTTACAAAATTAGAAAATACGGATACCTCACCAGTCTGCGACTTGCCAACTTTACCAGTAGCTTCAATAAAATCACCGGTGTCTAATAGCTTAATATCTTTAGCACCCAACAAGCCTTCTGGCGTGGCGCCCTCGGCTTTCATGAAAATCTGGATTTCACCAAAATAATCACGTACTTTAATAAATACCAATTTGCCAAAAGACCTTATCGCTACGATACGTCCAGCTATCGTTACTTCTTGACCGTCTTTTTCGTCAAAATGATTGATAATTTCAGAAATTTTAGTATTACGTGCACTTTTAGCTGGATATGGATCTAGTCCCCGTGCACGGAGTTCTTCTAGTTTGCGTAATCTTTCATTGCGATAATCTTCAAGTAACATGGTATATATTATACCATATCTTACAGAGAAAGAAAAATAAAAAAGCGACCTATATCTATACAGAAAAAGCCGCTCATAAAATATTTACTTTATTTCTACAATTTTAATTTTTTTACCGTTGAATTCTAGTTCTTCGCCAGCTTTGTGCCCAAAGATTACTTTGCCAATTGGTGATTCGTTAGAGATTTTACCTTCAAGCGGATTTGCTTCGGTAGGTCCTACTAGGGCATATTCTACTTTACGGCCGCCCATGTCTAATACTACCGTTGCGCCCAATGCTACTTTATCTTTCTTGCCACCACGAATAATCTTAGCATTTTTCAAGATATCTTGAATTTCCAAAATCCGCCCCTCAGCTACTTTTTGTTCGTTGCGTGCCGAGCTATACTCTTCATTTTCAGACAAATCTCCAAAAGCCCGCGCCGTAGCAATCCGTTCTGCAATTGCTGGCCGATTTTTGATTAATTCATCTAATTCTTTTTCTAAATCCTTTTTACCTTCAGCGGTCAAATTCACACTTTTCTTAATCATTTTTACTCCCACTTTACAATCTGCTATCCAGTCTACCAGAAAACGCTTACTAATTCAACCCTTTTTTGGCTAAAATTTTGCTAAATCCGCCAATCTTACCATCTGGCTTTCACCAGTGCGCCGATCTGTTACTTCTGCGGCATCTTCCGCTAGGGTTTTATCGGATATTACAATACGATACGGCAATCCCATTAGCTCTGCATCGGCAAATTTTTCACCAGGGCGAGCCTTGCGATCGTCAAATAGCGTCGTATCTTCGCGTCCTGCGTAAAATTTTTCCGCCTCTGCCATGCCATTCTCGCCAATTCCTACCAAGTAGTATTTGTATGGTGCTACTTCTTCTGGCCAGACCAAACCCTTATTATCCGCAAATTTTTCCGCTATTACCCCCATCACACGCGATACACCTATGCCATAGCAGCCCATATATACGGTCTGCTGCTTGTTTTCTTCATCTATATATTTCAGTTCTAGCGGCTCAGAATATTTAAACTTCAGCTTAAATATATTCCCCACCTCTGCAGCGGTAGTTTCTTCAAACCTTTCACCAGCAGCGCCCAAATCCTCTAACACTTCGTCGTTGTAGACTTCTTTGTTCAGTACTACGGACTTGTCGGTATTATAATAAATTGTATCTTCTCCCACCGGCAACACGGTCTGAAATTCGTGCGAATATTTGGCAAAGATTCCGCCACTCGCAAATGTTTCATATGTATCTTCACCAATGCCTAGCCTAGCAAAAATTCGCCCATAGGCCTTTTCTACCTCTGCGTAAAACCTATTCAAGTCATCTTCCGAGGTATGGAAGCTATACAAATCTTTCATTAAAAACTCACGTCCACGTAAAATCCCAGATTTCGCCCTAAGTTCATTGCGAAACTTCGTCTGAAATTGATATACATAGAGCGGCAAATCTTTATAGCTAGAGATATAAGATTTTAACATATTAGTGATCGGCTCTTCGTGCGTAGGCGCTAAACCCAGCTCTCCGCCGCTAGATAGATTAGTTTTAAACCAAATGTCTACCTCTTGGTCTGAAAATCTGCCAGTTTTTTCCCATGGCTCTGGGTTTTGCAGTGCGGACATCTGTACCTCTTCACAGCCGAGCTTGTTTAGCTCCTCGCGAATTACGCGTTTAATATTTTCAATTACGCGAAGCCCTAGTGGCAAATAATCATACACCCCGGCCATCTCTTTATGAATATAGCCTGCACGGGTAAGAAGTGCGCCATTTTTGGCGGTTTCATCCTTTGGCGCCGTACGTAAAGTCTTGATAAAAGTTTTCGAAAATCTCATACTTCTCATTATACCACGCTCAATATAACAGAGGTAGTATTGACATTTTAGCTTATTTGTGCTATAATTAATAAGATACCTAGTATCTTATTGATTTTTTGCCAAAAATACGAGAAGGAGGTGTTTCTCTATGGCAAAAATATTGGTTTATCAGATTTGGGCTGGAGCTTGGCCTAGCCTCAGGGAGATGCAGTATCATCTAAAGCGCATAGCTGCCCTGGGCGCAAACTACGTTTGGCTTAGCGGCATATTAAAGTCGCCTCAGCATGACCATGGTTACGACGTCTCCGATTATCGGGCTATCGATCCACGATATGGTACTATGGAGGAATTCGACGATTTTGTCGAAACTGCACGTCGGTACAACATTGGGGTTCTACTGGATTTGGTTCTCAATCATACCTCTGTAGATCATCCATGGTTCCGCGAGCATCCAGAATATTATTGCTGGAGTAACTATGATCGTCCTGGTTGGAAAAATCTTTTTGACGAGGGCCCAGCATGGAAGTATGATGCACAGTATGGCCAGTACTATTGTCATCTTTTTCACGAAACTCAGGCCGACCTTAACTGGTTCCCGATAGACGATCATACGCCCGACCAAACACTAGTGCATGAATTTCGCGATATTGTTAAATTCTGGACCAAAGAGCATCGCGTTGCGGGTTTCCGCCTGGATGTACCTCAGGGTATTAACAAAGATTTTTATCGTGATACCTTGGAGCTTAACGATTTAATCTTCCGCATGCAGGCGCCCAAAGTACTCAATGCATTTTTTCCTAGCCATCTCAGTCATCCGTTCTTGATGATGGAATGCTTTGATCCTACTTTCGGTGACATAGTAGACTACTATGCGGCTAATACTCAGGTTGATTCCATAATGAATGTTTTATTAAAATCAACTATCAATTCGGGCGCGAAAGAGTTCAAGCAAAAGCTAAAAAACTCGGCATTAAACCCGAAATTTATGGTCGACATTGAATCGCACGATAGTCCGCGGTTTTCTCACGGGTGCTGGAATTCTATCTGGGGTACGCACCAGATATTTCAGGCTAATCCTCGTGCCATCTGCATCTATCAGGGGCAAGAGCTTGGATTAGCTAATCCTACACCAGGGCAGCTGACTTACGCTAACATGATAGGTCTGGACGCAGAGACAGCTATGAAAGTCTGTAGGGGAGTGCCGCTAGAATCGTTGCGTTCTACTTCGCGCGCTAACGCACGTGTACCTCTTCCGCTCGACAAATATGATAAGCAAGAAAACGATCCTAAATCTTGCCTGAATCTCGTTAAACTTGAAATTCAGAATTGGCGGCTAAAGCGATAAGCCAGCCAATTCAAAGCTCGCGCTTGTCGCGGGCTTTTTTATGTCTTCTCGCGCACTGCAAAGTATACTCTTTACCCTATACCTAAAATATATAGTAGGTAAAATGCTACTCCGTTCTTTATCATGTGGGTCAAAATACCAGCATATACGGTACCAGTAATTTCACGCAGCCCACATAATACTATAGACATTGCAAATACATTCACCCCTACATTCCATTGTAAATGCACAATGCCAAAAAGTAACGACACCAGGAATATAGAAATCAGCATCGACGCGCGGTCGGACATCCTGACAGAAAGCATCGGGCGCAATTTCCCGTACAGCCAGCCACGAAAAATCAATTCCTCGGCGATTGGTGCTACAACTACTAATATAATAAAAGCCACCACCCGATCTATCCCCGCTAGATACACGCTAAAGCCTACTTCTTGAGTCTGCCCAGCGTCAAACCACGGGAATATGTTGAAGACCGCTACTAGACCCGCTGCTAGGAGCGTAGAAATAATAAAGCCCACCGGCGCCAAGCCAATATCTGTCCAGGTAGGCGTACCGCGTAGCCCCAAATCATCTCTACTCATTGCTTTTGGCGAAATTTTACTATCTAACTTTCGCTTACCGCCCTTTAGTTCGTTTTCAATCTTGAGTTTTACAGTGATTTTTGGTGTTATAAAAATAATCCATAGTAATGCCAATATATATGACAGTGCTGAATAAATCGCTGTGGGTACCGGTTGGGTAAAAGTTTCACGCCCCAGAATCCATAGCATTAAATACCCCACAATAAGTTGCGCCACGATTACTGCTGCCGCTACCCATACTAATAGTAATAAAGCTTTCAAAACCACTCTCCACCTCTGTTTTTGCGGAACTTTGTTACGCGCTTGCTTCAGCGATGCTTTTTTATTCATCATTACTGCGCTATCCTAATAATATCCAAAATTGTTACAATGAAAATCAATGCAAGTAGCACAATAAATGCGCGTGAAACGATTTTTTCTTCAGTTTCTTTAGTGAGCTTTTTCTTGCGTAACTTATATATTGCAATTAGTAGCCACCGTCCACCGTCTAGGGCTGGTATCGGTAATACATTCATACAAGCCAGGGATACCGATATTAGTGCTGCTAGAAACGCCAAATTGGTGGGCCCGGCAGAAGTAAACGCTGGAAACAGCACACCGATAATCCCCACTGGCCCTGATACGGAATCTTTTACTTCGCTCAGCGCTTCTTGTCCTTCTTCGCGCACCTCTGAGTTAGGGCTAAATAATCGTGCCGTTCCGGATACCAGGTTTCCAATCATAATCCCAATCCCCTTGTAAGTTTCGCCAGTTAGCTGCGCAGTTAAGCCTATGCCTACAATTGGCGCAGACCAAGTAGAATAAGACAAAGATTGTGAGCTTGCCATAGTCACGCCAAGCAAATATTCGCTATCTACGGGGTTTAAAGTAACCTTAAGATCCAGATCTTCATCACAATTGCAATCCTCGGCGCCCTTACGGAGAATTTTATATGACACCTCTTCTCCGGCATGCTCAGTATTGATATCGGTGATTTCGCTAGCATATTTTACCTCTGTTCCATTTACGGCCACTATATAATCATTTGCCGTCAGTCCTGCTTTCGCGGCTGGTGAATTTTCGGCTACAGATGTAATCTGCACTGGGGTAGCATCCGTACGCGTGTCATTCGCCACCGTGAATTGTCCATCCAAAAATTCAGGCATGCCTGTCCAGGCTAATATCGTAAAGATAATAATTGCCACCAGCCAGTTCATCGCAACGCCAGCAAACAGAATTTTGGTTTTTGCCCAGAACCCAGCCTTACCAAAAGTCCCAGCACGCGTGTCAGCTGCGGACTCACCATCCATTTGGCAAAAACCGCCAATTGGTAGCCAATTCAGGCTAAAAATCATGCCTTTCTGGGCAAAATCTTTATTGCCATCTGAAATAACTACTTTTGTGGCTTTTTCTTTTGTCCATTCTTTGCGTGGCAGTCTGCGCCATTTACCGGTCTTAGGGTCTTTTATCCAGGCTATCGCTCGCGGCGGAAAACCAATCCCAAATTCTAGCACGTTTACACCATTGCGTCGTGCCGCAATAAAATGCCCAAACTCGTGTGCTGTTACCAGAAACATCAGCACCAAGAGCCCTACAATCACACCTACGAATATATCCATAAGCCTATTATATCACTATTTACCAAATCGTCTATTGCGACTATTGTATTCATTTATAATCATTTTAATATCATTGGCTTCCATTTCTGGGAAATATTTTTCAAGAAACAAGAACTCAGCATACGCTGCCCGCCATAGCATAAACCCAGAAAGCCGCTCCTCTCCGCTGGTGCGCACCACCATATCTAAATCTGGCACTTCTGGATGATATAGGTGTTTGCGGATAGTTGCCGGCGTGATCTCGCCATCAGCCTCCACTGCGATGTTTGCTGCATCGGCAATTTCCTGCTCGCCGCCATAGTTAAAACAGAAACATACCGTAGTTCCGGTGCAATCCGCGGTAATTTTCTCGGCTTTTTCGGCCAAAGAAGTTAAAGTTGGGTTAACTTTGCCACGTGTGCCAAGAATAAGAAGCTTTATATTGTTTGCTGCCATTTTTTCGGCCATTTTTATGATTTTGGTTTCGGCCAATTTCATAATATAGTTAACTTCCGCCTCTTCTCGTCCCCAGTTTTCAGCACTAAAAACGTAAAATGTCACGTATGGTATTCCGGCCATCGCCGCGGCACCCACTAACTCCTCAATAGTTTTGAGTCCTTTTTTATGTCCTTCTATTTTAGGCAGGCCGTTTTCTTTTGCCCACCTGCGGTTTCCGTCCGCGATAATCCCCAAATGTTGTAATTCCATTGACAAAATCTCCAAAGTATGATATAATAGAGTTATATCTTCATTATTTCTTCAGATTTGGCCTTAAATTCGGCTTCAATCTTATCGTTAAATTCTTTGGTTAGGTCGTCAATCTCTTTTTCGGCGCGTTTTTTAATGTCTTCGCTCATGTCCTCAGCATTTTTGATTGCCTTACGAGCATCCTCGCGCGCGTTGCGGATTGCTACTTTCGCTTCTTCTACCTTGGCGGAAGCATTTTTGACAATCTCCTTGCGACGCTCCTCAGTGAGTGCCGGGATTGGCACACGAATAATTCGGCCGTCGTCAGCTGGGTTTAATCCCAGACTCTGATCCGCCCGTATTGCAGACGCTATTGCTTGAATATTAGATGGGTCGAACGGAGTAATGACTAGAAGTGTAGCATCGGCTGCTGTAATATTTGCCACCTGGTTGAGTGGCATATATTGTCCATAAACTTCCACCTTAACTCCAGAGAGCATATCTGGGTGTGCGCGCCCAGTACGTACTTTTTTCATTTCATTTTTAAAACGCTCAATCACCGCCTCCATTCTTTTGCGGTCTTCTGCTACATCAAACATGATAACTCCTTATTTATATTTTCATTATATCAAAAATAGCCCCGCAGGGCTATTTTTTCTACTCGGTTACACCAAGTTCGATGCGTTTAAATTGGCGTACGGTGATATTTTCACCAGTTTTAGCGATTGCTTCTTTGATGAATTGTCCTACCGTCTTAGAATCATCTAGGATATATGGTTGATTCATCAAAACTTTGTCAGAAAAAGCTTTTTTCACTTGGCCTTCCAAGATTTTCTCTTTCATATTTTCTGGGCCTTTGAAATTGGCTTCAAGTTCTTTAATCTTAGCTTCACGTACTTCGGCAGGAATATCCTCTTCAGATACGTAAAGTGGTGCCATCGAAGCTACCTGCATGGCGATTTGGTGGGCCAAAGTCTTAAATTCATCAGTCTTGGCCACAAAAGAAGTTTCGCAGTTTACTTCTACAATAGCGCCAAGGCGGCCATCGTGAATGTAACTGTCTACCAAGCCTTCGCGAGTTTCGCGGTCGCCACGTTTCTCAGCCTTGGTGAGGCCTTTTTTACGCATCGCTTCAAGAGCTTTGTCAAAATCGCCATCGGCTTCCACCAAAGCTTTCTTCGCATCAGTTAACCCTGCGCCAGAAAGCTCTTTTAATTTTTTAATTTGTTCAACTGAAATTTCAGCCATAGTTTTTGCCTCCTTAAATTAATTTTACGCAAGTTATTTTTTACCTTCTTTGATTGCTTCTACGAAATAATCAAGAATTAGCTTAGTAGCCTTGATTGCATCGTCGTTTGCCGGGATTACGTAATCAATATTGGATGGATCCACATTGGTATCTGTGATTGCGAATACCGGAATACCTAGCACTTTAGCTTCTTTAATAGCGTTCTTGTCTTCGATCGCATCAATTACGATTACCGCTGCTGGCTGTTCGGTCATGTCTTTGATGCCGCCATAGCGTTCATTTAGTAGATCGATTTCTTCTTGAAATCTCTGAACCTCTAGTTTGGAATAGCGGTTTTCAAGCTCACCAGAAGCCATCCGACGTTCCAAATCTTTCAATTTTTTGATTTGGCGATTTACCGTAGCTACGTTGGTGAGTGTACCGCCGACCCAACGTACAGTTACGTATGGCATCTCTACAGATTCTGCCGCTTCTTTTACGGCATCTTTCATCTGTTTCTTGGTGCCTACAAATAATACCTTTTTGCCACTCTTGGCGATTTCAGTGATTTTTAGCAAAGCCACCTCTAGACCTTCTACGGTCTTTTCTAGGTTGATAATATGCGCATTTTGGCGCTTAGAGTGAATATATGGCGCCATTTTAGGGTGCCAACGACTCGTTTTGTGCCCAAAATGAGCACCAGCTTCGAGTAAAGCCTTCATATCGACATTTACTGCCATAATATGATTTCCTTTCCTTTGATTATGGAGCTCAGGATAATCTACCCCAGGAAACCTCCCATAATCTGTTTCGTTAAATTAATATACCATTTCATTATATCACACCTTTACAAAAAAGTCAATCTCTGGTATAATCAATCTAATTATGAGTAAAACAGAGTTACACCCTAAAGATTATCGCGATGTCGTCTTTTCAGACGAAGCCGCTGGCTTTTCGTTCTTGACCAAATCTACTGCGAAAAGCGAAGAAACCATCAAATGGGAAGATGGTAATGAATATCCACTAGTTAAGGTTCAGATCTCTTCCGCTTCTCACCCGTTCTTCACTGGTGAAGAAAAGATTATCGATACCGAAGGTCGCGTAGACCGCTTCAAGGCTCGCGCTGCTAAAGCTGCCAAGATGAAGGAAGCTTTGGAAAACAAAGCCAAAAAGGCCGCCAAAGAAGCCGAGAAAAAGGCTAAAGCAGAAGAAAAAGCTATTACTGCTGAATAATTCTAACAAAAATATTCACCAGTAATCAAAAAAAATGGGTTGGAGTCCACTTCCAACTCATTTTTTAAACTAAGTTTTTTGTTGGGGGCTTTTCTCAAAGAAAGTTCTACATCCCCAGCATGGGCGCCCTCGCAGTTATAAGCACCCATACCGGGCCGTTTACCGACGTTTTTTGTTCAACCGTGATTTGTTGCTTCTGCCTTTTACTATAAACACTATTCCGAGTATCGCTGCCAAAAAGAATATTATTAATCCAGTCACTAAATAATCAGTTCTTGAAATATTTAGATTGCTAAACAATGCACCGGTATTAGGCACGGGTATCATTTCATAGTAATAATAAGTTATGTATGGCTTGTAGAGCGCTTCGCCCTCTGCGTTATAGGCTGTAATTTCGATTCTATAGTTTCCTGTAGGTAGATTATTCTCGGCAAACGGTAACTCCACGCGCATATCAGGAGCATTCACAGTGATAGGCGAAAGTACATTTACCAAATTACCATTTTCGTCATAAATGTTAATCCCAATCGTATTGATATTTTCATTTTCGGTATCGTATTGTAAATCTAAGTAAACTTTACCATCATCAGCTTCATTGGCCTCTCCTATCACCGGATATAATGCAAATTCTACTGTCTCAAAATCTTTCACATCATCAAACCCGATCCCCACTATCTCTACGCGATATTCGCCATAGCCATAATCTTCGGCGAGCAGATCAAGCGGTGTAGAATATGATCCAGGAATATAGTCCACAAAGCTTTCCGGATCGTCTTTTTCTAGAAGTGGAATAATATGCTCTACGTCGTCTTTATCGGTGTAGCGTATGGTGATGGTGAGATATTCGACGTTCTCATAATCAAAGCTCAAGTCCTGGTCTGGATAAATAAAAACAGAGCCGTTGATTGGTTTTACATTCAGAATATCCGGCACGCTTCCGACCACTCGCACGGAAATAGTATCCGTCACGGAAGTTATACTACCTTCCGCCGATGCTTCTGGACTCGGCAAGAAAGCCGCAAAAATTGTTGTAATGACCACTAGGACTAACCCCAGTAAACCAAGAACTCGCTTTTTTGTTTTTTTCATACTCTACACTCTTTTATTTTTGATGTTTGTTTTGGTTTTGTAAAGTTGCTTCTAGACAGCCAATCTAGAACGGCGCTCTTTACGCTTCCTTACTGCCATTATAATCCACACAATTATAATTGTCAACAAGATTATGGTAATTACAATTATATATGGCGGGATCAAGAATACTACCATTTCTTCAGTCTTGGTCTCTTCCCCTGCCGTAACTGTCCAGGTAACCTTATATAAGCCAAAGTTTGGTGTCTCTTCCCATTCGTCAGATAGCACTAATTCTGCATCTGGAATAATAGACATTCTGGCTTCGTTTTCCGGTGTTTCGTAGTAGGCTCCACCTAGGATGCCCTCTACTTTCAATACACCACGTGCATTAAAATCTAGATTTCCGGTGTTTTTTACTTTTGCTGATGCATTGATATGGTCTATCACGGTATTCTTACGTACGGTTTGGCCGTTTTCTTCTGCCGTAGTTTCTTTGGTGATATTACGACTAACTTTGATGTCGGAGATTTCGGCAGAGATGATTGTTTCGCCATTTCCCCTACCATAGATTACCATACCGGGACTAGCCTCGGTTTTTATACCACTACCACTCGCAGGGCTAGATATCGTATGTGCGAAAAGCACTGCGTATTGCCCGCCAGCTGGGATGCTATCTGGGGTAGTGATTTTATAGGATACCTCAACTGTTTCGCCAGGTTGTGCCGTGAAAGTTGGCTTAGCTACGTAATTCCCATCTTGGCCTTTTATGCTAATCCACCGGGTAATCTGAGTGTAATTATTTTCATTATTGAATCCCAGAGAATAAGTGTCGTTCTCCTCCGAATAGACATAAGAGTACGGCGCCGCATATACCTCGAAATTTATGACATCGCTACCATCGTTTGTAACTTTAAGTACGTCTTCGTAGGTAGAGCTAGCATTAAGCTGAAAAATCCTGCTTACTGGCGAAATACTAATGCTGGTGCCTGGTTTCTGAGCTTCCGTCTCTTGCTCTTGATTATCTTCTGCATATGTTGAACTTGTCAACGAAAATGCTACGCCAAACAAAATCGTGAGTCCTACAAAAGCAACCGTTACGAACTTTGTAAGAATATGTTTCATTTACCTCCTTTGTTTAATATGATTATAGCACGAGCATTGCAGATTTGATGAAAAATAGCAAAAATGAATAGAAATATGTTATAATATAAGAGTACATTTATAGTTGCGCGCGTGGTGGAATTGGTAGACACGCTACCTTGAGGTGGTAGTGGCTATATTTACGGCTGTGCTGGTTCGAGTCCAGTCGCGCGCACCAAATATATTTATTTGTAGCCCGAAACGGAAACCCTTTCCGGCCGGGCATACCAAGAAAAAATATGCCCCTTAGGGCTATATTTTTATTCATCACACCTCAAAATTATTTATTATCACTAATCATTCTCTTTTTAAATACAATAATTGACAATAATATAATTGCTATAAAATAAATTAAAAATACTACTATATCGGCAGGCGTTAAATTACTAAAATCGTTATGCAATGTGCCTTGTATGATATTTAAGCATGCTTCAAATGGCAATATTTCACATATAATTTCGAAAACGCCACCGATTGAATCTTTAGGAAAATACATACCACTTGTAAAACATACTAATTGAACAACTATGCTTCCTAGACCGCCAGTTCCCTTTTCACTAACTAGACTTCCGATGAGTATTCCTAACGATATAAAGAATATAGAAATAACCATAGATACTAATATAGTCAGTATTATGCTTACACTAAATTCTAGCCCCATGATAACAGCGACTAAGAAGAACAATACATTTTGGATTAATACTATTGGCAATAGTGATAATATATACCCTAAAATATAATCACTTGGTTTCATCGGTGATGTTCCAAGTCTAATTAGAAATGATGAAGTTCTATCCTTTGCAACTAATGTTGCAGTAAACAATGTAATAAATGAAAAGCCAAATAGAATTATTGATGGAGTAAAGTTTTCTAACTTGTAATTATCTGCTGGAATATCAAATTGTTGAAAAATAAATAATAAGAATAATGGTAAAACAATTTCAAATACTAGGCTTAAAGGATCTCTAATTAATTCCTTAAAGTTTCTCTTTGCAAAATTTATCATTCTCATTATCGTTCACCTCCAGTTGCAATTGATACAAAAGCATCTTCAAAGTTTTTAGTTTTAGTCTTTTTAATTAATTCTTTTGATGTGCCAATATCGACAAGACTACCATTTGCCATTACGCCAATTCTATCTGATAAGCTTTCGGCTTCTTCCATATAATGAGTTGTTAAAATAATAGTAATTTTACCTTTTAATCCTTCAATTACTTTCCATAATTCTTTTCTCGCAATAACATCTAATCCTAAGGTTGGCTCATCTAAGAATAATATTTTTGGATCATTTATTAAACTAATAGCAATAGATACTTTTCTTTGCCAACCACCTGATAAAGTTTTTGCTCTTTTAGTTAATACTTCACCAAGTTTAAACTCTTTAATCAATTCATTTATTTTACTATCTTTATCTTTTATCTGATAAACTCCTGCCATAAACTCTAAATTTTCTTTAACTGTTAGATTTGGGGCAATAGCAGTTTCTTGGGGTGATACATTTAAGATTTCTTTTATTTTGAATATGTCCTTTTTCATATTCATGTTTTCTATCATGATATCACCTGAAGTCGGAAGAATTAGTCCTGATAACATTTTAATGGTAGTTGTTTTACCAGCACCATTTACTCCTAAAAGCGCAAATAATTCACCTTGTTTAATTTTCAAATCTATTTCATTCACTGCAACTTTATCTTTAAATTTTTTTGTTAGTTTTTTTGTTTCTATTGCAGCCATTATTTTTTACCTCTCTTTGAAAACACTTTATCAGACAAATCCTCAACTGCGTCCGCTTTTAATAAAGCTATCCCTTTTTGTTTATCACAAAGCACGATGACAGAATCACCTGGTTTAATATCAAACATATCTCTTGCTTCTTTTGGTATTACTATTTGTCCCTTTTCGCCAACTTTAGCAATGCCTACAAACTTATCTTTCATATGTTTCTCCTTTTAGTATAACAAGTTATACTTTTCATACTATATTATATTCCTATCAATCTTAAAAGTCAACTTACGGAAAGTTTGGAAAATTATTTCCTACGAGCTAAATCAGCCTTTATTATGGTTGCAACTTCTTTCACTATGGTGCACCACGAAAATAAAAGAGCCCCGTAGGGGTTATTTTATTTTCGTGCTATGTGTGAGATTAGACGAGAACGAAGTTCGTCTTTGGTAGGAGTTGAGCGAAAAGAAAATTTATTTTCTTTTCCGAAACGACACCTCAAAGATAGCTTGCCGCAAGCAAGCGTCGTCCAGTCGCGCGCACCAGACTGTATTTTTCCGCTTGAGTGTTTCTCAAAAAGCATCTCAAAAGGTCCCTTCCATCTGTAAGAGACCTCATTTTTTATCGGAAGCTTCAGAAACTTGTTTCCGGAATTCATCATACTGTAAACATCAAAGATGATACACCCCTAGAGCAAGTATTGTGTAAACAATCATGCCCACCATTAAACCTATTCTGCACCCACCAGTTACAGTGTCTGCCGTAGCGTCCCAATTCTTGGATTATTCCATAAAGGTGATACTTATTTCTCCCCTTTTCTCACCTGTGCAAGATAATAAAGCCCAATCGTGTCAACGATAAAATCAAGCGACAATAATCCAGTCACGCTTGTCTTCGTTGTAAAGAATGTTGCAATCGCGCTAACGATGCCTAAAATCAGTAAAACTCCATAAAGCGTCCCATCACTTTTCTTATCTGCCACTCTCCTCGCCAGCCAGAAATACCACAAATTAAGCACAATCACTACTCCGGCCGCAATACCAAATTTAACCATCTCCTCATTACCGCCAAGACTTTTCTCAAGACCATTAGTAAGTTCTGGCATAGCAAAACAAATAATCGTTCCAATACCATAAAGCGCAGCCATAATGATATAAATCCAGCTAAACGACCTCATCGTTTCGTATGGCTTCTCTTTTTTTGACATTTTATTACTCCTTTAGCTTATGCTTTAATTATATCCTCCCCCCGATAAAAGTCAAGGCAATTTGAAGGCTCAGGTTTATTATAATCTTGGCTAGCTCTGATGGAGAACCCTTCAAACTTGTTATGTACCAGTTATTAGTTCGTAGCATCTTTGGCTATCGTAATACTAATAGTTGAAATCGCTTGACTGGAAGTCGATTACCCTATCAACCAAAACATAAGTAGGCCGCCATGCAGGGTTCATAATTACGTAATCAATTACCTTACAGAGTAGTTCGTAAATATTTGGATTAGGCGCACCAAATGCAGATTTAATATATTTATGTGCTAATTCGATAGGGTCTTTATATCTGTAAAAGGCCCTATTTTGTTGGTCAATTTCCCAGTTCAAGAATATTTCTCGCGCCAAAAGGTCTTTTCCGACTGGGTTTCTAGCTCTCATCTGTTGTTCGAGCATATTAAGCGAGTTCAAGAACTTTTCTTGATTCATCTTCAAGCCCTCTGGGTCTATGATTTGCGAGCATAAATAACATAGCGTAAAGGCTTTTTACTATTCCAATATCCATTAATTATAAGCACGCTGTGCTCATTGTTTAGTTAATATAAGTATTCGACTCCGTCGGCTACATACTTCGCGCCATGAATTTTCCTTGATTTCTTTGGCGGTAGGTTCGCCCATTTCTTCGAGCGTCAGAAGTAGCTTAATAAGGTTCTTAGCGCTCTCGATAGACTTTCTTTGGGTTTCGTTTAACTCCACGAAAGCTCCTAACGTTTAAAGTGCAATTCGGGAATCACTCTCGAATCGGTATAGCGCCAAAGCCGTAGTAAAACACACCTACGAAAATGGCGCAGGGTTCCCACCCTACGCCGCAATTACTAATCGCTATTATACCATTTTCGAACTATTTTTTGAACCAAAAACCATAAGCACCACTTGAAAACAAGTGAATATCTGGATAAAGACCGTTTAATTGTTGGTGTGAACAATAAACAAATGTTCCATTACTTTATCGTCACATTTTTTATAATGACGATGATCGTTGTCTCTTTCCGTTCTAAACCTTCTATAATCGGTTGAATACTCTTGAACTTTGCCACGACTGCCTAATATATCAATGATTCTTTCTCTTGGAATAATTCCTTCGTTGTTGTAGCTCAAGATGATATATTTAGTATGTAGTTTATTGACAAGACGAGCAAATGCGTCTTCGGCTGCAGTTTTCTGGCAATAGAGAGATTTTTTATCAGAATAATCACGTTGACCCGTCTTGCCAGTTAGCTCTTGTTTATCCCATACAGCTAATGATTCCAGAACATGAAAATTGGGCGCATATTGTCTAGAATTGTATGGAGGATCAAGATAGATCACGTCCGCATATATATCATCAACTAAAGCGTTAGCGTCTTCTTGATATATCTTATTTTCTTTTCCATTGCTAGTAATATTTGGCTCCTTAAGGGTGAGCGGCTTTAAGGCCATAGAGCGCCAGATTTTCAAATAAGCTCCATATGTTCCTGAAATATTCGCAACAAAATCGGCCGCGTCAATTAATGAATAAACAAGAACGGCATATTCATCTTCATTTAGTAAGTTATCATTGTGCCATAATTCTATCTGATCTCGTATTGCATCAATCTTCTTAGCGTTATCATCCGAAAAATATTGCCTATGACATTTACCACTAGGGGCATAATTCTCAAACGCGTAGCCTTCTTTGGGCTCCAATGAATTTAACTTCTTTAGGGCGCCCTTAATTCCAGTCTTAGATATCTTATCAAAACTCGGCATTACGTTAATCTTAATTAGGACATATTGAGCGTAATATGAGTATGTCATAAAGTCGTTCGATATTACTCTAAAACCTTTGTTCTTAAAATATTTTCCAACGGATGCTGTTCCGCTGAAAAGGTCAACAAAAGACCCTACAGTATTAATGCCGGCCTTTTTCATTGAAGAGTCAATAAACTCTAAGAGGCGAGTTTTATTACCAATATATTTCATAGAAATTCTGTCTCTAGCTGCTGTTTAAGGTCTTTATCGAAATTATTAGAGAAAACAAGTCTGAACTTGGTTTTATAGTCATTTCCGATATATACGATAATAATTACAAAGTTATCATGTTCGGCAATATCGTTAAAATGCCCACGTTTTATTCCTCCTTCTACGCTTTTTTCTTCATTGTCGGCGTAGTATTCAGGATCTTTATTGGGATTTGTTGCTAGATTATAAAGAAATGCATCAAATTTAATATTCGATTGCTTGTATAGTCTATCGACTAAATTACCGGCATTACGCATGGCTTGTTGAATTTTGGGATCATTTAGTATGTCCTGATATTGATTCTTTCCTTCAGCTAGCATAAACTTGTTAGATTGTTGCATGATGAGATCTAGCTTTGTTGATACGCGACCGATTTTTTCTTGATTTCCATTAATGGATATTTGTTGCCATGAAGAGTGATGAGTGTGGATAAAACATAAATCCCAATCTGACTTAATTGTCGACTGATTAAGAAAAGCTGAAACTACAGCCATCTCTTCCGTAGAGCTAAGTGGGTGTTCGTTCTCGATATTTGCAGGATGATAGCCATTTTTAGGGTCTTCACTTAACACGTATGAAGTTATCAACTTCTTATCATCTAGGATTAAGACATCTATATAATTTGCTATCGCTTTATATAATTTTGTATCGCGCTTTGATTTAAAATCAAAACCGCTAGGCGTATCTACTATACAATAACCAATAACTGGTCGCGTTTTAACGGCCTTCATATCATATCCAAACAATTCGCAAAAAGCCACGATTTCGCCGCTCTCTGGGTCTGGCGAAAAAGTTAGATTACCATTAGACTTTTTATGGATTCTAAGCGGCATGACTAAGGTTTCCTGATAATCGCCAAGAGCCTTTTCGATCTCTTTGGTATTATCTGGGAATTTTGACAAAAGATAATCTTTGCAATATTTGGTCTTTGCTATTCCTACTTTTGCGCTTCCTGAAATATAGCTCTTTGCAGGGCTGCCTTTTATGGATAGGTATTCTAATAAGTTTTTAATGTTGTTCTTGCCCATATAGGAAGTCCATGGCAACAAACTTCTACTTTCGACATCGGTCAAATCATATTTGTTAAAAAAATCGTCGTTGATATTATAGATGTAATTAATTAAATCTTTCGAGAAAGATTTTCTGTCATTTACTATATCGTGCCGAATAGATGAGTCTATAGTTGGCAAATCAAGATCTAATCTCGGTTTAATGCCAATAGTTCCATTACTAGCGCTATATTTTCCTTCACCTAAATACTCAAGCATGTGCTCTAAAAATTCTGTCTCGAATTTTCTTTTTAGCACAATGTTCTCTTGAGAATCATTGACGTCACAGAGAAGAACTGACTTTATATAATTAGAAAATAATTCTTGGCTATCTTCTGGAACACGATTCCTAGTTTTGGCGCCTTCAAAGTTATTCTCAAAGTATGCTACAAAAGATGGCGTTTTATATCTGGCTGTGTAGAGTATTTGGTTATATACCTGTAGAGAGCTAGGCTCGCGTATAGTGCCTTGTGATTCGTCTTTTCCAGAATAGAACGTTTGATATATGAACGGAACCTTGTTTCTTGCGGCAGCGAGTTTGCGCCCCTCTCTTTGCCATTGCGAATTACCAACTGATGCGGTTTCGGTATTTTCTCCGGCCAAAATGGCCTTTTTGCTATCGACGGAGTAAAGAATATAGTCTGGTAAATCAACGTATGTTTTTATTGAATAAACATCGTCTGGTAACTTCCACTTATCAAATGCGCCACAAATCTTTATAGAGTAATAATTATCTTCTTTGTCACTAAAAACATAGATTGGCTGATCTATTGGTTGGTATATCGTATAACAATAGCTTAGAATATCATCACTATTCGTCAAGTCGTTTAGTAGCGTTATTCCTTCAAGGATATTATCGGCATATAAAAGGAATTGATGTTTATTATCCATCTCTTTATAGCTCTTTAAATCCAATATCCGTTCACCAGATATCTTAGGGTTAACGAGCATTGATTGCAAGGCTATTTCTCCTTTCTAAAAATTAAAATATGCTGATGGATTATGGAAGGAATATATGCAAAAGGATACCCGTATATATGCAGCATTTTCGAATCGTCATGCCAAATAATATCGGACTTTAATACGAAATCATCAATTTGAGATATAGTTTGCGCTAATTCTCCAGCTAAGAAATGATATTCTTTTCCTCGATACATATCCCCAATAAATACAGCCATATAGCCATTTGGCTTCAATGTTGGTGCAACTTTCTCAAAGATAGATTTCATATCTTTAAGCCAATCTTCCTTGGATTGTAGCTCTTTATCGTTAAATTTCGACAGTTTAGATTGTCTGCCTGCGGCGGATGAACGTGTTTTTGTAACCTGATCCATAATCCAATATGGAACATCTGTAATAACAAAGTCTATACTACCAGCCTCAATCTCCTTGAGCCTGTCATTAGCATCGCCTACTAATACTGGAAATTTCTCTAGGTTTTCTAAGTCACATACTTGATTATAGATATCTATCCATTTTTGATTAAGTTCGATACCGATGGCCTTACGACCACATCTTGCGGCTCCCAATAATGACCCACCAACACCCGCTAAAGGATCCAACACTAATTGTCCTGATTTAGAAAAAACTTTTATCAAATCAGCGCACAAATCTGGCGGTTTCTGCCCACCGTGTTGAGAACGTAGTTTGTGCTGTAAATTTGACGGATAGATGGTATTGATTACCGTCTTAGTCCAATATTGCCACTCAGCCCCGTTTAGATCGTTGAGTTTATTTCTTGGATCATATTTAGGATTTTCTTTGCGACGTTTTATTTCCTCGCGAGAAATTGTTTTCTTTTTAGTTTTTTTGTCATCATCAGGGAAGAGATCGGGAATCTCTTGGTTAATATCTGGTTCCTCCTGCCGCATATTCATAGGTTCTATTATATCGCCAGATGCATAAATGGTCAATCTAGCGCGCTCCCTTAGTTATCTTGCGAATACCATTTATTGTTTGTTCTTGGATAGCAATATCATTTTTATTAGTTTCTGGGTTAGAGATGGAGTTCCAACTTAGCAAATCTTCTCTAATGCTTTTTAATTCTTCTCCATATAACTCCAATAAGTGTAGTTCAGTCATCTTGTAGCGCTCCATTGGGGCATCTTTTTCAAATAGTATGGCGTCTTCTATTTCGGATGCTAGCTCTTTACTCCATTTAGATAGGGTATTTTTGCTTACTCCTAGCTGTTTTACGATGTTGTCATAACTATTGCCTTTGGCTCTTAGTTCTATGAATTTAGCTTGTTTTTCCACTTTGTCTTCCATGTATTTCTCCTTGTAGTTCAAGGTGGAGTAGGCTATAACGATAACCTAGTATATAAATTTTTCTATTCTGGGGTATTTACTCCTTTCTAGTTCTTTAGGTTTAAACTCGTAACTTGGATGCAAAAACCACCAGTCAACAATGTAATAGATTAGTTTAGGTTTATTGTTGTCAGATGCACTATTGACAAATAACGCCAAAAAATGGTGTTATTTTTATTTTGCCAATTAATCAGCCCCTCCGTAGAGGGGCCAAAATGGGGGAAGGAGTGATTACTTACTAGTCTTCACTTTTTTCGCTGCGGCATCCGCAGCCGCCACGTCCCCCGTGGCATTCGCCGCAGCAGCCGCCGCAATGATTGCGACAGTCGCGCTTGTTGTCGTCATCGCTGGAATCGTCTTTTTCGGGTGTACTATCGTCATCAGCTTCGCCTTTGTTTTCGTCTTCGCCGAGGAGTGAGCTGAGTAAAGACATAAATCCGAAAGGCCCACCATCAGGGATTATGCCGATAAGGTCGGGCGAGATTGACGGCGCCTGCAGATACCTGAGCATGAGCGCAAAAAACGTCGGTTTGGACAGCATGTCTTCCCTGTAAACTCGGGCCAAGAGGGGCGAACCGTATGCCTTATGCAACTTCAGTCCATCCGCTCGTCTGAGTGTGTTGAGAAAAGACATAAAATAGCTGGAAGAAAGGTTCTCAATTTCCTCAGCGAAAATCACGCTCGGGACACAAGCTTTAGTGCTCGCAAGCAGGTTGCCGATAGCCTCGTCGGAATCGGCATAAATATTCTGTGTGTCCGGACGACAGAGGCTGAAGTCGTGCAGAAAAAGAAAAAAGTCGACTGAGGTCGTCAGATAACTGATGATGGTGACCGCAGTGTCGTCGACAAGAACGCCTCTTTCGGCAGCGATTATTGCCGAAGTCAGCATGCTTTCTGCGATATCATGCTGTGATTTGCCGAAATGGGTGGGGGTGTCATCTTTTATAAAATCAAACCCCTCCAACATCTCCGCCACAAGCTCGTGATTGTTGGCTGCGATGGCTTCGTTTATCTCCTGCCTGCTTACTTCGGTGATTTTTCCTTCAGTTCTTTTCATTAGTAATCAACTCCTAATTGTAAAAATTCAAGGCCCTGAAGTATGACCTCGCATCCTAATTATATCACAGATTAGTATAAAAGTCAAGCTTATTTTATAATGTTAACCACCTACGGGGTTTTATTCTTGGTTTCTTTTGCTGCTGCCCAATCAGTAATATCGGTAAACCGATCTAACTCCGTCACCAGACGAACATTATCGCTAAATGTCCGTACGTTTCGGTTGTAAATATAAGTTAAATTAGGCTGGTATAACCCTATCGCCGGTACATCATTTACCCAGTATCGCAAAAACGCTTCATATTTTTTGGCCCGCAAAGCTTCATCCAGAGTGTCTCGCGCGCCTAGCAGTAAGTCATCTACCAATGCATTGCGGTAATTGGATAAATTTAAGCCAGAGGCCGTAGTTTGCGAAGAGTGATAGTATGGCAATAAATCCGGATCCGCCCCGAGTTCTATATCATAAACCAATATACTATAGCTTCTTTTTGATATTATATTACTGATAAACTCTTGGTTTTCTTCATATTTAGACACATTCACCTCAAACCCCAAATCGCGGAGCTGTTCTGCCAACTTGTCTGCAACGGCGGGTAAATAACCAGCGTTGATAGTGGCTATTTCTAGACCCATAGTACCATCTCCTAAGTTATCAGCAATTGTAGCTTTAGCCGCTTCACGGTCTTGTCCTGGAATTTCTGGATATCCGGATAAATCAATTTGTGAATCAAGCAAAGGATAATTGAGTGCGGTGGTATCCGGAGCTACTGCGCGGATTTCTTCCAAATTAATTCCCTGACGAATCGCCGTACGCAAATCTTTATTCTTCACTATCTCACTAGCAGTGTTGAAGAAAATATATGCTCCAGAATTTAAACTAGAATTTTTCTTAATGAATTGCCCTGCCACTACCTTATCGGCGTCGGGGCCAGATAGTTCCGCCGTGGCCGTCACTGCTCCAGAATTTAGAGCGCTTACTACTGAATCTTTATCTTTATAGGTGTGCACAGCAAAACTATCTAACAGAGCGCGCCCTTTATAATAATTCGGATTAGCCGAAAGATAATAGACTTTCTCGTTCCCGCCTGCCGCAGACTGTAAAGCATTAAAACTGAATGCCCCAGAAGTCACCGGCGTATTAGAAAAAGTATCCTCTATTAAGGTTTTTGGATCGGCGTCATCTAATTCATGTTTTGGCACAATTGGGATATTGAGTGCCGAAATAAAATCTGCGTATACGGAAGGCAAAGTAAATACTATCTCCCCGTTTTCGTTTTCCGCCACTTTAACATTTGCTAAATTTGAATCATATATAGAATTTACCGAAGGGCTTTTAATTAAATCTATCGTAAATAATACATCTTCGTTGGTAAGTGGCGCACCGTCAGACCATTTCAAGTTATCTCGTAATTTTACTGTCCAAACTCTGCCACCTTCGCTTGGCAAAATAGAAGCTGCTAACCCTATACCCGGATGTCCAGAGTAATCTATTGTAGCGAGTGTAGCAAACATTAAGCGGCTCAGCGTTTTTTCGCTATTAGTGGTAGCAAAAAGTGGATTTAGTGAGCTTACGTCGCCAAGAGTGGCTTCAGTATAAGCACCACCGCTGCTAAAGACATCTTCAGAATAAGTATCTCTAAACCAGATAGATTGCGTCACCGCTAGCATAATTAAGGCCGCCACTAGTAAGCTCCACTCTAGCACTAGTAGCCGGATATTTTCAATATGCGAAATCCGCCCAATCAAATTCTCTTTGATGTGTTCCTTGCCTTCACTGCTGGCCTTCAAAGACACACGCGAAAACTTCCGTATAAATTTTTGCCCACGCTTTTTGATAGAATCTGCCATATTATGCCGGAATTAATAATAGTCCCAAAATAGATAACACAAATATCACCGCAAATACAATTGTCGCGATAAACAAAGATTTTTCTAATCCACGACGCGTAGTGTATAGTTCGCCAGAACTACCAAACCCTGCGCCAAGTGATGCACCGCGTTGCTGTAATAAAATCAAAAGAATTGTTAGAATTGCCGAAACGAAGGTAACAACTTCTAGAAAACTTCCTATTTGCATAAAATAACTCCTACGGCTATTTTAGCATACCTTTTCGTTTAAGTAAACTGTGGTAGGTAATCGCAAAGCGGTGGCTCTCTTCATCTACTCTTGCAATTAAGCGTGCAATATGGGAACTGGACGGCAGGTGCACCAGGTCTTTACCGGGTACTAAAATTTTTACTCCTGCGCTTTTAGAGTGGTCACCAGACTTATCACGCCCAATCACTGGTATATTGTATGGCTCCACTAGTGGTAAAATCGCGTTTACTTGTGTGGCACCACCATCCAAAATTATAAGATCTGGAAAATCCCACTCTTTATGTTTGAGTCGCCGCGTGATAACCTCCTTCATGCTTTTAAGGTCGTCATTGGTACTGGTGCGGATTTTAAACTTCCTATATTCACTGCGCGCCGAGGCGCCATTGATAAACACCACCATACTGCCTACGGTATCCGTACCAGATTGGTGCGAAATATCATAACCTTCTATTCGTCGTGGCGGTTCTGGTAATCCCAATAACTCCTGGAGTTGTTTCAAAGCTTGATCAGACGAAATATCCAAAAATTCCTTATCAGAAAACACAATTTTTTTCTTCAACTCTTTTAACCCCATTAATTGATCGCGCGCTTCGGCGGCCAATTCATAATTCCCCGCCGCAGCTTCTTCGTGCATAGTCTTTTCTAATTCTTTTAAGAGCTTTTCTCGGTCACCCTCTAAATAGCGCATTAATTTTCGTAGGTTTCGCTTATAATCTTTGGGTGTGGTTTTGCCAATCTCTATGCCCGGTGTCAGCCCCAAATCTGTATCCAGAGTTTTCTTGCCTGTATAAGGCTTTACGTAATACGGGAACACTCGGCGCAATATCCGTACCGCTTTTTCTACGGCAGACTTCCCATAAAACGGCCCAATATAAGTAGCCTTATCATCTACTGGGTTTCGCGTAAAAGATATATACGGCACCTCTTCGTTCATACTAATCCGTACGTAGCTTACAGTTTTGTCGTCGCGCAGTAATATATTCCATTTTGGCATATAGCGTTTTATCATTTCGGATTCTAGAAATAATGCATCCATTTCGGTGTCTACCGTAATCCAGTCTGTATCATTAATCTCCGCTACAAGCGCCGCAGTTTTTACGTCTTTTTTGGATTTCTGGAAATATTGCCGCACACGATTTTTGAGCACGGCTGCCTTGCCCACATAGATTATCTCCCCAGCGGCATTTTTGTGAAAATAAACCCCCGGGTCCACCGGGAGTTTATTTAGTTTTTGTTTTAAAGCCTCGTTCATACTTTAATTATATCACACTTATGGATATTTGTCAATCGTCTACGTCAAACGCACTAGGCTCCAGCTGGTAAACTATACATGCTAGACATAATTTCCTGAATTACGTCAGAAAAATTTTTGTATTCTTCTGGCTCTGGTACGTTAACATTGGTCGGATAAGAAAATCCAAGATCTATTGTCATTGTTCCCTCGCCGTTATTTAGATTGGATGTCAGATATAAGCGGGTGAAATTATTGTCGCCGTCCACCTCAGCATAAATCTTTGGCATGACGTCCACCATTTTTGCTACGTCGTCTTTACTCACGCTCACGTTGTTCGTCCAGCCCAAGCAAGAATATAGGTTCGCTGTCATTTCAGAGTTTTGAATAGAGTTCACGAAGTTTGCAAACTTTTCGCTATTTACGCTCACTTGGTAGACTGGATGGTTTTTACTGGCAAGACTTACGTCTTTATTTGTAGAAGAAATGAACGGATATTTGCTATATAGTTCAATCGCACTGTTACTATTGGTATTAATATCACTCACCAGATTCGTTATACAGCTAATATTGCTATTGGCTGTGATCCCGCCCGAAAGCATATTCAGCTCATCTACTGATACCTTTAGCCACTCGCCATCTACCACCTTTATTACTCCGGCTAGTGAAGCAAAATAAGCTATAGTATTGGCATCCAGCACATTTTGTCCGCCGTCTAGTACGTTTAATTTGGTGTCATCAATTTCTGTTAAATTGCAATTTTCTCCATCCGCACAAGTGAGAGCTTGTATTTCTGTCGTCTGACACACTGCATCCTCACCACAATCTATTTGTCCTGGCATTTGATTAGATAAATTCAAAAGATACAAAATCCCAGAATCTTCCAACGCGCTGGTGGCGCCATCGATTTTGAAATAAAGATCACCGTTTCCTGCATATACTTCGTCAAATTCTATATTAAAGTCACCCACATTGCGAATAGTGGCCGTTACATTGGCTACAGAATTATTTATCGCCGAGCTAGAAATTATTTTAGAATTCAATGCAATCTTTATATTCGAAACTGGCGAAAACTCATTATTCAGTGTAATATTAATGTCGCCATCAATTGCTACGTTGGTTGGAGCTTTGCCGTCCATGATTTTTTTCATAGCTGCAGTTACCGGATCTGTTTGATTCATCATTATAATCGCGATTGCTGCCGCTACTCCACCAAGTATTAACACTACTACTGCTGCGATAATTCCGGCAATCAATCCGGTTTTCTTTTTCTTGACTGGCGCGGCTTCCGCTGGGGCGGCCTTTTCCATCGGCCTGTCTTCTGGAGCCAGAGAATCTACTTTAATAGTGTTAGTCACCGGAGCGGTTGGCTGCGCTGGTGTTTGCGTAGGTGCAGTGCCTGGTGTAGAATTCGCTATTGGCGTTGGCGCCACCGGACTAGGAGCCGGATTCGGTGCGGGGCTAGGTGCGGCGCTTAGCATCGGATTTGGCGCCGGTCCTGCTGCCGGAGTTGGATTAAGAGGATTCGGCATTCCTCCTGGGTTTTCGTTCATTAAAAACTCCTTCAAAATTATTACTCTTACGCCTATTTTAACATAAGAAATATATTTTGGCGACTTGTAATTCATAAAAACGTGATATAATTAAATTGCTAAAACTTGACAATTAAGTATGTACCGGAGATTTTATTATAAAATTTCCCGGAAAATATTGGCACCGTAAGGTTTCGCCATTTCGGGAAGTTAAGTCTGGTACGAATTGTCGAGTTTTAGCACCCCTTGCGGTGCCATTTTTGTTAATCCCCATTAATATAGTGGCACCACATGGGGGGAGTAGTAGTAATCATATATATAAGTGAGGTAATGATGGGCCACAAAGTAAAACAATCATTAGTAAGTAGTAGAATAGATTTCTTCTACTATGCTTTCCGTAATGTATTGTTGGTTTCTGTTCCTCTTCTTATCTTTTCTATCTTTGTTTTCACTATTCCTCATTCATCTGCAGAAATAAGTAGTGGAGCAGACAATATTCAATTAGTCTTATCTACTTCCTGTACGGTAAATGCAGTAGTTACATCAGAACATACAGTGAGTCTTAATGGTGGACAATTAGATAATAATGTAGGTAATACTAAACTCAGTGCTTATTGTAATGATAATAATGGTTATAGTATCTATGCAGTAGGTAGTAGTGGAGACACAGATGGTAATACAGATCTAATCTATAATAACGGATTTAGCGATAGTTATAACATTAGAACTGGAGTATATGATAGTAATAATGTAGCTAACCCATCATCCTGGGCTATGAAACTAACTGCTGGCACTGGTACTGGCATAGATCCAGTTACTGGAGAAAGTGTACCTACTACTCCACCTACCATCATTAATGGTTTTGATAACTACAGTGCTATACCAAATGTCTATACTCAAGTAGCTAAAAGAACATCCGGTACTAGTATGACTACAGACACTAGTGTATCAGGTTCATACTTAGACGCTACCTACCAAATCTATGCTAACTCCGCTCAGCCTGCCGGTACTTATAACGGTAAAGTAAAGTACGTCATAGTGCATCCAAATAGCAGCCATAACACTATTCCAGACTTAGATACAGCCTTTGCTGTAGCTGGTAAAATGAAAGTCTATGAAGAAGGCGGTAATTCCTACTATGCTATGCAAGATATGGATTCTCAAATATGTAGCTTTGTAGGTGGTACTGGTGCTAGTACCGCTACACAGTTGGTAGATACTAGAGATAATAACCTCTACTGGGTAGCAAAGCTAGAAGACGGTAAGTGTTGGATGACTAGTAATCTAGATTTAGGTATAGGCAACACTGGTCCACTCAATTCCAATAACACAGATATTAGCACCACCGCATCCGGTAGTGGTATCTATGCGGATGGCTATACTGAGAAGGATGGTGTCTGGACTTGGACTCCAGCCTCTACTGCCATTACTTCTAGCTACTACATTTCCAACACTTCTGTTAGGCCATCTGCTTGGCCAAATAGCAATACTACTCCATACTCAGCTGAAGGCGGTGATACTTACTATTACACCTCTAATGCCACCGGCAATGATACAAGATATAATTCACTCCAAGCCTGTAAAAACGCAAGTCATACAGAAGATGAATGTAAACGTTACTTTGCTGGTAACTATTATAGCTGGACTGCAGCTATCGCTTCCAATAATTCTACCAATATAGGTAGTACAGTAGGAGAAATCGCCTCTAACTCTATTTGTCCTAAAGGTTGGCGACTCCCCAATGCTTCTCAAACAGATAACGTTAACAACGAATTTGGTAGGATGCTATATAAGGCCGGAATAACTGCCAACGTAACTGCTGGCAATGAATCTGTAGGTTACGCAACGGGTGGCCTCAATAAACTACGCTCTAATCCTTACTACTTTGTGCGGTCCGGCAATATCGATGGCGGTACCTTGTACGATCCCGGCGCCTACGGCAACTACTGGTCTAGTACGGTTAGCAGTAGTATCTACGCTTACCTCCTGCGCTTCAATGGTACTGTTATCTACCCAGCCCGTAACTACAACAGGTACCTCGGGTGGTCTGTACGCTGTGTTGCTCGCTAGTTTCCTGTGGACAACCTGAACCTATCTTTATTAGTATAAAAATCCAAGTCCCGCTACAAAAAAATAGGTCCAGATAAGACCAGTCTGGCTCATCAGTATTTATATTATGCTATAATATGCTTATGGATAATTTTACAATCAGTGATATTAAAGCAAGACAAGTTTTGGATTCGCGGGGTAACCCCACGGTGGAAGCCGAAGTATTTTTGGAAAATGGTGCTTTTGGCCGGGCCATTGTGCCATCTGGCGCGTCCACCGGTACACTAGAAGCTCTAGAACTTCGCGATGGTGATAAATCGCTTTATGGTGGCAAGAGTGTATTTAAGGCCGTTTGGAACGTAAACTCCAAAATCAAAGATGTATTAGTAGGTAATTCTGCCGATCCGCGTGCAGTGGATCAGCTAATGCTAGAGCTAGATGGCACGGAAAACAAATCCAATCTTGGCGCCAATGCTATTTTGGCTGTTTCCCTGGCCAATGCCAAGGCTAACGCTCGCGCTCGCAAAATGCCATTTTATAAATATATTGCCGAACTGGCCGGCACTACTAGTAAGATGTCTATCCCCATGCCAATGATGAACGTGATGAACGGTGGCGAGCATGCCTCTTGGGCCACAGATTTCCAGGAATACATGATAGTGCCTAAAGGCGCTGGTAATATTGCCGAGGCTGTACAAATGGGTGCTGAAGTTTTTCATGCCCTGAAAAAAGTTTTGGAAGAGCGTAATTATCCTACCACCGTGGGTGATGAGGGTGGCTATGCGCCAAAGGTGCGTGATGGCAACAACGAGCCTCTAGAATGTATTAAATATGCCGTAGATAAAACTAAATATGAACTCGGCAAAGATATCGCCATCGCTATGGATATCGCTTCTAGCGAATTTTACGATAAAGACCACTACGTCCTAAAAACTAACGGCGATTGGAAGTCCGCTGACGACCTAATTAACTGGTATACCTGGATTATTGATAACTATCCAGTAGTGTCTATAGAAGATGGTCTCGCAGAAAACGATTGGGCAAACTGGAAGATTATGACCGAACGCCTCGGTGACCGTGTGCAATTAGTGGGCGACGATTTATTCGTTACTAATGTAAAATTATTAGAGCGCGGTATTACGGAAAAGGCCGCCAATGCGATATTAATCAAGCCAAATCAAATCGGCTCACTTTCCGAAACTATCGATGCGGTGCTTTTGGCGAAAAAATCTAGCTACAACACTATTATGTCACATCGCTCCGGTGAAACTGAGGATGTATCTATCTCGCATCTTGCCGTGGGGCTTGGTACCGGACAAATTAAAACTGGTTCCCTTTCCCGTAGTGAGCGTATTGCAAAATATAATGAATTAATCCGTATTGCCGAGAGTAATTCTAGGTTAGGTTTAGCGAACCCCTTTTAATAGAGGATAAAAACTGCTTTTTGTTAGCATAATGAGGTTTAGGTCAGATCTATTTGACGCAATTTATACAACTTAGCAATGAGAAATGTCCTTAGCAAAACGGCTAAAGACATTTTTCTTGCCCTATGTTGTATAAATCACAAGACAAACAATTCCAAGCTGACAAAAAGTAATTTTTCTATTCTCTAGAAATAGCACTTGCTTCACGGAATCCATCATAATAATTTTCGGAAATCTTTGGATGTCCAATTTTGTTTGCTGCTTTCACGACTTCTGTTACGTCATTGGTGATTTTGAAAATCCCCGCATCTTTTATATTGATTAGCTTAAGTATCATCATTTTGCCAATTATTTTGTCAAAACCTTTCCAAAAATCTTTGCCAATTAGAAATACCGGCATTTTTGGCATTTTAGCTTCTTGCATTAAGCATAAAATTTCAGAAAGTTCATCCATTGTGCCAAATCCACCTGGAAAAAATACAAAAACTTTTGCCGCCATTGCTAGTGATACCTTACGTGCAAAAAAATATTCAAAAGTAATGCAGTCCGTTAAATATGGATTAGGAAATTGTTCGTGCGCTAAAGTGATATTTAGTCCGATAGACCTACCGCCTAGTTCATACGCGCCATGATTGGCGGCTTCCATAATCCCCGGGCCACCACCAGTTATTACCGTGTGGCCATTTTCTGCAAGTAGGTTGCCTAATTTTCGTGCCATTTTACAGTATTTATTATCTTGTGGTAGTCTGGCCGAACCAAATATTGTCACACCCTGAGAAAACGAACGTACCGCTTGTAATCCTTGCCCCAAATCCCTAGCATAGGCATTGGCCCGCTCTAAATCTGCGATAGATAATTTTTTGAGTAACTCTTCTTCTGTTTTTAGCATAATAATCCTTATAATTTCTGAATTGGCATTGGATGTAAAGGCTCATCGCCAAAGAGTGCACCTTTATTAGCTCCAAGTTTAGAAACTACTGCAGTAGAATTGGCAGAAGCAAATATCAGCGAACTCTTAAAGCTCTTACCGCTAGCTAGATGTGCCAAAAATCCCGAGCCAAAGGCATCACCCGCCCCAGTAGCATCCTTTACTTTACGATCTTCGTAGATTCCAAATCTATAAACCTCCGCACCATTTCCGGCAATGCCGCCCATTGGGCCATCGGTAATGATCACAGTTTCAACATAATTATTTAGTCGGTATAATAATTCTGTTAGCATTACACCGGGTACAATTTTGGCTGCTTCAGATTTGTTTACATTTAAGACATCTACATATTTTAACAAATTGATTAGTTCTTTAGTGTTTGCTAGTTCTCTTACTCCAGGATTAAACATCACTTTCGCACCAATATCATGCGCCTTCTTAAAGAAACGCGTCAAAGTATCCATGTCGCCTCGCAAAGTTGTAGTGTACAGCCAATCTGGCTGAGCCAAATCTAAATCGTTTTCGGAAAAATTGCCAAATTGTTCACTCGCGCCGCGGCAAGTTAAAATCGTGCGCTCACCACTTTTACTATCTAGTAATACCACTGACGTGCCGGTAGTTTTACGTTCTAAATAATTTATGTAACTTGTATCTACGCCTTCGCGATCTAGTACGCGTACTACCGCGGCACCAGCTGGGTCGCGGCCAATGTTGCCTAGGAAAATAGCTTCATGTCCGTGCCTTGCAAAAGTAATTGCTGAGTTTACGCCACCACCGCCTACTTCGTAAGAAATCTTATCAATATCAACTTTTGATCCTACTAGCACCTTGCCGAAAATCGACTCATTACCAATATTGGTTGGTGTCAAATCATCATGGTCCACCAAATATATATCCTGCAACGCTGAGCCTAGCGAAACAATCCTAGCCATTAAAGCACCACTCCATTTTTGTCAATTTCGGCTACTAACTCTTGGAACGCTTCGGCTGGATTCGGTGCATTAGATATTGCTGAGCCTACATTTATCACGTCTAAATCTGCATGAGCCAGTGCACGCACATTGTTGATATTAGCACCACCATCCCAACCAATTTCTACTTCTGGTTTCATATTACGCACTAAAGCAATCTTTTCCATCTGCATTAAATCTGCCTGCCCGCCCTGCACACCTAGCTGGCCAGCAAAAATCAATACGTGGTCTGCCGCATCTATGTATGGCTTCACATTGCCTGGATAAGTAGACGGCAAAAGCGCTACGCCTACCTTGATGCCGGCATTTTTTAATGTCTCGAAAATTGGCAGTAAATCTTCATTTGTCTCAGCATGAAAAATACATAAAGAAGGACTAAGTTTTAGAATAGTGTCAATATGATCAGAAGGTCGGGCAACCATCAAGTGTAAATCTGCTTCCCAGTTTTTTGGCCACCACACATTAGTAATATCCAAAGTCTCAGTAGGGGCAAAAACTCCATCCGTGACATCTATTTGCACACGGCGCGTAAAAGAGTTAATAGTTTCTACTTTTTCGCGATACTCTTGTTTGTTGTCGGAGAGAATTGTTGGCACAATTGATACGGTTCTAATCATAATCTTCCCTTTCGTCTAAGCGATTAATGCGCCTCACGCGGCGTTCGTAGTCGATGAATTTCGTTTCTAGAAAAGTTTTGATGATTTCGCGCATCGTTTCGTCATCCAACAAACTCGCAGACATACATAGTACGTTTGCATCGTCATGCTCGCGTGCTAGCTTGGCAGACTGTGCACTATCGCAATTTGCCGCCCTTACCCCCTTAAACCTATTTGCCTGAATTGTTACGCCATGGGCAGAACCACATAGCAGTATCCCCCTAGCATCACGATTTTTGCGCACCATTTTGGCTACCGCTATAGCCGGGTCATTATAATCATTCTCGGAGCTGTCATATGCGCCTAAATCATGCACTGTGTATTCACTTTTTGCCAAAAAGCCTAACACTTTTTGGCGTTTTTCAAAACCACGATAATCTGCCCCGACAAATATTTCCATTATTTTTCCTTCCCAAAATCTACGGCAAGTTCCACCAGGCGGTTAGAATAACCCCACTCATTGTCATACCAAGCCACAATCTTGATCATATTGCCACCCACTACATCGGTTAGGGGCAAATCTACGATGCAGGAGTGTGGATCGCCGATGAAATCAGAAGATACTAATTCTTCTTCCGTTACGCCGATGATGCCCTCGTAATATGGCTCGCTTGCAGCCTTTTTAAAGATCTCATTTAATTCTTCTTTGGTGGTGTTGCGCTTTACGATGACGGTAATATCGGATAGTGAAACTACCGGTGTAGGTACACGCACGGATAATCCATTGAATTTCCCTGCCAGTGATGGAATAGCTAGCGCTGCAGCTTTAGATGCACCAGTAGTAGTTGGCACAATATTTTCAGCTGCAGAACGTGCTTCACGTAAATCCTTAGCTGGTGCATCAAGCAATTTTTGCGAACCAGTATAAGAATGTACCGTTGTCATCATAGCTTTTTCAATACCAAGCTCATCTTCTAGAACTTTCATTATTGGCGCAATGCAGTTGGTAGTGCAAGAGGCGTTAGAAATAATTTCGTCTCCAGCTTCCACTACTTCCTCGTTCACGCCGAGCACTACGGTCTTGGCACCTTCACCCTTGGCCGGTGCGGATATTACCACTTTTTTAGCACCTGCTTTTATATGTGCACGGGCATCTTCTGGCTTAGTGAAAAAACCAGTAGATTCTATAACCACATCTACGCCCAGATCTTCCCATGGTAGTTTCGCTGGGTCTTTTTCGGCGAATACCGGTATTTCTCGTGAATTAATTACAAGTGCATTTTCTTTTGCAGACACTTTTTTATCGTATGCGCCATAAGAAGAATCATGCTTTAGAAGGTGAGCCAATGTGTTGGCATCAGTAATATCATTTATGGCGACAACTTGTGCATCGCGCCGTTCTAATAATATCTTCAATGCATTCCGGCCAATTCTGCCAAAGCCATTGATTGCTACCTTTACCATTTTTACCTCCTAATTCTACTTATGGTAATTATACCACGAGTTTAGTTAAAAACGCAAAAATTCAAAAGCGGGCGGCTGGAACATGTTTTTCTGTTAGTATAAAATTGATTTGGATTTTTAACACGTATATTTCTGACGGCGCCGAGAGAGTTACCAGTAATGGTAATCTTTCTCGGACGCCCAGCGTATGACGTGCTTAAAAATACAAGTCCAACTAACAGAAAAACAGGTCCAGCCAGGACCCGCTTTTCTGTTGATTTTTTTTGCACACGCTTTATCGTGCAAAGTGTGCGAACGCACGGTTCGCTTCGGCCATACGGTGACAATCTTCTTTCTTCTTGAAGGCTGCACCGGTTTCATTGTAGGCATCTACAATTTCAGCTTCTAGGCGTTTAGCATAAGGCATGCCACTGCGGGCACGTGCGGATTGCACTAGCCAAGAAAACGCAAAGTGAAGTTGCCGGTGTCCAGCAATTGGGAATGGAATCTGGTAGTTAGCGCCACCCACACGGCGAGATTTTACTTCAAAATCTGGCGATACGTTAGCAATGGCCTTTTCCAATACCTCTACTGGGTTTTCAGAATTTAACTTCTTTGCAGCACCTTCGATTGCAGCATATACTGCACGTTCGGCAACTTGTTTTTTGCCATCCAGCATAGATTTATTGATCAATCTTTGTACTAGCATAGATTGATACTTACGATCAGGGTTAACCTTGCGTACTAGAGATTTAGTAGTTTTACGTGGCATAATTACTTACCCTCCTTCTTGGCGCCATACTTAGAGCGTCCTTGCTTGCGGCCTTGTACACCTTGTAGATCCAAAGTACCGCGTACGATATGATAACGTACACCAGGTAAATCTGGTACACGACCACCACGTACTAGTACTACGGCGTGTTCCTGCAAGTTGTGTCCTTCGCCACCAATATAAGCCCAAACTTCCTGACCATTAGTTAGGCGCACACGTGCAACCTTACGCATAGCTGAGTTTGGTTTCTTCGGTGTCTTGGTAGTTACTTTAATACAAACCCCACGCTTGAGCGGCGCAGCCTTTTCATAGCGCTTGGTTTTCAAGGTGTTTACAATGGAACCAAGTGCTGGGGATTTGGATTTTTTCGCAGCCTTTTTGCGAGGCTTGCGAATCAACTGATTAATAGTTGGCATTAAATCTTTCCTTTTTAGATTAACATATAATATATAGTGAATTTTACTACGCTATATATAGCGTTTTATCGGTTAAAAACCACCTCAAAACCCCATATCTAGTGTTCACTATTTGCCAGTTTGCGTACAGCAATTGCAAACCAGCCGAAACTCTTCCTTGCATTATACCATACTTGTCCTAAAAAGTCTACAAAAGAACAGCAGAGCACCCAAGGATCGTCTCTAATTTTCGGCAAACTGCGAATTGTAAAGCTCTGCATAGAAACCATTAGCCTTCAAAAGCGACTCGTGGTTCCCCTGCTCTACGATATTGCCGTCGCGCATTACCAAAATCAAATCCGCATTGCGAATAGTAGATAGTCTATGCGCGATCACAAACGAAGTCCTGCCGTGCGTGAGTTTTTCAAACGAATCTTGGATTAGCTGCTCCGTGCGTGTGTCCACATTGGACGTAGCCTCATCCAGAATCATCATCGGTGGGTTTGCTACCATGGCCCGCGCAATTGTTACTAACTGCTTTTCGCCCGCCGAAATATTATCAGAATCTTCTGAAATTTCAGATTTATAAGCTTTTGGCAAAGCTTCAATAATATGGTTTACATTACTAGACTTTGCCGCAGCCACCACTTCGTCGTGCGTAGCTGTCTGATTACCGTAGCGTAAATTGTCTTCCACGGTGCCGCTAAACAGCCAAGTATCCTGCAGTACCATGCCAAATAATTGCCGCACGTCTGCACGTTTCATCTCGCGAATTGGCGCACCATCAATAGTGATATATCCAGAATCTGGCTCGTAAAAACGCATAAGTAGATTAATGATGGTGGTTTTGCCGGCGCCAGTTGGCCCTACAATTGCCACGTTCATACCGGGCTTTACATTTACGGAGAAATTCTTAATAACTGGCGTTTTCTTGTCGTAGCTAAAACATACATCGTGAAACTCCACTTCGCCACGAATATTTTTAATCTCTAACGCTGGAGTCGCGTCGGGCTCTTCTTCTGGCTCCTGCAAAAATTCAAATATACGTTCGCTTGATGCAAGCAAAGATTGTATGGTAGACATTGTGGAAGCAATCTCGGTGATCGGGCGGTTGAACCTCGAAACATATTGTACGAAAGCCTGTAAATTGCCAATATTCACGCGTCCAGAAATCACAAAGAATCCGCCCATCACGCAAATAGCTGTGTAACCTAAATTAGTAAATATATGCGTTACTGGCATAGATAGTGCCGAAAAAGCCTGTGCTTTCATGGTGAGTGTGGTAAGATTTTGATTAATCTCACTAAATTCCTCAATTGCTCTCGGCTCGTACGAATTAGTTTTGATAATTGCCTGCCCAGCATAGTCTTCTTCAATGCGACTATCTAGGGTGCCAAGCATTTTCTGGCGATCCAAGAAAAACTTCTGCGCAAAATTCATAATCTTCCCAACTACAATCACGGAAATCGGCACTACTACTATGGCCACCAGCGATAATTCTACGGAAATAGTTAGCATTATTATAAGTACGCCAATTAGTGTAGTGAGATTCGTGGCAACATCAGTAATTTCTTGTGATAATGAGGTAGCCAACACATCAATATCGTTTGTCATCCGCGATAGAATATCACCATATTTGTGTGTGTCAAAATACGAAATCGGCAAACGTGCAATTTTATCAATTATTTTGTTTCTTAAATCTTGAGTGTACTTTGCAGCCACAACCGCCAAGATATATCCTTGAATATAATTCAAAAGTGCGGAGCCAACAAATAATCCTACCACGATAGCAACTTTTGTCAAAATCTCCCCAAAATCAATTTCCGGATAAGTATTTACTGCAATGTTTGTCATGTCGCCTAGAAGTTTTGGGATAAATACTCCAAGTCCTGCCGCTGCTACAGAAAGTATCATAGCAATGATAATCGCAGTGCGGAAACGTTTAATAGATTTCAAAAAATCTTTCCAGGCACGCTTGGTATTATGTGCTTTCCCGTTATCTCTGGATGCTCCTGGTCTAGGCATTGGCCTCCTTCATTTCACGCGCAAATTCTTTCTCAGATAATTGCGATTTAACAATTCCCTGGTATACTTTGCACTTTTTCAGAAGTTCTTGGTGTCGGCCTTTCCCTACCACCTTGCCAGAATCTAGTACCACAATATGATCGGCATTTTTAATCGTGCTTACTCGCTGCGCTACCACCATCACTACCATATCTTGGATGATTGGATGTAAAGATTCGCGCAATTTTGCGTCTGTTTTCATGTCTAGCGCCGAGAAAGAATCATCAAAGATAAATACATCCGGATTTTTGCAAATTGCTCGCGCAATGCTTAGGCGTTGTTTTTGCCCGCCAGACACGTTGGTGCCACCTTGTGCAATATGTGCATTGTATTTTTTTGGCAATTTTTCAATAAAGTTTGCTGCCTGTGCTATTTTGGCGGCTTCTTCCATTTGTTCGTCTGTGGCGTTTGGCGCACCAAATTTAATATTAGATGCCACCGTGCCAGAAAATAGTACACCGCGTTGTGGCACTAAGCCTATTCGCCTCATCAAATCATCTTTTTCATAATTTTTAATATCGATACCGTTAATTAAAATCTCACCACTAGTGGGCTCATAAAACCTTGGTACTAAATTAATCAATGTGGATTTGCCAGAACCAGTGGAACCAATAAAAGCCACCGTCTCGCCCGCCTTAGCGCTAAACGAAACATCATCTAGCACCTTTTCTTTGGCTCCCGGGTAACTAAAATCCACTTTCCTAAATTCTACTGACGCAATTTTGGCCGGAACACCTTCGGTTTTTAGTTTCCAAATGATTTTAGATTTAGTGTTAAGTATATCATTAATTCTTTCTGCCGAAACGTTTGCGCGTGGCAGCATCACAAAAAGTATAGAAAGCATCAAGAATGATACCATTAGTTGTGTAACATATTGTGTAAAGGCAGACATGTCGCCCAGATAATTAAAGTTTTTTGTGAGCAAAGAAATGCCAATATATGTACACAGTAATGTCAGGCCATTAAAAATCACATTAATCATTGGATTAGTGATTTTCATAATTTTTTCTACAAACATTATTAGCTTAGTCAATTCTGTATTAGTCTCTTCAAACTTCTTTTTTTCTAAAGTTTCATTATTAAATGCGCGTATAACTTTGAGGCCAGTTAAATTTTCACGCGTCAATAGTGTGATTTTGTCTACCATTTTCTGGAATATTTTAAACTTCGGGATTACTAATACCATGATAATGGTAATAGTAGTAGCAATAGCTACTGCGCCTACTGCAATAATCCAGCTCATATCCGGCGCCGTCTGGATTGCCATAATTAATGAAATTACACACGATATTGGCGCAATTAGCATTAGTGATAGCATCATCATTATCGTCTGTTGTATCTGGTTTACATCATTAGTGGTGCGGTTGATTAGTGATGCTGTACTAAAATCTTTCAAATCTTCACTATTTAGGCTAAGTACCTTACTAAAAATATCCGCCCTCAGATCTCGCGCATAGTAGGCTCCAATTCTTGCCGAAAGAAAACTAGATAGCAGCGAACAACCTGCTCCCATCAGTACGAATAATATCATCCGGATACCTACTTGCCAGATATAATCTGTATTTTCTGCGGTAATACCGCCGTTGATAATATCTGCCATTTGTGCTGGCAATTGCAAATTGGCAAAAACCTGTCCTCCGGTAAAAATTATCAGGAGCAAAACTTGCCACCAATATGGTTTTAAATATTTAAACAATTTAAGCATACTTAACTATTATATATTATACTACACATCTGCCGGTGTAGCTTTCTGTTTGCGCTTTTTCTCTAAATGCATAAAGAAATAAGTTACAGCTCCCATTATTATGTAAATATAATATGAGAAGAACCGCCATACCAACATCGCCCAGAATACGTAGCCTTCTGACAATGCGGAAAATACCACATAGAAAGTGCCTTCTGCTGCACCAGCATTGCCAGGCGTTGGCACAAAATATACTGCACTAGTAATAGCAACGGTAGTTACGAAACATGGCAAGAAATCCACATTGCCACCAAAGGCTGTTAGTACGAAGAATGGAATCATAGAGATTAGGATATGAAAAACCACAGAAATTAGAATTGTCTTAATAAATAATCCCTTGGTTTTCAGAATTAGTTTAATAGACCGTGCATATTCCGTTACTTCCTGCTCGGTCTTTTTGATTGCCCTTTCCTTGTCTTTTACTAAGTGCATTTTGGCTAATAGTTTCACCAAAGCATTGATAATTTCAGTGGTGGCTTTTGGTAAGAAAGTCGCAATCATTACGGCTACCGGCCAAAACGCATAAAACAATAGCCCAAAACATGCCGTAGCGATCAAAGTTGCATTTTCAATAGTTAAGCTACCGAGTAAAAAGCAAAAAACCGCAATGATAATAAAACCGATTTGTCCAGAAATCATCCCAAATAGTGGTATGGCCGTGGAAACTCCGTTTGATAGGCCGCTGTTTTTCCGCATGTAGTAAATCTGAAATGGCTGTCCGCCCACCGCAGCCGGAGTTATATTATCATAATATCTACCAATTAATATGGTGCGTCGTGCAATTTTTCGTGCCTTGCGCGTGTCAAACTTCTTTTTGTCTGGCGTTAGTTCGCGCATCATCATTACGTATTTGGATATTTCTAGTACTATCGCCACTATAAAACACAATGTTGCTGGTATCAGGAGCCACCAGTTTATTACTACTTCAGATAATTGCGCGGCATTTTTGGAATTGCCAAATTCAGAAGATGCGGTAATCGCAATCACTGCTACATTTAGCAAAATAAACAAGAAAATCATTAGCGGCTTTTTGAAAATTTTTTTCCGCGAAAATCTAGAAGCAGATTTATTAGAATTATCTTTTGGCATTTTATCCCCTAGCAGCTTTGATATTTGGATATTCTTCTACCAATACACGGATACAACCAGCAATCGGGATAGCAATAATTGCACCGAGCAAGCCAAACATATACATTCCTATTACAACTGCACAAAGTATTACTAGTGGTTTTAGTCTTAACGCGTCACCTTGAATTTTTGGTGAAATAATATTGTTTTCAATCTGGGAGTATATTATATATATAATGGCGAAAATTCCGCCAGCCACAGGATTTGAGAATAGTAGTAGTAAAGTCACTAGCGTACCACCAATAAACTGCCCAAACATCGGGATTAGGTAGAATGTCATGGTGATGAGCCCCATCGGCAATGCTAAACTTGAAGAGAAATTGAAAATCAATGACAAAACAAAAGTAATAGTTGCAGAGGCACAACCGTCAATAATTGCAATCATCACTTGGCGCGACATATAAGTAGAAATCACGTTTGCCATTTTTGTGATGATTCGGCGCCCCACTTTGGCGGGCTTATTTTCACCATCTTTAGCTCCAATGCGTTTCCAAAAACTCTCCACCATCCCAGGGCCATCCAGCAAGAACAGCAAAGTCAAAATCAATATCAGCACGACTTTCATCACAATATTCGCCACACCGCTCACGCTAGACACTAGGTTATTTCCTAGCACGCCGAGCAAATTGTTAGAAAGTCCAGATAGTGCATTGGTGATTTCGCCTTCTAGATTATTTACTCCAATATTTCTCCCGAAATTATTGATCCCTTCCCATCCGCCAAAGGTAGTTTCAAAAGTTTCTGGGAAGTGCTGCACAAATCTGGCGGTTTCGTTCACGACTACTGGCCCTACTATGGCGATAATCGTGCCGAGCACCAGCACTACTATCAAATACGCCAGCACTGCCGATACGGTTTGATGCTTTTTGTCTCTCCCGAAATGTTTAGTAAAGAATCCATTTACTTTCTGCATTAACGGCCGAAGTGCTATAGCTAAGAAAATTGAAATACCTATAATAATAAGCCCAGTGAGAGCCTTCTCGATCAAAAATATTACCAAAATAATGCCAATCGGCACCAACCAGAATTTAACAAAAGTCTGCAAATCTGTTTCAATTCTTTTAGACATAGACCTCCTTATAGAATAATTGTAGCATAAATGTTATAATTGTGAAAAGATTATTTAGTTTTAAAGGTATTGGTATGAAAAAAGTTTTAATGCACACATGTTGTGCGCCGTGCAGTGTTTATTGCATAGATAGCTTACGTGCGGAGGGTATTGAACCCACAATTTTTTGGTATAATCCCAATATTCATCCATATATGGAGTATAAAACTAGGCGTGATTGTCTCAAAGATTATTGCGCTAAAATTAATGTTGAAAATATTTTTATAGAAGATTATGGCCTAGACGAATTTTGCAAAAACGTGGTTAGTGATATTCCTAATCGCTGTGTTAATTATTGTTATAAAAAGCGCCTTACCGAAACAGTACGTTATGCTGCAAAGCACGGCTACGATGCCTTTACTACTACACTCTTAGTCTCGCCCTATCAAAAACACGAAGAGTTAAAACAAGTATGCGAAGAACTAGCTGCGCTTTCTGGCGTAAAATTCTTGTATCGTGATTTTCGCATAGGTTTCCGCGAAGGGCAAGCTAAGGCCCGCGAGCTCGGTATGTATATGCAAAAATATTGCGGCTGTATTTTTAGCGAAGAAGATCGCTACCGTAAACAAATTGAACGCGATTTAGCCAAATAAAACGCTTGCATTTTCTCTAAAAGTGTGCTATTTATATGATATATAAAAGAGAAGCCCCCTAGGAAGACTTCTCTAAATCGGGTTGGTTAGCTACGGGTTGTAGCTAATCTTTTTTCTTCGGTTTGTCGTCTTTGTTCCGATTAATAATAATCAAAGCAATTTGAAACATATTAATCCTCCCTAGGGCAACTTTGGCACCTAGAATACCGTTTAGTGAGCCCTCACACAACCGCAAACCTAAATACATTTTAAGCTTGTGAACTCTAGCCCATTAAACTTCGAAGCCAACCCGCCGCCATTATAGGCACAGAGTAAAAATAATTTCAACCCCCAACGAGAAATTACCTAATCATAAATAATTTCACCTCTGCAAAATTCCTTATCACGCTTGCGCCAAAAATAAGCCTAGGCATTATTAAACTCGTGTTATAATAAAAAAGTAAAAAAGGAGGTCACCGGTGAAAAAGTGTTTTGATGCTGAAAAATACTTGAAAATCCAGAAAAAGAAAATCAAAGAACGTATCCGCATGTTTGACAAACTCTACCTAGAGTTCGGCGGCAAACTGATAGACGATCAGCACGCGGCCCGCACTCTCCCCGGATTTCTCCCAGACCTCAAGATTCGTCTCCTTCAAGAATTCAAAGACGACGCTGAGGTTATTTTGTGTATCAATGCCAATGCTATAGAAAAATCCAAAATTCGCGCCGACCATATGATTTCTTATGAGACCGAAGTTCTACGCTTGATTGAATTCCTCCGCTCCAAAAACATCACTGTTAATTCCGTGGTAATTACGCTCTTTAACAGCCAGAAAAAGGCAGCCGATTTTGCTAAAAAACTAGAAGATTATAATATTACGCCATATTTCCATACTTTTACCAAGGGCTACCCTACAGATGTAGATACGATTGTGTCAGACGAAGGCTATGGTGCGAACCCATTTATCAAAACCACCAAGCCATTGGTAGTGGTATCGGCTCCTGGGCCTTGTAGTGGCAAACTCGCTACTGCTCTTTCGCAACTTTATCACGAGAGCAAGCGTGGTAAGAAAGTTGGCTATGCTAAGTTTGAGACTTTCCCAGTGTGGGATTTACCGCTTAAACACCCAGTAAATATCGCCTACGAAGCCGCCACAGCCGATCTCGCCGACAAAAACATGATAGATTATTTCCACCTAGAAAAATATGGCGTTACTGCTGTCAATTACAATCGCGATTTAGAAACTTTTCCGGTATTGAAGGAAATCCTTACGCGTATCAACGGCAAAAGTATTTACTTCTCCCCTACTGACATGGGCGTAAATGTGATTGGCAAATGTATTACTGATGATAAAGCCGTACAACGTGCCGCCAAAGACGAAATCATCCGTCGCTATTACCGCGCATTGGTGGATTTAAAGAAAGGTGCAGTAGACGAAGTAGTGCCGGAGCGCATTAAATTACTTATGAACGAATTAGAGATTTCCGAAGATGATCGCACTGTAGCCATAGAAGCTGCCAAAAAACGCACAGATTCTGGTGGGCTGCCTAGTGCCTGTATTAAAGCTGGCAAAAAATATGTCGTAGGCAAGAAGACCACCAATCTTTCACCAGTTTCTAGCACTATGCTTAATGCTATCAAATCTATTTCTAAAATCCCGGAGGACATAGATCTAATCGCCCCAGCAATTTTAGAGCCGATTTTGGAAATCAAAAATAAAACGTCTAATTTTCAGGAATCATATTTGGGGCTTGGCGAAGTCTTGATGGCACTGTCCATTTGCTCCACTACGAATCCAGTTGCTAAAAAGGCTTTAGCTAGTCTAGATAAACTTCATGGTGCCCAATTCCATGCCACCCATATGATTCCAGACGACGAAATGATTGTGCTGTCAAACCTCGGCATTGATGCTACCTGTGGCACGGAGATTGATGTAAACTGATTTTGGCAGATAATTGCATAATTCACTCGTATTGAGGAACATAAAGGAAAAAATCGCCAAAGGCGAATTTTTCCGCCGAAGGGGCGGAGCAATGTGATAAAATGAATTATCACATTGCGAAGCTTCCGAAATACGGTGGATTATGTAAAAACTATAATTATTCCGTTATTACTGGAACAAACGTGAATGTTTCGTCGCCCCTGGTCAGCGTCAACATATTTCCATTTTGGTCTAGAGTATAATCAAATTCGTCATTTAAAGTATATAGCCACTCGGTATTCACTTTTAATTTACCATCCTCTATCGCCCAAATAAAATCATAATCATTGGTATGGTTATTGGTAGTCAATGTTCCCTTACCTATTTCTGTAAAATTCCATATCACGCTTGGCTCATCTTGCTCTTTCCACTCGCCCACGGAGACTAGATATTCGCCATCCGCTATGCTCGGGCCAGCACTTAATCGCACTATCAAAAAAACCACACCAGCTATTAGTGTGAGCAAACCAATAATAAAAACTATGAGTGAAACGCGCTTTTTATTCATAAGCACATTTTAGCAATAAAGCTTGGTTTTGACAAGATTTAGATATCCGCGCGCCGCTTGGCGGAAGTTGTTTAGTTCTGCGCCTTCAATTTTTTGGTAGGATCCGTTATTGGCTTTTTTGTACACTCCAGTTGGGCGCACTTCGTAGCGGATTGTCATTTCTTGTAATCTACCAAATTGATCTGTCCAGTTTTCGTGCCAAATCCAAATATTCTTGCGTGATTCAAAAAACTCACGTTGATGGCCAGCCGGGATTGGCCCAAAAAGTGTTCGGCCCAATTCGGATTCCGCATTAATCAAATCCTCCAAACTAAGTTTATTAGTATAGGTTGGTTGTGCTGCAAACGGATTTTTTAGGAATTTCTTGAACGGCATTTTTCAATTTCCTCCGCGATAGCGTTTAGCTCTTCATAAACATTTAGCGAATCTTTCGTTACGTCAAAATTATAGACTTCGCGCTTGGCGAAAGATGGGATATTAAATGTGGAAGAGTTGTTCTGCATTTTTCGTGGTTTCCCTCTCTATAGTTTGATAATCCACGCCTAATTTACCACTTAGCCACTCGGCTATTGCGGGTATATAGACCGGCTCATTAATTATACCACGAAATGGTTTAGGAGTCAAGAAAGGGGCGTCTGTTTCTAAGAGAATACGCTCCAAGGGCGGCGTAGGTAAGGTAGAATATGTAGCCATACCATTGACACCTACATAAAAATCTGTTTCAGCTAAAATTCGCTTGAGGTTCTTTTTATTATCAGAAAAACTATGCACTACCCCGCGGATTTTGGGAAAGTTTGCTACCACTGGGAAGAAATCGTCAAACGCTTCGCGCACATGGAAAGATACCGGTAGATTATTGTCAGTAGCCAGCTGTAACATTTCTTCGAAAAGCTTAATCTGCGCCGTACGATCGTAACCATCATAATGATAATCCAGTCCCACTTCACCGATAGCTATGAGGCGAGAAGAAAAGTCCCTTTCGAGGAGCATATTTGGCGACGGGTCAAATACGGAGTGACCGAGCCCCGTAACGACGGACGCGAGGGAACGTTCCGAGAAAGGACTTTTTTCTCGCCCTGCGCTTTCTGGGTGAATGCCGTACGTCCAGTAAACATTTTTATGTTGCTCTGCGAAATCCCGTGCCGCTAAGGAATCTTCGTGGTTGGTACCAATGCAAATAATCTTCTCCACGCCTTTTTCATGCGCACGTTTCAAAATCTCCTCGGCTTGAGCCTCGGAAAAGAACTCTCTATCGTGCAAATGACAGTGTGTATCTATCAAAAAAGCCATAACGAAATTATACCATATGTGCCCAAGATAATATCTTTTCGAGACCGTACGCGACTAACGAGGAGCGGAATGAGCGAAGCTTCGCCCATAACGATGGGCCGAAGCGAGCGAGTCGAGAAAAGATGTTATTTAGGCGAACTAGCTATTACGGTTTTCGCGCTTTCTTTTAATAGGGTCTAGCTGTCGTTTGCGAAGCCGTAGAGACTTTGGTGTGACTTCTAGTAGTTCATCATCTAGCAAAAAATCCAAACACTGTTCTAGAGATAACTGTGTATATGGCGTTAGCTGAATTGCGCCGTCCGATGCGTGCGTCCGCATATTAGTAAGCTGTTTTTCGCGACAAACATTTATATCTAAATCATCTTTTTTATTAGAAAGCCCCACGATCATACCCTGGTATACTGGTACTTGTGGTGGTATATATAATACGCCACGCGCCTGCGCTGCATCCAGCGCATAGGCTGTAGACACGCCAGTTTCAAAGGAAATCAACGCGCCGTTTCTCTCCGGCTTGTATTTTGCATCTACTGGCTTATACCCACTCGGAATGCTAGACATTATTACAGTGCCTTTGGTGGCAGTAAGTAGATTATTGCGTAAACCAATCAGTGCTGCCGTGGAAATTTTATACACAAAACGCGTCGCGCCGGTGGTGGTCATTTCTTGCGAAACTAACTCGGCTTTGCGTACACCTAGTTCCTGGCTTACCGCACCAACAAATTCTGGTGCTACTTCTATCGTGAGATCTTCCATTGGCTCACACTTTACGCCATCAATTTCCTTGTATACCACCTCTGGCCGGCCCGCTTCTAGTTCGTAACCTTCGCGGCGCATAGTTTCAATTAATACGGATAGGTGTAATTCTCCACGCCCAGATACTTTATAGCCTAGACCATCCGGCTGGATTTTTAGAGCAATGTTGGTCTCTAGCTCTTTTTCCAATCTTTCCGCAATTTGTCGTGAAGTGGTAAATTCGCCTTCACGCCCCTTAAGCGGTGAAGTATTTGGCCCAATATAGATAGAAAGCGTTGGTGCTTCTAGTTCAATCGTTGGTAAAGCTTCCGGATTATCGCCTGTAGCAATAGTGTCGCCAATGTTAGCTTCTGCCACACCGGTTACCGCTACAATGTCGCCAGCGATAGCTTTTTCGATTTCTTCCTTCCCCAGCCCCCTGTATGAAAAGATTTTTTCTACTTTGCCGTTTTTTACACTACCGTCATGTAGAATCTTTACATTTTGACCTTTCTTCAAGTGTCCGCGGAAAATCTTGCCGATACAATACTTGCCCAAGTAATTATCGGCCGCCAATGCCGCTACTAGTAGCTGTGCGCTTTCGTTATCGCTGTCTACGCTTGGCGCCGGAATATCGTTAATGATGGATTCAAAAATCACATGTAGGTCGTTATCTAAATCTGTGGTCTTGCCAGCTTTACCTTCGCGCGCTATTGCGTAGTATATTGGGTAGAAAAGTTGACTTTCGTCTGTAGCGAGCTCTAAGAACAGGCTCTCAATCTCGTCTTTTACTTCGTCAATTCTTGCCGCCGGCTTATCAATTTTATTAATTATTACCACTGGTTTCAAGTTCAATTCTAAAGCTTTCTGCAACACAAACTTGGTTTGTGGCATCGGGCCTTCCTGGGCATCTACGATTAGTAGTACCCCGTCCGCCATATTTAGTGTGCGCTCCACCTCGCCCGAAAAATCCGCGTGCCCTGGCGTATCTATAATGTTAATCTTATAGCCATCATAATACACGCAAGTCTGCTTAGCAGTAATGGTGATCCCGCGCTCGTGCTCCTGATCCATGCTATCCATGATGAGAGTTTGTTGCATTTCTGCTTGGTTATCACGAAAAGTATGAGATTGCTTAAGCAAGCCATCTACTAGGGTGGTTTTGCCGTGGTCTACGTGTGCGATAATCGCCACATTGCGAATTGAGTCTTTGTTCAAAGTCATAGATGTTATTATACCACGTTTTATCAGATACGGCAACCGTTAGTATCTTAAATTAGAAAATAAATCAGAACAAAAAACAAGTCTATTGTTTATGGTTTTAGCGTGATAAAATGAAAGTGCTACAATTAGGTATTTTAAATGGTAACCAATTTTTAATTGGTCTAGCCAACAAACGATAAAATGGCACCGTGAGGTTAGTCACCGTTTGTTGGTTTACCAATAAATGCCTGATTGTAGCACCCCTTGCGGTGCCATTTTTGTATGACTACCCCGTTTACACAAAATGGCACCACAAAGAAAGCAAATTAAACAGGGTAATACATATATGAGCCATAGAACCACAAAGTCTAAAATAAAAGTAGGAAGAAATAAAGCCTCTTCTAATCATTCAGATGCTAGTTATACGGCTTTCTTCTATCATACATTCCGTAATGTCCTTCTCGTTAGTATCCCATTAGTTACTATTTCTGCTCTTATCCTTGGGTTTAATGTTCCTCATTCTTCTACTCATGTTTCTGCCATAGACAACTCCAACCTAGATAATCTCACTGTCTCCATTCCAGTTTCTTGTACCATGAGTGTTACTGGTGGAGATACCCATATCACTTCTATAGTGTCTGGTACCCATAAAGAGAATATTGGTACTACTACCATGAAAACATTATGTAATGATCCTAATGGCTATGTTATCTATGCTATAGGCGCTTCTGGTGATAATAGTGATTTAGGCAATTCCACAGAAGGTAACACTGATCTAGTTAGTAACTTAGGTTCTGCTCATAATATTCATACTGGAGTCTATAATCCAGCTGGTAGTTCTAGCTGGGGTATGAAAATCACTGCTGTAAATGGTACTTATAAACCTACTCTTGGCTCTTACTATTCTTCTGGCAGTTATGTAGCTGTACCAGATGAATGGGAAAAGGTAGCCTATTGGGAGAATGGTATTATTAATGCTTCTGTAGGTTCTTCTATCCAAACTACCTATGATGTCTATGCGGAAGGTGCTCAACCAGCTGGTATCTATAAGGGTATGGTTAAATACGTCCTCCTTCACCCATCCAGCCTCATCCAACCTACTACCCTAGAAGAAGTCTTTGATAATGTAGTAGGAAAAAACAACAAAGTAGAAGTAGATGGTAGTAAATACTACAAAATGCAAGATATGACACCAAGTATCTGTAATGCTGCTACTATCCTAGGTGAAGCTTCTCAAATGGAATTAGTGGACATTAGAGATAACAATATCTACTTTGTCACCAAGCTTATGGATGGCAACTGCTGGATGACCCAGAGTTTAGCTCTTAACTTAGACAACACCGTAGCCCTTACTTCAGAAACTACAGACTTAAATCATATCAACAATTCCACTATCAATGATTATCCAGAATATAGTACTGGCTACACTAATGATAATGGTATCATTAAATGGACTCCTTCTACTAGTACCGTAAATAGTGCTGCTAATTGGAATAACAATAACAACAATCCTAGGTCCTTAAATAGTGGTGGTGGCTACACAGACCAAACCAAAGGAAGACATGGCCTTACTGGCAACTACTACAACTGGTCTGCTGCCATTGCTTCTAATAACTCCCAGGGTATTAGCGCTGATAATATTGCTGGTGAAAATAGAGAAGCCACTAACTCTGTCTGTCCTAAAGGTTGGAGACTACCACAGATTAGAGACTACGTTACTTACAATACAGGCGACAATGACTTTAATAACCTTAATCTCTACTACAATGGTGGCAAAACCAACACAGCTACTGGCCTAATGGCAGCCCCTCTTTACTTTATGCGGTCCGGCAACGTGGACAATACTTCTATTGTCAATTTCGGTAGCCGCGGCCGCTACTGGTCCAGTACGGTTAATAGTACCTCTAATGCCTACGGCCTGTACTTCCTTTCCGGCGACGTTAATCCCGCCGGCAGCTACGTTAGGTACCTCGGTTTCTCAGTACGCTGTATAGCTCGTTAGCTCACCTCTGTTAAACTTGACATTTTGCTCAATCTGTGCTACAATAAAAAGATATGGTGAATCGAAACAAACACTTAAACCTAAATCAGATTTATGAACCAGAGCGTTGTTGGGTGGGCAATAGTCATAAAATCATCTATCACACCCGCGAAGAAGCCGAGCTAGCCGCCAAGGTCGCGCAGTATGACCATAACTCTGGCCCACTCTCTGTCTACAAATGCGAATACGGCAACCACTACCATCTCAGTTCCACTTGAGAACGCTTGCATTTTTATGTCCATCATGATAAAATAGAAGCATATTCGAGAATACTCGCAACACCCTTTGGCCTATGGCCAAAGGGCACATTTTTTATTTATAAAGCTTCAGAAAGGCATTTTTAACAATAGCTAAATCTGATTTTGGCACTCTGCCAATCTTTTTGTATAATCTCGAAACACTAACTACCCTTATTTGGCATAAAGCTGCAGTCTCTCTTTTTCCCTGGAACTCAAAACCAGCATACCAGGAACCGACTTTGTCTTGTGACGTGAGTGGTACACCCAGAAACCCTAATTTGCTCAACTTTTTCAAAATCAGTATTGGTCTAGAAAATCTCTCACTTTTGCCATTAATTTCTACACCAACATTTTTCCCCATCGCACACCACCATATTTCTCCCTCATTTATGGTAGGGATTTTGCCTAGGGTATGTACCTTCTTCTTTATTTCAATCCAGTCGTCAAAATCATCCATCTTATCGTCTTCCAGTATTTGGCGCTTTGGGGAGAACTGGTGGCTCTATGGTGCTGAAAGTTTCGCCGCTAGCTTCGCCAAACCCTTTCAAACTTAGCACTACCTCTACCCCTTCTCCGCGTACATCGTCGCCTAGTGGTATCAAAGTCAGCCTATTCTCTACTCCGCCATGTAGGCCGCTAATCGTAATTTCGGTTTCCCCGGTTACGCCCAAAATCGTGTCGTTTAGTACTACTAAGGTACGAGTACCATTTGTGTCAAATTTTATCCTCACATCATCATTAACTTGTTCCGTCTCGGTAATCTCTAAAGTCGGCAGTGTAGCGGGATTAGTATTTTCTTCTACTCGTGGCAAACTATCGTAGCGCTCAATAATGTAATCGGTTAGCAGACTTAGCTCATTCAAATTCGTCACTACTAGGCCGTCCGTTTGCTGGACCAAATCATTATAATAACTACCGTAGCTAGAAGTCGTAATAATATAAAAATTTACTGGGTCTATTGTTTTGCTGAGCCGCACTACCTCGTCAAAAGTCATTCCGTCGCGGTCTGGCGAAAGAAAATTCGCATCAGTTAATACTACTAATGATTTTGTCGCACCATATTTCCAATTTAAACTCTGCATAGTGTGGAAAGATGCTGAAAGTAATGATTCTGGCGTATCTCCACCGCCATCTGCATGAATAGTCGCTAGTTCGTTTTCGAATACTTCTAGTGTGCAAGTTTCAAAATTACAATGTTCCACCGGCGTATATGGGTCGTCCAGATCGCGATAATCAAATAGCGCCACGCGCCCACCCGAATTTAAAGTCTCTGTAGCCAGGCGCAAAGCTTCAGCCTTGTAGCTATTTATCATGCTGGCCATCGAGCCAGTAGAGTCTATCAAAAATGCTGTATCATGCGGCGAAGAAACTTTGTTTTCTATGCCAAAAATTTTGGTGATCTTGTCGAAAATTACTCGCGAAGCATCCTCGTATAAATTATCCGCCACATAGCCAACGTGATCACTTATGCTTAGACGCGAACTACAGAAAATATCACGCTTATTACACCAGGTTCCTACTTTGCCGGCCAAAGCTTCTGGCTCGTATGGAACATATGCACCGAGCAGCCCCTTGTATGCCTGGCAATCCGGTACGTACATGCGGTAGTCCGACAAATTCTCGCCTCGGCAAGCTGCCGGCATTAAACCTTTGCCCTCTGGTAAATAGATTTTTGGATCGCCAAAAGTTGCAGCATAGATTAAGCGACCTGCATTTAGGCTACTCAAAGCTTTCGATATCACCATCGCACCCTGTGAATATCCGCCTATTACGTATTTAGTACCAGGGCAACTGGCGCTGTTCATCATCTTGGTTAAATTTTTCACGCCAGTGTTCACGCTATCGCCAAATTCATACGCATCCCCCGCGCCGAAAAACGCCCCCAAAGTCACGCCTATATTATCTGCGCCTACGCCCACCGCTGGATAATCTAAATCTATAAATTCGTATTTTAGCGCCGTGGTAGATAATTTACTTTCTATGGTAGATTTGTATTCTAGATAATTTTGGTCTGCCCATCTTTCCCCGCCGGAGCCACGCGCAAACACTACGCGTACGTCTGGACAGCCTTCGGCCTGCACGGCTAGGCGCGGTAATACTGAGCCAACTAGCGCTAAAGCCGCCGCTAAATATCTAATTTTTATTTTTCCACTCTTTTTACCTATGCTTCTTTGGCGAATTTTTCGCACCTCACTCTTGCCCACGTTTTTAGTTTTTTCTCGCAGTTTTCTTGGCATAAATTGCTCCCATTTTAATTGATGCGAGATTATAGTCACAAGTTAAAGAAAAAATCAACCCCCCACTTGTGGTTTCGTGCTATAATAGGGGTAAATTGGAGGAAATATGGATCAAAAACAGCGCGAGTGGGACGAATATTTTATGAAAATTGCCGAAACGGTTGCGGTTAAAAGCAAGGATCCGTCTAGCAAAATGGGTTGCGTGATTGTAGATAAAAACAAACGCGTAGTATCGCTCGGCTATAATGGTATGCTACAAGGCGCCGACGAATCCAAAATGACGTTAAGCGAGCGCCCGATGAAATATTATTTCGCTATTCACTCGGAAATGAACGCCATACTTTTTGCTCATCAGGATCTCACCGGCTGCACCATTTACAATCGCGTTGCTACTTGTGAAAATTGTCTGAAATATTGTCTCCAAGCCGGCATCAAACGCTTTGTTTACAAAGATTTGCGTGTTCACTCACACTCTTCCGATCCGTCAAAATCCATGACCAACGTAGAAACCGATGAGGCCGTAATTCGTTTGCTTAGCTCCATGCCGGAAGTCCAGACATTAAATATTAGCAATGGCAAAACCTACATAGAAGATATTTTATCCTCTTACCCAGAAGATTCCGCCGAGTATGCCCGCCTCGCCAGGTGGATTTAGTAAAATCTGCATGCTATAATTATATATAATGGGTTTTCTAAAGACTAAGAAAAATAAAATAGTATTTTTCTCAATTATTAGTGCGGTTTTAATAATTGCTATTGTAGTGACAATAGTCATGCTTTTGCTATCCAGAGTTGATTATGCCTTGGCGGAGAACCCTGTCTATGAAATCAACACAGAAAATCCAGTATCTTCCTTATTTTCCGAAGTAAAAATCGGCACATTAAAAGATCCAGATACATTACTAGATACAAAAAATATTGGTGAAAAGTCTCAAAAAGTTACTATCGTAAGCCAACTTGGCACGGAAACAGTCTTGGATGTTATATATAATGTGAACGACACTATTCCTCCTACTATCACCGGCGACGAAGAGCTATCGTTTACTGCTGGAGACGAAGTAGATATTTTAGGAAAATTCGCGGCAGAAGATAATTCTAATCAAGAAGTTGCGCTTTCTATTGATGGAGAATATGATTTAGCTAAGGCCGGCGAATATATTATAAATATTGTCGCAGAAGATCAATCCGGCAACAAAACCCCCAAGCAAGTTACCATAAAAGTTGCCGAACCACCACGCCAAATAGTCTCTCGCCCCACTTCCTCGGGTGCACCATATTATATAGAGGTCAATCGTCAACAAAATGTAGTGATAGTGTATTCAAAAGATCAAAATGGCAATTATTCTAACATTGCCAAAGTCTTTGTTGCATCTACCGGTGCTCCCGGTTCCGAAATTCCGCTTGGCACTTTTACCACCTCGGATCGCTACGAATCTCTGTATCTTGTTGGCAATGTTTGGGGGCATTATACTGTAAGAATCAGTGGCCCATACTTTTTCCACTCGGTACCATATTTTACCAAAGGTGCGCCTTGGGATAATCTAGAATATTTAGAATATAACAAACTTGGTAACGGTGCTTCTGCTGGCTGTGTCCGGCTAGCTGCCGCTGATGCTAAATGGATTTACGACAATATCGGTTACGGCACTACCGTCAAAATCTATGATTCTGACACTCTTCCTGCCGGTGTGGTTAAACCTACTGCTATAAAAATAGACGAAAATAGCCAAAATAGGGGCTGGGACCCTACGGACCCAGACCCTGCTAACCCCTGGCGCTAAACTAACTTATCCAGGTCGGCACAAAATAGCATAAGATAATCAACGCGGCAGACATGATTAAAGCCGCAATGATAAACCACATGAATTTTTGCCACTTGTTGAAGGTCGCTGCCGGTTTTTTGTGGAAGAAATTAGAAAAGCAAGCATACATAATTACAGTGGACAAAATTACACTCCCTGCGCCAAGCGAAAGATACGCCACTGGGTGAAGAACATTGTCGCTTGGCGTAGTGCTTTGTTGTGTGGTGTCACCCGGGAAACCTCCGCCACCCATCGGTCCGCCTTCAAATCTTTCCATGCTCTCTGGCGGTGTAGGTGGCTCGCAATTAGCTTCGCCACTCTCGCTTTCTTCACAGTTCATTTCGGGCATCTCCCCCATTTCTCCCGGCCCTGCCGGCATTGCGCCATTTTCGCCATTCTCGGCGTCATTAGTCGGTTTTGTTGGCGGCGTAGTTTTGGCAGTGTTATTCGTTTCGTCCACCCGCTTTGCAATAGTTTCAGTATTTTCTTCGTCCATATTTTCTCCTTTATGGTTTTATTATAAAAAAGAAACCTTAAAGACAAATTAAAATTACCAAACAATTGGGGCTAAGCCATTTTTTTCCAAAAAATCATTAGTTTTAGAAAAATGATGATTACCGAAAAACCCAGCGTGCGCCGAAAGTGGCGATGGATGCGGGGATTCCAAAATCAAATGTTTTCTACTATCTATCAAAGGTTTTTTATTTCGCGCGTCCCGTCCCCACAAAATAAACACCAAGTGTGGACGCGTGTCGTTTAGATATTTAATTACTTCTGTAGTAAAAATTTCCCAGCCCTTGCCGCGATGTGAGCCAGCCTTGTGCGCTTCTACAGTTAGTACGGTATTTAGCAGTAATACGCCTTGTTTTTGCCAATTTCTCAAACTTCCTGTAGGGTTGGCATGCTTGCCAATATCCGCATCAATTTCCTTATAGATATTAATAAGTGATGGCGGTATTGGCTGCCTGGGTGGCACGGAAAATGCCAGACCTTCCGCCGCGCCTGGTGTATGATACGGATCTTGCCCCAGTATTACTACTTTCACTTCATTCAAATCTGTGGCAAACGCTGAAAATACCAATTCTTTTCGCGGAAAAATCGTTTTATGCTCATACTCTGCGTGCAAAAACTCTGATAGTTCTTTAAAATAGGGTTTTTCGAATTCTGTTTTTAAAAACGGTTTCCAACTCTCGTGCATATTTTCATTATATGATAAAATAAGAAAAAGAGGTAAAAATGGCGAAGCTATATTTCAGGTATGGTGCTATGGGGTGTGGCAAAACAATGCAACTTTTGCAGGTCGCTTTCAATTATGAAGAACGTGGCCATAAAGTCTGTGTAATTAAACCAGCTACGGATACTAAAAACGGCACCAAGCTGCTTACCCGCATCGGTCCAGAGCGTGAAACGGATTTTTGCTTTGATCGCAATACAGATTTATTCAAGGAGATTTCTCAAAATTATGCCGACGTCCATTGTGTGCTTGTAGACGAATCTCAGTTTCTTACCCCCGCTCAAGTAAATCAACTAATGAAAGTAGTTACTAGGCTAGATATCCCCGTCATGGCTTATGGGCTCAGGCTCAATTTTCGCCTAGAAGATGGCGGATTTGAAGGTGCCACTAGATTGCTTCAGATTGCGCATGATATTGAGGAAATTAAGACTATTTGTGAGTGTGGTCGCAAGGCTACCTATAACGCTAGATTTTTAAATGGTAAATTGGTGGCTGACGGCCCAGATGTTTTGATAGACGACGGCACTATAGATATAGAATATCGCGCTATTTGTCCTGCTTGCTATGAAAAATATCTTGAAGGAAGCGCGTCTTGTTCTTCCGAAAACGCCCCTGTTAAAGCCAAAAAGGAGAAAAAATAATGTATATCGTAATAGAGGGTCAGGACGGCACCGGAAAATCTACTCAAGCCCGCCTTTTGCAAGAGTATTTTGAAAAACAAGGTAAAGAAGTGGTGGTGATGGACGAACCAGACGGAGACCTCCCTCAGGCGCACGAAATTCATGATTTAATTTTGGTGCAAGGCAAAGAATATAATCTTGAGCCGATGACAAACGTCCTACTTTTTACCTCGGCTCGTATTGAACTTTGGAAGAAAATCGCCGAACCAGTGTTAAAGCGTGGCGGCATAGTAGTTTCGGCTCGCAATTATTGGTCTACGCTAGCGTATCAGGGCTACGGTGAGGGTGTTTCGCGTGGAAGAATAATCCGCATCACTAAAGACTCGTTGCCTGAAAGATATTATCGCCCAGACAAAAGTTGTATTTTGACTGTGTCGGATAAAATTAGATTATCTCGCCAAGGCCATCGCGGCAAAGCTACTGAAACATTTGAAGCTAGGAAAGATGATTTTCAACAAAAAGTTAATAATGCTTACCCAAAAATTGCCAAAGACTTCAATATCCCGACTATTGATGCTTCTGGCACTATTGGGGAAGTTTTTGAAAAAATCAAGCAAACTTTCAATATTTAGACTGCTTCCCGCGGTGGGAATTTTCTGAAAATATGGTATAATATATAAATATGTTAGTTTCTGACTATAATTATGATTTACCAGAGGAAAGAATTGCTAAGTTCCCGCCAGAGGAGCGTGGCTCTACTAGGCTATTAGTTTTAGATCGTAATACTGGCTTAATTCAGGATAGCCACTACCGTGATCTGGCTGATTTTTTAAACCCAGGCGACGTCTTAATTTTGAACGATACTCGCGTCATGCAATCCCGCTTATTTTGCCACTTACCAGATGACCGGAAGCGTGAATTGGTGGTACTAGAAAAACACGGCAACGATCCGCAGCGGGTAATGTACCGCGGAAAGCTGCACGACGGGGATGTATTGGAAGTAGAAAATCAAAAAATTACCATTGCTAAAATACTCGGAAATGGCATTGCCGAAGTTTTGTCAGAAATCCCGCTAGCGGACCTGGCCGAAAAATACGGCACCGTTCCCTTGCCGCCATATCTCCACCGCGACGCAGAAGAAAGCGACAAAAAGCGCTACCAAACCGTGTGGGCCAAAAATATGGGCTCTGCTGCTGCTCCTACTGCCAGTCTCAATATGACGGAAGAATTGCTAGAAAAATTAAAACAAAAAGGCGTAATTATTAAATATCTTACTTTGCACGTGGGTCTCGGCACTTTCCTCCCGATTCGTACTGATGAAGTGGAAGGCCACAAAATGCATTCGGAGTGGTTTCATATTCCGGAAGATACGATTACTGCTATCAAAGAGGTTAAAAATCAAAATCACCGCGTGGTGGCATTGGGCACCACCGTCGCTCGCACTTTAGAATACTATGGTAAAACCGGCAAAACCGAAGGCGAAGACGATATTTTTATCTACCCAGGCTTTGATTTTACTGTGATAGACGCATTACTTACCAACTTCCACGCTCCTAAATCCACGGTATTAATGCTTGCTAGTGCCTTTGCCGGCTGGGACCATCTTAAAAACGCTTACGTCCACGCCGTAGACGAAAAATATAATTTCCTAAGCTACGGAGATTCGATGCTGATATGCTAAAATTTGACATAGAAAAACGCGATGGTTTGGCACGGGTTGGCGTAATTCATACTCCGCACGGCGATATTAGAACTCCAGCTTTTGTAGGTGCCGCCACGCGCGCCACAGTGAAGGCTCTCACTATGCAGGAAATGCGCGACCTAGGTAGCCAAGCCATTCTTGCTAATACTTATCATCTAGTCCTCCGCCCCGGCACGGACTTAATTAAAGAAGCTGGTGGCCTAGCCGAATTTAGCAGCTGGCATGGGCCTATGTTTACTGATTCTGGTGGTTTTCAGATTTTTTCCCTGCCCAATGTCGAAATTTCCGAAAATGGCGTAAAGTTTAAATCTCATATCGACGGCGCCAACTTTGAAATTACTCCTGAATCTAGTATGCAAGCCCAGTGGGCGATTGGCGCGGATATTCATATGGCGTTTGACCACCTGGCTAAGTCGGAAAATTACGCAGATATGAAAGTGGCGATGGAGCGCACCCACGCCTGGCTAGACCGTTGTGTGACCGAGCATCAACGACTTAAGAAAAGCGCTACACGGGCGGGTGACCTCGCTGGGGGGACCCCCGACGCGCGCAGCCGTCAGGCGAGCACGATGGGGGAAACTGCGAGGTCAGGACCCGCCCCAGAGCAATACTTATATGCTGTGGTTCAAGGCGGCACCTTTAACGACCTACGTGCAGAGTCCGCCAAATATTGCGCGTCCAAAAATCCCGATGGTTTCGGTATAGGTGGTGTATTTACTGCTGACGGTATGGCCGAAATGCTAAAAACAGTAAACATTATTTTACCAGAAGACAAACCGCGGCACCTTCTTGGCATGGGTCAAGAGCCGATAGACTTATTTGTTGGCGCTGAGTTTGGCTGTGACACTTTTGACTGTGTTGGCCCTACCCGTATGGCACGTAACGGCTCACTCTATACCCTGGATGGCCGCATTAATATCAAAAATGCTAAATATAAACACGATTTTACGCCACTGATGCCAGATTGTAATTGTGAATGTTGTAAAAATTACACTCGTGCTTATCTGCACCACCTTTTCAAAACCGACGAAATCACCGCCAAAGTTTTAGCCAGTATCCACAACGAGCACTTCGTAGTCCACACCGTAGACCAAATCCGCGCTTCCCTCCTAGATGGCGCCTTCGCCGACTATAAACAAGAATTCCTCTCCCGCTACTACGGTGAAACTTTATAAACTTTGACAGACTTTATAAAGTTTATATGTTTTATAAACTATTTCTCGCTGGGGGTTGAAATTTTCTATCAGATATACTACAATCTTCGCCAGACAATCATTGGCGAGAAAGGAGTAGAATTTACCTTAATAATCTGACGGTAGAAAGGAGAAGGTTTCTTGATGACGTTTTCAATCATTCTGGGACGATTACACGTAACAGTAAAATTGAAAATCGCTCCCAGAAGGAAGCGATAATTCAAAAACCTTAATTAAATTCTAATCTAAAAGACTGCAAAAGTCAAGTCAAGATTTGTCTAACCCGTCAGGTACCGCCCAAAGGGCCAGGCCCCGCGGGCGATTTTTGTGCTCAAAAGGCCTATACAAAAGTAAAATATTTGTGCTATACTAAAAATGCAATAGTTAGAAAATTCAATAAGACAGCGTGCCATTTTTATATCACGCTTGTTGCACGAATTTGAGATTGGCATCGTAAGGATGTTAGAATTCGTGTAACAACGCTGAAATTTTCTAACTATTGCACCCCTTGCGGTGCCATTTTTGTTAATCACCATTAATATAGTGGCACCACAAAGAGAAAGTACTTTTGCATAATTCATTATGTTTCGGGAGCTTCGTGATGTGATAAGAAATTTTATCACATCACTCCGCCCCTACGGCGGTAAAATCTACTTTCAGCAGATTTTACCTTTATGTCCCTCAACATTAATGAATTATGCATTAGTAAAGTTAATCAAACTAAAACTATAAGTGAGGTAAAGATGGGCCATAAAACCACTAAAACTAATCATAAAGTAAAGGTGCATAAAACTGTGTCATGTAGAGTAGATTTCTTCTACTATGCTTTCCGTAATGTATTGTTAGCTTCTGTTCCTCTTCTTATTGTTTCTAGTATTGTTTTATCTCATTTATCATTTCATAGTTCTGCTGCTAGTTCTAGTTCTGGTGTAGATCAAATACAATTCTCTCTTTCTGTTTCTTGTACATTATCTAGTGTAGTAGATAGTGCACATACTAAAGAAATTACTAATGGTACTTATCATAGTGATGTGGGTAAGACTACCATTACTACACTATGCAATGACGGTAATGGGTATAGTGTGTATGCTAATGGCTATAGTAATAATGAAGAAGGTAATAATAAACTCATTAACGCAGAACACCCTGAATACAGTATAGACACAGGATTAGCGACCAGTGGATTAATCTCTAATTGGGCTATGAAGTTAAACAACATACCAGATGATCCTTCTCCTACTCCTCCCACTATAGAAAGTGATTACAATAATGTCTATGGTATAGTACCACCATATTGGACTAAGGTAGCTAGTAGAGCTTCTGGTACTACAGACATGGCACAAGGGTCTAGTTTTGCTACTACTTATGCCGTATATGCATCATCTAGTCAGTATGCTGGGACATATCAGGGGCAGGTGAAGTATTTACTAACACATCCAGCCTATCCTCCAGCATTTCGCTACATGCAAGATGTAGCAAAATGGCAAAATGAAATACCAAACCCTGGAGATACTTTACTCGCTACTGATGCTAGAGATAATAAAGAATACTGGGTTACCAGACTAGCCGATGGGCATATCTGGATGACGCAAAACTTGGATTTTGACATAGAAGCTAATACCACACTTAATTCTCAAACTACAGACCTAAATGTAGCCTATGATGCATCTGCCAATAGCTATCCCGAATACCTAGATGGATACACAGAAAATAATGGAGTAATATACTATGATCCAGCCAGCAGCGCTAATACTATAGACTTTACTGGTACTACTGTTCCCGGTTGGCAGAATAGTAATACTGCACCATATACTGCTAATAAAACAGACAGTACAGAAACAGGCCATAATTCACTAGGTAATTACTATAACTGGACTGCAGCTATAGCTTCTAATAATTCTTCTTCATTAATACAAAATACATTAAGTGATATATCTAAGAATCCTAAAAACTCTATATGTCCAAAAGGATGGAGATTGCCTACTATATCTAATGAGCCTGAATCACTAGCTGGTTCTACTAATGAGTTCGCGAGGCTGAATTATTTATATAATAGAAATCTCGCAAATACAGATGCTGGACTAGTATCTGGGCCACTATATTTTATTTTAGGCGGGATGGTTAATTACCTTGGTGAATTGATTAATTACACAGACAAGGGCTTTTATTTATCCAGTAGCATCTTTAATCCTTTAGGTCTATATTATCTAGATTTCGCGAACGACGCCGTCTATCCGGCTCAATCAGGTAGCCAAAAATACAATGGTGGCCACATCCGTTGCTTAGCTTATTAGACATCTCAAACTTCAAAACTCTATTTTTCGAAGTATTTGAAATCGCCCATATAATTTTTACAACTCTACGGCTCGAAAACTGGACAGTACCAGTTTGAGGGCCGCCTAGTGTTGTTAAAAATTATCTTGGCGCGCATTTCAACCGCTGAGAAAAAATACGAGTTTTGAAGTTCCTACGAAAAAACTTATTTGACCATTGCAAACTTTACAAAGTTAGCAATACTCCCACACCCCACCACTTGGCGTGTCTTTCACGGCAATTCCCTGCGTCAATAATTTATCACGTAGTTCATCAGATTTAGCATAATCCTTCGCTACCCGGGCAACATCACGTTCGGAGATCAGCGCGTATTGTTCTTCTGAAATATCCGGCGTATCAGCAATTAGTCGCAGGCCAAATAATTCGTCGATTTTCTGCCAATCCGCCAAATTTAAATCCAAATTATCTATCAAAGCAAACGCCTCCGCGGAATTTAGATTGTTATTCGCCGCGGCAAGAATTTCTGCAAAATGCAAACTCTTATCAGAATTTTGCCGTTTCTCTGGAATTTGGTAGCACAGAGCAATGCGCCTACGCCAATTATTTCGCCGGTTTTTTGCTGCGTCTAGGCTATCAAAAGTAAAATTGCGTGTGCCTTGATAGTGGCCAGAAAGTAACCACATTTTGTAGTCCATCGCCGAAAAACCTTTATCCGCCAAATCTTCCAAAGTATAAGTATTGCCTAGCGATTTAGAAATCTTTTGCCCATCCACGGTGATAAAATCACAATGCAACCAGTAGCGGGCTAAAGCCTTCCCCGTCATTGCGTAAGTCTGGGCGATTTCGTTGGTGTGGTGCACTGGGATATGGTCCACTCCACCGGTATGGATGTCTATCGGTTCACCAAGAGTCTCATGAATAATAGTAGAGCACTCCAAGTGCCACCCTGGATATCCTGGCCGGCCCAGGTATTCCCAGCGCATAGCATGTTTTTCGCCTGGCTGAATAAACTTCCACACCGCAAAATCCGAGACATTGCGTTTTTCAGCGTTGAACCCTACCCGCGCTCCAGCTTGTAGTCCCGCCAAATCTAGTCGCGCAAAATCCGCATATTTTATAAACTTAGAAGTATCAAAATATACCCCATCTTTAGTTTTATAAGTATAGCCGGCTGCAGTCATTTTGTCTACTGCTTGCATATCGGACTCTATGTAATCAGTCGCGCGCGCCAATACGTCCGCCGGCAAAAATTCCATCTTGGCATAATTATCTAAATAGATATTAATATAGAAATCCGCGATTTCGTATACACTTTTGCCTTCGCGTGCCGCGCCTTTTTCTAGCTTATCTTCCCCTTCGTCGCCATCCGATGTTAGATGTCCTACGTCTGTTAAATTTAATACTCTCTTGATTTTATACCCGTCCGCCTTTAACGTACGCACCAGTAAATCCCAATAAGTATAGGCCGCATAATTTCCAATATGCGGAAAATTATATACTGTGGGACCACAAGTGTAAATCTTTACCTCTTCGCCGAGCGGCTTAAATTCTTCCAATCTGCGCGTTAAAGTATTATATAGTTTAAGCATTCAAAATCCCTTCTAGTACCCCCACCATTTTACTGTACTTTTCACGTGACACGCCATGATGACCGATCGTCTTAATAGCGGTAAGATATTTCGGATTATCTTTCAAAATTTTTGGTAAATTATAAGCCGCAATGAATGCATCTTGGTCGCCATATATTAATGTGGCATGGGTCTTAATTCCGGCTAAAACTTTGTAGTTCTTTTTGTTCATTACGATATTCTTAAGTGAATTATTAAACGCTTTGGTTTCTAGCACTTGACGATTTTTTAAGCTAACTGCATCGCGGAACATATCTAAAGCCTTCTCAAATGCCGGATTTTCCAAATCTTCTATCGTATAAATCGGTGGCGAGACCAAAATTAAATGTTTCACGGTTTTTTTATAGGTATCCGCATAACGTGTCACGATAAAGGTACCCATAGAATGCCCTACTAGCACTAATGGCGTATCGAACTTTAATTTCTCGATAGAATTATGTAGAGCGGTGATTTGCTCCTTGTAATCATAATTTAAATCATCATCAGAACGTGACTGACCCGAGCCAAGCAAATCAAACGCTACAAACCGAATATCTTTTAAAGATGTGGTGCCTTCTAAATATTTTAATGCATTAGTAAAACTAGACGAGTCCGATGCAATACCGTGTATGAATACTACTGTTAGCCGTGGTTCCTTCACTGTGCAAAAGTCATGTGTTTTTTTAAGAATTAATTTTTTATTGAACATCTTCAAGCATCTCCGGAGTTATTTTTACTAAATCACGCACTACTTCTTCGTAAGTGGTGTCGTATGTTCTAAACCCAGCCGCTTGTGGATGGCCACCACCGCCAAAGTATCCGGCGATCTTTTCAGCAATCGGCACACCGGATGCAGTACGGATTTTGCCAGTCACCTTGCCATCTGGGTAAGTTTTTACTGCTACGGCTACCTTTACTCCTTCTACTAAGCGCATTTCCTCCAAAATTAGTACATTGGGATTGTACTCATCGGAATATTCGCGAATGTCGTCCCACGGAATATGCACTGTGGCCAATTCTCCATCCAGAGAATACTCTATTCGCTTGATTAAGTCTGCCTTGTAGTCTAATATCCTCGGCGATTTTTTCATAAATTCACGCCGGCGATCTTCAAGATCGGAAATAACCGCTCCTAGTCGCGTCAAATCCGCCGCTATTTCAAAGGTCTCTGCTGTTACCGAAGAACTAGTTAGTCCGAGCGTATCAGATAATATTCCCTGAAAAATCGCTTCGGCGGCTTTTACGTCAATTTCAATATTCTGGTCTTTTGCAATGCTATAAATCAGCTCCGCGCAAGCTGGGCGGATTTCTATGATACTTTCATGCGGAAACTCTATATCGTCAGGTGTCTCGTGATGGTCTATCACTAATACCGGCGCAGAATATAACTTATTCCGGATTGCTGCATCATCTAGCAGCTTAGAAAGTAGCACTTCGGCTGCGGTGTCTACTATAATATATCCGTCCGCTTTGAAATCAAATTCGTTTGTCACTCTGGACCAATCGCCAAAATAATGCAGATATTTTGGTATGTCTACCGGGCAATATAATGAAATATCTTTATCTGGGAGTAAATAATCTAAAGCTATTGCGCTACCGAGAGAATCACCATCTGGATTTTCTGCCTGTATTACGCATATTCGATTTTTATTCTTCACAAATTCAGAAAACACACTATACATAATATATATTATATCATGCCAAAATGGTGGTATAATGTGGATATGGATAAAAACTTTCGTGTGAGGGTGATTTGTGGCTTGGGCTTATTTGCTGTTGCGCTTATTGCTATGTATACTTTTGATGCCGTGCCATTTAAAATCTTATTTGGCGTATTCGCCATTATTGCCGGCATAGAACTTCTAAGTTTCTTCAAAAAAGTTGCACATTTTAAAAATGTCATCCTTGCAATTATTGAAATAATGTTTTTGATTTATGGCTCTATGTTTATTGCGCAAATCGGTGTGGTAGAAATTTGGTATCTTATCTTTGGTGTTTGTGGGTATGATATTTTTGCCTATCTTTGTGGCAAGATGCTCGGTGGTAAAATCATTAAAAACCGCCGCCCCTTCCCTAAAATCTCTAAAAATAAAACTTGGGAAGGCACCATACTTGGTTTAACTATCTCTATAATTTTAGTACTTATTCTTACTACCGCGCTTGGTCGTGCGGATTATATTTATTTGCTCTGCGGGCCACTTGCTCTAATGGGCGATTTGTTTGAAAGCTATCTGAAGCGTCAATTCAAAGTAAAAGACTCTAACGAAATCGTCATCAAAAATAAATTCTTTGAAAAGTTAGAAATATTGGTCGGCGGCACCGAAGGCCACGGCGGTTATCTAGACCGTATTGATTCTATCGCTTTTACAGCTACAGTGTTACTTATCCTCACTGCACTGTTCTTTTAATTATTTAATAACCTTTTTCCAGCCTTTGATTAAATAATCCCCGCCGGAAAAAATTGTAAGTATTAATGCCGCATATAACGTAATATTGCCTAAAATCGCAAATAATTCTAAGTTTACAATTAAGTTTAACAACAGAATAATTAGCGCTGTCATTTGTACGGTAGTTTTTAATTTACCATAAAAAGATGCCGCAATTGTAACGCCATCCCGCGCTGCCATCATTCGCATGCCGTCTACTGCAAAATCGCGTACTAATATTATTGCGAATACCCACACCGGTATTATGCCGAGTACCACCAGTGCTAAAAACGCCAAATTTACCAACATTTTGTCTGCTAATGGATCCAAGAAAGCACCCAAATCCGTCACGATTTTATCGTGCCGTGCCCATTTGCCATCAACTAAATCTGATATTGCTCCCGCAACAAATAATATCAGCGCTACAATCTTAGCCCAAGTTTCTGGCAACAACACGAAAACCATAAATAATACCGACAATATCATTCGTGCAATGGTAAGGTAAGTTGGCCCGGTTAATTTATTCGTTTGTTTCATACAATATTCCTGCGATGCTCTACCTTCCAGGCACGTACTTTGGCGAACTTTGCCGCAAGTACGTCAGTAGACCATTTATCGCCCAGCATTACCGTCTCGCTTGGCTTGAATCCATATTCTTTCATCGCTTCGGTTAATTTTGTGCTCACGGGTTTCTTTGCCCACCACACACAAGGCACATTGATTGGTTCGCAAAATTTCTGCATCATCTTTTTGCGACCATTATTAGAAATAATCACAACTTTTACTCCCGCCTTACGACAATCCTCTATCCAACCCGCCAGCTCATCTGCCGGCTCTTTCTCAGAATGCAAGCGTAAAGTATTGTCTAGGTCACACAAAAGAAGTTTCACGCCCTCTTTCTTAAGTAACTCAGGTACGATATCTTCAAAACGCTCGAATTTCTTATCTGCCTTAAAAATGCTCATATTATTTATTTTATCACAAATAAGGTATAATATATACTATGCCTGTAGAATATATCTATAAAAAAATTAAAAACACTTTGCGCAAAATTGACATGAAACTGGAGCGTGCTAAATATGGCTACATCGAGAAGCTCCCCAAAGAAATAGAATACGCCGAAGGTGGCTTATACGATGTGGTTTACGAGGCTTCTTGTAAGTGGCCACACAATACTGCTTTGCAATACTTTGATAATGAAATCACCTATAAAGAAATGATTAAAAAAATCAATAAAGTCGCCGCAGCCCTAAAGGCTATTGGTGCAGAAAAAGGTGACCGTATCACCATCTGTATGCCTAATACCCCAGAAGCCGTATACATGTTTTATGCTATCAATGAAATTGGTGCTGTGGCCAACATGGTTCATCCGCTTTCCTCTGAAAAAGAAATCGAAGATTATCTCAATCAATCAGAATCTAAAATTATCCTCTGCGTGGATATTTCTTACCCTAAGGTAGAAGCGGTAATTAAAAATACCAACGTAGAGCAAGTTATCGTGGTCTCGCCTACCAGATCTATGGATCTGCTAGTGCGCGCGGTTTATAAGGCTACCAAAGGCCGTAAAAATCATATCAATAAAAGCCAGCATATTATCACATGGGATAAATTCCTTATGAAAGCCAGTAGATTTATCGGCAACCCTCATGCTCGCGTTAACGCGGCTGACGACGCGGTAATTATGTACTCCGGTGGTACCACGGGTAAACCCAAAGGCATTGTTCTTTCGAATCTTAATTTTAACGCGCAAGCTTTAGGTGCTAAATATCTTGTCCCGGAATTATTTAAGACGGATCATTCCTTTATGGCATTCTTGCCAAACTTTCACGCTTTTGGGCTGGGCTGTTGTATTCATATGCCACTTTACTTTGGCGCGCGTTCTTTTCTGATCCCTCAGTTTAATCCCAAAAAATTTAAGAAATATATTACCAAATATAAAGTTAACATCCTGGTAGGTGTTCCAACGGTTTTTGATTATCTTACCAAGATTAAGTTCAAAAAAGATGGTCTGAGACATGTTAAGTTTGTAGTTTCGGGCGGCGACATGGTTAGTATGTCCAGTAAAGAAAAAATCAATGATTTTCTAAGAGCGCACGGTTCTAAGGCTTTACTTCAAAATGGCTATGGTCTTACTGAGGCCTCCGGTGGATTCATCTTCTCAACTAGAAACGTAGCTGAAGATCCAGACGGCATCGGTTATCCATTGCCAGATAATGAAGTTATCATTATGAACCTCAAGACCAAAAAGCCAGCCGCCACTGGCAAGGATGGCGAGATACTAGTGCGCGGACTTTCCGTTATGAAAGGATATCTCAACAAACCAAAAGAGACTGCTGAGGCCTTCATCATGGTAGGCAACAAAAAATATCTCCGCACTGGTGACATTGGCTATATGGATGAACACGGTGTGGTGCATTTTCGCTCGCGTCTCAAACGTATGATTATATCAAACGGTTACAATATTTACCCCGCAAACATAGAAGATGTGACTCTGAAATGCAAAAATGTAGAAGCTTGCGCCGTAGTGGGGCGTGAAGATAAACTTCGTGGCGAAAAAATTGTAGTCTTTGCTGTACTTAAAAAAGATGCATCCGAACGCACTACGAAGAAAGAATTACAGAATATTTATAAAAAATACCTCGCCAAGTACGAAATTCCTCGTGAAATTCGTTTTATAGATGAATTACCTAAGACTAAATTAGCCAAAGTAGATTTTAAAGCGCTAGAAAATTACTAGATAAAAGATATTGGCGTCTGTCAGTATAATGAGACTTAGACCAGATTTGTTTGGCGTAATTTATACAACTTAGCAATGAAAAAATGTCCTTAGCGAAGCGACTAAAGACATTTTTTCTTGCCCTATGTTGTATAAAATACAAGCCAAACAAGTCCAAGCTGGCAGAAGCCAATACTCCTTATCTTACAATTTTGTTCGATTCTCTAAGGCCGCACTTAAGGTAATTTGGTCAGCATAAGACAAATCTACACCCAGCGGCAACCCGCGCGCCAAGCGGGTAAGCTTTAAATCGGGATATTTTTCGTGTAGCATTTTTTCTAGTAACAACGCCGTAGATTCGCCTTCTACTGATGGATTAGTGGCAATGATTATTTCCGTTACGCTGTCTTTTTCTACCCGTTCAATTAATTCGCGAATATGTAATTGGTCTGGCGTAATTCCGTCTATCGGCGACACTGCGCCGCCTAGCACATGATAAGTGCCTTTATAACCGTGAGTCTGCTCTATTGCATAAATATCTAGTGGCTCTTCCACCACCAGCACCGTAGTTTTGTCCCGCGTAGCATCTGCATATAGTGGCGACACATCATCCTCTGCGTCTATCAAAGCAAAAGTAACCGGGCAAGATTTTACGCCATCATGTAAATTCGCCAACGCATCAGCGATATTGTCTGCGACTTTTTGATTAGTCTTAAAAAGATAATACGCATAACGCTCTGCCGTACGTGGTCCTACACCGGGCAGCATACCCAACGCATCTATTGCGTTATTGAGTGCTTGGGGTAACATTTACATCCCAAGGCCAAGATTGCCTAGTCCGCCCATTAGTGGCTTCATTTTGTCTGTGGCGATCTCCTGTGCCTTTGCAAAGCCATCACGCATACAGTTCTCTATCCAACGTTCTAGTTCGTGTATATCGTCTAAATCTATCTTTTCTGGGTCAATCTTTACTTTCTTTACTTTAAGTTCACCGTTAATTTGTACCACCACAGCACCATCACCGGCTTCTACTTCTACGATTTCGTTTTTCAACTCTTTCTGAGCTTTACGCAGCTGATTTAGTAGCTTCATTTGGTCCATAGTCTGGCCCATATTATTCTCCTTCCACTTTTTCAGTATATGTATACAGATATATTATATCAGAATTATCGCGCATTGGGGAAGTAATAATCTGGCTTAGGGTGTATTGTTCTGGCTTGTCCCCTAGTTTGCCTAGTACTGCTAATTTTTCTGTTTCTTCAATTTTATCTATTACTTTGATGTCCGTAGATGCTTCCAAGATTTTATAAAAATCATAATCTTTAGTGGCTAGCAAATGTTCATTAGTCAGATTTTTTCGTACCACTTCTAGCGTATCACTAAACTCGTCCGCCACATTAGGATTGTAACGATATCCATATATATACTGCAAGAGCCCCGGCAAAATCATAAACCCAAACAATATAGTGAGCGGCAGTAGTGCGGATATCCTAGCATACGGGTTAGCCGGAAACAGCCCATACCATTTCTCCAGTAGATATTTTAGCCCATGTGCTACCAGTATAGAAAACGGCAAGATAAAGAATACGATCGCCTCTGGGTTAAATCCAGTAATAATCAAGCAAAACACTATCAAAATAGAAGCAATGGAATTGCGTGATGCAAAGAATCCTTTAGTGGTAGAAAATAGCCCAATGAGTGCCAAGGCAAAAATCGGCAAGCTAATAAGCGGTGCCAAAAATACGCTTTCTAAGCTATGATGCCAAGAAAACATTGGCGCTAGCCCCGCTGCGATATTTCCGAAAAACTCCCCCATATGAAAATCCTTAGTAAATAGTAACTCCATTATTGTTTCTGGATGATGGAAAATACTAATTCCTAGTACCACAAATCCGGCCAGCACGATAATCCCCACTATACTTAATGGCAATTTTGGCAAACCTTTCACCACAAACCTTAGATGTGGCTGCACTAGTACAAAAATCACGCAAAATACCGCAAAATATATCATATATGGTGTGAAAATGGATAGTAGCATAGCGATGGCGAATAAAAAGCAATACGCTGGTCGTGGTCGTTTTTCGCCTTGAATTTTAGAACCTAGCCACAAAAGTAGTGTCGGCCAGAATACTAGCATTATTAGTGGCGTGCCGCTCCCCGCCAAGTATAAAAATGGTGTAGATAACACCATTAAACATGATGCGAGTAGCGAGACATTGCTCTTGAACCACCGATTTAGTAACAAAATCAATAAGAAGCCTAGTAGTAGTCCAATTATTACACTTGGTAGTTTTATTGCGTACGGCGTCAGACCGAATAATATAATTGATACTTTTTGAAGTAATCTGTACGGCAAATCTACCAAATCTCCGTTTAGTATGCCGTTTTTTCCTAAATAATATGAATTGGTTGCGGAATTTATTTCTGCTTCAGATAATCCGTTTTGTGCGAACCCTGGCAACGTAATTAAAAGTATTGCAAATGCCAGCCCTAGTATAGCATACCCGATCACAAACCTATATCGGTACAAAAAAAGTTTAGAAATAATAATTTTCTTCACATAGGTATTATAACATATTTTGTGCAGTTTTCTAATACCATAAGCATTTTATTTTTCCGCACAAACTCATTAAACTATGCTACAATGAAAGAGCAAACTTCATTATAATAAACACTACGTTAATTTTATTATCGTAGCTTCATACAATGAAATGGCGCCGCGAGGTTCCAATTGTATGACGCTACGCGTAGTATATAATGGAGTTTGCACCCCTTGCGGTGCCATTTTTGTATACGCCTTTTCATATATTACAAAGATGGCACCGCATCCTAGATGAAAACTCTAAGCGAGGTAATAAGGTAAAGATGCGGAAACAACATATATTATATATAGTAGCTATAACTATATTATTTAGTTTAATGATAACTATAGATAATAAAAGTTATATTAATAGTAACAATAATGTTTCCGCCCTAGACTATTCTAACAATGTAGACATAGGCTTTACCTTTAATCCTACATTGTCTATTAGTCTTAGTTCTTCAGATTTAATAATAGATAACTTAAAACCTGGTACTACGGAAGACAGTAATAGTATTAATGTAAGTGTTGCTACTAATGCTTCATATGGGTATATGTTATCTGCTAATGTAGGTGATGATATTCATAACAATAGTAATCTAACTCATACTAATAATACTAGTGTGTTTAGTAGTATAGCTACTAATGCAGATTTACCCAGTTTAGAAGATAGTGAAGATAGTAATATATGGGGGTATAGTTATAAAAACAATATAGCCTCTACCCCTGCTTGGTCTAATTATTCTGGTTTATCTAATTCGGTAAACAAGGTATTATTTAATACAGATAGTAATGCTGGTGGTTCTATAGATTTTAAAATAGCAGCCAAAGCCAGCAATACGCAAGCTAGTGGAAAGTATACTGGTACTATTAACTTTTATGCTACTACTAAACCTACGCCCATGAACCTAGCAGAGTCATACTTTGCCCATGGTAAGACTAGACATAATGGTTACTATACTATGCAGGATATGACAACAGAAATATGTAATGATACAGAAGTAATAGGAGAAGGATCACAAACTGAACTTATAGATATACGAGATAATAAAGTCTACTGGGCTACCAAACTAGCAGATAACCATTGTTGGATGACACAGAACTTAGATCTTGATCTAGATAGTAATAGAACTTATACTCACTGGGATACGGATTTAGGGTGGACAGTAATGGATGAGGAAGCAGAGTGGAGACCAGAAAGATCCACGATTAATTTTAGTGGTATGGCGGTAGACGAATGGAAGTATAACGGATATACTTCATATTCTGCTAATCCTGGAAATATATATTACTATACTTCTAATTCTAATTCAGATGCAGATGATATTAGATATAATTCACTGCAAGAATGCATATCAGCGGGGCATGATGACTGCACTCATTATCATGCTGGCAACTACTATAACTGGAGTGCAGCGGTAGCGAACAACGATACGAGTAATCTAGTAGAGCAATACGAAAATGCTCCGAACTCAGTTTGCCCGACGAACTGGAGATTACCAATATCTACGAACCAAAACAAAGAACTAGAGGCGCTGTTAACTGACCAAAACATAATAAAACAATACGGTTTCTATGAGGATGGCGGTTTCAACTTTATACGTAAGAACCCTGTCTATTTTGCAAGAGCTGGTTATATCAGGCCAGCGAATCCAGCGGAGTTGGCACATACTAGTTTCAGAGGATATTATATGACTAGCACGGTATGGAACAATATACAGACCGTAACGTTTGCCTTTTTTAATAATAGGGTGTACAGCGGCACCAATAGTGACGATAGTATGCGTCGTGCATCTGGTATCCCGGTCCGCTGCCTTGCCAGATAAATTACTCTCTAGTCTTATCCAGCGACATAAAGCGGAGCAGTTCTGGGTGGAAGTATAACTCAATCTTCCCCACCGCACCGTGGCGGTGCTTCGCCACTAGTAGCTCTGTAATGTGAGTTTCTTCATAATTATCATCGTTTTGCTTGTAATAATCTGGCCGGTGTAGAAACATCACAAGGTCGGCGTCCTGCTCGATGGAGCCGGATTCACGAAGGTCAGAAAGCACTGGCCGTGGATCATCACGCCCGGTCACGTTACGCGATAGCTGTGCCAAGGCAATGACTGGGATTTCTAGTTCGCGTGCCAAAATCTTCAACCCACGCGAAATTTCCGTTACTTCCTGCACGCGGTTGCCCTTATAACGGTCAGAACCCTGAATTAGCTGCAAGTAATCTACTATTACTATACCTATATCATGATCGTGCATCGCGCGGCGCGCCTTGTTACGAAGTTCTACGATTGTCATTGAACTAGTGTCATCTATGTAGATCGGGATTTCGTCCATCTCCCCTAGCGCATCACCGATGCGTTGAAATTCTTCGTCCGATAAATTGCCCGTGCGCATTTTCCAGTTATCTACGCCAGATACATCTGAAATCATCCGGTCGATAATTTCGTTGGCTGCCATCTCCATCGAGAAAAACAACACGCCTTTTTTATTGATACTGGCAATATTGTAAGCTAAGTTTTGCGCGAAAGTAGTTTTACCCATGGCCGGCCGCGCACCAATAATCACAAGGTCCCCCTTTTGGAATCCGGCGGTTTTCTTGTCTAAATCGCGGAACCCAGTTTTAAGCCCTCGGAGCGCACCCTTGTTTTTGTGCAGTTCCTCAATTCTGTCAAACGCATCAGCCAGAAGCTCTTCCATCGGCACATAATCGCTTTTGATGATTTTATCGGAGACCTCAAAAAGTGCACGCTCCGCATCGCCGATTAAGCTATCCGCTACGGCGTCGTCTTCGTAGGCGCGGTTGGCGATTTCGGTACCGGCCTTAATTAGCCGCCGCCGCACCGAGGCCTTTTCTATAATATCTGCATAGGCCTTGGCGTGTGATGCTGCCGGCACAAAATTAGAAAGCTCTGTCAGATATGGCGCCCCACCTACTTCTTTTAGCTTTTTCTTAGACTTGAGATCCGATGTAAGAGTGAGTAAATCCACTGGTTTATGCTGATCGTATAAATCCACGATGGCCTGAAAAATAGTTTGATGCCGCTGTTCGTAAAAATCCCGCGGGCGTAATACCGTGAGTACGTCTGGCAGAACTTCATTGGAAATCATCAAAGCACCGAGTAAAGATTTCTCGGCGACTACATCTTGTGGCGGCACGCGGCCGTCTTTACTAGAACGGGTTTTCTCCTCCATCGTTTTGTACCTCTCCCCCCATTATATCAGAAATTTTACTGAGCATTTCGTCCTTTTCGGCATTACTAGGCTTTTCGCCGTATTCGTGGATATTTATCTTCACGCCGCCACTAGCATCTATTAAAATGCGTTTATTATTGTCGCGCGAAAGAATAGTTTTAACTATTTTTCTTTCCGGATACAAATGCAATGTGACACCGTCAAACTCGTGCATGGTTTTCATAAGTTGTGAATATACTGCATCGTTCATCGCCTGCACTTTTTCAGCGAAAGTACTCCAATCGAAAACTGCATCTTTGCTAATGCTCGAACCGCCCGCTGATAGAGTGGTGTCGGTATCTTGACGAAGTGAAGCATTGTCGGATGTATCCTGGTTTGCGACGTCGGTAGATTCTGCGCCTGAAACCTGTTTTTTAGGAAGCATAAAATCCTGATTTAAATTTTCAACACCTATATTCCTGCCGGGCCGGACAGGTTCGTCCCGTAGGGACGGTTCTGCCCGCGACCCAGCGTATGAGGTGCTTGAAAATTTAAGTCCGGCTTCCGAAAAAACAGGTTTGGTTGCTTGTGTATTATTAGCGAGTGCCACAAGCAACTTTGCTTCAGGAAATGGCGCCTTTACTTCGGGAAGTTTCGCCAGTAGTGGCAAAAGTTCCGGCTTAGGCTCGGCAATAATTTGTGTAATCATTTCTTCAGCCAAGGTTTCGGGCTTTACGCCCGTGTTCAGTAAGTCCTTCAAAATCGTTGTAATTTTTACAATATTTCCACTAATGTATTCTGTAAGTAACTCGGCGATTTTTTCATCTTCTGGTAGTCCCATCGCCGAAATTACTAAATCTTTCGTGATTCCTTTGTCGGATAATGTAGAAATTTGGTCTAGCAGTGATAAACTATCGCGGAAAGATCCACCCCCGCGCTTTACAATTATTTTTAAAGCGTCATCATCTATTTTGATTCCCTCTTTTTCGGCGATAGATTTTAGATGATTTAGCATTGTATTGCTATCGGCAAGCTTAAAAGTGTAAGTTTGCGCACGAGAGGTAATTGTAACTGGTACTTTGTACGCGTCTGTCGTTGCCATTATAAAAATCACATGTGCAGGTGGCTCTTCCAAAGTTTTCAAAAGTGCATTAAATGCCTCTTTTGTTAGCATGTGTACTTCATCTATAATATATATTTTATATTTACCGCTGGTAGGCGCTATGGCCGCTTTTTCGCGTAGCTCCCGGATATTGTCAATTCCGCGATTACTTGCGCCATCTATTTCTACAATATCTACATAATCATCTTCTAGCTCATATTTAAAACCATTCACTTCGTGTGCAAAAATCCGTGCTACGCTAGTTTTTCCTGTTCCTCTCGGCCCGATAAATAGATACGCATGCGAAACCTTGCCTTGTTTCAAGGAATTATCCAAAACCTTGGTTACCTGTTCTTGCCCGACTACCTCGCTTAACTTGCATGGCCGGTATTTCCGATATAATGCCTTCATATATATTTATTATACCCCAGTAAAGTCGTAATTTGTAGGAAAAAATTCTTAAATAAAATCTCCTAGGTCGGTATTTTGTCCTATTTCAAATTGCGGAGCAATTTGCTAAAATAAAAAACGTTTTGGGATTAACCTCCAAAATATTTTCAGAAATTGTTTCTTTGCTAGACTTTCTTTTACAAAAGAAAGTCTAAGCCTATAGTGCAGCTTCAACGGCGGCCCAAGTCGCCTCTTCGTTGGTTGCTGGTATTACCACTGACACCTGTGAGCCTTCTCTCAAGTGGAAATATGTCACAGAGGCATACAGAATTTGATATTCTTTACCGGCAACTTCCACAAAATACTTGTCATCATGGTGTACTAAAGTGCCAATTACAGTTTTTCGTTCTACGGGGCCAATTTGTTTATATAGGAATTTGCCATCTTCCGTAATGGTGAGCTTCATTATGTCACCCTCTACCAACTTAGATTTAGAAGCGTAGTTGGCTGGCACAGGATAATTCTTGCCGTCGGGACCAATCATAATCTGACCATCAAAGATACCCTCAATAATCTTGCCTTCTGGGCTAGAAACTACAGTCTCACGTGGCGCAGAAATCGTCTCTCCGTCGCCCAAAATAGAGACCAAAAGCTCTTTTGCGGCCGACAAATTAGTCTCAGCTTCACTAAGTAAACTTCGTAACCTTTTTATTTGTTTTTCTGGTATTTCAGACATCACCTCGCATCCTGTCTAAACATAGTATTAATATTATATTATATCTGTTTCGTCGTAAAGTCAAGAATTTTTTCTAAAAGTTTTCCACCTAAAAAACACCGGTCACGCGCAAATCGTTGTAATTTTTACATTTTTAATCACTAGCTTTATATAGCCCCGTATGACGCTTACCGTCATAAATCATGGTTGGGATACCTTTCACCCGTAATTGACTTTCTACAATCTTGCGGTTTTCATTCATTTTATCTGTAATTTCCGGATAGGCGACAATTTTCCGCACCTCTGCCAGTCCATCTTCATCAAAGCCAGCTTTCACTATCCATTGTTCAAGCTTTGCTACTGCTTCTTCGCGAGAATAGTCTTCATTGAATTTGTTTTGGTATGATATTCCCTCACTATTTTTCTCGGTAAAGATATGATCCAGAATTTCTACCGCCAGCCCAGTTCTCAGTTGCTCTGCTGCAAACATGTAGCGCACAATTATTTCTGAATTTTTAAACTTATAGTTATTATCGGCATCCTGAATGACAAATGGTACTAGGCGCACATTATAATTATCAAAGAATCCGCTCGCTTTTTGATTGCGATAAGATATCATACACACGGAGCATCCCGGGTCAAAAATATCTACTGCTATTGGCTTATTGTCTACATTGTCATTGATGGTTGCATAGTTAAAATCATAATCCTCAGCATTATACGTACGGAACTTATCTGGTATAGCTTCGAATATCTCGCCCCATTCAGTAAACCACCGACCGGTAGCTTCGATAGGGTTGCTTGGCTCGCTCTCGTCTATCGAACATACTTCTGCACCCAAAGAACATGCCGAGGGCTTAGTTACATTGCATGAACCCAGCGCCCAAAGCGCCAACAGGGATTTTATGGCTGTGAGTATCGCCCATACCGCTATAATTACAATCAAAACAGAGATAATTTCAATAATTACAGATAATGGCTTCACCCATTTTGGATGCTTAACGATTACGCGACTCAGTAAAGTATTTTTTACATCATCCTTAAACCCGGTTTCACATTTTTGCAGGCGTACTTTTTTCCATAAGCATCCCCACGCCTTTTTGAACATTTTCCAGTAGGCCTTGCCCACTTTGGGCTTAAAAATCGAAATGATTGCCACAAACACGCCAATCAGCGCCAAAATAATAAAAGCAGCTATACACACCATAATATATTTATTCTAGCACTAATAAATAATTTTTTCCATTACCTTTTTGATCTTTGTAATATCTTCTGGGCGATTATGTAGCCCTAGCGAAAATCTAATTAGCGGCGGGAGTCCAAGCACATGGTCCAAATAATAATGTACGCAAAAATATCCGGTCCGCGCCATAATATTTTCGCGGCTTAGCGCGTTTCCTAGTAAATGCGAGTCTAGCCCCTCCACATAAAAAGTCATAGTAGGGTTTGGTTCATGGTTTACCATATGTACTTTTTCTGAACCTTTCAAGAAATCGTACAATTCTTTCGTATTGTTTTCCAGATTTTGCCAGGCTTTTTTAGGCAGCTTCTCTAGCCATTTCAAAGCAGCACCTAGTCCAACTATTTCACCCCATGCTTGCAAGCCCGGTTCAAAGCGCGTATATCTATGTTCCTTATTCTCTGCCGAGAGCAAATAACTATCTTTTTCTACATCATCCACCATACCGCCACCCACAAAACTTTGCGTGAGTTTCGGCGTCAGGTCGTCTCTCCATACTATTACGCCTAGACTCGGTGCATACATTTTGTGTGCTGAAAAACATATCGCATCTGCCTCCACGCCGCGCACGATATCTGACGAATGAGCCATAGCCTGCGCAGCATCAATAATCACAATTCCATCCGCCTTATGCACGGCCTTGACTAGTTCTTTAATATTTTTTAGCTTTCGTCCGTCAAAATTGCTCGCGCAATTCACTACTACTACGGCTTTGTCGAAGTCATAGTTTGCCAAATTAATCGAGCCATCTTCTTCGCGCGTCATCACTTCACGCGGTAGGCCAGTTTTTTCACTAAATGCCATCGTAGCCAGAAATGGCGAGTTGTGTTCGATATCGCTCGTCATTACTTTTTTAAAATGATGCACTTCTAGCTGATTTAAAATCAAGTTAATGCCATATGTAGTGTTTAAAGTAAAGGATACCGTATACTTTCGTGCCGAAAGCTTCAAAAACTTTAGCACCAGCTCCCTAGTTTCTTCTACTTTTTCATCAGTTTTGACGCCCCACTTATACTTCACGCGCTCACCGCAAGAATTATGTTCGGTATAATATTCGTTTATTGCATCAATCACTGGCCGCGGGCGCAAACTCTGGCACGCCCCATCCAAATATACTTCCCCTTCACCCAAATAATCAAAATCGTTCATATTTCTATTATATAACACCCATGAGTGGAGGTAAGCTTGACTTTTTTGAAAAAGTGTGCTATAATAAGATAGGACCTTGGAAAAGGTTACTTTAGGGGTGTAGACCACCCTGTTCTTTAAGGAGCTGGTGATTAATATGTCAAGAAGAGATTCTGTCATTGAAGCACTTTGTCAGCACAACACATGTTTCGCGATTGTATTCTTATTCCTTGCGATTGTAGCAATCGCTCGTGAGCATAATATCCTTGTGTTTATTGGTGATTTAGTGTCCTGTTTTGCGAATTTAATCCTGATTTTTGCCACATACCGTGAATGTCGCGGGGGGGGGGTGCAGAAAGACTCTATCAACGAGGACAAAGATGATTTCATTATTAATGTTATTTTGCGGTTTTGTCTTTATCGTCGTCGGCAGTTTCTTCTAACCATAGCCATCCCACAGCCGCCCTATAAGGCGGCTTTTTCCAACCAAAGAAATATCCCCCGCATATAGCAGGGGATAAAGATTAATGTGCGGATTATTTAGTAAATTGTTTATTATCAGATTTTCTTGGGTCGTATATTGCCATTACTAATTTTGCAATAGGCAACGGCATAAATGTACTGTTCTATCCTCCTCCCGAGATAAGTCCTATCATTATGACGGCTACTATTGCAATAATCATGATTACGAGCATTCTACTCACCACCTTATTTAAAATATGGCAAAATAGCCTGTTCCTATATTATAAAACATCAGATATTGCACTTTTTGTCAATCCGTGCTATAATAAAACCGGTTACCAAAGACAGTGGCGACATTAATTCTAGTGTTTAATAATGCCACCGAGGAAATATTCTTGTAATAATTTGGTGACGTTAATTAACAATTAGCTAACCAATATCAAAAATAACCAAAGGAACTTTTTATGGCAATTTCAAAAGATAAAAAGACTACATTGGTTGCTGATCTTACCGAGCTTCTTTCTAATTCTAAAATGGTGGTCTACGCCAAATACGAAGGTCTTACCGTAGCAGAATTACAAGAGCTCCGCAAAATGGCTCGTGAAGCAAATATCAAGATTAAGGTTGTAAAGAATCGTCTAGTCAAGGTCGCGATGAAAGAAATCGCCGCCTATAAAGACACCGACGCTTCTGGCTTGACCGGTCAATTGCTTTACGCGCTTGGCACCGACGAAGATTTCGATGCGGCAAAGGTTCTCACGAAGTTCGCGAAAACTCACGCCAAAATGGAACTCGTTGGCGGCTTCAATGGCGAGGGCGCTGCTCTTTCCAAGGAAGAAGTTACTACTCTCGGTTCCCTACCAACCAAGAACGAACTCATCGCTCAGGTGGTGGATACGCTTTTGTCTGGCATCAACGGTATCGTTTCTGGCCTAGAAAACAAACCAGAGACTGTTGAAACTAAACCAGCAGAAGAAAAAACCGAAGAGCCAAAAGCCGAGGAAAAGGCTGAAGAGCCTGCCAAAGAGGAAGCAACTAACTAATTGATTATGATTCCGGCGGGTGGCCGAGCTTGGGGGACCCCCGACGCGCGCAGGCGATAGCCGAGCACGATGGGGGAAATGCGAGGACAGGACCCGCCATAAACCAAATAGAAAGGATAATTTATGGCTACTGATATCAAAAAGTTGGCCGAAGAGCTCGTCAATATGACCGTGCTTGAGGTTAACGAACTCAAAACATTGCTAAAAGACGAATATGGCATTGAGCCTGCTGCAGCTGTTGTAGCTGTCGCTGGTGGTGCTGACGCTGGCGCCGATGAAGGCAAGTCTGAATATGATGTTGTCTTGAAAGATGCTGGCGCACAAAAGATTGCAGTCATCAAGGCTGTTAAGGAAGCTACCGGACTTGGTCTTGGCGAAGCTAAGGCTATCGTCGACGGCGCTCCTGCTACCGTAAAAGAGAAAGTTGCTAAAGCTGACGCCGAAGCAATGAAGAAAGCTCTTGAAGAAGCTGGTGCTACTGTAGAGCTTGCTTAATCGCAAATCTATAGAATTTAAGTTAGCTAATTGTATCAATCAAAAATCACCCCGTAAAAGGGTGATTTTTGCTAGTTGTGATATGCTATAATAACACTAATGTTCGAGGTATTACTAAATCAGAGGAAATTAGACGAAGATAGTATTCGTAAAATTTTTGCTGAAGTTTTCAAATTTGTTCGGCAAACCGAAACCGTTATTCTTTCTGCAGTTATAGACGAAGCCTTCATCAAATTCTATTTAGATTTACCGGAAAAATATGTCAACAAAATTCCATCTATGCTGCCTAGTGTCGACCAAATTTCTTTACGCAGATCTAACCGCAACACATTACCTTTATTTTCCTTTAAAATAGTCCATTTAATCGATAAAGATCTTCTTTCTATCCTCCACCACTTTCGTGACAAGGAAATAGTCGAAATTTCCATTATTGGCCGTAAGATTGGTAATTTTGGTAAATTTTCTGGCTTTCTTATTGCAAAAAAATCATCCGGTAATTTATTCAAAATTAATCTCCCGATAGTTAGTTTTAAGAATCTATCTATAGATTTTATTAAAAACCCAAATTATCTTTGTGCTAAAACACCAAAATATTTAAATCTTGAAAAATCCCTTCAATTCTTCTCTAGTGAAAAGCAGAATTCAATCTTTCAACTTGAATCATACCCGTATTTTAGCGGAAAATATTATTTACCTCTCTCATCTTACGATTTTAACAAACATACATTAGTGGTCGGTGCTTCAGGCAGTGGCAAAACCAAATTTCTAAGCAAACTCATTAAAGAAATCAGTTCACAGTATGGCCAGAATGTACATATCTTGGCAATTGATCCGCACGATTCTCTGCGTCAAGAAATCGGTGGTTTGCCTAAAACCAAGGTTTTTGATTTTTCTACTGCTGATAATAGCATTAATTTATTCGACTCTTCTTCACGTGATATCATTGCCAATATCGATGCCGTACTTAGTCTCATTAAATCCATCATCGGTCCGCAGTATAATGCTAAGCTCGAACGTCTTGCTCGCGCATCTATTTATGCTCTAGTTGAAAAAGGCGAGTTTAGTTTTAATAATCTCAAAAAATTACTTACTGATTCACTCTACCGCAGTCAATTAGTCAAATCATTAAACGGATATTTACCAGAAAGTATCGAAAATTTCTTCGGCCAAAGTTTTAATGAACTAAAAACCGCAAGCTACAACGAGGCCTTCTCGCCGTTAATTGCTTTTATCGATGAGTTGCAGCTTTTACCGGCTTTTTATCGTGAGACTGACAACCACCTTAAATATGAAATTTCCAAAAACAACATCACTCTAATTTCTTTGAATCAAAGTAAATTAGGCGAAAAAGCCGAAAAAGCCATTGCCGGACTTATTTTGAATCAGATTTTTGTATTGATGAACCAACGTGCGTTTTCCGAGCACCTTATTATTATGATTGACGAAGTGGCCGTAGTGGAAACCCTAATTCTTACACGGTTTCTTTCCGAGGCTAGAAAATTCAATGTTTCCTTAATTCTGGCTGGTCAATATTATGCACAAATTTCGCCAGAACTTATCAAAAGTATTTCTGCTAATACATTTAATTACTTTTGTTTTCGTACATCATACGAGGATGCTGAGCTCCTAGCTAATAATCTGAACATCAAATTAAGTAGCGATTTTGTAGAAGATAAGTATCATCTGCTTTCGACTTTGCCGGCGCGCCACTCGGTAATGCGCCTGTCGCAAAATGGTAAACCCGGCACCGCTATTTTGGGAAAAACGCTAGATTACGTACCGGTCCCGGAGGCCAATACTGAAAATATGGCTGTGGTCAAAAATACTACGGAGAACGTTCTTGTATCACCCATAAAATTACAATCTTCTACCGCTAATATTTTGGATATCATGCGTGAGCAATCCGCCAGCCGCAAGAAAGTGAACGAAAAATTATGAAAACTAAGATTACTAACGATATTATCGATAAAACATTTTTAAATATTTTTAATTCAAACCCCAATATCACCAAAAGTAAAGTTTTAAAACATTTTGCTTTTGATATTAAGCTGCCGGTGATGGTAAACGATTCTACTACTGGTGAAGAAACCTGGGCTGAATCTATGAACCCTACCAAATATATCACTCAACATAATTCTGAACAGCGTGAAACCTGGATGCTGGATAAACGTCAAATCTCTTCTATAGACGATATTATCGCAACATGGCGCGAAGTAAACTATACTACTACGGAGCGAAATTATAATTCGGAAAATGTTTTCGAAAGTGACACAGTCTATTCTAGTAACAACGTGATTCGTTCGGCAGATTGTAGTGATTGCCATAACATAATGTTCTGCGATGGCTGCCAGCATTGTAATTATTGTATTGCCTCACAGCGTTCGGGCAATTGTGAATTCTGCCTACGCGTGGACGATTCGTCCAATTGTGTAAATAGCTACAATATAATTTGTTCAGGCAAGATTTCAAACTCGTTCTTTATCCAGGATTGTTCAGACTTACATGAATGTCTCTTCTGTTCGCATATTAATAATAAACGTTATTGTATTTCTAATATGCAATTTGAAAGAGAAGAATATTTCAAAATTAAAGACGCAATCATCAAGTGGATTTTTGCAGAACTTGATAACTAATCTATTCTCTTTGTAGTAAGAAATTGGAAAACTGAACCTATTAGCGTGAGGCCACCTAAAATCACAAAATAAAATGTTTCCTTATTGATGCCTGGGAAAAGTGCTAAAATCGCTATCGTTAACGCATAAGCTCCGGCTACAGCGGTTGCAATTATAGTAGCAGGCTTCATTAGTGTTACGGCGGCTCCGGCTGCAATGATGCCAATAATACCGCCAATCGCTAAAATCTGCATTTCTGTACCGAAATACTGTATAGTTATTACCATAGTTAGCGCAAAACAAATTCCGCCTACGCATAATTTTTCAATAGAAAAGCCAAGTAGTGCCAATAGTAACCCGCCACCAATTGGCAATAGTATTTGATAGAGATTATTCTCTGCAATTTGTGGTACCAAATTATTAATGGTGGGCATCAAAAAGCTCATCAAATTATATCCCAGAATAAACCAGATCAGAAAAAACGCAACTTTTTTGATGCGATAGCCAAAAAACATTAGCGCCAGACCTATCGCCGCCATAATAATCATCTCTGGTGTTCCCAAATTGCTAAAGTCTAAATGCATATTTTCAGTATACCACAAAAAATAGCCCCGCAGGGCTATTTTTAACAAACGCTAATTATAGATATTCTCAATTGCGATCGATGGCCCCATCGTGGTAGTAATAAATACTGACTTTACATAAGAGCCCTTAAGCGATGCTGGCTTCTGCGCTTTCAAAGAATCAAAGAACGCATTGGCATTTTCCATTAATTTATCAGCGCCAAACGAAACTTTACCTACACCAATATGTACAATGGCTTGCTTATCCACGCGGTATTCCACCTTGCCAGCTTTTGCATCTTTCACGGCTTTTTCTACATCCATAGTCACAGTGCCAGCCTTTGGATTTGGCATTAATCCTTTAGGCCCAAGCAACCTTGCGAATTTACCAAGTTTTGGCATGTATTGTGGGGTAGAAATTAGTACATCAAAGTCAATCGTACCTTTTTCTAGTTGCTTCAAGAATTCTTCATCTTCGGCGATATCAGCACCGGCAGCTTTAGCAGCCTTGCAAATATCGGCAGGCGCAAACACGGCTACGCGTACGGTTTTACCGTTACCATTTGGAAGTACCATAGTAGTGCGGATGTTCTGATCAGCCTGTCTAGGATCTACTCCGAGTCTTGCATGGATTTCTACACTCGCATCAAACTTGACTGGACTAGATTTTATAGCTAGCTCAATAGCGTCTTTCAGGATGTAAGCCTTGCCCTTCTCAATAAGTTTAGCAGCCTCTTGATACTTTTTACCACGACGCTCCAATTTAGGACGAGTCACCGGTGTGGCGCCTTTTGGCTTTTCGACGGCATCAGCTGCGGCACGCTCAGCCTTGCGGGCTTGGCGCTCTTCTTCGGCCTTTACTTCTTCAATATGCTTTTTAGATTTTTTACCAGATTTCGCAAAAGTCTCTGGCTCAGCTACTTCTTTTACAACTTCTTCGGTAGCTTCAATAGTTTTGACCTCTTCTTCGGCCATGTTTTCCTTTCTGTGGTACTAGCGGATTCTCTCCTCCCACGGTTAAATTAACTTCTTATATTATATCAAATTTCTATACTTTCGGCAAGCAAAAAGGCCGCCTTCGCGACCTTTAAGCTAAAAATTGGACGAGTGCTTCAACGCACGCTTTCGCTGCTGAAGTAACGTTCAGATCGAAGGCTTCACTTCCTTCATCTACGCCGTCAGACACAGCCTTGATGAAACTACACGGGATGCCGTTACGGTTGCAAGTTATCACGATTGCTGCAGCTTCCATCTCGCAAATGTCGGCGCCGAATTCTGTTCTGAGCTTACGTTTTGGCTCCCCGGCATCTACGAATTTATCTGCAGATGCGCAGATAAATTCGGGATATTTATCCAGAAATGCCAGCGGTAAGACATCTTCCGCAGGCGAAATGAACAAATCGTTCTGGTTGAGGTATCTGCCTACCGGATATTCCCCAGCAGACAGATCAAAACCATAATGCACGATTTTCTTAACAATACCGACCTTTTGTATGAAATGATCATCATGCAGCCCGCCTACCACGCCGTAATTAATGATCCCATCAATATCAAAATTATCAATCAAATACTGTGTAGCAGATGCTGCAGCGATTTCGCCATAACCACTTAGCATAAGATGAATTTTGCAATTGTTATAATCTGACCATGTTGAGACTTCGTAACCAAAGTCCTCTTTGTCATAAATATAGTCTGGCTCATCGAAAACTTCTATAAAAGGCAACTTCTCAGCCTCCGTTGCAACAATCACGCCAATCGTCCCAATTCCAATTTTCTCTTTCACAGCTATTCCTCCCCAATAGCAAAAATTTAATGTACGCGCTAAAACTACGCACTGATATTCTAACATAAAATATCGAAAAGTCAACAAAAATCCACTCCTGTACCAAGAGCGGATTTTTTAGATTAAATTAGTCTACGACTTCTACGCCCATCGAACGAGCTGTACCGGCCACAATCTTAATTGCGCCTTCGATATCTACAGCGTTAAGCTGATCCATCTTTTTCTCAGCAATCTCTTGAAGTTGAGCTTTGGTAATCTTACCAACCTTATCTACATTTGGCTTGCCACTACCTTTCTCAATCTTGATCGCTTCGCGAATTAGGTCGTCCACTGGTTGACCCAGACTCTTCCAATCGAACGTACGATCTTCAAATACACGAATGTGAACAATCACGTTCTTCCCCATTAAATCTTTGGTTTTTTCGTTAAATGGGTTGATGAAGTCCATCATATTTAGACCCCACTGACCGAGCGTAGAACCTACCGGAGGTCCTGCCGTCGCGCGCCCTGCTGGGATGCGTAATTTCAAATTACCGATAACTTTTTTCTCTGCCATCGCTATAATCCTCTTTAAAGTTTGTAATTTAGAAGCAATACGTAACGAAACTAATTATATCACAAAATATCGCTTAATTCAACTGTTTTACCTGCAATGCATCTAGCTCTACAGGTGTTTCGCGACCAAACATCGACACCATCACCTTCAGCTTACCCTTGGCAGCATCAATTTCAGAGATAGAGCCATCAAAACCTTTAAATGGTCCATCGGTAATCGATACTACTTCGCCAACTTCATATTTCACTGAGAACTTCGGATCTTCTACGCCCATGCGCTTCTTGATCTTGGTGATTTCCTTTTCAGACACTGGTGTTGGCTGTGTGCCAGTACCAATGAAACCAGTTACACCGGGGGTGTTGCGGATGATATACCAAGTCTCATCGGAAAGCTTCATATCTACCAATACATAGCCCTGCAAAATCTTGCGGTCTACGATCTTTCGCTTACCGTTTTTAATCTCAATTTGCTTTTCTTTTGGCACAATCGCCTCAAAAATTTTGTTTGCCATTTCTACGGTGTTGGTACGTTGATTGATAGAATCAGCCACCTTGTCCTCATACCCAGAGTAGGTAGATATCGCATACCACGCCCGAGTGTCATCATATCTGTTTACTGCCACAATAATTCCTTTCTATTTAGTTAATATTAAGTTAAATAGCCAAGTAAAGAACAAATCCAAAAGTGAAATAAAGATCACGAAAATAGCTGTGTAAATTAATACTGCAAGCACCATTTTCCAGGTTGCTTTGCGATTAGGCCAGCGTACCTGACGCAACTCTCGCCAAGAATCACGCAAGTACCGTCCTAAATACACAAAAGGTCGGAACAAAATAAATGGTTTTTTTTCGGACTTCTTGTCTGCCGCTACCTTTTTTTCGGCGGCTTTAATTTCTTTTCTTTTGTTTTTTTCTGACTTTTTGTCTTTTACGACAACTTTTTTGCGAGTAATTGCCGGCGCGTCTGCTTCTTCCTTTTTGGAAGGGCCGTCGCTTGCCTTAATTCGTGTGATTTTAGCCATCTTACTCCTTCTTAATACTTATCTTGGTATCAAAAAAGTCTGATACCAGACTTGTCAATAGTATACTACGCCGGGAATAAATAGTCAAGATAATCTTTTAGCATTCTTGCCCCAGATATCACTGGTAAATATGCTTTTAGTTGTTGTTGTAAGATGTATTCTAAATCGAAATCATTTGCACTAGCCATTAGCGCTTCTTCCATCCGCTGATATAACATATCTAACTCTTCTTCCTCGCTAGCGCCAGAAACGCTTAGATATGAATTAGCCGAGGCATCCGCCACGCCGCCATCATGCGTGGAAATCAGGAAATTTAAATTCGCCACGTCCTTCATCCAGGATGTCCCACAAGCCTCTAGCCCCACTATAGGCACATTGATAGCCGCATTAGACCCTACGGACAAACCATAGGCCAATTTTTCATCATAATCAGCAATATAATGAACATGTTCACGCAAATATTCATCTGCCGCTACAGCCTCTAATAATTTTTGCAATTTCCCGCTCATTACTCTATCGCCAGCATGCACCCGTCCAGCAATAATATAATGCGCCCCGCGACTTTCCAGAATATTACGTAGCCGCAACGGATCACGAAACGGCAATTCTGGCCTCTTATAATCTACGAATCTCCGTTTAAAATCAAAGATAAAGTCATCATCCGTAAAGTGCAGAATTTTCCCATTGTGGTCTGGCCGGTCTTTCAAAATCCCATTTAGTACTTTGCGCCCAGCTTTCTTTAGATCCTTAATTTCGCCACTGCCTAAATTACCAAGTTTTTCCGCGTAATTCTCACCCGGCGCATTTACTTCATCCAAAATTCCAAAACTATGGTAAAATTCCATAATTTCCGGCAGCACCCAGGTATCCATATCTATGCCATTGGTTACAGCCTTGAATTTTACCCTGTTTCCGGCGATATCGCGGTAATTTGCTACGCGCGCATGTAACTTGGATACTCCACTCCGAAGCTCAGCAATCTCTATCGTCACCGAAGACAGCTTAATCCGTCCATTGCTAAATTTATCCGATAACCATTTTTTCACCGCCGCAGATTTAATATTCGGAAAAACATAACGTTCAAATTGCTCATACGAAAACTCTGCCTCTGCGGCCTGCACCAAAGTATGATTGGTATATAAAGTATGCTTACGTGTATAAACAACCGCTTCGTAAAAATCCATCCCGTTGCGCGTTAGTTCATCCAGGCGCGCCAGCGCTGCAAAAAACGTTGCCACTTCGTTTAACTGCATTATGGCGGGTTTTAACCCCAGTAATTTTAATGCCGCATAGCCGCCAAACCCTAGCGCTACTTCCTGGTATAGCCGATGATCCGATCCGCTCATTCCGGAGTATAATTCGCCGAAATTTGGCTCAGTTATCGCAATAATTCGTGTGTTTTTGAAGTTCTTCTCAATTACATCTAATTTGCACAAATTATCGCAACACTTAATATTTACCGTGTCGATATATTTAAAGCCAAATTCTTTATAATTTACCGGTACATGTTTATCGCGCACGGCACCATTTTCTATTACTTGATGTGTTTCGTACGGATAAAACGGTGTAATTAGCGCAAATGGTACGTTCATTTTTTCGGCCACACGGCGCGTATCTGCTGCAAGCACACCTAGTCCACCACCGCCACGGATGCCGTTTTTCTGATCATATAGTTCTATCGTCCAGTATGTATATGGCCGCTCTGGCGAAATCGCCTTAGTTAGATGCGTGCGTTCGGTTACTTCATAAAAAAGCTCTACATCTTCAATATTTTCTAAGGGATGATAATAAAACTTCTCTTCGTCCATAATTCTTATACTTATTTTATCATAAAACCAGAAATGAAACGGAATTCATTTCTGGTTCATTTTTAACACTGATTTCTTTTGTCGGACTTTTAATACCAAAATTCTTTCGGTAGTTTATCGGCAATGCGTTTGTGGAAATCCCAATCAAAACCGTCTAGCCGCTCTGGATTTTTGGTTTTAAAATATTTCTTGCGAATTTCCTCGGCGGTCATAATATCACCTGGTATCAAACGATATTTTTTACGAAAATTTAACCCACGCTTATAACCTTTTGGTGGCAATACGGCCATTGGCAAGAAGTCACATTTAATTTCTGGATCAGAGTATAGTTTCAGCGCCAGCATCGACATCGTTGGAATAATTGGCTCCTCTTTTTTGTAGACCTCTTCATTTTTAAACACAGTAGCTTGGCGCGTAGCGCTAGGCGCCACGGAAATTACACCGCCATTTTTCATCGCATCATGCGAAAGATTCGTATAGATATTGCGAAAATCATGTTTTAGTCTATTTCCGGCTTCGTATAGCTTAGTACCTTCCTTTAACCCCATTTTTTTCCAAGTAGCCGGCGTGATTGTGGGTGTAATGACGATACCTAGCCGTTTAATCCTGTCAAAATTTGGCGCGAGAGCTTCATACCATGGCAAATTAACTGGAAAATACATCGGCTTATCGCCCATAATATCAATCTTCATTGCCAAAATTCGCGCAATTTCACCCAGTGATGGATGGTTAAATCCGATCACTAGCCCTTTTTCACTATCTTTTGGCATTCCGGTATAGGACCCTGGCGTAATTTTGGATAGGATTTTCACTAATTTTTTGCGTGCTGCTTTACTGTGTTTGGCCATATCGTGCTTGGGGCCAGTAGTGCCAAAAACATAATTTATCGCCGCATTGCATGCTTTGCCCACTGGTACCATCTCTTTGCGTAGATTCTCCGCTCCGAGCGAATTCAATAAGGAATAATTTTCATGCTGGATTTTATCAATAATTTCTTCTGCTGGCAGCTCGGCCAATTCTTTTTTAGTAAAAATATTTTTCTTTTTCGTCATGACAATCATTATTATAACACAAAAAATACCCCGCATTTATTGCGGGGCGAGCTTTAAGGTTCGCTTACGATTATTAGGGCGTTTAGCCCTTTTGCAGTGGGTGGGTTCTTCAATAACATTTCCACCTGCCAATTAAACCTTGCGACATGCTCTGGCATCGGTTGTAGGTTCAATTTGATCAGCTTTTGCTTAACATATATCCCAATTATCTTTTTTGCCCCAATTTTTTTCAAGTCTTCTACTGCTCTATGTCTATCGCAATGATTTGCGGAGCAATCACCAGACAAAGTCGTCAAGACACTCTTACCTGCCACTAGGTATAAACCGTTTAAAAGTTCAGGTGAAGTGGCCTCAGCAAAGCTAGAAAGGTTTTTGGAAAACTTTTTTAGGACTTCTCTTTTGAATTCCGAATCGGCTCCAAATAATATTATCCCCACCGGTTCTTTAATGCTATTAATCTCAGCGAAAATCTCTTTAAAGGTGCTTATAATACTAACATCCCAGCCCATTAACAATCACCTCTTTTCCAATGGCTAAAAATATAGTACCCGCATATTATATATTAAAAAATACAATTAGTCAAGTTCTGCATATTGACTAAGAGTAGCGGAGCATGGTACAATAAGTTTATCCACTGGGGATTCGCCAAGTGGTAAGGCAGCGGGTTCTGGTCCCGCCATTCGTGGGTTCGCACGTCGTAGAAGGCGAGCGAAAAGAAAGTTTACTTTCTTTTCCGAGACGACGCCCGACGTAGTATTTCGCGTAAGCGAAATAGGGGAACCCAAATTTACAATGACATAATAATGGGGTGTCGCCAAGTGGTAAGGCAGCGGGTTCTGGTCCCGCCATTCGTGGGTTCGAGTCCTACCACCCCAGCCACGTCATTGACAAATGTAGCCAAGTATGATATAATAAGAGATATAGCCCACCAGAGGCGTTTTTTATTCGCTTCTCAATGCCTCTACCGGGTCTTTTTTGCTGGCTGAACGCGCCGGGATTAATCCACCAATCAAAGTTAAAATCACGCTTAGAATTATTAAGAACAACGCTGTCTTTGGATCTAATGCTGCATTTAGCGGTATATCACCCGTAAAGTGATGTAGTACTAAATTGATAATTGGTATCAACAAATAAGAAATTACGATTCCAAAAATACCCGACAAAAATCCAATAATAAACGTCTCCGCATTGAAAATAGACGAAATATTATGCTTGCTTGCCCCAATTGCTCTAAGAATCCCAATCTCTTTTTTGCGCTCATATACTGAAATATATGTAATCACGCCAATCATAATAGATGATACAACTAACGAAATAGACACAAATGCAATCAATACATATGAAACCGCATCTACAATCGTTTTTACAGATGACATCAGTACGCCGGTAGTATCGGTATAATCTATCACTTTATCATCCATATCTAGCGAGCGCATCTTTTCATTATAATTATTCAAAAACTCCATAAAATGCGACTTACCATCAAAACTCCAGAAATAAAATGACATTTTTGTGGGATCATTAAGATCTTGATATCCTAATGCTGATAAATTAGTGGCTAAAGTAGATTTTTTCTTAGTAAACATTGCTGTGACTACGCGTGATAATTCTTCTTCCGAGAAATTCAATTTAAACGCGCCAATTATTGCGTTTTGATCTACGTTAAACGCATTCGCAAAACTAGAAGAAAGATAAGTGGTTAGTCCGCCGATTTTTGCCATCACGGATTTCTGCATTGATAGATTTGCCGCCGCCCCAGCCAAGCTATCAAACACCGCCTCCACTTCGGCTTGTTTTAAATATTCCGCAGGTGAATAAATTGCGCTGCTAGCAAATGCTTCTAAGTATTTCCCCAAATACCCTTTTAGTAGTCTACTATGGGCGCTTTTCAGATTCTCCGCTGGTAGCGTATAATCACTTTCCAAATCGCCAAAATCCTTTTGCTCGGTAAATTTATCCACAAACTCTATAATTATCGCCGGAGCCTTTTCTGGATTCATTAAATCTGCAATACTTATTTCCCCATTAACAATCTTTTCTTGGAGCTCCACGGTCATTTCATTCGCTAAATCCGTAAAACGGTTTTCTAGTGCACTCTTTACAGTAGGAATTTCATTTATACCGGTAGTGATATCAGTGGAAATGTCCCCCATATATTCGCGCGTTTTAGCGCTTACAGCATTTTGGTCAATTTTTACGCCAAACGCCTGCGAAAGCGCCGTCTCATCTATGGATACCAAATCGCTAAATTCAAAATTAAAATCGTTCCCTTCCTCACCAAATTTAGTATTAGAAAATATATCTAATTCTGGGTTCGCCAGTTGTTTCTTCACGATCTCGGTTTCGCCCGCTTTTTCAATAATGTGTGTTACTAAACTTGGCAAATATGCTACCCCACTACCACTAGATAGCATTTCCGAATTTACTACTGCTACACCGGTAATTTTCAGCTTCTCGGATCCATTATATATATCGCGCATATATTCTTTATCGCTTGTCATATCTTCATATACGTCATATTTACTATTAAATTTGTAAGTTTCCGTAGCTGGCACCAGGCGAAGATCCACATTCATCAAATCATCATAAGAAATTTCTAGCGGCTCATTATGTATATCTGCACTTTCCCCACTCATAATTTTAGATACAATTTTGTTTAGCTCATCCGTATCATGAAACCCTAACGAATACGTTAAGAGCTCAGATATCTCGCCTTTGTTGCTGAGTATCACCATTAGTTCATTGTAATTTTCTGGATATCGCCCAGCCAGTAACTCTGTGTCATTTTCTAAGTTTTCCTTTTCAAATTGCTGGAACACCGACGTCATCGAAGAATAATTGCGAAGCAGCGACGATTCGCCTACCAGCGAAGTAAACAAAGTGCTTGGATTCACTTTTGCTACTGCGCCCGTCGCATCTTCGGTATAGATCAGTGGATCTACATTGTATTCGTATTCTAATAACCGGATATCGTCTTTTACTTCTGCCCTATTTTTCTCCAAATATTCCGCAAAGCTTGGCAAATCATTATTGGACACCGTGCCTAACGTAGAAGTTAAAATTTGATTCTCTTTCAGTTTGCCGTCACTTTCTCCACTAGCCGCTCCGCCGGTCAGATTTAATAATATTCCCGTCAAATCTGCCGACTCTTTTTGTAATGCCAACGGATACGAGGTTAATGTATCCTCTTCAATCTTATCAATGTAATTCTGGAATCCAGTAGACACCGCAGAAATCAACGCAATACCAATAATCCCAATGGAGCCAGCCGCCGCCACCAGTATTGTGCGCGCTTTCTTAGTGAGCAAATTTTGCAGAGAAAGCGACAGCGCCGTCACGAAAGACATTTTCGTTTTCTTTTGCTTTTTGGCGGCCTTTTCTAAATCTAAATCAGTTTTTTCTTTGCCGTCATATGGGTTAGAGTCAGAAGTAATTTCGCCATCTTTCAAAGTAATAATCCGTGTAGCGTATTTTTCAGCCAGCTCCGGATTGTGCGTCACCATTACTACCAGCTTGGTCTTAGAAATTTCTTTCAAAAGATCCATAATTTGGACACTAGTCTCAGAATCAAGTGCGCCTGTTGGCTCATCGGCCAGTAAAATATCCGGATTATTTACTAAGGCGCGCGCTATTGCTACTCTTTGCATCTGTCCGCCAGATAGCTGTGCCGGGCGCTTATCTATATGTTCTTCAAGTCCTACATCTTTTAAGGCCTTTTTGGCTCGCCGCACCGCCTCGCGTTTAGAAATACCAGATAATGTAAGTGCCAGTTTTACATTATTTAACACTGTTTGGTGCGGGATCAAATTATAACTTTGGAATACAAAACCAATCCTATGATTACGGTATGCGTCCCAATCCTTATCGCGGAATTTCTTGGTAGATTTTTCGTTAATAATCAAATCTCCACCCGTGTAATCATCTAGCCCGCCTACAATATTAAGAAGTGTAGTTTTGCCAGAACCACTTGGCCCAAGTATCGCTGCGAATTCACTGGTGCGAAAATTAATCTTAATATTTTTTAAGACGGTACGTTTTATCCCACCGGTCTTGTAGACCTTCTTCACACCTCGAATTTCGAGCATATTAATATAATTATAACATTCATTTTATATCACACAATAAAATTATTATGTTATAATGAAAGAGCTATAAATCGATAAAATTACACATTAGTAATTTTAGTATTAAGTAACCAAGTTTTAGAATGGCACCGTAAGGAAGTCGTTCAACTTGGTTAGGTAATACTAATGTGAGTTATCGGTTTATAGCACCCCTTGCGGTGCCATTTTTGTTAATCCCCATTAATATAGTGGCACCACATGGGGGGAGTTAGTAAAGCTAATTATAAGCGAGGTAAAAGATGGGCCACAAAGTAAAACAATCTTTAATAAGTAGTAGAATAGATTTCTTCTACTATGCTTTCCGCAATGTATTGTTAGTTTCTATTCCCCTCCTTACTATCTCTGCCCTCATCCTAGGTCTCACTACCTCTCACTCCTCCGCAGATACCGCCAGTTCAGACGACATCACTCTTAAATTAGACGTAGCCTGCACTGTTAGTAGTGTAGTTACTTCTCCCCATAGTGCCCTAGATATGAATGTTGGCCAGTATAAGACTGATATTGGTAATACAGACATTAGTGTATTCTGTAATGATAATAATGGTTATAGTATCTATGCGGTAGGTAGTAGTGGAGATGTAGATGGTAATACAGACTTAGTTAATACTGTAAATGAAAGCTATAACATTAGAACTGGAGTATACAATGATACCATCCAAACTAATCCTTCATCCTGGGCTATGAAACTAACAGCAGGAGTAGGTACTGGTATAGACCCAACTACAGGAGGACCAGTTCCTACTACTCCACCTACCATCATTAATGGTTTTGATAACTACAGTACTATACCAAATGTCTATACCCAAGTAGCTAAAAGAACGTCTGGTACTAGTATGATAACAGATAGTGATGCTTCTGGATCATATCTCAACACTACTTACCAGATATATGCTAGTTCCTATCAACCTGCAGGTACTTATAATGGTAAAGTAAAGTACGTAATAGTGCATCCAAATAGTAATAACAATCATCTAGGCTTCAATGAAGTTTATGCATTGCAAGGTAAAAATCCAGTCAATGTAGAAAGTGGTACATACTATACTATGCAGGATATGGACTCTCAAATATGTAGTCTTGTAGGTGATACTGGCACAAGTACCGCCACACAATTATTAGACACTAGAGATAATAACCTCTATTGGGTAGCTAAACTGGAAGATGATAATTGCTGGATGACTAGTAACTTAGATCTAGATATAGGTGGATTAAAAACCGCACCACTCAACTCCAACAATACGGATATTAGTACAGATCCTAATGTTTATGCTAGCAGCGGCATCTATTCAGACTATAACGTATCAGACGGTGTCTATACTTGGAATCCAGTATCTACCGCTAAAACTTCCAGCTACTATATCGATAATACTTCAGTCAAACCATCTGCTTGGCCGATCAACAATTATACTACCCCATACTCAGCTGAAGGTGGTGACACTTACTATTACACTTCTAACACCACCGGCAATGATACAAGGTATAATTCACTGCAAGATTGTAAAAACGCTAGCCATACAGAAGACGAATGTAAACGTTACTTCGCCGGTAACTACTACAACTGGACTGCAGCTATCGCTTCCAATAATTCTACTGATATAGGTAGCACATCAGGAGAAATCGCCTCTAACTCTATTTGTCCTAAAGGTTGGCGTCTTCCTAATACTTCACAAGCAAATAACGTATACAATGAGTTTGGTAGAATGCTTTATCAAGCTGAAATAACTACTAAAGCATCTGCTGGTAACGATTCTGTAGGCTACACGACGGGTGGTTTTAACAAATTACGTTCTAATCCATACTACTTTGTGCGGTCTGGCGGTATCAATGGCGGTACCCTGTACTATCCTGGCGTCGACGGTAACTACTGGTCTAGTACGGTTAGCAGTAGTACCGGCGCTTACGTCCTGAGCTTTAATGGTACTGATATCTACCCAGCCCGTAACAACAGCAGGTACGGCGGGAGGTCTGTACGCTGTGTTGCTCGCTGATTTTTCCAGCGCCCGGCAGGTGACCGAAATCTAAGTTTCTCGCAAAAAGCCTAGGCTTATTCTAGCCGCAAGCATAATATAAAATTCCCCAGAGGTAAAACACCTTATGTTCTCAATTTTCTAAGTAGGGGGTTGAAATTCTTCTACCCCTGTGCTAATGTCGCCATTATGAAGAATCATTATCAAGTTATAGTTCAAACTTCATACAAAGACCGCCCATACGATTTTGAACTTTCTGCGGCTATTATCGTGGCAGAATATTTCAAAACAGATATTATTTTTATGCGCCCCATGCATTTAAAATCCCCAGACCTAAAAATCAGAAATGAGATTTGGGAACTCAAAAGCCCTACCGGCAATAGCAAAAACACTATACACAATAATATTAAAACCGCTAGAAAACAATCTACCAATATAATAATAGATTTAAGAAATTGCAAACTAAATGAGCAGAAAGCCTTATCTAGAATTAGGGACGCTTTCAAAAAACGCAAAAGAAAAACCGGCAAATATCTCATCATAAACAAACGCGGTAAAATTATTGACATTTTAGATATTCTTTAGTAATATAAAGATATAAAAGTACTAAAGATACTTCAGTGTATACAATAGACTTTCGGATAGCCCTTCGGGGCTATCTTTTTATATTAAAGCTTTACCACAAACTCAGTTTCTTTATCACTAGATTTGGCAGAGATCTTCCAATTGTTACGGTCTGCCAAAGCTTTAGCAATGGAAAGCCCTAGCCCTACACCATCTGCACTTTTATCCGCTTGATAAAATCTGTCAAATATGTGTGCCAAATCTTTTTTAGAAATAACCGTGCCATCATTTTTTACCGTCAATTCCCTGTCACTTAATTCTATACCGATCTTTTTATCACAATATTTTATCGCGTTATCAACTAAAATCCTCAAAATCTGCAAATAGTCAGAAATATTGATTTTCATCTTACCCGTATTAATATCTTTCTCGAAATCTATTCCATCCAGGCGCGGTTCATAGGTTTCCAATTCTTGTAAAGTAGCGGCGCCTAAATCTACTTCTTCTACCACTACTTTATTTACCAAATCCGTGCGCGCCAAAGTCAATAATTCCCCATTAAGCGCTGTCAGTTTGGCAGTTTCTTTCTCTACGTTAGATATCCACTTGTTGCCCGTAATATCTGCCGCTTCCAAATTTGCCGCTATTGCTGCAAGCGGCGTCTTAATTTCGTGCGAAGCGTTGGCGATAAAAACTTTTTGCGCCTCGTAGGCTTCACGTACTGGCTTTATCGCCTCATCTGCTAAATAATACGACACAAAAGCTACAATTATTTCGATAGCTGCACCGGAAACAATCAGCATAATTAATAATTCCCTTGAAGCAATTTCTCGTTCCTCTTCTATAGACTTTTCTACAAAATTTTCTACGTCTTCCGAAAACTCCTCCCGCCTATCGCTCGGCATTGGCGGACGATTATTTGCCATCCTGGTGGAAGAAATGTAAATCGCCGTAAACACCACTACTAAAACTAGCGATGTAATCCCCATATTAATAAATATTAATTTACTGCGCAATTTCCTAAACATAAACTAATTTATACCCCAAATTTCTAATTGTTTTTATTTCCGCACGAGACTTCAAACTTTTCAACTTTTTGCGTAAATACGAAATATATACTTCTACGTAATTTTCTTCGAATTCAGATTCGTTCCCCCATACGTGCGCCAGAATTTGTTCTTTCGTTACGGCTGAACCTGGTGTTTTAATCAGCATTTCAAAAATCCCCGCTTCTTTATCGGTGAGTTCTACGCCATTTAGTGTGCGGTTCGTTAAATCAAACTTTAAATCTTCAAAATTTAAAACCTTCGCATCCATTAGTGGTGGCCGGCGCACTAAAGCATTTAAGCGTGCAATTAATTCTGCCGTTTTAAATGGCTTAGCCAAATAATCATCCGCCCCCATTTCTAAGCCATTAATTTTATCTTCTACTTCATTCAAGGCAGATAGCATAATTACCGGTGTCTTTATGCCTCGTTCACGCATAATTTTTAAAATTTCTAGGCCGGATAATTTTGGCAACATAATGTCCAACACGACGGCATCGTAATTTGGCTTTAGAGCTAAATCTAAGCCTTCCTCACCATCCGCCACCCAATCTACTGCGATTTTCTCTTTCTTTAAAAGATGTATCACTGCTTCAGCTAAATATTTTTCATCCTCAACATATAATATTCTCATATTGTTATTATAATATATTCAATTTAAAACAACCTTAAAAGCAACCGTCTTTCCAAAATGTATTTTAAACATTTTTTAAGTTTTGCATAATATAATAATATATATGGAAACCAAAGTGTTCGATAGAGTAGAGAAAAAATATCTCATTACTTCTGCGCAAAAGAAAAAACTTCTCAAAACTATCAAAAAATATATGCAACCAGATGGATATCATAAATCCGAAGTATATAATATATACTTTGATAATGATAATTACGACTTAATAATTCAATCCATCGATCATCCAGAATTCAAAGAAAAGTTACGTGCTCGTAGTTATGGTGGCTATGATAGAGTTTTCCTAGAAATTAAAACTAAAATCAAAGGCATAGATGCTAACGTTGGTTACAAGCGTCGCGTAATGATCACCCATAAAGATTTTGCAGAATTAGTTGACGGCAAAACTACGCTGGCCGAACTTTCTGCGCGCTCCATAGAAAACAATAATGATTTGCAAATTGCTAAAGAAGTAGATTATTTGATTTCACACTTCAATTTAAAGCCTAAAATTTTGGTATATTATGATCGCGAAAGTTATAAGGGCGAAGATAATTTACGCATTACTTTTGATGAAAATTTAAAATACAGCCATCAAAATTTAAGTTTCACTAAAGGAAAGCGTGATAAAATTTATTTCAAAGATAAACGTAATGTTATTATGGAGGTTAAGGCGCATGGTATTATCCCGCTTTGGTTGGCCGAAATAATGTCTGCCGAAAAAATCTATCCACAGCAATTTTCAAAAATTGGTAAAGTATACGAAAAAATAAGAAAGGAAAACAATGTTTAATTCAATATTTGATTCTACCACCACTGGACTCAGCATCACTACTGGGCTGATCTGCGCCGGTGTAGCTCTGCTACTTGGCGTGATTATTGCTATCACGCACATGAAAACCTCGCAAACCACTAAAGGATTTCTTACTACTTTGGCCACATTGCCACTCCTGGTGATGGCTGTGATGATTATGATAAACGGCAACCTGGGTACTTCCATTGCTATTTTAGGTGCGTTTTCACTTATTCGCTTCCGTTCTATTCAGGGGCAAGCCAAAGATTTGCTCAGTGTATTCTTTGCCATGATGATTGGCCTTGCTTGTGGCATGGGACATATTTTGTTCGCAGTAGTGATTACTATTATTGCTGTTGTCGCAATTGTTTTCTTTTCTTATACACATTTCTTGGAGCCAAACAAAAAACAGCGCGTGCTTAAAATAGTTATCCCGGAAGATTTAGATTACGAAGAAGTCTTTGAAGAGATATTCAAAAAATATACTTCTCGCGCCGACCTTACTCGCATGAAAACAATGAATATGGGTAGCCTATATAAGCTAACATACGATATTACGATGAAAAATGGCGTTAAAGAAAAAGATTTTCTAGATGAAATCCGCGTAAAGAACTGTAATCTAAAAGTTTTGCTTTCCCACCCATGCATGGAGGAAGAGATATAATGGCCGAAGAAAAATCTTTTTGGGGTGAAGTACCAAACAGCGCTGAGCCCCGCGTTAAAGCAGATTCGTCGGACAAGAAAATCGATAAACGATGGTTATGGGCTATTGCCGCTGCCGTGGCATTGCTAATTATTGGAGTTGTTGTAAATATCAATCACGGCACTACCGGTCCCACCACTACTGCTAGTGCGTTAGATATAGATAACGGTGATCTCAAAATCAATTGGGATCGTTATGCTACGACAAATCTCGAACTTACAGAGAGTATTACTATTGCCAATTCTGGCGTTTATCGTATCACTGGCTCTCTAGAAAACGGCTCAATTTTAGTTAATGCTGGCGCAAGCGGCGAAGTTAAGCTCATTCTAGATAATGTTTCTATCAAAAATTCATCTGGCCCGGCTATTCGTTGTATCGCGGGAGAAGATTTAGTAATAGAGCTAGTCGGCGATAATTACCTAGAAGATGGCGCTAGCTATTCAGGTGATTTGGATGAGGATACTAATGGCGTAATTTATTCTAAGGCTGACCTAACTTTTGGCGGCGAAGGTTCGCTTACGCTGACGGCAAATTACCAAGATGCGATAGTCGCTAAAGACGACCTCAAGTTCAATGATGGTACTTATAATATTACTGCGGCAGATGATGGAATTCGCGGCAAAGATTCAGTCTATATTGTAAATGGCAATTTTAATATCGTATCTAGGGGCGATTCTATTAAATCCACTAATGATACGGATGCTGGCAAAGGTTTTGTTCTGATTGAAAATGGCAATATAGAGATTGCTTCTGGCGACGATGGTATTCATGCTATCCGTACGCTTATGATGCAGGGCGGCGCCATCAATATTTCTAAAAGCTACGAAGGGTTAGAGGCTCAAAAAATCATCATAAATAACGGTGAAGTCTCTGTGGTAGCTTCAGATGACGGTATAAATGCTGGTGGTAGCTCCGACAATACGTCTACCAATGCGATGGCAGGCGATGCTAATTGTGAACTTACTATAAACGGCGGCAATGTTTATGTTAGTGCGGCTGGCGATGGTGTAGACAGTAATGGATATATCTACTTTAATGGTGGCAAGGTTATAGTGGATGGTCCTACCAATAACGGAAATGGTGCGCTGGATAGCGGCCTCGGCATTATTATGAATGGCGGTGAAGTTATTGCGGTGGGTTCTAGCGGCATGGCGTCTAATTTAGGTAGTGCGTCTAGTGTTAATAATATTAGCGTGTACTTTACCTCCTCGCAGAGCGCAGGTACAAAAATTGAAATTAAGAATAGTAACGATGAAACTATTTTAGAGCATACTTCTGCCAAGACCTTTACTCATATGTCTGCTGGCAGTGCATATTTTAAAACTGGCGAAACTTATACTATCTATCTAAACGGCACTAAGTACCAAGATTTTGTTATTGCAGATATTGTTACTGGTGTTGGTAATTCTAATTCTAATAACATGATGATGCCATCAGGCGGTAACAGAAGATAATTACGGGCGGGTAACAACAGAGGGCAAACACGGACGGGCGGCCGAGCTTGGGGGACACCCGACGCGCGCAGGCGGTAACCGAGCACGGTGGGGGAAAATGCGAGGACAGGACCCGTCCGAATTTGCACTTTTATTTATTACTTGTGCTATAATTATGGAAAAGGAGGTCTCGTGCAATTAATCGTAATCTTATTAGCCACGGTTTCTATATTGACTTTTCTGTCTGGCGCAATTGTATTTTTCGGTGCGTCTAAGGGTGACCGCGTGCGTTCGGCGTGGTATTTCGCTGCTGCAATTTTTGCCACTGCCTGGATGGCATCTATTGCTACTTTTATGGTAGCCACACCGGACCGTGCCAACGTCATTGGCTGGCATGTCAACTGGACTTTCATTAGTGCAATTTTTCTAGACGCGGCGTTTTTGGGCTATGGGGCCTGGCAAAAAAAATACGGTAAGATAGCTACGCTCCTCTTCTTATTTTTGGGGTTAATGGTCAGTTTGGCCATTGCTTTCAATCCCTCTTCGCTCTATTCGGATGTAATTCTAAGCAATACCGGTAATAGTGTAACTATGCGGATGGGGCCAGTATACTTTTCTTACATTGCCTTCTTTGGCGCAATTGTTCCAGTTATTATTTCGGTATTTTTCCATCAATTCTTGAAATCTAGATCCAAGCGCAAGCGCGGTGGTGACATTATCACTATGATAAGCTTTGCGGTTTCTAGCACCATCGTATTGATTGTCAACTTGATTTTGCCATTACTGAATAACTGGACATTAATTTGGCTTGGGCCTCTGGCTCTTGCAGTGACCATTTTGGGTGTCTATTACACCATTTTACGCTATCGTATGCTTAACCTTTCGTCTATTTGGCTACGTATCTTCTCGTATATTGTAGTAATCGCGTCTATCGCCATTGTCTATATGATTATCTTTTCTATGATCTTCGCAGCGCTTTTCCGTGGCTCCACCCCGTCTACGGAGGTAATTGTCCTCAACTTTATTATGATATTAATCTTCATTACCTTGATTCCGGCGCTCAATACCTTGATGACGCATATTCGCTCGCTTATTATGGGGCAAGATTCTAACAAGGAACAAAAATAATGGAAACCGAACGCCCGAATAAAAACCGCATGACGGTCTTGCTTTCGCTTAATGCGGCTGCTATCTTGATCGTGGGCGTGCTAATCGCCAGTGCCATTTGGCTAAACGGCGGAATTCAATTCCGCGCCGTAGACGAGCGTTCCGATATTGTTGGTGATACCGCTGGCGAAATGGAACTGCTAGAATCTGTTTCTGATTCTGACTCCGAAGTAGACGTATCCGTGATTGGTAATGACGATTACGTGTCCACTGCCAGCCATGAATTCGATAGTTCCGCCGTACCCTCCGGTAAGCTCTGGAATGAAAAAGCTATCACCATCTATGCCACACCAGATACTGACATCTGTGTAGGTGGAGGTTTGTCTAATCTCGGTGAAATGTATTGGCAGACTTCAGATACTAATGTAATTGGCGGTTTTTATGATTCAGCCCGTACTTGGCTAGGTTATAACAATGACACCTGTCGCTACCCAGTCATCAATGGTACGGGTACTACTACAATTACCGCGGGTACTTATGATGGCCTACGTAAAGACTCCATCACTGTCACGGTTATTGATCCTCCAGCAGAGCAATGGGAACACGAAGTGTTAACTCTAGTTAATAAAATACGTATCAAAAACAATCTCGGCCAACTAGCCTGGGGCGACACCTGTAGTTCCGCTGCAGATATTCGCGCCAATGAAACAATGACGCTTTATGCCCACACTCGTCCAGATGGTAGTAGCTGGTCTACTGTATGCCCTGCGCCAGATTCTGGTGGTACTAGTGGTGAAAATCTAGCCATCGGTAATGCGGCAGTTTCGCCAGCCACCGTGGTAGCACTTTGGATGGGTTCAGAGTCCCACCGGGCCAATATTTTAAACCCAGATTACACTAAACTCGCCGTAGGGTTTGTCTTTGATCCTAGCTCTACTTATCGTACTTATTGGTCGCAATTCTTTAGTACTTATTAAATTCTTCTTCAATCATTGTGCCAAGTTTACGGATTTGCTGATACGGTACTTTATTCGTCATTACGACTACGATAAAATGCCGATCTTTCTCCGGAAATTCTATAATCGCCGCATCATTATAAATATCCCAAACTTTTTCTTCATCATTATACGCCCACCCAACTTTATTATATACGTTCACCGCATCTGAAAATCCACTTGGCAACCCCTGCCGCCAATTATACTCTGTAACAGGTTGGTTTAAAAATGAGTCTTTCATTTTAGCAATTAGTTTTTCATCATTGATATCCGTATGATCATAAAATCTTTTCATCATTTTGGCAATATCATTAGGAGTAGAAACGAGGTCCTCTACACTGGTGTTTGTAATGCCAAAATCATCGGCTACGATTTTTTCTAGTTTGTCATGTCCTATCATTCGCCACAAAGTTTCTGCACAGTCAGAATTAGACTCGCGTACCGCCAAGTCTAGGCATTCTAAAATTATACGCCCGGTATCGCCGGCGGCGTCACCCTCTCTCCACTCGCCCTGTTCAATTTTGCGATATCCTTCATATACCACAAAAAGCTTATACAGTGATGCCGTAGCAAAACTTCGGTTGGAATTGTATTCTGCTACTACTTCATCTCGATCTAAATCATATATCAATACGCCTTTATTACCATCAATATTTTTTACCCAGTTATCTATCATCGTCTGGAAGTCTATCTTTTTAGGCTCTACCTCTGTTTTTTCGGGTGAAACATACGCGCTTTCCTCATTTGTAATAATATTATTCTCTGTAATATTGTCTGCGCCATCTATTATTCCAGTCGCTAAATAATAAATAATAAATAGTCCAGTCATCATAAAAATAGCAATTAGTGCAACTAAAACTATTCGCGATTCGCTACCCTCGCGTACTATGGCCTCGCGCTGATTAGTCTCGCTATAAACCATTCCGCGGTCTCCTTATCTAAGAGTTTTGTTTGCATATTACTATCGTAAACAGTTGGCGTAATCCTAGTCTGTAATAATTTCCCCTTATAGAAATAATGTTCCAAAATTAAACTTCTGGTAGTTCCCGGCCACCAAATCTGATCAAAAAACAAATTACCTAAGCCGTAATATATTGCGCCATCGCCATATAGTTCAAAAGTTTGTGGCTGATGCGCACTGGTGCCTACTACCACATTGGCCCCCAAATCTATCAAATGGCGGAAAAAACCAACTTGATCCCCAGCAGCCGAATCTGCATAGTCGCAAGTGGTATCCTCTGTTTCTGAAGCATAGCCACTACACTCATAATACTGAATATCCACGATCACAAAATCTCCGCGCTCTTTAGCCGCAGCGATTTCTGCCACTGCATTTTCTTCGTAATATTGATTGGCGCCAGGCGTATCGCCATAAGTAGCTCCACCAGTGGATAAATTATATGCCAAAAAGGTAATATTGGTACCCTTAGCATCTAATTCTAATGGCACGGCTGCCGCATCAGCTGTTTTACCGCCACCCACTATTTTAATATTATTTTGCTCGTAAATATCAATCGTATCGCTAGCTGCATTATTACCACAATCTTGATTATGATTTCCTGTTAGCTCCACGATATCCAATCCAATCGCCGTCAAAACATCTATAAATCTCGGATCAGAACATATATTGTGCGCCGTCGCCATATCGGTAAAAGAAGATTCGTTGGAAGTATGAGTTAAATCAAATGCAGACAGATAATCTTTAATCTTTTCTGCAAAATAAGTTGCATCGCCGCCTACGCTATTTAGTTTTGCGTTCATCCCGCGGCTCATTGCTGTAACGCCAGTTTGCGCCAAGCTCAGTACGCTAGATTTTTCTGGCCACTGTTTTGCGAAAGTATTAGTCACCAGTGGAGCTATTTCTTCGTCATATTTTTCAGAATCGAAATCGATCACTCTAAACGTAGCTCCGCTATTGAAATCATCTAAATAATATTCGCCATCCACAGCTAATAATTTTTTGGTAAAATCTAAATCCTCTACCGAAATAATTTTATATTCATCATCGGTAAATTCACTTGTATCGGTTCGAGCATCGTAAAAATCCGTCACCGGTACAGATATTTCATATAGCAATTCACCCTCATGAAGCTCCGGCATAGTAGAATACTCTTTTGCGCTGATCTTCACATCCTTATCCAAATCTACTTCTTCGGTAAAAATTGTTTTTAATTTTGCTAGTTCTTCTTTTGTCAGGCTTTCATCATAATACACCACACCAGGCACACGAAAAATTCCGGTTTTCGTAATAAATTGTATTCCTAGAAACGCCCCCACAAACACCACCGCAAATATCGCAAATCCCCCAAAGAATAATTTCGTTCGATTTCGCTTCCTACGAATCATACCAAAATTATACCACACTCCATATGATATAATAAGTTTATGTTTAAATGGCGCACCAAGGATATATGTGAGAAAGATATTTTGTCTCCGGACGGTCGCTTAAAGTGCCATTTTTCTCTTAAATCTGGACATATCTCATATTCCGTATCCAGAAATGATAAAGTCATTATCCGTCCATCCAAATTGGGCTTCCTAATCTGTGGCGAAAATCCTCTGCGTGACAATCTTAAACTCATTCGCACACATACTCGAAAACATGATGAAATTATAGAACTTCAGTGGGGCGAAGATCGCTATATCCAGAATACTTACACCGAGACGGCCTTTTACCTGGCCGAGGGTAAAGAACCCAAACGTATCTTTACTCTCAGATTTCGCGTTTTTAACGACAGTGTAGCTTTTCGCTATGAAATCCCGCCTCAGCCCAAATTTCGTCGCATTACCATCAAAGACGAGCTCACCGAATTTAACCTAGATCTCAATACCACTGTCTGGAAAATCCCCGCCTATCAGCCAGATCGCTACGAATATAATTACGAAAAATCCGCCGTTTACGATCTTCAAAATTCCGTTCACACCCCACTTACGCTTCGCACACCCAATGGTTACTATCTTGCCATCCACGAGGCTGCGCTTTACAATTATGGCTCCATGACAATTAAACTAAACGCTCAGAATATTCTCAAGGCCGATATTACACCTCTTTCCGATGGTACTAAGGCCCACATCAATTTACCGTTCAATACGCCTTGGCGACTAATTATGGTCGCAAGTTCCGCTATCGAACTCACCGCAAATCGTACAATGTATGCCCTCAACAAAGCCCCCACTCAAGATTTTAACTGGGTCCACACGCTTAAGTTTATTGGTATTTGGTGGGCTATGTATGTGGGCGAATGGACATGGGCACCAGGCGAACGTCACGGAGCCACCACCGAGCACGCCAAGGAATACATCGACGCCGCCGTCCGTCTTGGTATCTCTGGCCTCCTTATCGAAGGCTGGAACGAAGGTTGGGAGGGTGATTGGTTAGAAAATGGTATTAATAATAAATTTACCGTCGCTACATCAGATTTCAACTTGGAAGAAGTCGCTACCTATGCCACAGAACATAACATTGAGCTGGTCGGACATCATGAAACCGTCGGTTTTGTTGATAACTACGAAAAACAACTAGAGGCTGCCTATAGTTATTATGCCGCCAATAATATCCACTATATCAAAACCGGTTATGCTGGTAGTATGATGATGATAAACGGTCGCCGCGAATTCCATCATTCTCAGCTCGGCGTTAACCATTATCAAAAAACCGTAGAACTAGCTGCTAAAAACCATATTTGTCTAGATATTCATGAACCTATCAAAGGCACCGGTATCGAACGTACCTGGCCTAATCTCCTTAGCCGCGAAGGTGCTCGCGGCCAAGAATACGAGGGCGGCGCACTTAGTCCCTCGCATGCTTGTTTCCTGCCCTATACTCGCCTGCTCGCCGGTGGGATGGATTACACTAGCGGCATTTTCGATCTCGCTAATAGCGTCAAGCGTATGGCTACTACCTTAGCGCGTCAAGTGGCCTACTTTGTCACTATCTATTCTGGCATGGCTATGGCCGCCGACCGTCCGTTTATTTACGAAGATCGCTTTCCAAATGTCTTTAAGTTTATCCGCGCCGTCCCCACCAATTTCGAAAAAACTTTACCCTTACTCGGTGAAATTGGCGAGTATTATGTCGTTGCTCGCAAAGATCGTGAATCTGCAGATTGGTTCCTAGGTGGCGTTACCAACGAAAATGGCCGGCGCGTGCATATCGATTTAGATTTTCTAGATAGCGGTGCTTACCAGGCCACCATCTATGCCGACAGCGACGATGCTCATTACCGCGAAAATCCATTTGGTATCAATATTCAGCAAAAACACATTGGTCGTGGCGAAGCGCTAGATATCTATATGGCTCCTGGGGGCGGTTTTGCGATACACTTGAAGAAACTCTAATCTTTTATCTCGGCCGTAATCATTAGCCGATGTGTAGCGTCACCACCGTCTAGTAAATCCCCTGTGCAAGTCATAATTTCTAAAGTTTGTTTTTCAGTGGATGCCAGGATTTTACTCATATCGACATTAGCTTTTTCTAATACTTTTATATTTTTAACTACATAAATGCCATTGTCATAATTTATCTCATCGCCTATTTTTACATTATTAAGATTTTGGAATACCGTGGTGGAGTGTCCGATTAGTAAAGTTTTATTGTTGGCCCTACTAAAGCTACCTACAATGGCATCTGGTGTTTTAAGCTCGCGATTTTCTAATTGCAATGTGACTACATCAGTAGTTAGGTTAATGCTCGGAATATTTAGTTTTGTCGATATTTCATAATTTTTTGCTGCTTCGGCTGGTTGCAGACCCCAAATCACATAGGCCCCAAAAACCGCTACATATAGCCCTATCAAAACAGCTCTAAGGTTTAACCGTTTCTTGAGTTCCACACTCTCCTCCTTGATTTCATTATAGCACAAGCTTAATTGAAAAATGGTAATTTTGGTTATGATTTTTCGCAATTTTTCACCACAACAATTTTTCTGTGCTATACTAAAAGTGCGATACTTAATCATAATTTAAAAGCCAATTTATTTTATGAATTGGTCTAGCTAAAAGAAAAACTTGGCACCGTAAGGACCAACCTTTTAGTTAGATCAATTGGCTTAAATGGTTAGGTATCGCACCTTGCGGTGCCATTTTTGTATACGCCTTTTCATAAATTTACAAGATGGCACCGCAACCTAAGTGAAAAAACTCTAAGTGAGGTAAACATAATGCGGTGTAAGAAAAACATAATATTGAGTTTAGAAATCTTAATATCATTTTATAGAAACATAATAAGCCATTTAACAGAGAAGGTAAAAATCATAACATTAAGTTTAGTAATCATAATGTTAAGTTTTGCAAACATAGCATTATGTTCTTCTAATATATTTAATAATTCTAATGTTTCTGCCTTAGACTATTCTAGTAATGTAGGTATAGGGTTTACCTTTAATCCTACGTTATCAGTAAATATATCTCCTAATGATTTGATTATTCCTAATCTCGCACCAGGCACCACTAGTGATAGTAATATAATAAATGTATCCGTAGCTACTAATGCTTCTCATGGTTATACATTATCTGCTACAGTAGGTGATAGTTTACATAATAATACTAATCTAACCCATGCTAATAATACTGATATATTTAGTAGTATTGCTATGGATGCAAATTTAGCTAACTTAACTACGGATAATACTTGGGGTTATAGCTATAAAAACAATATAGCCACTACCCCTACTTGGTCTAGTTATTCCGGTTTATCTAATTCAGCGAGTAAAGTATTATTTAATACAGATAATAATTCTAGTAGCTCCGTAGACTTTAAGATAGCCGCCAAAGCAAGTGAAACTCAGCCTAGTGGAATATACACAGGGACTATTAACTTTGCTGCAACTACTAAACCAATACCAAAGACTATAGACGATATAGCTTACATGCAAACATTTGCAGAATTAGACGCAGTAGATCTAGCCAGTGTTAAGAGCTCTATGACTTTAAATAGTGCATATATGTTAAAAGATATTAGGGATGAAAAAGAATATTATGTTACTAGATTAGAAGACGGTAATGTGTGGATGACACAAAACCTAGATTTAGATTTATCACATGATAGACCACTCACTTCTAATGATACAGATTTGAATGATAGCTCTTTATCTGGTGCATATAGTGTAGGATACACATACGATACTAGTGACAATATTATATCTTGGACTCCTAAAAATACTACCAGAGATTATCAAAATAATACCGGTACAGCATGGGTTAATAACAATAATATGGCTTATTCCTTAGATCCAGGTGAATGGTATTGGGATGGAGATGATAGCGGTACTACAGCTTGTAATTATCTCACTACTGCTTGCGATCATTTCTCACAGACTCAGTCAGAAACCAATACCCATCTATCCATAGGCAATTATTATAACTGGAGCGCAACAATAGCTAGTGATAATGGTAGTAGTTTAACTGCTAGTACTTATAATGATGTTACATTAAACCCACAAAATTCTATTTGTCCTAAAGGATGGAGATTACCAACTATATCCAGCCAATCTAATATAGTCTCAGGTTCTACCAATGAGTTTGCTAGATTGAATTATTTATATAATAGTGGCGCCACAAACACCGATATCAGGTTAATCTCTAGTCCATTGTGGTTTGTAAGGGCCGGCCTCGTCAGCAGCAACGGTAATCTTGTCTATTCGGGCTCTGGAACAGGCTATTGGCCTAGTACGGTCTACGGTAGTGGCCAAGCCTACTACCTGGACTTCTCTGCTACTAACGTTAATCCGACCAACCATGTCAATATGTTCTTCGGGAGGTCTGTGCGCTGCGTCGCGCGCTAGTATTCAACAGTTTCCAAACCTAATTTTAATAGCATTGAGTAAACTAAAGCCCTATTTTTTCCCTAATTAATTCCAACGGAATTAATTAGATAACAACCAAAATTGAATTGGAATTGACTTCCAATTCAATTTTCTAGCTAGCCTCTTTTGTTGACCTTTTCTACCTCCGGAGAAAAGGTCAGAAGGAGTTATACCCCCGGGCTAAACATTTTCAACTTCTTCTCGTGTACTTTATAGTTTTTATCGTGCTTTCCCACTTCCGCCCAAAAAGCTTTAGAATGATCCATATGGTTTAGATGTGCCAACTCGTGCAGTATCACATAGTCACGCAACACTTCCGGTACCTTCATCAGACCAATATTTAAAGAAATCGTCCGATTGGATGAACAACTTCCCCATCGCGTATTTGCATGTGATAGTCTGCATTTATCATATGTATAGCCATACAATTTAGCATAATACTCCAGCCGATACGGCAAATATTCTTTTGCCCGTTTCATGAGTTGTTTTTTCTGGTAATCACGCGCTCGTTGTTCACGCGGATCCTTCACGGGTAATTTCTCACGAATCATTCTACGATTACTAGTTAAAAATCTCTTCGCCAAAAACTCCGAAGTGTATTGCGGTACGGACATTTGCAATCTGCCCGACGTAGAAATAGAAAACTTAATATTCCGCGCCAGTGGGCTTTTGCGCACAATTACTTCACCAAATTCTTTATCTTCAATAATCATTGAAATAAATTAGCGTGCCTTGGCAAGGCCGGCTAGTACATGCTTGGTTTGTGTTTCGAAAGTGTGCTTTCCGGATAGTATGATTGGTCGCTCAAAATCCGCCGGCGCTTCCATTTCGGCCACTGCTGCATCATATATTTCTTTAGCTTTCTTGATAGTCTTATATTTTGAACGTAGGCGTACCTTTATTGTGGTAAAATCTGTCTGCACCCATACTAGGGCTGGCTTATATCCGCGTTCGCGCAAGATATTGCGTACCTCGGTGCGATCTTTTTCCGTCTTCAGTTCACCTTCTATCACGATGGATTGTTTGGCTTTAGTAATGATTTCCAAAATAGAAAGTACCGCCTCATGCGAAAAGCCGTATTCTTCCCTGATTTCGTCCAAATTATAATATGCGAGGTTAAATTTTTTCGCGAATTTCTCTGCAAAGGTAGTCTTACCACTACCTGGTGCCCCAAACACCAACACCGCCCTAAGTTTTTTCTTATTACCTTCCATAATATCTCTATTGTATCACAAACTTACAGATAAGTACAAATTACTACGTGGAAACTTTGCGATTTAATTTTAAACTATCTATAATATGTGTTATCAAATTGATTTCCTGTCCTACTTTTTCTAGTTCTATTTTTTCATCTATTGGCTTTTCTGGACTAGGCGGTTCAAAAATATCTCCACCATCATCAATCCCTATAATCATCTTATTGTCGGCAAAATAAATCGACACGGTATCGTTATGCGAGCGTCCCAACTCTTGCACTCGCTCCATAAAATCTGGCGTTAAGATATATAAAGCCTCTACTCCATCCTCAGCATACATAGCAAAAGCTTTGTTAAACTCTGTCGACTCAGTCTGCATGTATTGCAGTATTTTATTTCTATCTTTTGGATTTATTTCGCTTTTAGGCGACCCACTATGTGTCAGCATCATTCTGGAATTAAATTTCTTTGGGAATTCAAATACTAAATAGCGTCCTTTAAAAACAGTCTCGTATTGCGTATCGCCATCGCCATCCTTATATTCTTCTTCTATATGCACATCCGCTTGAGCAAAGTCTACATCCTTATATTTTCCAGTGGTTAAATCGTTCGACAAATATCTATCACCAGTATTTATCATGCCGTTGTCAATCAAGATTTGTCTGTCTAGACCTACATCGTGATTATACTTTAAATTGGAAAAAGTCTTTTCTAACTGCTGTCCTACGAAATATCCCTTATAAGCTTTTTTGTATTTTACGGCGTCATCTGCCGTAGACGACGAAACCACCATGGCGATAATTACGTAAGGTATTAATATGGCAAAAAACAGCATCATTAATATGGGTATCAATAAGAAAAATAAATTTTGTAACGAAGAACTGAACAAAGATAAAAACAAATTCGCCAATACGCTGTAATTAACAATTACGACTACTAGAAGTAGCGGTAGATAGATACTAAGCGTAATTCTTGTGGCTTTCCTCCTTACTTTTTTGCGCTCGTTTATATAGTTTAATCTAGCATTTTCAACATCTTCAAACTTCATATACTTATATTATCACAAAAATCATATACAAAAATTGAATTGGAATTGACTTCCAATTCAATTTTAAAACTAAATTTTCTCTGTTGAGGTTTCTTTTTTAAAAGAAATCCCAAACCTGTGGCAGGGGTGGCAAGACTTGAACTCACGACACGCGGTTTTGGAGACCGCTGCTCTACCAACTGAGCTACACCCCTAAAATTTAATGTTCCCTATCATTTTACCATAAAACGTGATAAAATGGTAGAGATGAAAATACTTATGTTAGGATGGGAACTTCCACCGCATAATAGCGGGGGGCTTGGTGTTGCCTGTCTTAACATGGCACGTGCACTTGCTGGCCAAGGTGCAGATATTGATTTTGTAGTTCCGTATGAAGCCGAGCATCCAGAAATCAAATTCATGAAAATTCTATCTGCCACCCACCTGGATCCTATTTATCGTTACGGCGGTGGTGCTTATGAATCTTTGCGTTTACTGGAAAAAATTATTCCTACTGTAGAAAAAGAAAAATTAGTTTCTATTCGTGATGTCCAGAAATCGTATTGCGAATTTGTCGAAAAATATCTCATGGAATATAAGCCTGATGTCGTTCATGCTCACGATTGGCTCACTTACGAAGCGGGCGTTCTGGCCAAGAAAAAGTACAAAATCCCACTCATTGCCCATGTTCATGCTACAGAATATGATCGCGCCGGGATGCACTATGGCAACCCACTCATCCACGAAGTAGAGCGCGAGGGCTTAATGCTTGCCGACGAAATTATTGCCGTGTCAGAGACCACCAAGCGTATCGTTCACGAAAAATATCACATTCCACTTTCTAAAATCACCGTAGTCTATAATTCCCTCGACGAAAACTACGAAAATAAAGCGTATCAATTCGATAACAATGCCTATAATTATCTGGGGAGCCTCAAATCAGCTGGCTACACTGTGGTTTCTACGGTCGGCCGCTTTACCATACAGAAAGGTCTACATAATCTTATGCGTGCCGCCGCTATGGCGCTTTCTAAAAATCCCAAGCTAATATTTCTTTTTGCAGGCGATGGTGAAGAGCGCAATGAATTAATTAGTCTAGCTGCAGATTTAGGTATTTCTAAAAACGTTATTTTTACGGGTTTTATTCGCGGTAAAAGACTTCGCGATATTTATTCTGTATCCGATGTTTTTGTAATGAGCTCCATTTCTGAACCATTTGGCCTTACCGCACTCGAGGCCGCGCACCACGGCGACGTTTTAATTCTCACTAAGCAATCTGGCGTGTCGGAAATCATATGGTCTGCTCTTAAATATGACTTTTGGGATGAAAAAAAGTTGGCGGATGAAATATTGGCAGTAGCAGAAAATCCTGCGCTTCGCAAGAGTCTGCAGAATAACGTTAAGCACGAATACCGTAAAATTTCCTGGAACCAAGTTGCGAAAAAGTGTCTAAAGATCTATAATAGAAATATCAAACATAAGAGGTTTAGATAGAATGCGCGCGATTTGTTTGTATTTACATATCCATCAGCCAGTTCGTTATCGTGAATATTCTATTTTTGATGTTGGCAACGATTCTAATTATTTCCACGATCATTACAATGGCCGTCAATCCAACGAGCGTATTTTTAGAAAGGTTGCCGATAAATCTTATCGCCCCATGCTTAATCTCCTCGAAAAAAATATGCAAAAATATCCCGGGTTCAAAGTTTCGTTTTCTATTACGGGTACCTGGCTAGAGCAAGCCGAAAAATGGGCGCCAGAACTCATTTCCCAGATACAGCGTATGGTAAAACGCGGCCAAGTAGAAATCGTCGGCGAAACATATTACCATTCACTGGCATTTTTCTATAATCTGGACGAATTTAACACTCAAGTAGAACAACATACTCACAAAATTAAAGAAATTTTTGGCGTAACTCCACAAGTATTTCGCAATACCGAGCTTGCATATAATGATAATCTTGCTCACTGGGCCGAAGAAAAAGGCTACAAAGGCATCCTAGCCGAAGGTTGGGATAAAATTCTTGGTTGGAGAAGCCCAAATTACGTCTATCGTCCGTCTGGCTGTGAGAATCTAAAATTATTACTCAAAAATTATCGCTTATCAGACGACATAGCCTTCCGTTTTTCTAATCGTAATTGGGATGAGTGGCCGCTCACCGTGCCAAAATATCAAAATTGGCTCAATATGGAATGCTTGCGTGGTAATCTGATTAATTTATTTATGGATTTTGAAACCTTCGGCGAACACCAGTGGCAAGACACCGGCATTTTTAGCTTCATGAATAATCTAATTCCGGCTTGGCTTTCCGAATATGAAAATAAATTCGTTACAGTATCAGAGGCTTGTGATATTTCCGAACCTATTAGTGATATTTCCATGCCAGAAACTGTCACTTGGGCCGATACTGAACGTGATTTATCCGCCTGGCTCTCCAATTCTATGCAGACGTCTGCTATGAACGATTTATACAATATGCGCGAAAAACTCCTCGCCACTAAAGATCAAGATTTAATTAAAGACTGGCGTTATATGACCACGTCAGACCACCCATACTCTATGTGTACCAAATACTGGCATGATGGCGATGTACACGCTTACTTTTCGGCCTACGCGTCTCCATACGAAAGCTTCATGTATTTTGAAAACGTCCTCCGCGACATAAACTACCGTATTAATATATAAAAAATAACCCCCGAAGGGGTATTTTTTAACGTTTCTTTTCCTTTACTTCGTTGCGACCAAGGTTTTTCTTAGTCTCTACGAAGAGAACATGCTTACGAAGCACCGGATCATACTTTCTAAGACTTAATTTATCGGGTGTATTCATGGTATTTTTCTTGGTATAATACGCACGAACTCCAGATTCCTCAGAAACTAGACCAACAAGTTTTCTTTTAGTATTATTCTTCTTTGCCATAATTGCTACTATTCTATCACACTTCAGGAAAAATGGCAAGACCTTAGTCTTGCCATCTGTGGGAGTGATTTATCCAGTATAAGACCTTACGCGACCTACATCTCCTCCGGCCCTATGACCTTGCTGAATAATCTCTTCGATTTTCGCTGCTGCAGCATAGTAGCCAGCATTGGTCGGAGTAAAAGTCCAAGATCGACCCATTGTCAGATCTTTTATAACGATATCGCCCACTCATTTTCACCACCTTTCAAAAGTGCTATATTTTGCATATTTCATATACGGTCACCGAAACCACACGGCACTCATCGCAACAGGTACCTAGCAATCTCGAAAACTGCGTACATACCATATATATTATATTTTGATGCTTTTTGCAAGCAGTAGCTCAATGAAGTTTTTGATATCTTTAAGCCCCAAATTGTCATCCGCCATCCTAAATATTTCCGCATCATCCATAAAATTCAAAGTTTCTACCATATTATATATAGCACGCATTAAATCAACCAACTCTTTTTCGTCCTCATCGTTAAATTCATAGACTTTGTCATATACTTCTTCGTCTTTATCTGGCGTAACAAATAATATATGTGCCCGCTCCACCTTATATTTTCTATAAGTCGGCGAATTATTTAAGAGTAACTTATAAAAACCTAATTGCAACATATATTTATATAATGTAGCGTGCGAGCGCCATTTTTCTTTGTGATAGCCACCGGTCTTAAAATCATAAATTTCAATTGTCTTGGCACTATCATCTATTAATATATGATCAATTTTACCGGTTACAGGTACGCCGTCTATCGATAATCTTTCCGGCGCAAGATTTACTTCCGCCTTACCCTGGCGCAAAATCTCCCCGAATTTATTCAGTGAAACTGCAAGATCAGCCGGGCCCTTTTCGCGGATTTTTTGCATAATATCTTGTGGTAACTCTTTTTTCTCAAGTTCTGCCAAAAAGTACTCTACTGCCTTTTCATCAGAAAAACCTCGATTGGTTACCATCTCAAAAGTTTTATGCACCAAATCACCAAAAGCTAAAGCTTCCGTTTCTGGTTCTGCCGGCGCACGCAGGATTTGCCGCTTAAAGAACTCCACTGGGCCAGCATATACGATGTCTATAAACGAAGTCAAGCTCGACGCGGACATCCGCCAATTCTTCACTCTATCCCGATAAATTGCCCGCATATCAGGAGTCAGTTTGGTATATGGCGCTAGCCAATACTTCAGATTCTCTGTTTTGTCGGAAGAAACGGACGCGCTTGCTTCATAGTGGCAAGCTACTTTTCCGGCCGGAATTAATGGCGAAATCACCTCGTCACCATCCGTATATTCTTCGAAATATTCTAATCTATCCGGCGCTTTGTCATTAAAATCATGTAGAGAGTTCGTAATATATAGTGTACTTTTCGCCCGCGTTAAGGCTACGTATAGTATACGCAATTTTTCACCGTCCGTGGTGCCGGTGTGCCGTATCTGCATTAAGTTTTTCGGTAGGGCTAATAAGTTGTTGTTCCCTTTGCCTTTACCCCATGCTACATGGTCTGCTGAAATTATAAATACATATTCAAACTCTAGTCCCTTAGCTTTATGCGCAGTAAGTATTTGTACGGCCTCATCCGCATCTTTATATGGGCTAGTCTTATTTAGTGTCATTTCGGCAGCTTCATAATCATCTACCATATCAATTAGATCATCCAATTTTAGGCTCTTCTCGCCAAAATGCTTTCTCAGCTTTCCCCTCAGTGAAGCCAAATTCTCATATAGATTAAATGCTCCATATTCATCATCTTTTGTGTAATATGCCAAAAGCGGAGAGCGGTAGCCGCTTAACTCTGCCGCACCAACTATATAATCTAATATTATTTCTAGCGGCTCTGTAAACGATTTTGCCACTAAATTTGCTAGCCACTCCGTCACCTGCTTAATTTCCGCATTTTCTGAAGTAGCCAAACGCTCAAATATCGCTTTGCGGTCTTTTCTGGCCTCACTAGTAACTTTTATTACCTCCAACATCGGTAATTTAAAAAATGGATATGCCAAAATTTCCAAAATAGACGTATTGCCACTCAGATTATTCTTTATTTCATAAATAAACCGTGCCAAAGTGAGAATTTCGTGTATCACTTCATCCTCGAATAAATTATCGCGCTTCTCGTAAGCAATTTTTATCTCTGACCGCGCCTTCAGGTATGGCAAAAGCGGCATAAAATATTTAGTTTTATATGAAATTATAGCGATATCACTCTGTTTTACGCCAGCTTTAATCAGCTGATGAATTTTTCGTGCAATAAAATCATACTCCATGTCCGAACTTAAAAATTCATGGCGAAAAATCTGCGTGTTTTCCGGCGCGGGCTTATGAGCTATTAATTCCTTATCCGCAAACCTATTCGGCGCTTGGTTGATAATCTTGCGTGAAAAATCCAAAATTTCCTGCGTGCTACGATAATTTTCTACCAGTGGTATTACGTTTGCCCCGTAATGTGCCTGAAAATCTGTTAAGTTTGTAGAAAGCGCCCCCTGAAATTCATAAATTGCCTGATCATCATCTCCCACCGCCATAATCATTGGCTTTTCGTAGTCTGTCAGTTGTTTGATTATCGCAAATTGCGATGGATTAGTATCCTGAAATTCATCCAACATAATAAACTGATAGTGTTCTTGCAGCGTAAGTTTAAAGCCATTATCGGTTTTTAGTATACGTACCGCCTCCTGGATCATATCATCAAAATCATATAGGCCATTATCGCGCAAATACTCATCATACTCGCCCATTACCTTAGCGATACTGAGCAATTTTTTATTAGCCACGCGGTCTTTGAGTCGGTAATTTCCCTTCTCGTCTTTTTCGAAATATTTATCTTTCCAGCTAGAAAGTGGCTTAATTTTTTCCGCAGACTCTGCTTCGACTATTGCTACTTTTAAATCTCGCGCTAGCCCTGCGATAGAGCGCTCCACTCCAGGCAAAATCGGTTGTGCGTCTGCATAGTTTATAAGTATCTCATATATTGGCCGGTAAGCATTCTCGTAAGATTCCTTAAATGCGCGCGGTACAATATTTTTGAGTAGTGGTGAAATCGCTTCGGATAATACCTTAGAATCCTCCAAGTTTTGCTCGGCGATTTTTGCAAGATTATCTGCCGAAAGTCCCGCAGATTTCGCCGAAGATATCACACTAATAATATCCTTTACGTTATCACCGCGTAAAATATCGCGCCCCGGTAATTTATTCTGGATGTCACGAACGATTTTGAACTGCGTAACCTCATCTATTGCGGAATCTAATTTTCTATCATAATCTTCTGCGTAATTTTTGTATTGTGTAAGAATATCCGTGCCAAAAGCATGATATGTGCCAATATTTACTTTTAGCCCATCTTTGCCAATGATACTCTTCAGCCGCTCGCGCATATTGCTAGCGCCAGTTTCAGTAAAAGTAAGGCATAAAATATTTTCTGGGTTTGTATCTGTGTTTTTCAAAATATACGCCACTTTTTCTGAAAGTAGCTGAGTCTTGCCGGTTCCAGGCCCCGCCAATACCAGAAGTGGCCCATCCAAATATTCTACTGCTTCTTTTTGCTTAGTATTTAAGCCCACTTATCGCTCCTGCTCATCAAATCTTTTAGTTTTACGGCTTCAGCAGGTACTATTATTTCACCCCGCTTAATGCGTTTTAATGCAGATATACCTTCTACGGTTTTTTCTGGCTCAGCATTGGGATTTTTGCATAAAATCCGCCCAAATTCATAATTGCGCGAAGGATAAGCACAGGTGATCTTAAGATCCCCTTTGCCACATACCAAATCCACCGTTTCTGGCTGCGCGCCATTAGCTGAAAGAAGCGCCTTCATTTCTTCCGATACCTCTGTTAGGAATCTAGCATGTTCTTCCGTATTCGGCTCTAATTCCTCTAGCCCAGCCAGTATAGCATATACATTTTTTAGTGCGCCGCACATTAATACGCCACGTTTGTCGTTGGTTTTATCAAAAGTGAGATAATCTGTACCGAATAGTTCAATTATTCTGCCATCCGTAGCCGTCAGTTTAGTATTTTTGGCTGCTTTTATATCGTCGGCAAACCCTGGACCACTTAGCACCATATAATCATTGAAATCTGCAAATGTTTTATCGGATAGTATTCCTTTTGTTGCCACGATTAGCGGTTTATTTTTTGGTAGATATGGTAATAAATATGGCGCCGCCTTGGATGGCACACAAAGCACTATATATTTAGCGTCCGCCAACACGTCTGATAATTTTTCACGCTCCAATCTTGAGTCATAATAATCGATATCATAGCCCTTATTGGCCAAAATCCCTCCGAGCGCCGTACCAAATGCCCCCGCACCTAAAACCGCTATTTTCATACTATTTATTATAACATTAATACAATATTAACAGTAGCAAAAGACATCAAATATCATTATGTATTTTCAGTCCATGTTGCGTACAGTACAACCTCTCCCCCAGCAGTAGTCAGGTTCACAACCTCAGCACCATCCGCATACGAAGTCCCTGTGCCGTCAGCTTTAGTATTCCATCCTGCAAAGGTGTATCCTGTCCTAGTATATTCATTGGTCGCGAGTGTCGTTTGCTCATCTGCAAATATGGCTTGGTCATTCATGGTCGTCGCAACCGATGTAGCTGAACCGTCACTCGGTATGCTGCCACCATTGGGATTAAAGACTACGAAATACGGCACATTGACTGCGACAGGATGTACCATGGTGTATTTCACTGCTCCGGTATAAGTCCCAGCAGGCTGGGTAGAAGAAGCATTAGCCGTATATGACACTGTGATATTTTGAGGAGCTATATCGCCGCTATCACCTAAAGTTACACCATTATACGAAGCTATCTTTGTGTAAGTACTCGGGATAGCATGTGGATTTTTAGAATTACCAAAGCCACTAACTATTACTGGTTTGTCGGTAGAGGCCGCGGTTAGACTCATTCCCCAATTACTCCCGGTGCCATCAGTTTTGATATTGTAAGGGCTATCTATAGTATTGTTAAAAATCAAATCCGTAACGCCAAAAGTATTATTCGAATATCCTACCGCATAAATATCATATCCTCCGGCATCATTGCAAGACACAGCAAAAGTACTACCAGTAATCGTTGCGCTGCTATTGTTAGCTAAAATACCAGCATATTCGCCGCTACCACTTCTCTCAAAACTACACGCCGCACTTACCGTTACGGATGCATTAGCTGAAGCAGAGCTAGAAACTGTATTTGTAGTATTATTCGTAGTAGAACCACTATCCACTGAATCGTCTGCAAACGCTATACCGTTTCTCAAAACTGCACCAGTCAGCACTAATACCCCCATCAATCCCACAATAGCCTTTTTATGCATATTTCTTTCCATTTAGGTTACGTTTATCACTATTATACTACTTTTTCCCAGCAAAACACAAGTACTTTAGGTGATTTTTCGTGCAGACTTTTTACGTTTGTAAGTTTTAATTCCAAAAATCCCACCAAATATTACACCACATATCACTACAAAAGCCACTACTATAAACCAAATCGGACAAATCAATACATCTTTCATTTCTACAGAAGATATACCATTATAATATATAGTCTGACTCACACGCACCACGCCCACCACCGGCAATCCTGTAATCTCATATTCTGTTCGTCTAGTGGTCTCCGGCATTATAGTTTCACTATGTCGTCCATCGTCTTGCCCGGTAGGCAAAATAGTTTCACCGGTAATCAGGTTTTTCACTTCTAGTACGGTAGTCGCCGTCTGATGTATGTTGCCAGTATTAGAAATTAATGCCTCGACTTTCACTGGTGTAGTCATCGCAAACCCTGGAATATTATTCTCAAGTATTTCGCCACCGGTTACAGTTTCTCCGGCCACATTGGCATATATTAAACTTGCAATCTCAAAAACGCTATTTACTTTTACTCCTTGATTGCTTGCCGCCTCAGCATCCTCCGTCACCAGAAGCGATGCATATTGTCCGCCCGCCGGAGCCGTTTCGGGTACAGTAATTGTAAAATTAATTTCCGCCGTCTCGTTTGGCTTTAAGGTTCCTTTGGGATTTTCAACTCTCACCCAATCCACCACCATAGATCTATTAGACATTGTGGCAAGATCTGCATCGTATCCTTCACCCATCACGCTATATGGCGCTACAGATATTTTATACGCAAAATCACTTGTAGCACTACCTGAGTTTGCTACCGTAATACTACCATTGTAAGTCTTACCTGGCTCCAAACTAAAATTTTGGCTCATCGGCGTCACCACAAACGCATTTTCCATTTTTGCCTCCAAACTTACTATTATTATAGCAAATTTATTCTACGCTCACAATTTTGCCAGTACCAGGCTCCAGATGTAGTAATCTCTGGTTACTGGATCCACGATATTTCAAGCTGAGATCCCGTTTTTTTAGGATAAATGGCCCATCTATCAATGCATCGAGAGACTTTAAAAACTCCCATGGTTCACCGCCATATTCTTTAATTACTTCATAAGTAAACCCAGAAAAACTCCAAACATTCCAGCCAAGCTCTTTTCGTACGTAGTCGGCTATTTGTTTGCAAGCTTTGGCCTGCGCAAATGGTTCACCACCACAAAACGTCAGCCCAGCCTGTCCCTTAAAACCAGAAAGTCTTTTCGTAATTTCATCAATTTCTACCAAAAATCCAGCCTCATAATCCCAAGTCTCCGGATTCTGACATCCAGGGCAATGATTCGGACAACCCTGCGTCCATACCACAGCGCGCAACCCATCGCCATTTACGATATTATCATGCTCTAGTGGGCCGGAAAGCCGGATGTATCCATCCGGCGTTTCCACCTGCTTGGCGAGTTTCTCTAGCGAAATCTGATGCCAATCTGTCATTATTCGCCTTTAGCACAGTTACAAACTTTTTCAAAAGGCAAATCCCCTTCTAGTCTACCACAATGTGGGCATCTATCGCCAGTAATAATCCCCGAAAATCCACATACTGGGTCACGATCTACCGGGTGATTTACCGAACCGTAGCCAATTCCTTCATCATGCATCTTACGTATCACCGCCTCAAACGCCGCGATATTTTGCGATGGATCACCGTCTAGCTCAATATAGGTAATATGTCCAGCATTACACAAATTATGGTACGGTGCCTCAATTTCAATCTTCTCAAATGCTGAAATCGGATAATATACTGGCACGTGGAACGAATTAGTGTAGAAATCCCTATCAGTCACACCCGGAATTACGCCAAATTCTTTACGGTCAATCTTGGTAAAGCGTCCAGCGATACCCTCTGCCGGTGTCGCCAGTAGCGAGAAGTTCAACTTATACTTCTTGCAATACTGGTCGCACTTTTCACGCATATGAGTAATGATATCTAGCCCTAATTCGCGCGCATCTTCGTCTTCGCCATGGTGTTTGCCTACCATCGCCACCAACGTCTCCGCTAAGCCAATAAACCCAATCGACAATGTCCCGTGTTTAATCACTTCGCGCAAAGTATCGTTCCAACCCAACTTTTCTGAGCCAAACCAGTTCCCTTGCCCCATAAGGAACGGGAAGTTGCGCACATGCTGATTAGCCTGGAACTCAAACCTCTCCAAAAGCTCATCCTTCACTAGATCCATTTTTTCGTCTAGCTCCCTATAAAATCCTTCCCAATCAGCTTCTTTACGCTCACCTAGGCAAATCCCGTGTTTTATACCAATCCGCACTAAGTTCACTGTCGTAAACGAGCAGTTTCCGCGCCCAGTTACAATGCCGTCGCTTTCTGGGAACACACTGGCAAATACCCTCGTCCGGCAGCCCATCGTTGCAATCTCAGTGCGATAATCGCCTTTCTTGTAATACTTCAAATTATATGGCGCATCGATAAAGCAGAAATTCGGGAACAATCTTTTCGCAGATACTTCCATAGATTTCTTAAACAAATCATAATTCGGATCTTCTGGATTATAGTTCACGCCCTCTTTTACCTTGAAGATAGAAATTGGGAAGATTGGTGTCTCGCCCTTACCTAGGCCATTTTCAGTAGCTTCCAAAAGATACTTCGATACCAAACGCCCCGCCGGTGTAGTATCAGTGCCAAAGTTGATAGAAGTAAATGGCACCTGTGCGCCAGCCCGGCTGTGCATCGTATTTAGGTTATGGATAAACCCTTCCATCGCCTGGAAAGTCTCACGCTCCACATCCTCGTTAGATGCCTCAATTACTTCTTTCGGCCACTTTGCTTTTTCTAGTTTCTTATCGTCACCATATTCATAAGTATCTTTAATTTCTAGGTCTAGCTTCTTGCCGGTAAACTTATTATATTTGCCAAGATTTCGTTTCAAGGCTTTGCGGAAAGATTTATTTACGCCCGGTGCCATTGCATAGTCAAAGTTTGGGATAGATTGCCCGCCGTGTTGCTCGTTCTGGTTAGCTTGTAGCAAAATCGCCGCTAGGGCTCCATAAGAGCCAATCGAATTCGGCGTGCGTAAGTGCCCATGCCCCGTATTAAACCCACCATTTTCAAATAGCACGAACGGATCACTCTGGCAACAAGTTAGTGTGCCAGTTGCGTAGAAATCTAAATCATGAATATGGATATCACCATTATCATGTGCCGCGGCGATGTCTGGGCGAAGCATCAATGTTTTGGCAAATACTTTCGAACCTTCCGCACCGAATTGCAACATTTTACCCATGGCAGAGTTACCATCTACGTTTGCGTTAGAGCGCTTCACGTCGGAATCTTCACTCGCATCTGCGTGTGAAATCGTGCGATAAATCTGCATCAAATCAGATTTTGCCGCCCGCCGCCTAGATCTTTCCTGGCGATAGCGAATATACTCACGCGCCGTCTTCTTGAAAGAAGATTCCATCAATACTTCTTCTACCAAATCCTGAATTTGCTCTACATTTGGTGTACGTACTTTGATTTCTTCCTCTGCACGTTTCAATACTTTATCTGTCAAAGCCTTTGCACGCTCATATTTAAACTCTTCCGTCACCAAGCCCGCCTTAGCGATAGCCTCGGTAATTTTCTCCGGATCAAATTTCGCAATTTTACCGTCACGTTTTACTATACGTTTGAACATTTTACCTCCTTCAAATTCTGTCCAAATGGTTAATGTATGACTTTTTATCTTGCATATAATGTATTCTTCACTTACACACTATACGCCACATTTAGTGCTTAATATCTAATATACACCACTAAATATGGATTTACAAGACTTTTTATGCTTAATTCTATTGGATTTTTTCAGCATTTTATGTTCATTGTTTTGCTAATTTTTCGTGTTGATTTTTTATTTTTCGCGCGCTACAATAAAAGTGCAATAATTAAACATTTTAATAAAAGGTCGCCGATATTTCATATCGTTCGTCGTTTGAAAATGGAATTGGCATCGTAAGGAAGTCAACGTGTTTTCAACGGCGAAGCCTAGGAAATGTTTGATTATTGCACCCTTGCGGTGCCATTTTCGTATACGCCTTTTCATATATTACAAAGATGGCACCGCATCCTAAGTGAAAAACTCTAAGTGAGGTAAACATAATGCGGTGTAAGAAAAACATAATATTAACTTTAGAAATCTTAATATCGTTTTTAAGAAACTTAATCGGTCATTTTACAGGGAAGCAAAAAATCATAACATTAAGTTTCATAATCTTAATATTAAACTTAGTAAACATAATAAATACATTCACTTATACTCCTAATACTTCTGCATTAGACTATTCTAGCAATGTAGATATAGGCTTTACCTTTCTTCCTAAACTAAGCATTACTCTTTCTAATCCTAATCTCGCTATCAATAATCTAGTCCCAGGTGGTAATGCAGTAGATAGCAATACTATTACAATAAATGTTTCTACCAACATAGCAGAAGGCTACAACCTATTCGCTACAGTAGGAGGCAATAATAACACCAATAATGGCTACAATACTACCAATCTCGTTAACACAATAGATAATAACTATACCTTTTCTTCATTGTCATCCAATGTATCAGAACTCTCTAACTTCACTAATAATACCTGGGGTTATAGCTATTCCTTAGACTCTGGTGTCACTTGGATTAGTGGAGATTATAATAACGCTAGTACTGGCTATAATGGTCTACCACTATATACTAATACTGGTATTAAACTAGTAGAAAAAGCAGATAGTATTAGTAGCACAGTAAACTTTAAAATAGCAGCCAAAGCTAGCAATACGCAACCTAGTGGAGAATATACTAATACTATTAACTTCACCGCAGTATCTAATACCATACCTACTACTATGCTAGACGCCTTTATAGCTTCAGGAGCTAAAATGCATAATGGTTACTTTAAGATGCAGGATATGACACCCACCATATGTAAATCCATAGACACAGACGGAGAAAAAGGTATGCAATTAATAGACGTAAGGGACGATAAAATATACTGGGTAGCCAAACTCAAAGACAATAACTGTTGGATGACGCAGAACTTAGATCTAGATTTATCCAGTACTGTAGCTTTAACTTCAGAAACTAGTGACATAGATCCAGAATCATATGGTAAGACTATCTACACTACGGAGACTGGATATAGTAAGGATAAAGATACTGGAGTAGTATCGTGGCTACCTAACACTATAGACGGTGAAGGCGTCCAGCGTGCTGATACCATAGATATGGTTTGGAGCAGTGATACTGCTGCTACAGTGCCTGGATGGACAAATGATAATTATAAGCCTTACTCGGCTGATGCGGGAGATAGATATTTATATACAAATCCAACTACTTTTACAGAAATTATATATACAACATTAGGAGACTGCGCGGACAATAACGATGGGGATACAACTGGCTGCCGACATACACATTTTGGCAATTATTATAATTGGAGTGCAGCGGTAGCAAGCAATAATACGGCCGGCGCATCGGAAAATCAACCCAATTCGATTTGTCCTAAAAATTGGAATTTACCGATAAATGGTGCATATAGAATACTAATGAAAGAACAAGGCGTTTACAGTAGCTCTATCAATTATGCGGAAAATGGTTTTAACAAGCTACGCACATCCCCATTATATTATGGGCAATTTAAATCTATATCCAATGGTTCTCTTAGTAAATATACGTATGCGGATTATTGGTCTAGTACCTCCAATGATGAAACATACTCCTATGGCTTATATTTCGTAGGCCACAGCATTTGGACAAACTACGCCTCAATAGGTAAAGCTGCGGGCGTTTCTATACGTTGTGTGGCTAATGTCAACTAGCCCAAATCTTCTCCTTCATCATCAATCACTACTTCCGCTCTCGCCAACTCTTCCGTATTTAGAATAGCTTTCTTCTTCCCGACTTTCACCTTCTTCTCCCCAAAAATCCACCTATCCACCCAAAAGAATATGCACCCACCAATCAAGTTTGCCACTATTGTGGCTATAGCCACGTTCCAGCCGCCCATCCACACCATGCATACCGCCAGTATTGGCGAACTCAGCTGCCACCTCACCAAATACAAGAAAAACTTTTTCATAATTCTACCTTTCTTTTTACCACAACCACAATCCTACCACTACCCCCACTCATCGTCAACCCTTCACAATTTGACATTTATGCATAAGTATGATATTATAGAAACAACGCCGTCTATCGGTAGCACCTTAAGAATAATTCGCGTTACATTCTGTAGTGCAAGATTTAAAAGGAGATGATCGCATCATGAAGCATAGACAAAAACAGAAGCAGAAGCGACTGGGCTTATTCATTGCTAACGCTATTCCTATCGTTATGCTATTTGCTGAAATTTTCATGATATTACGTCACCAACTTGGCTGGGCGGTAGGTGCTTCCGTTACTGTCGCTGTTATCAGCCTTGTCGTATTTTGTTTTCGCCCCTACGGTGAAGAAATCGTATTCACGGTCGCCTGTTTCGGCTACGCAGTAACGATCACATGTGCATGGTTAACGAATACCTTGCTGGATTCATCAGCATCCCTATGCATAGGTTTATTATTCGGTTGTGCCACAATGATGGCCCAAGCCATCTTTACCACGAAACGAATACAAGGAAGACTATAACACCCATCCCTGGTATACGCGATGCCGGGGATTTTTCATGAAAAAACGCCCCAATTGCAGGCGTATATCGCTGGTGGATCCAGCAGGGCTCGAACCTGCGACCTTACGAATGTGAATCGTACGCTCTAGCCAACTGAGCTATGGATCCAAAAAGTATGATACAATTATACCATGGATTTATCAAAATTAAAAATCGAATTACAAGAGATAGAAACCTTCCTGGCTCGCCCTGACGCTTTTAGCGATCCAGATTTTGCCGCTAAGTCTAAACGCGCCAGCCTACTGCATGAAATTATCGACTTAGATACCAAGATCAATCAAGATGAGACAAACCTAAAAGAAGCTGAAGAATTAGCTAATGACCCAGAGCTTGGTGATATCGCCAAAGAAGATATCAAAAATCTTAAAAATACAATCACAGAAAACAAAGAAAAACTTGAGGAGCTTTTAATTCCCCGTGACCCAGCGGATGACAAACCCGCCATTATTGAAATCCGTGCTGGCGCTGGTGGTGACGAGGCTAGTCTTTTTGCGGGCGAACTCTATCGCATGTATCTGAAATACGCCGAAAATCATAGTCTAAAATCTGAACTTATTTCTAAAAACGAAAATGAAGCCGGTGGCATGAAAGAAGTTATTTTCAAAGTATCAGGCGACAATGCCTATGGCCAACTTAAATTCGAGGGTGGCGTACATCGCGTGCAACGTGTGCCAGTCACCGAAAGCCAGGGCCGTATTCACACTTCTACTGCTACCGTAGCCGTACTTCCTGAGGCCAGCGAACAAGATTTGGAAATCAAGCCCGAAGATCTCCGTATCGACATTTACCGTTCTGGTGGTCACGGCGGCCAGGGCGTTAATACTACAGACTCTGCCGTGCGCATCACTCACCTGCCTACCGGTCTAGTTGTAGCTATGCAAGATGAACGCAGCCAGCAACAAAACCGCATCAAAGCTATGAATATTTTGCGCTCCCGGCTCTTAGAGAAAAAACGCGAAGAAGAAATCAAAAACGCATCTGAAGCGCGCAAATCCCTCATTGGCACTGGTGACCGCAGCGAAAAAATCCGCACTTATAATTTCCCGCAAGACCGTGTCACCGATCACCGCATCCATTATTCCCGAAGCAACATCCCCGCCGTTATGGATGGCGATATTGAAGATTTGATCCGAGAATTAGTTAAGCATGAGCGCAGTCTCGCCGAATAACCAGCATCGACAACAAGCAACATCGCCAGAGGCGGGTGACGCCTGGAGGGGGACCCCCAAAATGTTTGCGAACGCAAAATTTTGGGGGAGGAAAAGGCGGCAGGACCCGCCCAAAGCGTATACTCTGGGTATAAGCGACTTCTATGGCCGTGATTTTATAGTTACGCCAGACGTTCTGATTCCTCGTCCCGAAACCGAACAAATCATCGATACCATATTAAATCTCGCTGGTAAACCGTATTTACCTGGAGTAAAGCCTTCTAAACGCGCACTCCCGCCAAACCCTACCATCCTAGACGTTGGCACCGGCTCAGGTTGTATTGCTATCACCATCAAAAAAGAACTCCCCGAGGCGGAAGTTCATGCTACCGATATTTCCAAAAAGGCCCTGCAGACCGCACAAAAAAACGCCCAAAACCATGGCGTCCATCTATCTTTCATTATATCACACCTTCTTAATAATGTCAAGTTTACCCCTGATGTAATAGTCGCGAATTTACCCTACGTAGATAAAGATTGGGATTGGCTAGATAAAGAATCTCTAAGCTTTGAGCCAGCCATTGCTCTCTATGCCGCAGATCATGGCCTCAAACTCATCAAGGAGCTAATAGATGCCGCAAGTTCTAAATATCTAATTCTAGAGGCCGATCCTTGCCAACACCAAGAAATCATTAATTTCGCCACCAAAAAGGGCCTCCAGCACCTAGAGACCCGTGGTTTTATTCTTACTTTTTATAACCCTCAAGCGTGACATTTACCGCAATTTCGTTCCCTTCACGAATTACGGTTAACTGTACAGTATCGCCAGGCTTGTATTCGCCAATCAAATCAGTCAAAGTTCCGGCCTTGCCCACCTCTACGCCATTTACCTTCGTGATAATATCCTTATCTTTTAGCCCCGCCTTAGCCGCTGGGCTATCCTTCACAATGGAAGTATAAGTAGACGAGCTATACAGGTACGCCCCAGCATTTACCGGCAAATTATAGGCTTTGGCAATTTCAGGCGTGATTTCCGCCGCATACACACCTAGATATGTTCGCTCCGCTTTACCAGTCTCAATTAATTGTGCCAGCATCCCTTTTACTGAAGAAATTGGAATTGCAAATCCCATATTCTCTGCTGAGGTAGAAGTAGCGGTATTGATACCGATCACCTCACCCGCAGCATTTACCAGTGGACCACCAGAATTGCCGGAATTAATTGCTGCATCAGTTTGAATCATATCACTAAGAGTTTCGGTATTATAGCCCGAACCATCCGATGCTGTTACAGATCGTCCCAGTCCAGATACCACGCCTACTGTCACGGTGTTTTGGTATTGTCCGAGAGCATTACCTATTGCCATTACTTGCTGACCTACGGTTAGAGTCTTAGAATCGCCCAAAGTTGCAGGTGTCAAATTGGAAGCATCTTTTATCTTGAGAAAAGCAACATCATTTAGCGGATCAGTGGCAACTAATTCTACGTTTTCATAAGTTGTGCCGTCGTCTAACACTACATTTATACTAGTGGCACCACTAATTACATGCTTATTGGTTAGCACATAGCCATCACTAGTTACAATAATTCCCGTACCTGCCGCCGCAGATTCATAATCCTGCCCGAAAAAGTTGCGCGTCTTAGTAGATGTCACGATAGATACTACACTCGCCGACACCTTATCCGCAATCTCCGCAATTGAACCTTCCACGAAATTTGCCGAATTTCCATCTGCTCCATTATTTAGAAAGGTTAACGGTGCAGAAGATTTTTGATAAGCCATTAAGCCGAAACCTAGTCCACAGCCACCCATCACCAAAGCCAACACAGACATCACAATCGCGGCATTACCGCAGCATTTCTTGGCCACACACTCCGAACTTTTCGGAGAAACGCTAGGCGCTTCCTTCATGGTTTTATCTCTGTTATTTGCAGTTTCAATTTTTTCTGCTTCAGAAATTTCACCCTTTTTATCGTTTTCCATTTTACCTCCTTATATATTAAATATTGGATTACTAAACCAAATAACAATTATACCTATCAAGACTACGCCAAACACCACTGGCCCCAAAATATGTTTAAATCTAAAGTCATCTTGGTATTTAATCATCGCTTGTCTTGCGTAATTATATACAAATGCAAAAATCGTTAAAATTATCGCCACCTGTGGGATACGTATCCCAGAAGCACCAAAAGTATAAATTATCGCCCAGGATTGACAAAGCCAGGCCACTTCAGCAAACACAAGTCCGCATACCAAAGTCGTCAAAGTAAAATCTCTGTCACTACTTTGCACTAATACGTGACGACTAGCCGCATACCCCACCAAAAACGCTACCAGTACCACTACTATTGCATTCAAACTTGCTGCCGCAGTAGCCGCTGCACTCATCCCTAAAAACACCGCAATCAAAGATTGTGTCAAAGTTGCCTTCTCAGACGACATCGGCTTGATGAAGAGCAACCAAACACAATAAAATATCGCTAATAATGCATCTACTGGCAAGAAAGTTGCGCCAGCATAATAAGTAATTAGCACCACACTTACGCCTACAATAATATCTACCAAGTTGGACTTAATATTTAGCCATAAGTATCTCCCCCGCACTGCGAAAACTCGCCATTTTGACACCAATACCAACAGCAGCCCCAACACCGGACTCGCCGAAAGTACTGTCACTAGTACCGAGCCCACACCCAACAAAATATTCAAGAATATATGTACCAGATTACTTGCAATATTGCGTGATTTTCTAGCTAATACATAGTCTGCCATACTTATATATTATAACACTTATTTTAAATTAAACTTAAAAATGATATAATGGATGCTATGGAACCAACTTTTTTCCAAAAACACCCACTTTTGAAAGATATTTTGAGTCTCGCCGGCTTTATTGGCGCCATTGTGCTTGGCACAATGTTTCTCAATACATATATTTACCGTTCATACAATGTAGTAGGGGGCAGTATGGAAAATACCCTTCATGGCGACGACCGCGTGATAGTTAACCGCGCTGCAGTTTCTTGGGCGCATTTCACCGGCAATGAATACGTACCAGAGCGCGGGCAAATCATTGTATTTTTAAACGAGGACGAAGCCAAAGTCGCCGAATATAAAGCCCAGGGCGTAGAACATCCCATGACCTGCAATGTGCCGTCCAATGTTAGTGACCAGTACATTATTAAACGCGTGATTGCCTTTCCTGGCGAACGCGTCACCGTGAAAGACGGCATAATGACAATCTACAATGAAGAACACCCAGATGGTTTTATCTACGACAAAGAGTGGCGCACGTCTGACACCGATGGCCCCAAAGAACACACTTCTGGCGAAGTAGATGTTACCGTGCCAGAAGGCGAATTATTCGTTTCGGGCGACAATCGCGAAGGCTCCAATTCTTGGGATTCTAGAAACGGCCTTGGTACTATTCCATATTGCCGTGTCATCGGCCCAGTAATTCTTCGTCTCTTCCCGTTTGACAAAATGCGCACGTTTTAAATAACTACCGATCTTAAGGAAAAACTCCGCACACGGCGGAGTTAATCTTTTCTTGGGAAATCCGCCATTACGGCGATTAATGGAGCCTGACAAAGACCGGCCAATAGTATACAGTCTAACTGCGTCATATGTAAATCGCCGACAAAACGTGATGCCAATATTGTTAGGCAAAAGTCCGTAATTGCCGACAACGCGATGATTATCGTAGCTATTGCTACTAAACGAGCCTGAAACGTTTTTTCGTCTGTCTTGGGGATAACTCTCCAAACCTTATCTGCCGCTACCGACACAATGCTTAAAACAGCTATCAGTATAAGACTGACATGTAATTTCCCCGTCATCGTATATGTACCGGCAATAAACTCTCTAAAAGAGTCCACAAATAAATAGACTACGGAATTTCCCAGAAAATAAAGTACGTACATCTTAAGGGCATGTTTCATCGAATCCCTCCTTCTCGACTTAGAGTCCAAATGTAGACGTATATCACTCACGATTTTAACATACTTTACTCAAAAAGTCAACCCGCTAATGTTTTTTATACGGTAGTTAAATCTCACCAATCAGTTTCACAGATTCGCTCTCTGGCAATTCTTCCACATTTTTGAGCTTTCGCTCTATCTGGCGCGAAGTCGTCTTGGCGTTTTCAATCTTATTGGCCGATTCTTGTAATTTTTTCTGTACACCTTCAAGCAAATCTGAAAACTTCCCAAACTGCGTTTTCACCGCGCCAAGCGTCTGCCACACCTCCGCTGAACGTTTTTCTATTGCTACTGTTTTAAAGCCCATCAAAAGCCCATTTAGTGCTACCGGTAAAGTAGACGGGCTAGTGATAGATACATGATGTTTTTGCCGCACTTCATCACTTAGGCCAGGTATCCGTAAAATTTCCGCATACAAACTCTCCGTCGGTACGAACATTATTCCAAAATCTGTTGTCATTGGCGGATCTAAGTATTTGGTAGAAATCTTTTTCGCCTGTTCCTTTACGTCTGCAGCTAAAGCTTTAGAATATTTTTCTATTTCCGCTTTTTCGCCATTTTCGTATGCCGCAATCAAACGAGAATAATTTTCTACCGGGAATTTACTATCTATTGGCAAGTAAACTAAACTATCGTCATCTTTGCCCGGCATCTTGATTGCAAACTCTACTCTATCGCTACTACCTTTCTTAGTAGCGACATTTTCTTCATACTGCGCCTTATTCAAAATATCCTCAATAATCGCTCCTAGCTGCACTTCGCCATATATTCCTCGTGTTTTTACACCTTCCATTACCTTTTTCAAATCTCCCACGCCAGTAGCCAAGTTTTTCATCTCCCCCAAACCTTGATACACTTGCGTTAGTTGCGTAGAAATGGATTTAAAGCTTTCGTTAAACCTTTTTTCTACGCTAACCTTTAGTTTCTCGTCCACTGTCTCACGCATTTCTTCAAGCTTTTTCTCATTGCCGGCACGCAATTGTTCAATACTTCTTGCATTGCTATTCTGCATCCGCTCTAGATTTTCATTAATCTCTTTACGGTTCTCGCGAAAATTGCGGTCTATCGCTGGATTAATTTTCCCCACTTCACCCTCTACGCGGATCAACCGCTCCTCCATTGTTTTGAAATCGGCCGACAGTTCCGACTGCGCTGGCTTTTTAAAAATTAACACCACTAACAAAACAATAATCACCACCCCTAAAACAACTAACACTATATCCATAACCATAATTATAACATACTCAAGGGAGCGCGTAAGTTTTTTCCGAAAAACATACAAAATGTGTTATAATAAACCTAACGCCGTAATAGCTCAGTTGGTAGAGCAGCCGCCTTGTAAGCGGCAGGTCGTCGGTTCAAGTCCGACTTGCGGCTCCACGAACAAAAAGCAAGCTAAAATGCTTGCATTTTTGATTGCTTTTTTGAGTGGAGCTAAAGTACCCCTGCTCTTGCGGCTCCATAAATAAAAAATAATAGAGAGTGCTTGCGCTCTCGTTTTATTTTCTAAGCGAAGCAAAAGCACTACTACACCTGTAGCTCTTTTTTCTCACCGTAAAACTCTGAAAATATCTCATAATTTACTACAATCAAGGAACATAAAGGCAAAATCTGCTTTCAAGCAGATTCTTGCCGCCGAAGGGGCGGAGTGATGTGATAAAATTTATTGTCACATCACGGAGCTTCCGAGGTATAGCAAATTATGAGACAATACTTTAAAATTGTTATCTTGCAATCTAATAATTTTCTGGCTTTATTTCAAAATATGCCTGTGGATGATTGCAGACCGGACAAACCTCAGGCGCGTCTTTACCAATCACAATATGTCCACAATTACGGCATACCCAAATCACATCACCATCCTTAGAGAATACTTTTTTATCTTTTACGTTTGCAAGTAACTTACGGTATCTTTCTTCGTGAGTTTTTTCAATTGCCGCCACTTCCTCAAACTTCACCGCTAATTCCTCAAAACCTTCTTCACGCGCAGTTTTAGCAAACCCGGCATACATATCGGTCCACTCATAATTTTCGCCAGCCGCCGCCGCTTCTAGATTAATATCCGTAGGTTCTACTGCACCACCATGCAACTCTTTGTACCACATCTTGGCATGTTCTTTTTCATTTAGCGCAGTCTCAGCAAAAATAGCCGCAATCTGTTCAAAACCATCTTTTTTGGCTTTAGAAGCAAAAAAATCATATTTATTACGTGCTTCACTTTCACCCGCAAAAGCCTTTTTCAAGTTTTCTTCAGTTTTAGTACCTTTATACATTTTAACTCCTTTTTCTTATTATACACTAATCTAAAACAATCGTATAATTTACATCATCCGCGCCGTTTACTTCGTCCGTCTTATCATCTACATAATTACTATATTCATTTAAAGATTTAAACGGCATAAACTGCGCTGCACGTTCCGAATTCGGCATATACGGTCGGCCTTCAGCATGAAAATGTGGTAAATCTATAATATCTGTATAGGGAAAATCATTTTTCATGCTTTATGTCCTCCCACTTGGCCGTTACGTTTTCGCATCGTCGCTCCCTCTTCAAAATTCTTTAATTTCAAAATTGAGTTTTTGCCATACCTTTGTTTAATCTTAATTTCCGCCGCTTGTAAGCGTTTTTCTTTTTCTGTCTCTCTACGTTTTTTATCATAATCCGTAAAGATATCTAACTGCTTTAACGAATAATTCTCTACATTATCGATTTTTACATGATTTGCGACGATATAAAATCTTCGCGCTAACAATCCATGTTTTACTTTATCGTCAAAAAGCTCCAAAGCTTTTGACGTGATATTTTTACCAGAATTTGTAAACTCCCCCAAATTAATCGTACCGTGCGCCGCTTTTGGTACTTTTCTGCCATAATAATCGATTTCACTTTCGCCGGTAGATTTATTGCTTGCATCATATTGCACCGTTAGCACAATTTGATCCGTTACAAGATTTTTCGCCGCAAGCTCCAAACTCAGCGCATCTGCCATTTCCCAAGTTATTAGCCTGGCCTTATCATAATCATAAGGCTCAGATAACACCTGGCCTATACTAATACTATGATTGTCAGATTTATAATTTTTAATATCGCGAATTGTTGTAGGCTCCCAACCCCATGCATGGTCTATTAAAAGTTCCGCATTAATCCCAAAAGTTTCATATAGTTTAGCGGAGCCATTTATAGAATATCGTGCCAAGTCGCCCATAGTACAGATGCCCAACTTCGCTAGTCTTTTAGTATATCCTGGCCCCACCCGCCAAAAATCAGTCAAAGGCCGGTGCGTCCACAAATTATGCCGATAAGTTCTCTCATCCAATTCTGCAATTCTCACGCCATTTTCATCTGCCGGAATATGCTTGGCCTCAATATCCATTGCCACCTTCGCCAAATACATGTTTGTACCAATTCCAGCCGTAGCCGTAATACCAGTCTGCGCTAATACGTCTTTGATTATCGTCATTACCAGTTCACGTGCCGTCAGATGATAATTCTCAAGATAATGAGTCACATCCAAAAACGCTTCGTCTACAGAATATACATGAATATCTTCCGTTGCTATATATTTAGCATAAATACCGAATACTTTCGCGCTTACCGCCATATACTTACGCATTTGTGGCTGGGCAATAATAAAATTATTTGTCTTTTGGAGTACCTCAAACAACCGTGGCCGACCCGGCAAGCCCAACGCTTTCAAGGCTGGGGATACAGCCAAACATATCGTTTTTTCTGTGCGCGAAGCATCCGCCACCACCAGCCTTGCAGTCAGCGGATCCAGCCCTCGCTCTACACATTCTACCGATGCATAAAAAGATTTTAAATCTATCGCGATATAGCAACTCATTAGATACAAGTATAGCCACCGTCTACTGGCATGATCAGCCCGGTTACATACGAAGCCTCTTCGGATGCCAAAAATACCGCAGCCGCATCCAGTTCACCAGGCTTACCATAACGCTCCATTGGTACGTGAGTTTTAGCAAATTCCTGAAATCTTGGCGTATCTAGTACTGCCTTAGTAAGCTCCGTCTCGAAATATCCTGGGCAAATCGCATTGCAAGTAATACCCTCTGTAGCCAATTCTGCCGCTACAGCACGAGTGAAATTTACTACCGCACCCTTGGAAGTATGGTAGGCTATTGTATGAATCTCCGTATTTCCCACCAAACCATACATCGATGCAATATTAATAATCCGCCCATATTTATTCTTTTTCATAATGTTTGCAAAAGCACGTGTCATTTTAAACACGCTAGTCTCGTCCGTCGCAATAGTAAAATCCCACTCTTCGTCCGTCATCTCCAGCACGCCTTTATCTTTGGAAGATCCGGCGCAGTTTAATAAAATATCTACTTTGCCAAATTCTTTCTCTACTTTTGCAGCTGCCGCATCAATATCTTCCGTAGACGTCACATCACACTTTATCGCCACTACTTTTTTAGCGCCAGCTTTAATTAATTCCGGCTTAAACTCTTCCAGTCGTTCGATTCTCCGTGCCAAAATCGCCAAATTTGCTCCTTGTCGTGCAAAGGCAAGTGCCATTTGTTTTCCTAATCCAGAAGATGCCCCCGATACTACTGCTACTCTATCTTTCAAACTAAACATAGTCCTCCTTTTACTTTTCTTTATTATACCAAAATCGTGTTAAAATCATAGCATATGCCAGGACATAACATTAAACCCAATCCGCACAACGAAACCGTCATTAAGGCCGGCTTTATCGCTATCGCAGTTAATTTATTATTAGCCATATTCAAAGTTGCTATTGGCGCAATTTCTAATTCCATAGCCATCACTTCCGATGCTATTCATGGATTAATAGATACCTTATCCGGCATCATCGTTATCACAAGCGAAAAACTTGGTACCAGCAAAAAATTTGCCAAGAAACATGAAAAAATAGAACACTTCGGGGCTATTCTTATTGCTATCATCATCATTGCCGTAAGTATTCATATCTTTATAGAAAGCATTGAAAAAATCATTGAACCCGAAGAAGTTGAGTATTCCGTGCCAATCATTATCGTTCTAATCGGCAGTATTATTGCTAAGTTCATCTTGGGCCGTTATCTCAAAACCACCGGCACTAAGGTAAAATCGGACACTTTAATCGCTAGCAGCGTAGAGACCATTAATGACAGTATTATTAGCGGCGCAGTATTATTTTCTGCTACCATCTATTTAATTTGGCATATAGATGTCGAAGCCTACATTAGTATCATAATTTCAATCATTATTCTTAAATTTGGTTTGGAACTTATTTTTCCTAAATTCTTCAAACATCATCACAGCCACTAGGGTTCCGCAGACGAACATAATCAATAAAATATCTACCCTAAGCACAAGCTTAATGTTATAATAAAGACAATAATATAACAAAAGGAGTATTTAATGAAAAACTTAACTACCGCTGAAGCCGCCGCAGTTGGCGGAGCTGTGGGCGCAATGACCGCCTTCTTCACAATCTTTGCGATAGTATTCTTCGTCCTTATGGTCGTAGCTAACTGGAAGATATTCAAAAAAGCCGGCGAACCAGGCTGGAAATCTATCATCCCTATCTATAATGTATATATCATGTTCAAAATCGTTAATATGAAAAGCTGGTTTTGGTGGCTGATCGCCATTAACATTTGCGCCTCTATCATGTTCGCTGTTGACGGGTTTAACCCATACACCATGACCGGAGCACAAATCAGCAATTTTAACTACAGCGTTCATCCTATGACTATTATCGCCCTCATAATCACTGCGATTGTTGAAATCTGGGCCAGCATCACTTACGCATATCGGACATCCAAAGTATTCGGTCACGGAATTGGCTACACTATCGGTCTCATCTTCTTGCCAAACATCTTCTGGCTGATTCTTGGCTTTGGCAAATCCAAATACAGCAAGAAAAATCTTAAGAACTAATAGGCTACACTACAAATCACCCAGGTTGTCTCTTTGCAAAATGCCACCTGGGTGTTTTTTTGCACAAAAAAATGGAGCCGCGAACCGGGCTTGAACCGGTGACCTCATCCTTACCATGGATGCGCTCTACCAACTGAGCTATCGCGGCATACACCCATAATATCATATTTCAGTACAAAAATAAACTATATTTATTGACCATTCTTAAAGAGTATGTAATTATTATGCTAAGCCTCGTACATATCAGGAGTTTAGTCGTCGGCGGAGGTGATCACAATCAAACATGACGCAATTAAAAGAGGCCTTCGTAGTATGAACGAAGAAGTCGCACTTATCACAGCGAGATACTGTAAAAATAGGAATATTCCATTGCATACTATTAAAGAGTGGGCAAACAGCGACTTCTGGATTTATCAGTGCGCCGCACTTTATGCTTCTACTGGAAAACCAAAAAAAGAATACACGTTAATTATCAAAAATCTCTGTAAAAATTCCGACGATTTCGTAAAACAATTAGCAAAAGAAATTCACACTCAACAAAATAACAGCGACTAAACTCCACCCATAAATCCAGCCCGCTAAAAAAGCGGGCTTATATTATTCTTCTCGTCATAAGAACGCAAAAAATCCCCTGAAGTCATAGCGCTGGAAATCTTTTGTTAAAAGAAAAAAATGAGACCCTTTGGGTCTATTCCATTTTCTGGTGCTGGAAGTAGGACTCGATTGGAGCAAAGTGACAACGATGTCCTGTTTTTAACAACCTGTCAAGGTTGGTGCTGGAAGTAGGACTCGAACCTACGAAGCCCGAAGGCGAGAGATTTACAGTCTCTTGTCATTGCCACTAGACGATTCCAGCACTGCTATAATTATAGCAAAATTATCTAAAAAAGCAACAAACTAAATCCGCTTTCGCCCCACATGTTGCTTAATGATCTTTGGTGCAGCTTTTTTGGCACTAGATTTTACAACTTTACGCGTAGCTGCACCAGCCTGCATCATTTTCGCCCGCGCCTCACGCGTACGCTTTACGGCAGTACGTTTTGCCTTAGCCGCATTATCCTTCGCAATTTGCTCTTCAATACGCGCAGCAGTAGCCGTAGCTGCTTCAGTATCTTCTGCCGCCTCGTACAAGGCTAAAATCTGCCTCAAGGTAGAAACCTTTGGATCTAATTCGTACGCGTTCTCCAAAGCTTCCACCGCCTTTTTAGTACTGCCTAATTTTTCTTGAGCCTTTGCCAACGCAATATATCTCGCTGGCACATCGCCTTCCATCGCTATCGCTTGTTCAAATGCCATTGCGGCTTTTTCATATGCTCCAGTCTCTAAGTAAATCAAGCCAACATTATGAATAGAAGCCGGGTTACTATCGAGTGATTGTGCAATTTCAAAACATTCCACCGCTTCATCATATTTTTGACCCTTAGCATATAAAATACCGAGCCTATTATACGCCGCCGCATTTTTTTCATCAAATTTCAAAATAGTAAGCAAAGCCTTTTCCGCTCGAAACGGCTTTCGCTCCTTCATCGAAGTCTGCGCAATCTGCCACAGCTTTTTCATCTGCGCCGTATATTTAGGTGATTTTTCTTCTTCCTTTTTTACACGAGGCTCCATCGGGAAAAAGAAAATCAAATAGACGATAAAAATCAATATTGCAAATATCGCAACCATACACTAATTTTAACACAAGTTAGATACAATTTGCAATTTTATATGCCCGTTTCGCGAAATCCCCTCATACGCCGCCAAAAATTGCGGTAGTTTTTTTACAAAAACATCTTTACCAGTCAAAAAATAAGTTTTATAAAGCATTTCTATCGCTACACCTAAAACTTCCAGAGCATATGCTCGCACACCATCCTTTTTTTTCGCAATCTCTTCAGCTAAGCTCACCAAATCCGCCGGCTTTGCCACCATTAAGCGCTTCGCCAGATTCTTCACTTTTTCATTCGCATCAATCCCACCATCAATCACTCTATGCTCTCGCAAAAAATACACCGCCGCCCGACTCAGTATCGTCGGCAATAATTTAGACGGGCTATCTGTAATCAACACAAAATGTACTTTATCGCCCGGCTCTTCCAAGTTCTTTAAGAACGCATTTGCTGCCGCCTCACTCATTACATCTGCTGGACGTATTACTACAAAAACATCCCCTACTTGCCGCACACTAATTCTTTGCGTAGCTTCACGTACTTGTTCTATAGTAATTACACTTTTTTCTTCCGGCTGCAAAACAATCGCATTTTTTATTTTTACCGGTGTATCTTTCGGCACCACAAACACCGCCGTACCAGTTTTTTTAGCTATTTCAGCAATTTCACTTATCTGCCCGAAAAACATCCGCAAACTCCTTCGGCAATTTTGCTTCAAACGTTACGCGCTTACCGCCTGGTAAAGTTATCTCTAACTTATTAGCGTGCAAATATAGTCTATCCGCCTTTTCTTCACCATATATCGGATCGCCTATTATCGGATGTCCTAAATATTTCATATGCACCCTCAGCTGGTGTGTTCGCCCGGTAGTCGGCCTCAGCTCCACTAAACTATATTTGTCATTACTCTTCAAAACCTTATAATATGTTTCCGATGCCTTACCGTTTGGGTCCACCCGGAACGTGGTTGGTCTCTTCAAGTCACGCGCAATTGGCAAATCTATCTTTGCTTCATCCAATTTTGGCCGTCCAGATACCACGGCATAATAAGTTTTGTGCGTTGTGCGATCTTGAAATTGTTTTTTCAAAAATTCCTGCACTTCTGAACTTTTTGCCATTATCACTACGCCACTGGTGTCTCTATCTAGTCGATGCACTAACAATCCATAATTCTCCAAAGTTTTCTCCGGGCAATACTGCGCCCGCGGCATAGAAAGTAACCCTGCTGGCTTATCCAGTACTACCACATTACCATCTTCATAAATCACTTCCGGTGCTAAATCGGCATTTTTAATTGTATCCGGCACTTTCAAATCAATTTTTACACCACGTTCGAACTTCTGATTAGCCTTTTTTGCTATCTCGCCATCTACCGTCACAAAACCAAATTCAATGAACTTTTGCAGAGAAGATCTGTTGTAGCTCTTATAACATTCACCCATTAAAATATCTAGCCTTACCTTCTCCGGTTTTTCCGCTTCTTCCGCCAATTTCACATCGCCATTTATTACTCGCGACATCTCTGGCTTACTAAATTTCTTCCCTGTTCGTATCATATACAAATTATACCATATATGTTATAATATGGCCAAGGTGGGAGTATTTTTACAGGGAGGTGTTTATATGATTGACTTTGAGACTATGAAAAACCTGAGAGAAAAACGCGACAAAGTCAAGAAAAACGACACTCATGATATGACCGTTTTTCTTAGAGGCTTTTGCAGCGACAAGCACAATCCCAAGCCAGAAACTTTACGCGCTCTTGGATACGCGCGTAAAAAGCACCAGAACCAATTTAGAGACAATGATGAACCTTACATAGTTCATCCTCTCTCTATGGCCTGCTTCGCTATCGGACTCGGACTCACAGACGACAATCTGCTTGCCGTCATCCTACTGCATGACATTTGCGAAGACACCGGTACCGCAGTCAGCGATTTGCCCAACAACGAAATCGTCAAGCATGGGGTCAAGTATATGACCATTCAAAAATTGCCGAGCGACGAAGATAAAGCCGAAACCAAAAGACGCTATTATTGGTCGTTATTGGAGGATAAAAACGCTCTTATCTGTAAGGCTTTAGACCGCTATTCCAATCTCAACGATATGCTCGGAGTCTTCGAACCCGAACGTATCATTAAGAATGTCCGCGAAACGCACAACTTACTACTGCCGGTTCTAAAACAAGCCAGAGATATATACCCCGAGTATACCAACGAAATCCATATCCTACGCAAGATTCTTCGCAATCTAAATAATAATCTTGCAATTGCATTCGGAGTAGATCTTTACGCCGAACAGGACAACCAATAGTCACATCTCCCACCCAAAATCCCGACCATTTCGGCCGGGATTTTTCAAGATTAGGGCACACAAAAACACCTATCTCTCTTCGTTATATCACACTTATGCTATTTTGTCAACTTACATTCGCAAATTACCGCAAATGGAAGGCTTTTTGCGCCTCTAACAGCTTAACATTGGCTACCTTATTTGCGTACTTCTCACCTTGTTCCAGCAGTTCATATACTTGCTCATCAGAAATAGCCGCCAGTTTTTCTTGAAACACAGTAAGCATACCAGACACACTTTCGGCCACTTTTTTCTTTAGATCACCGTAGCGAGTTTCTCCCGCCCATGCACTAATCACATCCTGCAATGGAACGCCAGTCACCAAAGATTCTATCTGTAACAAATTCGAAATCCCAGGTTGATTAAACATATCAAATTTCACTTTAGCCAACGAATCCGTCGTAGCAGACATAATCTTTTTCGCCGCCTTAGCTGGCTCGTCGTCTAGCATAATCTTAGAGTTTTCCGCCTTGGTAGATTTGCTCATTTTCTTTTCAGGATTTAAGAGATCACGAATTCGAATCCCCTCGTTCACCCCCATAAACGCAATCTGATCGGAGGTTTTGGCCGGTACGGTAAAAATCTCCCCAAACTTATGATTAAACCGCATCGCAAGATTACGCGTGAGTTCTATGTGTTGGAATTGATCTTCACCAATCGGCACATATGTTGCATCATACAGCAAAATATCCGCCGCCATCAAGATAGGATAGTCAAAAATTCCTACATTGCAACTTTCTTGCCCCTTCGACTTCTCTTTATATTGAATCATCCGCGAAGTTTCACCCATCGTGGCCACACAGTTCAATATCCAGCACAACTCACTATGCGCCGGCACATAACTTTGCCGGTAAATGTGTACATTCTCATTGATTTCTAACCCCGCCGCCAAATAATATTTAATGGTTCGAATAATATTACTGCGCAGATCTCCATCCACATCCGAAATAATAGAGTGGAGGTCTGGCACAAATATATTAATATTAGAATCCTTGGAATGTTTGTTGGCTAGCCGCACCATCGGCAAGAGTGCCCCCAAATAATTCCCTAGCGTCAACACGCTATTTGACCTAATTCCAGTTAAAATCGTTTTCATAAAAATAGTGCTCCTTTACAGGGCATCTTACACTGTGGTGGAGCGTAGGAGATTCGAACTCCTCACCTCTTCTATGCCATAGAAGCGCTCTACCAAATGAGCTAACGCCCCACTACCAACATCATATCATATATTGACATTTTGTACAACTTATGCCATAATCGAGTAATGCTTCGTCTACAATGTAAGGAGTGATAAAAATGAGACGAATCTTGAACCTTTTCATCACAGGGCTTATCCTATGGATGGCATCAAAAATGGCCCCCGAACAAGTCCAAATCAAAGATTTTGGCACGCTCGCTTTAGCTACTGTCTCGCTGTGGCTTGTCACCATTATAGTCTATGTCATATCTTTACTCTTTATGGCTGGTGGCCTCATCTTTGAAAGCTGTAGTTGGGCAATCCTCGGCCTCTTTATCATGGCGGCAGCAAAAATCCTTGCCCTATATGCCATCGATAGCTGGGTACCAGGTCTCAGTATAGTGGGCTTTTGGCCAAAATTTTGGATTGCTATTGCCTGTTCGTTATTCACTCTATCTGGTCCTTCAGGCAGATATGAATATCATGACGATAATAGATACTGGTAATCCCACTTAGTCCCCGCCTTGCGGGGACTTTTTCTGCGGCCTTAAGTCTACAGTATTCGTTTTTTTGCAAATTATTTTGTGGTTGTGCTATAATGAAAGAGTCATATTCAATTGCTTAAATAAAAGCTAGCACATTTTTACAATTAAAACACGGTATAAATGGCGCCGCAAGGCATCAAATTGACTGTGTTTTAATTGCTAGCACAAACAATTGGATATGACACCCCTTGCGGTGCCATTTTTGTTAATCCCCATTAATATAGTGGCACC
>CAMVCW010000003.1 GCA_947166125.1 uncultured Candidatus Saccharibacteria bacterium
GGTAGTGGCATCTATACAGATGGCTATACTGAAAAGGATGGTGTCTGGACTTGGAATCCAGTCTCTACTGCTATTACTTCTAACTACTACATTTCTGGCACTTCCGTTAAACCATCTGCTTGGCCAACCAATAACCACACCACGCCATACTCAGCCGAAGGCGACGACGCATATTACTACACATCTAACACTACTGGTAATGATACAAGGTATAACTCTCTCCAAGCTTGTAAAAACGCAAGTCATACAGAAGATGAATGTAAGCGTTACTTTGCCGGTAACTATTATAACTGGTCTGCAGCTATAGCTTCCAATAATTCTACCAATATAGGTAGTACAGTAGGAGAAATCGCCTCTAACTCTATTTGTCCTAAAGGTTGGAGACTCCCCAATGCCTCTCAAACAGATAACGTTAACAATGAATTTGGTAGAATGTTTTATAATGCAGGAATCACCGTAAATAAATCTGCCGGTAATGAGTCTGTAGGCTACACAACAGGCGGTTTTAATAAACTACGCTCCAATCCTTACTACTTTGTGCGGTCTGGCTTTATCGAAGGCGGTACCCTGGGCAGTCCCGGCGTCTTCGGCGTCTACTGGTCTAGTACGGTTAGCAGTAGTACCGCCGCTTACATCCTGGGCTTTAATAGTACTGATATCTACCCAGCCCGTAACGACGACAGGTACGACGGGTGGTCTGTACGCTGTGTTGCTCGCTGAAATATAGTGAACAGCTGAATCTACTCACGCCTCAAAATCCTCAAAAATTAATCAAAATCAAAAAATTTTACTTCACCCCCCCAATACCACACAAAAATAACCCCTCTCGGGGTTATTTTTGTATTATTGATTACCAAACCTTTACTAAGATTTCGCCGCCTAGGCGATTCTTCTTCGCTTCGCGACCAGTCATTAGACCTTTAGAGGTAGATACAATAATCATACCACGGCCAGATTTAATTACTGGTAAATCTTCGGCTGCCGAATACACCCGGCGGCCTGGCTTAGACACCTTAGAAATCTCGTTGATTTTAGCTACTGTGCCTGGCTCGTTGATCGTAACTTTTAGCACACCGCGTGGTTTGCCATCAGTTACTTCATAGCTGCTCACATAGCCATTTTTCACTAAAACTTCTACAACTTGAGTTTTAAGCTTCGAAGTAGGAACGAGAATTTCATTTTTACCAACCATCACAGCATTACGAATACGAGTGATAAGGTCAGCGATTTGATCTGTAGATTGTAATGACATTTTCTCTCCTTTCTCCTACCAGCTACTCTTAGTTACACCAGGAATTTCGCCCTTGCTTGCTTTTTCCCGGAAATTAATACGTGAAAGACCAAAGCGGCGCATATAACCGCGTGGACGTCCGTCCAGCATATCGCGGTTTTTTAGCCTAGTTGGTGAAGCGTTGCGTGGAAGTTTTTGCAAACCTTCCAAATCGCCTGCCGCCTTTAGCTCAGCGCGCTTAGCTTGATATTTTTCGTACATCTTGCGTCGTTTTTCGTCACGGAGCACTGCAGATTTTTTCGCCATCTTACTTGTCTCCTTTCTCAAACGGCATTCCGAAGAGTTCTAGCAATTTATAGCTTCCTTCCTTTGAACCATTTTTAATGATAAATGTAACTTCTAGCCCGTGGAGAGCCGCTGCATCTTCAAAAGTAATTTCTGGAAATACAGTCTGTTCCTTTAGACCCAAGTTATAGTTACCTTGCTTATCAAAAGCCGTGCGGCTTACACCGTGAAAATCACGCACATGTGGCAACGCAATATTAATCAAACGATCTACAAATTCGTACATTTTATCGTTACGAAGCGTAGTGAGATAGCCAACTGGCGCACCCATACCTTTACGAATTTTAAAAGTCGCGATTGATTTCTTTGCCAAACGTGAAGTCGGTGCTTGACCGGTAATTTTTGCAATTGTTAGTGCTACGGTTTCGGTAAAACGCTTGTCTTCACGTTTCTTACCTACACCACAGGATACAATTACTTTCTTTAGCTCAGGAACTTGGTTGATATTCTTAAGTCCAAGTTCTTTCGCTAACTTCGCCTTGAGCTCGTTATTGTAAAGAGCTTTGAGGCGTGGTTGTGCTTTAGCCGTAGCTTTAGCAGCCGTTTTCTTTTCCGCCATTATTTAGCCCCTTTCTTTGCCTTAGCGTCTTTTTTATCTGCTTTCTTTGCAGTTTTCTCAAACTTAGCAGCTTCTACTAGTTTAAGATTGGACATATCGATACCTACATGAATAGTTTTCTTACCACCTGCTGGGTTTAAGTAAGATTTCTTCATGTGGCGCTCTACCATACCAATACCTTCTAGCATAGCCTTGCCAGCTTTGCGATCAATTTTTACAATTTTAGCTTCTTTACCTTTATTGTCGCCGGAAATTACTAAAACTTTGTCGTTGATTTTCAAATTCTGTGCCATTTTAGAGTACCTCCGGTGCTAAGCTAATAATCTTTGAAAAGCCAAGATCACGTAGTTCCCTAGGGATTGGCCCAAACACACGAGTACCTTTTGGTGTCTTATCGTCGTTTACCAATACTGCTGCGTTTTCATCGAAACGAATCGTAGAACCATCTGGACGACGAATTGGTTGACGAGTACGTACGATTACTGCGCGTACTACAGCCTTCTTCTTTACGTTACCAGTTGGTGAAGCTTCCTTCACAGAACAAGTTACGATATCACCAACCCGAGCATACCTTGCACGAGTACCGCCAAGCACGCGAATTACTCCGAGTTCCTTAGCGCCACTGTTATCGGCTACTTTTAATCTACTTTCTTGTTGAATCATCTTAAGCCTCCCCTCCTTCTACTTCTTCAGCTTCTTTAGCTTCAGAAGCAGCTTTAGCCTTTGCGATTTCATCTGCGCCAATTTTCTCAGCTTCGTAAGCTTTATTGACGTCTTCTTTTAGTTCGACTGTGCCATGCGAACGCTCAATTACTTTCACCAAAGTATAAGCCTTGGTTTTGGAAAGTGGACGAGTCATTGCAATTTGTACACGATCACCTTTTTTGGCTTCGTTCTTTTCATCGTGCGCAGTATATTTACGAGTTTTGGTGTACTGCTTGCGATAAAGTGGGTGAGTCTCGCGACTTACGATGGAGACGGTAATGGTCTTATCACGCTTGTCGGAGGTCACTGTCCCTACTAATGTGTGCGCCATATTAGAACTCCTCTTTCTTTATAATTTTACATTTCACTGGCAACTTATGCGAAGCAAGTCTTAGAGCTTCACGTGCCTGTTCTTCAGTAACATCCGCAATTTCAAACATTACTGTACCAGCCTTTACTTTAGCTACGTAGAATTGTGGTTCACCTTTACCGGAACCCATTTTTACGTCCAAAGGTTTCTTAGTGACTGGAGTATGTGGGAAAATCCGAATCCAGATTTTACCACCACGCTTAATATAACGTGTGATCGCCTGACGTGCAGCCTCAATTTGGCGGCTATTGATGCGCTCGTTATCTAAAGACATCAAACCAAAATCACCAAATGCCACTGTGTTGCAGCGAGTTGCTACGCCAGCATTTTTACCTTTACGAACCTTGCGGTGCGCTACTTTCTTTGGAATTAAAATCGCCATCTTACTTTTCCCCCTTATAGATCCAAACCTTTACGCCTACGATACCAGCAATGGTTGGTGCGTGATGACAGTGAAAATCAATGTCTGCGCGGAGAGTATGTAGAGGCACGGAGCCTTCGATAAACTTTTCGCGACGACTCATTTCAGCGCCGTTCAACCGACCAGCCACCTCAATACGTACACCTTTCGCGCCTGCATTCATAGTAGATTGCAAAGCCATCTTTACTGCACGACGGAAATTCATACGCTTACCTAGCTGGAAACCAATGTTTTCAGCTACGAGCTTAGCGTTAAGCTCTGGTTTTTTAACTTCTTCTACGTTGATCCGGATGGGTCCGTCAACGATTTTTTCGAGCTGTTTCTTTAGCTCATTGATGCCCGCCCCCTGCTTGCCGATTACCGCGCCAGCCTTAGCTGTCAAAATCGTAATCGTCGTGAGATTAGCGGAGCGTTCAATATTAACCCGCGCGATGGTTGGGCGCGCCTTAAAGCGTTCCTCAATCGTCTTGCGAATTTTGTCGTCTTCCACGAGCCAGCGACGAAAGTCTGCCTTGCGGGTAAACCACTTAGAAGACCAATCTTTGCTGATCTGGAGACGGTAAGAGATGGGATTAACCTTCTGACCCATATTACTTTTTCTCCTTCTTCGCTTCTGCCTTCTTAGCCTCTGGCTTCTCGGCAGCTTTCTTTACTTTCTCTTCGCCGGCGACCTCGACGAATATATTACTACTAATCTTTTCATATGGTAACGCGCGACCACGAGAAGCTGGTACATACCGACGCATCCTCGTACCACTAGTTACAAAAATTCTGGCAATACGGATAGTTTTTGGATCAATGCTTACCTTAGAATTATTTAGAAGATTAGCATTGGCACTTTCCACCGCTTTAAGTACTGCACGAGCAGCACGGCGTGGAGTATGCTCCAAAATTACTACCGCATCAGCTACATAGCGATCTCTCACCAAGCTAGCTACGATATTAGTTTTGCGTGGTTGAGAATCGATACCTTTTTCGTATGCGTGCGCAAAATAAGTTTCCGCCATATTCTAACCCTTTCCTTTCGCAGCCGCAGCTTCTGCAGCTTTTTTACCACCATGACGGCGGAACTTGCGAGTTGGCGCAAATTCGCCAAGCTTGTGCCCGACCATATTTTCCGAAATGAATACCGGAACATGAACTTTACCGTTGTGTACGGCAATAGTCCGGCCCACCATTTCTGGAGAAATAGTAGATTGGCGCGCCCAAGTCTTGATCACGGTGCGATCTTCCGCGGAGAGAGCAGCAACTTTCTTCGCGAGTTTGTAGTCTACAAATAGACCTTTCTTAAGACTCCGAGACATTATTTCCTCTTTCCTTCGTGGCGACTGCGCACGATCATTTTATTAGTTTTCTTATTATGACGAGTACGATAACCCAAGGTGAGCTGACCCCATGGAGTACGAGGAGCTTTACCTGAACCGTGTCTACCACCATCACCACCACCGTGTGGGTGATCCGTAGCGTTCATCACAACACCACGTACAGTTGGGCGAATGCCCTTACGGCGCCTGCGACCCGCTGCACCAATTTTGATGTTTTGATGCTGTACGTTGGATACTGTACCGATTGAAGCTTCACAAGCTACCAATACTTTACGCACTTCACCAGATGGCATCTTAAGGGTGGCATAGCCATTTTCTTTTGCCATTAGCTGTGCGCTGGCACCAGCTGCGCGCACCATTTGTGCACCCTTACCAGGTGTGAGCTCTACAGCATACACAAAAGTACCTACTGGGATGTTTTCAAGTGGCATCCTTGAAGAATCTTCTACTTCAATTTCGTCACCAGTCTTGAAAGTAGTACCTTTAGTCATCTTAGTATCAGCTAATACATAATAATATGTACCGTTTTGATCTTTCACCCGAGCAATGCGTGCACTGCGGTTTGGATCGTATTCAATTTCCTCTACCGTAAGAGTTAAATCTTTTGGTAGATTGTAAGTCATAATCCGATAGTGCCGCTTTACACCACCACCACGGTGACGCACAGTAATACGGCCTTGGTTATTCTTACCTGCCTGTTGCTTTTTCGCCTTCAAAAGTGATTTCATCGGCTTGTTTGTGGTAATTTGGTCAAAATCCTGAGTAGTCTTTTGCCTTTGAGCCGGCGTAATCGGGCGATACGCTTTAATAGCCATTATTTATTCTCCTTCCCTGCATTCTTGTCGGCCTTTTTGGCTGTCTTTTCAGCTTTTTTGGCTTCCTTTGCGCTGGTTTTAGTTTCTTCAGGTTCATCAAATACACGAATTGAATCACCTTGTTTTAATCTCACATAAGCAAACTTCTTGTCCGAGCGTGTAGTAATGCCAGGATAAGCGTGCTTACCTTTACTATATTTAGTTTTCTTACCGTTGCGGATCAAAGTGCGAACATCCGTTACAGTTACATTAAATTCTTTTTCTACCATCTTGGCGATTTCTTGCTTACCCATCGTTCGCTTCACTGGGAAAACATAAATCCGGTTGGTCTGTTCTAGATAACTTTTCTCAGTTGCTCTAGGTTCCAAGAGATGAAGCTTAATATCAGTTTGTTTCTCTGCCATCTTACTTCTCCTCTCCTATTAGCCAATTTTCAGTAGCTTTCAGCGCCGCTTCGCTAAACACAATCGCATCTGCGTTCATAATATCAAATACGTTTAGATAAGTAGCACGTATCAATTTTACATTTGGCAAGTTATTAGTAGAACGCAAAACTTCTGGAGTTTTCTCCGCCGCTACTGCAAGTACATTTTTACCTTCAAGCTTCATATCTTTCAAAACTTTTGCGGCATCTTTTGTCTTACCAGTAAGTTTAACATCTTTATCTAGTACAAATACTGCTTTTTCAGCATTTTTCATAGACAAAGCTTGGCGTACTGCTAAACGCTTTGAAGATTTTGCCATCTTCTTGGTGAAATTTTCTTCACCAGTGCGGCCAAAAGCCACACCGCCATGGCGCCAGATTGGGTTACGAGTAGAACCAAAACGTGCTCTACCAGTACCTTTTTGCTTCCATGGCTTCTTACCGCCACCGCGCACTTCGCCACGCTTCAAAGTTTTAGCGTGTGAACTGCGAGAGTTAGCTAGATATGCATCATAAGCAAGCTTTACGAGTTCGTGGTTTTCTACGGTCAAGCCAAATACATCTTTATTTAGTGTAGCCATATTACTCCTTTCCCTCCACGCTTACGATACCTTTTTTCGGGCCAGGCACAGCACCTTTTAGCCCAATCAAATTGTTCTCCACATCAATATAGGCCACTACCAAGTTCTTTACAGTTACTTGATCGTGCCCCATGCGGCCTGGCATCTTTTTGCCTTTCCAAACTTTTTGTGGATACATCGAACCAATCGAACCTACACGGCGGATATTACCCTTAAAACCGTGAGTATTACGAGATTCGTTAAAGTTCCAGCGTTTTACTGTACCAGCATAGCCTTTACCTTTGCTTGTACCAGTCACTGCAACTTTGTCACCTAATTTGAAACTTTCAACAGTGAGAGTGTCACCAAGTTTCATACCTTCAGGAAGTTCATCTACACGAAATTCCTTCAAGACTTTAGGATTAATATTTTCACCAGCCTTTTTAACATGGCCAGTAACCGACTTGCTCAGATTCTTACCCTGACCATATCCCACCTGCACAGCATTATAACCATCAGTATCGACGGTCTTTATCTGAGTCACTGCGCAAGGGCCAGCTTGAAGGATAGTTACTGGAGTAACTACGCCATCTTCGCCGATGATCTGAGTCATACCAATTTTGGTGCCGAGAATGACTTGCATCCTGTTCCTTTCCTTTATATTGCCAATTCCGCCTCTGTACAACAGGCAGAATTTTTCTCGCAATTTTTTAATATTTTTACATGTAAATAACTAGACTTTTAGGCCGGTTTCCGCTCGTGAGTGTCACGGACCTCTCCTTATGTCTAGATAACTCTTACATTATAGCACACTTTCGCCCCTTTTACAACCCTATTTTACATATTTCACCCAGGAAAAAGGCCCCGGCTTTACAGCCAGAGCCAAACGGTGAAAAATTTAACCTACCATTATATCAACATCAACCAATGCTGTCTCGATCGGATTTCCGCCCAGATACGTATCAAAGAGCCCTAAGATCTTTTCATCCGCATCACGAAACTTAACCTTATAAATACTGCCGCTATTCGTGGTAACACGAAAAGCTATCCCTACCAATCTCGGCCACCAAGCCCAGATAAAGACGCGGTCAAGCCAACTAGGACGACGGACCCTATCTATGCTTTTGATGTGCGACGTCAGAATCATCGTTCTTCCATCACCAAATCTTTCATCATCGCAAATCTCACCATAAAGCGAGACTGGGTAACCTACAATAATTCCAGCAAAATTAGGATCACGTTCCATCGTACTATTGATAAACACCTCGGCAAACTCTGAGCAAATACCCAATGGCGTCTCATCAGGAAAAACAAATTCCCATTTTTTCATACTCCTTTTCTTAAGGTCCTTGTTTCTGTTTTTCATTAAGCACCATCCTTCTTAAGATTTTTTCTGAAAACACAAACAACTACGGAACTACAATTCCACCTTCAATTATACCACAAATGCCATGAAGAGTCAATATACATTCTCGTTCTTTCGACGAGCAAAAAGCTCTGGCCATCACAACCAGAGCTAATCGACACTAGACAAAAGAATTAGGCAAAAATGCCACGATAGTGCACCTCATCCGGTGCTCCAAACCTTGCAGTCCAGAGCTGACTCAGGGTCCCTACGGCCGCATCTTTCAGCCATACGGTAAACTGTGAGCCACTTTCCGTCGTCAAACGGAAGGCCTGGTCAGGCTTTTTCGGCCAAAACAACCATGACTTAAACCAATTAGCTAAAGATCCTTCTTTAGATGGAAAAATCTTCTCCATTCTAACCACCGCAGAAGTAGTCGCCCGTACTCCATCTTGAAGATAATCTCCACTAGAAAATACTCCGTGTAATTTCACCTTCATGATATCGCCACAGTTAAACACTCTGTCAGTACCCTTTACGAACTTCATCCATTGGCGAACAAATTGCCAACATTCATCTCTTTCTGCCGACATTGGGAATGCCAACTCCCAATCATGTACCATCAATACGATGGTAATCGTAGTAATGTTCTTTTCGTCTGTCATTTTTTTCATTCCCCCATAATTTTTAGTATATTTCAGGTCAGACAAAACACTTCCGGAGTAAACTCCACCTTGGATTATAACACAAGCACTTCAAAAAGTCAATACATGAACCTATATTTCTAAATATTTGTCAATAAACCCATCAATCTTACCATCCAAGACTGCTTCTGGATCAGTTTCCTCATAACCAGTTCGCGTATCTTTCACTAACTTATAGGGCTGCAATACATAATTTCGTATCTGTTGCCCCCAACCAGCTGACTCACCAGCTCTTAACTCCCCAATTGTTTCCGCATGCTGTTCCAGCTGCATCTGTACCAATTTACCTCTTAAAATTTCCATTGCTTTCTCTTTATTCTGCAGCTGTGAACGCTCATTTTGAATCGCCACCACAGTATTGGTAGGTAAATGCGTAATCCGTACCGCCGAGTTCGTAGTATTCACGCTTTGCCCACCATGCCCACCAGAATGATATACATCTATCCTGAGATCCTTATCACCAATCTGTACCTCTGTATCCGCCTTAATCACCGGCAAAATCTCCACTAGCGCAAATGATGTCTGCCTTAGATTATTCGCGTTAAAAGGCGAGAGTCGCACTAACCGATGTACGCCATGCTCGGATCTTAAAAGTCCATAAGCGTTTGTGCCGGAAACTTCATAAACCGCAGTTTTAATACCTGCCTCTTCACCTTCCACTCGTTCCAAGCAGATTACTTTAAATCCTTGACGCTCAAAATAACGTAAATACATCCGCTCTAGCACACTAGCCCAGTCCATCGCCTCTGTACCACCTGCTCCAGAAGTAATCCGCACGATCGCATCTTTAGCATCGTACGGCCCAGTAAATCGCAATGCTTTCTTCAATTCCGCAAACTTTTTTTCCATCGCAGTTATTTGTTCGGAAAATTCATCTTTCATACTTTCATCAGATAACGCCATTAATTCTTTTAAGTCACTAATCTGTGCCTTCAACAATTCGTACGGCTCCGTTTCGCTCTGTAATTTCGCCAGTTCCTGGTTTTTCGCCGTGGCTTCCTCTACATTTTTCCAAATATCCGGCTCCGCCACCTCTTTTTCTAATTTAGCCAATTTCTGCAATTTTTCTGCAATTTTCAATTTCTCATACACCTTCAAAAATTCCGCTTCCAAAATATCCAATCTCTTCGCCAATTCCTGCATAATCCCCATTATATCACAATAAAAAAATAGCCCTTACGGGCCATTTTTTATTGTGTGAGGTGCCAGGACAAATCGCGCGAGTTAAACTCTAGCGTCAACCTTTCCCGACCAACGAGCACATCAAAGATATGCAGCGCCACCCCGCCCGCAAAGCGAATTTGCGTACGCAGTAGTTCTGTGATTTCGGTTTCACTCTCCCCGCGCCGCCGAAAAGTCAGCGGTTGGCAAGGAGTCATTTCGTAACCGAAAAGGGCCATCACCTCGACCTGCTCTTGTGTTTTAATATTTTTGTTAAAATTTTTCATAAAGACTCCTTTAAAATAAATTTATTAGAGTCATTTATGTGAGCCTGTTTTATTGGCTCCTGGCTACAAGCATAAATGACAATACCTGCAGCTTTTAACTTTTCTCTGTGCCAGGGACCGAAGTATAGCACGAGCAATTTAATTATAGCATAATCGATGCAACCACCATAATTGATTTCTTTACGTTTTTATGTTACAATACTAAAGCACTTTAACAGGATTGTTCTTAATACTTTAACGAGGTGATATCATTGAGAAGACTTTATAATTGGGACTTCGTTTTCGATAAAAACGACAACCCAATAGAGCATCAAAAGCTAGCCAAATCTTTCATCGACTTTCTTTACAGTCCCCAAAAGCTTTTCGAGACGAATAAGTCTCTAAAAATCAGGGGTTATGAAAAATTTGGCGACAAACGCGTCATTACGTCAGCAGACATCATAGGTATCAAAAGAACAAAAATAAGCCTACTGGATACTTACAGGATTTGCACTGGGCATTTCGAAAAAATGAGCGGAATTTACCTCATGAAGGACGCAAGAGAACGCTTTTTCTTGTTTTCCCCTCAAGATATGAACACAACAACAGCCCGCATCCTCTATGATTCATACAACGGCTACGATACCCCACTAACATATATACAAGAATAAAGAATAATCCTATACCGCCCCGATTTTCATATCGGGGCTTTTACATATACCACAAAAAATGTTATAATAACTAGGTGAATATCTGGAATAATTTACCTAAACCTTTTCTGATTTTGGCGCCTATGGAAGGCGTTACAGACATTATGTTTCGTCAAGTTATCGCGCGTGCCGGTCGACCAGATTTGTTTTTTACGGAGTTCACCAATGTTTCTTCCTACGCCTCCGAAAAAGGCCGCCGCAACGCTCTAGAAAGATTAGAAGTCGCCCCCACAGATAGCCCCATCATTGCCCAAATCTGGGGCAAAAATCCTGAGCATTTTTCGGAAACTTGCCAGGCGCTTGGTAATCTTGGTTTTTCCGGCGTAGATCTTAATTTTGGCTGCCCCGATAAACATGTCAATAAAGCCGGCGGTGGCGCCGCTATGATCAAAACCCCAGACTTAGCCGTAGAATGTTTTAGAAATGCAAAAAAATCTACCTCCTTACCCGTCTCCGTTAAAACCCGCCTCGGCTGGAGCGCACCGGAAGAATATAAAACCTGGCTACCAATTTTGCTCGCCGAACATCCTGCTGCTCTCACCATACATCTTCGCACCAAAAAAGAAATGAGCAAAGTCCCAGCCCACTATGAGCTAATCCCAGAAATTATTGAGTTACGTAATCAAATCAGCCCAGAAACTAAACTCATTATTAATGGCGACATTAAAGATAAAATCCACGCTCTAGAGCTACATCAAAAATACCCCGAGATAGACGGCTTTATGATTGGCCGCGGCGTTTTCGCCAACCCCTATTGTTTCACCGACCATCAACCCACCAGAGAGGAATTGATGAAGCTTTTGAAAATGCATTTAGACTTGTATGAAAAATATACAATTCCCACAAATATTGAGGAACATAAAGGCAAAATCTGCCAAAGGCAGATTCTTGCCGCCGAAGGGGCGGAGCAATGTGATAAAATCTCCGATTATCACATTGCGGAGCTTCCGAAATATTGTAGGAATTACGAGCCTCGACATATTTCATACGAACCACTTAAACATTTCTTCAAAATCTACGTCAACAATTTCCCCGGCGCCAAGGAACTTCGCGCCAAACTCATGGAAACCCACTCCGCAGAAGAAGCCCACAAAATCCTTTCCTCTCTCTAATTCTATGCTAAAATAACCCTATGGGGTTGACACTTTAACAATTAATGGCGGTACGAAGAAAGGAGGAATATGGTTTTTGAATTATTCTTAAATTTTAGAATTTTCAAAGTAAAAATTATCTTCATCCGTAACGGACGAAGATAACCTAACCTACAATTATTCTATCGCACACTAATTCAAAAGTCAACCCCAAAAGGATAACTACTATGAAAATCGCACTACTAGGCTATGGCAAAGAAGGCCAAGCCGCTGAAAAATATTTTAAAACACATTTTAATGCCAAATGTGATATTTTTGAAAATTTCACCCCCGAAGAGATAAAACAGAGAGATTATTCGTCCTATGATATAATTCTGCGTTCACCATCCGTCCCACCGTTAGGACTACCAAACGAATCTAGTCTCACTCGATATTTCTTCGATCACTGCCCTTGCCCCATTATTGGCGTTACCGCCACCAAGGGCAAAGGCACTACTTGTTCATTCATTAAATCCATTCTAGACGCATTAAGTAGCGACGCTTGCCTAGTCGGTAATATCGGCACTCCAGCCATAGAAGTTCTAGATAATCTGAAGCCTACCTCGGTCGTAGTCTACGAAATGTCTAGTTTTCAGCTCTGGGATCTTGAAAAATCTCCTCATATCGCCGTACTCGGCCACCTCGAACCAGACCATCTCAATGTCCACAAAAATTACGCCGATTATTTAAACGCCAAAGCCAACATTACTCGCTGGCAAACCGCGAATGATTACTTAATTTATTACTCCAAAAATCCTGAGACTGTCAAAATCGCCAATACCTCCAAGGCCACCAAAATCCCTTATCCATACGAAGTTTCAGATGATATCCTAAAAGCAATCTATCTTTCTGGTAAACACAATCAAGAAAATGCTTTGGCTGCCATCGCCGCCGTAGCAAGCTATAAAAATATCTCACCAAATGAATTTATCAGGGAGAAAAAAACAGAAATTATCAACGGTCTTAGTAATTTCCGTGGCTTGCCTCACCGCTTGGAGTTCCTTCGCGAATTAAACGGCGTCAAATACTACGACGACAACTTCTCTACCAACCCATCCTCTACGCGCGTTGCAGTTAATTCGTTCCCAGGCAACAACTTAGTCTTAATTATTGGCGGTCGCGACAAAACCAACTATAAAGATTTACCAGAAATTTACGAAATTCTTCAAGCTCCACAGATTAAGAAAATCGTTCTAATAGGCGAATCTGGCCATGAACTCGCCAAACAGTATCAAGACAATCGCTTTACCTTAGCCAAATCCCTGGAACAAGCAGTAAACATAGCTCAAAAATCCGCTGAAGAACTACAAAACTCAATCGTCATTATGTCCCCCGCCGCCGCCAGTTTTGATATGTTTGAGAACGTTTATGACAGAGGTGAACAATACCAAAAAATAATATCCACGCTTAACAACTAATTTCTAGGGTATTATTTTATAATTCATCAATATCGAGGGACATAAAGGCAAAATTTACTCTTAGGTGAATTTTGCCGCCGAAGGGGCGAAATGATGTGATAAAATTTATTATCACATCACGTAGCTCCCGAGACATGATGAAATATAAAAACTAAAAATATAGAAAATAATTAAAAGTTTAGCCTATTTTCCAAACTACTTATAAACGCTTTCTCAGTAGACGATACCGCTGCAAACCCCTTAATACCGCTCCCAGCAAACTCTCGCGCTAGCTCCACCATCTTAAATTTATCAATAGACTTAATCAAATTCGGCATCGAATCATATTTCACCACTGCCTCGTTAGTGAAATAATTTTCCGCATAATAATCTGCAATTTGCCCTACCGTCTGCGCCCCCATCTGGAACCGCCCCATCGCATACGATTTTGCCGCCAAGAAATCCATATCCAGTATTTCACCGTTCAAAGTCTTCATCAGCTCCGTCTGGATTAATTCAAATAAAGCTTCAGCATTTTCGACATTTACTTCTCCATCAAAATCCCAATACGAGTTAGTCGCATTTGAGGCTACAGACGAACCCATCCCATATACCAATCCACGCTTCCTAGCCGCCCCAAAAATCTTTGAATTTGTAGTCCCATTCAAAATATGATTTAAGCAGTTCATCGCAAACACTTCATTTGGCTCTAGATGCCGCGGCGTCACCAAAGAAAACCCAAAAGTAATATTTGAAGCGTCTTTTCGCCGAATCGACACCGCCTCACCAGTATGCAAATCTGCCACCGGTATTTCAAACTTCTCCCCCTCTTTTAGCTCCCAAGCGTTCAGCATTTTCATAATTTTATGCTTCCGCCCCTTCATTTTACCGGCAATAATAAACAACATATTCCTTGCTGTGTGCGTACGCCTGTAATGTTCACGGATATCCTTCAGCTCAATATTGGCAATCGTCTTAATCCGCTCTGGCAAATCTAAAATATCTTCACCCACCGCCTGCTGCACTCTTGGCCAAAGTAAACGGTAGTAATCGTTCATATAACCGGTAAGTTCGCTTTTTACGTTCGCCTTCTCGCTCTTCAGTTCTTCTTCGTTAAACTTTGGCTGACAAATCGACACCCGCTGTAAGTCCATAATTCTTTCCCACTCAAAATCCGCACACTCCGTCTCATAGCATACCGATATATCCGAGGTCCAAGCATTATGATAAGCCCCATTTTTTGTAAATTCTGCCTCAAAAGCCTGCTCGTCTTTATATTTCGCATTGGCACCAAAAGCCAAATGCTCTACTAAGTGCGGTATTTCATACACCTCTTTGTTCTTGGCATACATCATCCCCGCCCGAAACTGTATCCGAGTAGACATTACACTAGCCCCAGGGATATCTATAAGTAGCCCCTTAGCTCCATTTTTTAGTGTAATTTCTTCGACTGAATGTTTCATGTAACCCTTATTATATCATATCTTGACCTCTCTAGGAAACGAGCGAGAGAAAACTTATTTTCTCTCTGAATCAACGCCGAGAGGACAACTTTTCGAAGAAAAGTTGACTTTTTACGCCGGTTATGCTATAATTAGATTATCGGGTCTATTTCCGCTTAGCTTTTGATTTCTTCTTTTTAGAAGATTTTTTCTTACTACTACCTCTTTTTACTACCTTCACAGAAGTTTTGCCACTAGCGCCCTTTTTCTTAAACTCACTATCCAAATTTTTATCGCCCGCCGAAATTTCATTAACACCCTTTTCAGTCTGCGATTCGGCCATCTTGGTTAATTCAGATTCATATTCTTCACCATCCGTCACATCATCCGCTGCTGCTTCTGCCGGCGTAATAGATAGTAGTATCTTTAGTACTTCTTCGCGCAAATTCCTCTGTAAACCATCAAATAGCTTCTGCGATTCCGAACGATATTCTACCAATGGATCGCGCTGCCCCACACTACGCCAGTGAATCCCTTCACGCAAATGCTGCATATTCTCAAGATGCTGCATCCATAAAGTGTCCAACACCTTCAGATACACCTCACGTTCCACTTTGCGCATCGTTTCAGCACCAAATTCCAGCTCTTTCTTATGATAAGCCTCTTCCACCGCTTCTAGTGCTAATTTTTCACGTTCCTTTTCTTTACGAATTAGCCCAATTCCGTGAATTAAATCATCATCAAAGTCAAATACCGCTTTAAATTCTTCATCAAACTTCTTATTTACCCGTGAAGAAAATTCTGTCAACATTTTAGTTTCATCACGCATCAGCCGCTTGATCTCTGGGAAGATATTATCACCTTCCAAAATCTTGCGCCGCATCATATACACCACTTTGCGATGGCGGTTGATTACATTATCATACTGTACCACATTCTTACGAGAATCAAAGTTAAAACCTTCTATCCGTTTCTGCGCCGCCTCTAGAGTCCGCGAAATAGCTTTGGTCTGGATAGGCATGTCATCATCCACGCCTAAGCGCGTCATCAGCATCTTTACCCTATCACCCTGGAAAATCCGCATCAGATCATCTTCACAACTCACAAAGAATTGCGTTGTACCAGGATCGCCCTGCCGGCCGCCACGACCTCTTAGCTGATTGTCTACCCGCCTAGAGTCATGCCGTTCCGAGCCTATCACCACCAAGCCACCCAGCTCTTTTACGCCTTCGCCTAGTTTAATATCCGTACCACGACCCGCCATATTGGTAGCCAATGTAATCGCACCCTTTTCGCCGGCTTTTGCGATAATCGCCGCCTCTCGCTCATTATTTTTCGCGTTTAAAATTTCATATGGCAAATCAAACTGTTCCAGATATCGTGCAATTTCTTCATTGTTCGCGATAGAACCAGACCCCACCAATACCGGCTGACCCTTTTCGTGATATTTTTTAATCTCCTCCGCAATCGCCTTTAGTTTTGCTGCCTTAGTTTTATAAATCAAGTCGTCTTTATCTATGCGCGCAATTGGCTTATTCGGCGGGATCTGAATTACATCTAGTGCATAAATCTGCTGGAACTCCTCCGCTTCAGTAAACGCCGTACCCGTCATACCAGATAATTTCGTATACAATCTAAAGAAATTCTGGAAAGAAATCGTCGCAAGTGTCATAGATTCCTGTTTTACCACCACACCTTCTTTGGCCTCTATTGCCTGATGCAAGCCCTCATTGTAGCGCCGCCCCTGCATTAACCGGCCAGTATGTTCATCTACAATAATTACTTCGCCAGAATTGGTTACTACATAATCTTTATCGCGCTTAAAGATAATTTCTGCCCGAATTGCCTGTTCCAAATGATAAACCAAACGCGTATTTTTGGTAGAGTATAAATTCTCTACGCCCAAAATCTCTTGGACTTTCTCAATCCCTTTATCTGTCAAGGTCACGCTACGTCGTTTTTCATCTAGGATATAGTCCTCTGGCACCAAACGACTCGCCACCTTGGCAAACTGATAGTAACTCTCTGGATTATCCCCCGCTGGCGCTGAAATTATAAGAGGAGTCCGCGCTTCGTCAATTAGGATGGAGTCCACCTCGTCGACAATCGCAAAATTTAGACCCCGTTGACGTAAATATTGCACTTCGCTGGTCATATTGTCACGAAGATAATCAAAACCAAACTCATTATTGGTGCCATAAGTAATATCCGCCGCATAGGCTTCCTTACGAGTAGCCGGTTTCAAATGACGAAACCTTTCATCGTCGTGCTCTTCGTTCTCATACTCACTATCATATACATAGGAAGCGTTGTTAATAATCACACCCACGCTCATGCCAAGAAAATCATAAATTGGACCATTCCACCCAGCATCGCGCTGCGCCAAGTAATCGTTTACCGTCACGACATGCACACCACGACCAGTCAAACCGTTTAGATATGCCGGGAGCATTGCCACCAAGGTCTTGCCTTCACCGGTTTTCATCTCGGCTACTGCACCCTCATGCAATACCATACCGCCTATCAACTGTACGTCATAAGGTCGAAGTCTCGCTACACGCTTAGCAGCTTCTCGCGCCACCGCAAACACCTCCGGCAATAGTTCATTCAAAATTTTTACGTCACTCACTGGTGGGCGCTTCTTGCCAGTTTTGTTAATACCCTGCTCGGCACGTGCCACCCTCAAAGCTTTGTCGATTTTTCGCTTAAATTCTTCTGTTTGCTCGGCCAACTCTTCGTCGCTCATAGCCTCATATTTCGGCTCTAGCTTATTAATCTCTTGAGCTTTCTTCCACATACGCTTCAAAGTTTTCTTTTGCGCATCACCAAAAATCCCCTGCAAAAACTTTGTCAATGCGGACTTATCTGCCAACTTGTCAGTAGGTTTCTTCTCTTTCCGCAATTTCGGTTTTTTGTCAACTTTTTTCACATCAGCCTTCACAGCCTCTTTAGGTTCTTTCGTCATAAGCCTCCAAACAGAATTAACTTCCCCCCTATTTTATCATATTATTTCCTCTTAATAAAGAGGCTTCGCAAGCTTTTCTTCTGACGATGTGGCTGCATTTCTAGCTTATATCTCCGAATCTGCCCGAGCAACTTAGCCTCTACCAAATCCACCCCAGCAAAAACATTAGAGCATTCATCTCTTGCTGCAATTACCTTACCGCCAGGAATATCCATTGCTACCGAAATCTCATATTTTTCACCCTTACTCTTGCCAATTTCAGCTACCACGATCTTAGCTACTACGTCCTTTTTGAATCCGCGTGGCAAATATCTATCCAGCTTGCCAATTCGTTTTTCAGCATATTTCTTAAACGGCTCTTCAATTCTGTAGCCATTGCCACTCATTTCAATTTTTTCAATCATTTTAGATCTCCTCTCTATTGTTTAAATATGGCCTCAGCACTTCTGGCACTTTTAACCTACCATCTGGCGTTGCGTAATTTTCCAACATTACCACTAGTGCACGCGCCAAAGGTATTGCCGTACCGTTTAGTGTGTGCACATACTCTACGGTGCCGTCTTTACGTCGTACTCGCACATTGCAAGCTTGTGCCTGGAAATTAGTACAGTTAGAACAACTCGTGATTTCTTGATATTTCTGATTTACTGGAGACCAATACTCCATATCATATTTTTTAGCCGCTGGCGCACCGAGATCCCCTGCTGCAATATTCACTACATGGTATGGTATACCTAGCCCTTGCCAAATATCTTCTTCTATTGCCAAAATCTTTTCATGCATTTCTTTGCTTTGTTCTGGCAAACAAAATACATACATCTCCAATTTATTAAATTGATGCACCCGGAATAGCCCACGCGTATATTTACCATATGTTCCAGCCTCTTTCCTAAAACACGCCGAATACCCCGCATAAAGTAGCGGTAATTCATCCTCATCAATAATTTCATCCATATGATAGCCAGTAAGTGGCATTTCCGCCGTGGCAATCATTGCCAAATCTTCACCCTCTATATAATACTCATCAGACTGTTCCGAGGTCCGCGGATTAAAACCACAGCCCTCAAGCACCCGCGATGACACCATATCTGGTACCGTCATATAGGTAAAGCCGTGTTCTAGTACTTTAGAAAGTCCATATTGTAAAAGCGCGTTCTCCAGCAAGGCTAGTTCACCTTTCAAATAGTAAAACTTCGCCCCCGCCACCTTTGCGCCACGCTCAAAATCCACCCAATCACGGCTCACGGCATAATCTAAATGATCTACACCCGTCTCATGATTTTCGCCCCAGCGCTTAATTTCTACACTATCTTCTTCTCCGCCTAATGGCACATCGTCAAAAATAATATTCGGCACGGTCTTAATTAGTGCTTTTAAAGCCCCCTCAGTCTCGCCAAGTTTTGCCTCTTTCTCAGCTAGCTCTATTTTTATTTTCTTCCCCGCCTCAATTAGCTCCGGCTCCGGCTTACCACCCTTCATTTTGGCAGCTATCTCATTACGTTTCTGTCTAAGCTCCTCTACTTTTGCTAATTCGGTCTTCCTTTTGTTATCTATATCCAATATTTCACGTATATTTACTTTATAGCCCTTTTCCTTAGCCGATTTTTCTACAAGTTCTAAATTTTCTCTAATAAACTTCACATCTAACATGCCCTCATTATATCACTATTCCAATAAATCTGCTATAATAGAGAAATGGAAAATGCTTTCACAATCTTACCAATGAGCCAAAATTTTACTCTCGTCCCTGGCGAAACTTACACTGGCTCCATCACCGTAGTTAATCCCGTAAATTCCACGAGCGATTTCGCTTATTCTGTCTCTGTTTCTCCATATAACGTCATTGGCGAAGATTACCAAGCCGACATCTCAAATGTTTCCGCCTACTCCAAAATCGCGGATTGGATCACTATCGATAATCCTACTGGTTCCATCAAGCCCAACGAATCTCAAGAAATCAATTTTACTATCAACGTCCCAGCCGATGCTGCAGCCGGAGGCCAATATGCCGCCATTATGGTGTCTTCCGATCCTTCCAAGCAAGAGTCCGAAGGCGTTTCTATTAATAACGTCTTTGCCCTTGGTAGCATTATTTATGCCGACGTAGAAGGCGAAGTTACCCATGAAGGCTCCATTCTGCAAAATAACATCCCAGAATTTTCTACCGTTACACCAGTAGCCGTCAGCGCCCTACTAGATAACCATGGCAATGTTCACGAAAACGCAATTTTTGCTTTAAATGTCACCAATGCTCTTACTGGCGAAAAAATCTTCCCCACCGACGAAGATCAAAACAATCATTTCTCCGAAATAGTCATGCCAGAAACTACCCGATATATCACCCGCAATATAGATAATCTCCCTGCCCTTGGCATAGTAAAGGTGGAGCAAACTATTTACTACAATAATGAAGTTTCTACAGTCAGCAAAAATATTGTCTTGTGTCCTATCTGGTTCTTCTTCTTGGTAGCACTTGTTATTTTCAGCATTATTGGCTTCATTGTAGCTAGCGTCCGCCACCATCGCCGTAAAAAGTCTACCATTTAGTATAAGTTGTATTACAATATAATGGGGGAAATTGCAACGGGAAACCGCTATCCCATAATACTACCGGACCGTATTTTTCATTAATCCCGCCAGCGCTTTCTCTAAAATGCAACTTTACAAAAAGAGTTGGATGAGCCCACTCCTATATGATAGAAGTCCCATTAAAACCACTATTTTCTACGGGAAGTAGTGGCCAAAGCAGCTCTGGAATCCCCTCTATGGTTTGTGCGGTCCGGCAACGTCAACAACGGTAATCTCAACAATCCAGGCTCTGAAGCGAACTACTGGTCTAGTACGGTCAACAGCAGCAACAACGCCTACAACCTAAACTTCACGGCTACTAACGTTAACCCGGCCAACAACAACAACAGGAACAACGGGAGGTCTGTGCGCTGCGTAGCGCGCTGATATTAGCTCCCTCTCTCCTCTCTTCTCCGCAACTCTTTTCTCCCCCACTATTTTTCAAAAACCCAACCATTCGCATCGAACACCTCTTTTTTTAATTTATTCGCATCTAAATGCATCATAATTCCCAGATACGAGACTATACTCTCAGTATCCTTATATCCATACATAAGCCCAATCGAAGCTAATCGAAACTTTTTCTGCAATCTATCGCTCGGGTACAAACAATGCGGATATACTCTTGCCCCCAAAAAACTCATCCCCTTTTTTACTTCTTGATAATATCGCTTCTGTTTATGTAAAGTTAGCCCGAGCTTTGCATTCAAAAAATACTCTATTCTTAATATATCACTTTTTAATTTTTCATATTCTTCTTCTGGCACCATAATAAAAAAATCATCCACATATCGTCCATAGTTCTTATATCCCAAATTATAAAAAACGAATCTATCTAATTGATCCAAATAAATATTTGACACCAACTGCGAAGTAAGGTTGCCAATTACTATACCTTGCCCTGGTGGCTGTCCAAAAAGACTCTTCTTTGGAGGCAATACTCCAGGACTCCAATTTACTACCGGTCCACGCTTCCACGCTTTGCTTACCGGATCATCAAAAAGTACTCTTCGCCACAAAAAATCACAAATTTTATACATCTGGTATCCCATCCGATCGTTCATTACGTCTTTAAATTGCTGCTTCAGCCCCCAACTCACGCGCTCATATAATTTCTCACGCGGCAAACTCATAAAATAGCCCCTTATATCTAGTTTTACAATGTATGCTTTTTTTGTATAATTATTAGTGACTTTTTGCATAAATTTTTGTGCACGTCTCATACCAAAAAGCGTCCCTTTTCCAACCCTACATGAATAAGAATCATAAAGGAATCTTCTATCCCACCATCCCGCCTGCATATTGTAAAGAAAATGGTGCACTACCCTATCCCGAAACGGCGCCGCAAAAATTTCCCTTACCATCGGATCAAATATTACAAACGATACACTAGCACTTGGTTCATAACGATATTCCAATATCGAATCTCGTAAATTCACTAAATTTCTTAGCCAATGAAGCTCAAAGCTATGCTCATCGCATGTCTTGATCTTACCTTTCCTGGCTTCCGTAAATGCCGCCGTCAGCTCTTCCAGCAGCCACTGGCGTAATCCATCTCGATAAATCTTATCTACCTTATTTTCTGGATCGATCGGTTCCACGTTTTATTTGTCTATCTATTCTTTTCTCTATATCCAGTACATTTTCGCCCACCTTCATACAATTTTCCCTAGTCCATAATTTCAATCCTGCTACTATCTGCAATTCTATCAATAGCTGATGTATCGTCTGTCGCATTTCGCGCCAATATGGCAATAAATCTTCTGGTCTATTCCTCCCACACTCTGCCATTTTATAGTATGTTCGAATCACCTCATCCATTATATTCACCATCCGCTCGCCATTGGTAGCACTAGAAAGTTTATCCATCCTCCTATAACATATTCTATGTAGTCTAGTTGATACTTCTATTAATTTTTGATACAATGCCGGATCAATAAAGTCCACTTTTACGATGCTGTTTACTGCAAGTTGCCTAATACTCTCCTCATTTTTAATTCTGTCCAATTCTTCTTCAGTTAAAGCTTTTTTTAACTCAAAAATCATACACTTATCTTTTATCTGCTCTTTTTTATACAGTCCCACTTTTTCCAACCTGCTTCTTACCACATCAAATCCTCGTGTCCGTATTCTACCTATATCATACTGAATATAAAAACTATCAAAATCATCAGTCATTGTCACCGGCACTCCTAGTGGTAAACACACCATATATTTATATATTAGTGCCGAATGTTCACTCATCTCACACCACCCCATCTCACCATCACACGGTATTACCAAAATATACTTTCTATTGTTCGATTCAAACTTTATCGCTCTACGTTTGAGCCTATCGTATTCTTTTCTTTCTATTCTACCAATTTCTTCAAAACTTCTATTTTTAGTTTCATTTTTTTCATCCACTTTCATGGTCATATCATAACCATTATAACACCATTTTCCTATTCATCGGTCTCGACAAAAAGAGTTGCGGAGAAGAGAGGAGAGAGGGAGCTAATATCAGCGCGCTACGCAGCGCACAGACCACCCGCGGTACCTGAGGTTGCCGTTGGCCGGGTTAACGCCAGTAGCCGTGAAGTATAGGCCGTAGGCGTAGTAGCTGCTGAGGACCGTACTAGACCAGTAGTACGCTCCAGAGCCTGGATAGTTGAGATTACCGTAGTAGACGTAGCCGGACCGCACAAACCATAGAGGGGACCCTATTAGTTTTTTATCATTATTAGTAATACCGTCGTTATAAAGACCGTTGACTCTGGCAAATTCACTAGTAGAATTTACTACGTTACCTTTGTATGAGATAGTGGGCAGTCTCCAGCCTTTAGGACAGATAGAGTTCTGTGGGTTCCTGTTAATAGCATCTGGATCACTAGTACTACCATAAGTAGAGTTTGTTAGGCTACTACTATCGTCACTAGCTATTGCTGCAGACCAGTTGTAGTAATTGCCTACAGATAGATGTCTATTGGCATTAGTTCTATCTTGAGTGAAATGTGCACAACCAGCGCTTGCATTGAGATAGTTGCAGTTTGGCGTACTATCATCGCCATCCCAATACCATTCACCTGGATCTAGGGAGTAGGCTACATTATAAGAGTTAGCCCAATTAGTACCAGCCCCGGTAGCGGAATGCTTGGTAGTATTCTGTGGTGTCCAAGAAATCACATTTTTTGTAGCATCATAAGAATAATCTTTGCCGTATGCTCCAGCCATAGAGTTATCGTTAAGATCGGTATCATTAGAAGTTAAAGCGGTATCTGGAGATAAATCTAGGTCTAGATTCTGCGTCATCCAACAATGTCCATCCTTCAGTTTAGTCACCCAGTACAGTTTATTGTCCCTAGTGTCCACCAAACGAATAGAGTTATTTTCATCAACCGAAGTTGCAGAGGAACAAATACTATTCTCCATATCCTGCATCTTGTAAAACTGTCCGCTATCCCCAGTCACCGGATCGGTTACTGTTATTTTCTGTTTTCCTGCCAAAGCAAAGGCATTCTCTAAAGTCGCAGTAGGTTGGGCTGCGGTAGATGGGTGAAGCATCACATATTTCACCTGTCCACTATATGTAGCGGCAGGCTGAGTGCTTATTGTATATACCGCATAAGTAGTATTGAAAGCCGAGTCCACACCAGTAGCCGTTCCGGCACCCAAAGATGCTACCTTAGTCCACTGGTTCGGGACACTAGTATAATCCGTATATTCAGATACGATGCTAGGAGTATAATCACCAGTCCCGCTAGCAGTCAGCTTCATCGCCCAACTAGACGTACTGCCGCCGGCCGCTGCATCTCCAGTCTGAATATCAGACGCAGAACCCAACGTAGAAGCCAGGACATTAGATCCTTCAGTACCACCAGTAGAGCCAATCGCATAAACCACATAGCCATTTTTATCATTACATGACGTATTAATCTTCGTTGCGCCAATATTTTCTATCCTCTGTCCGCTTACTATAGAAGTCGTATGTGCAGACGTCAAAGTTCCAATCATGGTACAAGAAACAGGGATACGAACACTAACATTATCCAAAGCAGAATTATTCAACGCATACACACAAGAATTGGCTAAACACGCACCGACAAGACTAGTCACGCCAACAAGCCCAGTCGCAATAATCCCCTTACTCATACCTCTCATCTTTGCTAATCCCCGTTTACTTTCATGGTTATTTATTTTATTCTACCACACTTTTTCGTTTTGTAGCAAGACTTTTATGTTTATTTTTGCAATTTAGCTAAAAATTTCGTTATACATTTTCTGCCAATCAGATAAATGCAAATCCCCCGGCCGCGCATCAATATCTATCCCTAGTTTCGTAAATATAGTCGTCAGTTCTTCTTTAGATTTTAGTCCCGCCAAATTATGTATTAATTTCTTCCGCGGTGCACCAAAACCTTGCCGTACTAGTCTAAACACTTCTTCTTTCACTACCGGTACATGCGGCCGCAAAACTATTACCTGGCTATCCACCTTTGGTGGCGGCGTAAATTCTGCTCGCCCCACTACCGGCCCTAGCTCTACGTCGGCATAATTTTTCACAAAAAGACTTAACATCGTCTCCTTATTGCTTACAATCCTCTCCGCCACCTCCTTCTGGATTAGCAACACTATTCGTTTTGGCCGGTTTTTCATCTTCAATAATTTCTCTATAATCGGGCTAGTAATATAATACGGTATATTTCCAGCCACACTATATGGCTGCGGCAAATCGTCAAAATCACAATCCAAAATATCCGCATTTATTACTTCTAAATTTTTACCCGGAAAAGACTTCGGCAAATTTTCCGCCAAATTTTTATCATATTCTACCGCTATCACCCTATTAAAGCGTTTCAGTAGACTACTCGTCAAAGTTCCAAGCCCCGGCCCAATCTCCACTACTAACGCAGATTTTTCGGAAGAAACGGACGCGCTTCCTTCAGCTACATTTCCTGCCGCTAAATCAGCAATTTCATCCAGAATCGCCCGATTTTTCAACCAATGCTGTCCTAAAGATTTTTTATTCTTCATCCCCATAATCTAATACCAGCCGTGCGCATACCAGAAATTAATCGCCTCTTGCCAACCACCATAACGACTCACATACCCAGACATCCATCTAATCTGTGTTACTGGATTCGTTTCCCAATCTGCCCCTGCTGCAGCCATTTTGCTACCCGGTAAAGCCTGTGGGATACCATACGCACCAGACGGATTCGCCGCATCTACCCTACAACCACTTTCATGATAAATCAAATCCAGCGCTGCAGATAAATCCGCTTCACTCACACCTGCTTGCCGTGCCCAACTTGCACAAGTCTCCCACTCTGGCGGAATAGACTTCTTTGCCCCCACCGCCACAATTCTATCCACTGGCGCCTTAATGATTTCCTCAGAAACAAGCTCCCTAGATACCTCCACATTATCTACATATAATATATTATATGTAGCTCTTTTTTGCCCAACTTCACCCAGCTGCCGCACCTCGCTCTTGCCCTTTTCCATGCTAGCATCTTTTTCTTCACGTTCTCCAAAAGGGATCTCTTCATCTATTGTCAACGTCCTGCCACCATTGCGCGTAATCTCATATACACTTGCTACACCTGTTTCCAAAAAATCTTTATTTGGCACAAAATCTATCTCATCGCCGTCATACACTGTAATTCCAGCCTGACCAGCAATTGTTTTAGTATCGTAACTCGCCGTCATTAGGTATTTAGTAGTCTTACCATCCTTTACTATCACTGGCCGCGCCCTATATATATTAATAAAGAAATTGTCCGCGTTTATCTCAGTATCTAAGCTCGGTTCTACTATATCACCAGTATTTATTATGATATTTGCCCGCTCTATAGCCTCTTTTACGGTTTTAGCCTCAGTTTTTACCGTCAATTTATTTTCTTCATCATAAAAAGTAACGAATTTAGCGCCCTCAGTTATATATGTATTTGTAGATTCGTCACCTTCAGCAGAAGCATTTCTTACCGTCACCCCCGCAACCACTGCAAAAATAATCACTAAAGAAATAGCTATCACAAAACCAAAAGCTTGCTCGATTTTACGCGAAAGCCTCATACCCCAATTATATCACACTTATGCCAAAAAGTCCACCCCTATTAATAAAAACCTGTGCGAGGGCAGGTTTTTAAACAATTTTCTAGGTGGTGACAAAACATCTATTTTAGCCAAAACAGCTCTACACTCTCCACCCTGTTACTAAACATCTCCCAAATATTTAGTTTTACTAGGCTCAGGCCACTTTCAACGTCGGATTTGGTCCAAACCTGATTTTATTTTAGCATAGGCAAAATACCTGTCAACCTTGTTTTTTCAAACTATTTATGGTTTAATTTATTCGCAATTTTAGCTATTTTACAGAGACAATTTTCAAAAACCGAACACCATCTACTTGACATTTTTCACAAAAATTTTATGCCATAAATACTTTCCTATGGTATACTTAAGCTATATGAACTGGAGGAAATGGTTAGACGAATTCGTCTTAGCTGGCAAAGGTATTTTGCTCGCCACCAAAGAAAAACGTTTTTGGTATGGTTTTATTCCAGCATTTTTGTTCTTTGGTTTCTTGATGAACCTACTTTCTGGTGGATTCGCCAAATTCGAACTCATGTCCGCTCTAGGTTTTCCTGGTAGCCTAAAAATTATCGCTGATTGTTTTATTGCAATTTTTGGCGTCAATCAACCCTTCTTAGATTGGCTACCCATCTTCGCTATTTCTATCCTACAAGGCATTTTAATTGGCTTGATTATATTGCTCTGGAATAAGAAAAAAGAGCAAAATTCCGCCAATCTAGAGAAAGCCGGCATTATTACTGGTCTAATTGCTCTAGGTGCCGGCTGCCCCACCTGCGGGACCACTTTACTTACTCCGCTTATTGGGGCAATCTTCTCTACTGGCGGCCTAGCCATTACTGGTGCAATTTCCACCATTATCACTTGGCTCGCCATCATCATCGCTATTTTATCCCTCAAGCGCCTAGGTGAAGAAACCTATGTTACAATAATTAATGAAAAATATCTCGCCAAGAAAGCGAAAAAGGAGCAAAGTGAAAAAAGCATTTAGAATATTTGGCATCTTAGCTATTATTGTGGTAATTATTGCCGCAATCACAGCCAGCATGAACACCACTCCATCCAATGCCGATAGGGTATGGGATGAACAAATGACTATCGGTAATATGGATGCCAAAAATTACTTCATCGTTTATTCTGATTTAGTTTGCCCATATTGTATCGCCTTTGAAAACGCTATCGTAGAACACGAAGAAGAATTTCAAAAATATCTAGCAGAAAACGATATATTATTTGAAGTTCGGCTTTCCGATTTTCTTTACGAATACGGTGAATCTAATCCTATTCACTCACGTTATTCCGCTCTTGGCGCTTACTGCGCTAAAAAGGAAAATAAGTTCTGGGACTATTATAACTTGGCAGTCTCCAGTATCTGGAACGATTATTTCAAAGTCTCCGGCAAATCTGCTTTTTCTAAATTATCTGGCATCGGCAAAGAATATTGGATTGATATCGGCAAACAAGTAGGCCTCAGCGAAGATTTCGAAAATTGCGTCAAAAACGAAGACACTCTAGACGAAATCAAAACTAATGCTACCAAAACTTCCAAACTTGCTCGTGGTATGCCATATTTCAAATTCAACGATTATACCAGCTCTGGCTTCGACCTCTCCTGGGATTATCAATATGTGCTAATGTATTTCCAAGCCGGATTAGAAAGTAAAAAATAGATAGTCAACAAATAGTTACTTTTATTAGCATAATGAGATTTAGACCAGATTTGTTTGGTATAATTTTTACAACCTAGCAACGAAAAAATGTCCCTAGCGAACCAAAGTGAGCGACTAAAGACATTTTTTCTTGACCTATGTTGTAAAAATTACAAGCCAAACAAGTCCAAGCTAATAAAAGTAACTATTTGTTAATAATCCCATATTTTTTCGTTTTTGATACTATCCGGCAGATAGTTCTTATCCAGATGAAATCCAGCCTCCCATTTTTGCCCTTTCCCGTATCCTAAATCCTTCATTAGTTTGGTCGGCGCATTTCTTAACCAAATCGGTACTGGCTCATTTGGCGATTTGCGCGCCAAATCTAGGGCTTTATACCACGCATCCGTTGCAGCTCGTGATTTCTTAGATTTTGCTAGCGCCACCGCCGTATGCGCCAACATTAGCCCAGATTCCGGCATCCCCACCCTTTCCACAGCCTGAAAACAGGCCGTAGCTAGACTCAATGCCCCATTCCCTGCCAATCCTATATCTTCCGAAGCAAATATCACCATTCGCCGTGCAATAAATTTCGGATCTTCCCCCGCCTGCACCATCCGTGCCAAATAATACAATGCTGCGTCCACATCGCTACCCCGCATCGACTTAATAAACGCCGAAATCGTATCATAATGTTTATCACCCTTTTTATCATGCCCAGGCATCTTACGCCCAGCCGCTTCTAGCACTATCTTATCATCTACTTTTTCCGCTAAAGACAGCGCCAATTCCAAATCCCCTAGTGCCGACCTAGCATCACCACCAGATAGCTCCGCCAATAAATCTATTGCCTTTTTCGTCACCCGTTTTGTAGCTTTTTCTGCCTTTATCGCTCGTTTCAGTACTTCCAAAATTGCTTCTTTACTTAGCGGTGCCACTACCACCACGCGCGATCTACTAAGTAGCGGCGATATCACTTCAAAAGATGGGTTTTCCGTAGTGGCTCCAATTAATGTAATTAATCCAGATTCCACATGTGGCAAAAACGCATCTTGTTGCGCCTTATTAAATCTATGAATTTCATCCACAAACAAAATCGTTCGTGTACCCAAGTTCCAATTCACCCTCGCGCGTGCCACCACGTCTTCCACGTCTTTTTTACCAGCCGTCACCGCCGAGATCTCCACGAAATCCGCCTTGAATTCACTGGCGAGTATTCGTGCCAAGGTAGTTTTACCAGTACCTGGTGGCCCCCAAAAAATCAGATTCACCGGCTCACCTTTTTTCACGATTTCCGTCAAAATTTTACCATTGCCCACAATCTCTTCTTGCCCCAAAACATCAGATAGTTTCTTGGGGCGCATCCGCTCCGCTAATGGTACTCTATTCATATCTAATATTATATAATATTTTCGCAATTTCTGAATTTTTATGGTAAAATTAAGCTAACATTAACACTAAAGGAGTTATAAAAAAATGTCCGATTACGAGGCATATCAACTATTCAATAGCGTAAGCAATAACAGCTCTTACACTTCAGCCGCAACAGGCGCCAGCATCTGGGGCATCATCGCCTTAATACTCGCCATTGTCGGCGGTATCTTGGTTTATTTCCTCTTCGTCAAAGCAAAAACAGAACCAAAAGGCAAATTTGCTAAATGGCTCAAAGATTTTCTATCTTTCAAAATTATGTGGATTGAACCAATCCTCAAAGTTGTTTACTATGTTGCTACCATCTTCACGGTGCTTTATTCCTTCACTTTCCTAGCACTCGGTGGCTATGGCTTCTTAATGTTCTTGATGTGCCTAATACTTGGTCCGATCATCATCCGCATCGTTTACGAGGCAACCATGATGTTCATCATGATTTGGCGAAACACCAGAGACATCGCCGAAAATACCAAAAAGAAATAAACCATACCAACATCACAAAATCTCCCCAACAGGGGAGATTTTTCTTTACCAAAAACTCAAATATGTGATATAATATACATACGGTTCTGTAGCTCAGTTGGTAGAGCAGAGGCCTGAAGAGCCTTGTGTCACTGGTTCAAGTCCAGTCGGAACCACCACTTTAAAAAGTGGGTCGGTAGCTCAGCTGGTTAGAGCACGGGCCTTTTAAGCCCGGTGTCGAGGGTTCGAGCCCCTCCCGACTCACCATTTTTTATGGGCGGTTAGCTCAGTTGGCTAGAGCGCGTCTTTGACGTAGACGAGGTCACAGGTTCGACTCCTGTATCGCCCACCATTGACAAAATATATAAAGTATGATATAATGAAAATATAAGGCTCTACAGCCTATTTTTTATTCCTATATGATATAATTAAAGTACTATGAAAAAATTAAATACTTCCCCAATTTCTGGCATGCAAGAGCTTTTGCCCGAAAAGCAGGCCATTTTTAACAACCTTAAAAATAAAATTGCCGAAGTATATCATAATCATGGCTATCTAGATATCGAAACTCCATCCATCGAACGTACCGAAATACTTCTCGCCAAAGCCGGCGGCGACACCGAAAAACAAATTTACAAAGTCATCAAGACCACCGAAGCCGCCGAAGATTCCGACCAAGCTCTTCGTTTCGATCACACCGTACCCCTCTCCCGCTATGTCGTAGAGCACGAGAATAATCTAGCTTTCCCTTTCAAAGTTTCACAAATCGGCCCTAATTTTCGCGGCGAACGCGCCCAAAAAGGTCGCTTCCGCGAGTTTTACCAATGCGATATAGATGTTATTGGTCGCAGTAATATCTCCATTTCCTACGATGCTGATGTTATCTCCACTTTAATCCAAACTTTCAAAAGTTTTGGCCTCAAAACTCCAATTCTTGCCCGCATCAATAACCGCAAGATTCTCACTGGTTTATTAGAAGCCCTAGATCTCACCACATATTCTGTCGATATTTACAGCATCATCGATCACTCCGAAAAGGTTCCGGTCGAAAAAACTACCGAAAATCTCACCGAAATTGGTCTTTCCGAGGAAAACATCAAAAAAATTCTCGCTTTCATCAATCTCCACGGCGAACGTTCTTTCGTTGTCAAAAATCTTGGCAATCTCGGTATTGATAATCCTACCTTTATCGAAGGCGCCTCCGAATTAGATCAAGTTCTTTATCTTCTAGAAACTATGGGGCTCAAAGATCAAATCATTGCCGATATGAAAATCGTCCGTGGACTAGATTACTACACTGGTACCGTTTTTGAATTTATCTTGCCAGAACACAAATCCATTGGCTCCGTCTGTGGTGGTGGCCGTTACGAAAACCTCACTGGCTATTTCACCGACCAAAAATTCCCCGGCGTTGGCGGTTCCATCGGACTTACTCGCTTATTCTACGTTTTAAACGAAGAACAACTCCTACCAGAACGGTCCGCTAATCCTATAGATTACGCCATCATCCCCATTTCAGAAAACGAATTAGATTTTTCTTTCCAAGTGGCCGACAAACTTCGTGTTAGAGGTAGTTCCGTCACTGTAGTTCTCACCGATAAAAAGCTCGGCGACAAGCTCACCTACGCCGCCAAGCTTGCCAAAAACGGCATCGTTATTGGCGAATCCGAAGCCGCTTCAGGTAGTTTCAAAGTCAAAAATTTCACCACCGGCGAAACTACCGATCTCAATTTAGATGCGTAATCATTTACTTTCTCAACATTTTCTCAAATCTCCCCGTCTAGCGTTAATTTTAATTGGCCATTCCAATCTTAAAAAACGCGACGCCGTAATAGAGATCGGCGCTGGCTCCGGTGTTATCACTAGTGCTCTCGCTCACCGCGTACGTCACGTTATTGCCATCGAGCCAGATCATACCACCGCCGAAAAACTTCGTGCCAATCTCAAAAAGCGCGGCATAGAAAATGTCGAAATCATCGAACAAGATTTTCTAGACTATACCTTGCCTACTAGCGCTTACAAAGTTTTCAGCAATCCCCCTTTCCACCTTAGCTCCAAGATTATACATAAATTAATTGAAGCAGACAATCCACCAGAATCATTTTATCTTATACTCCAAAAACAATTTGCCTTAAAACTCTTAAATACAGACCGCCACTACACCTCCCAGCTTGGCTTACAGCTCATCCAAAATTACCAAACCAAAATCCGTTTGCCCTTAAAACCTACCGATTTCACCCCACCACCAGCTGTACCTACTGTATTTTTTGAAGCCAAAAGAATCAAGCAAGATTAATCTCCATCCAAAAACGCACCACTCTGCCGCGACCACAATTTTTGGTACTCACCACCCCGCGCCAGTAGCTCCGCATGCGTACCCTGCTCCACAATTTTTCCATCATTCAATACTACGATTTTATCTAGCCCTGCAATCGTAGATAATCTGTGCGCCACCACTATAGAAGTTCGCCCTTTCATCAAGTTGTTTAGCGCTTCTTGTATCAAAGCCTCACTTTCCGAATCCAGCGCCGAAGTCGCTTCGTCTAGCACCAATATCGGCGCATCTTTCAATATTGCCCGTGCTATCGCAATTCTCTGCCTCTGCCCACCAGATAGCTTCACCCCCCGCTCCCCCACCATTGTTTCGTAGCCGTCTGGCAACTTCTTGATGAACTCATCCGCATTAGCCAGCTTTGCCGCCTTCAAGACTTCTTCCTTACTTGCGCCTGGCCTACCATAGGCAATATTATCAAATACTGTCCTATGGAACAACGAAGATTCCTGCGGCACATAAGCTATCGCTTCGCGCAAACTCTGCTGCGTTACATTACGAACATTTTGATCGTCAATCATTATCTTGCCCGCATCAACATCTGCAAACCTAAGCAACAACTTAGTTAGAGTTGTCTTCCCAGAACCAGAAACACCCACCAAACCAACCCTCTCACCTGGTGCTATAGCTAGCGAATAATTCTTGAAAATAGGTTCTTTTGCATCCTTATGCTTAAAAGTAATGTCGCTAAAATTAATTTTTGCCTTATTTATCACTAATTTCTTAGCGCCCGGTTCGTCAACCACATCATCTTTCATATCCAAAATCTCAGTCAATTCACGTGCATCCCCAAACACCCGGTTCAAAGATTTAAATATAGAATGTATGCTCCAAAGATCAGATAATATATTCTGGCTATAGTTTACAAGTAGCACTAACGTTGCTACCGACACGCCAAACCAATCTTGCGCACCAATCATAAAAATCACAATCAATATAGTCAGCCCCACACCCACACCGTCAAAGAAATAGTTACGCTTAGTATTTTGCTTTAAACTTTCAAAAATAGTCTTATACCACTCATTTTGATATCTTGCATATCTAGTACTTTCATACTTTTCTCTAGCATAAGATTTAACTGCCACGATATTAGATACTGAATCAGCTAACTGTCCAGTACACTTATTGGAGGCTTTTGCCTCGCGTTCATGTATCGGCGCCAATTTCTTAAACCATACCGCCGAAATCGCAATAAAAATCATTACAAATACTATAATCCCCACCACAAATAATGGCGCTCTAGGAATCAATACAATTATTATCATTAGTAAGTCCAATAGTACCGGAAAAATATTCCAGAAAAACTCGTCCATCAGCCGCTCATATGCGCCCACAAATTTGTTCGTCTGCGACACAAGCGAACCAGAAAATCTATCCGAATGAAATTGCATGGATTGTGCGCTGATTGTATCAAAAGCCCTACAACTCAAATCATACATAACCTTGATCTCCATTTTCCAAACACACCACATTCTCAGCGGACCAAACACGAAACTTCTCAACATCGTTGCCACAATCAACAAAATCGCCTTTGGCAAAAGTGCCAGCATTAAATCTTCGCCACGCAACCCCTCTGATATGGTTTGAATCATATCCGCAAGCAAAAGTGGTGTCAATATATTTCTCAAAAATATTACAATCGGAGTAGTAATTAATCCACCAGCCGCCAATCCTTTATATTTTTTTGTTGCGCTCAAAAAATAATACAGCGTTCTTTTCGTACAATTATTCTTACTTTTACCTTCTGTCATATTTATACTATACCATAATTTTTCATTTTGCCAAAATCATTTTCTGATATTTTTATACATTTTTCACACAGACCAAAAACCACATGCTATAATTAAATTGCTACATTTCGTTACAAACGCTAAGCGTTTTTAATATTCTACAATTTAATAATATGTCGAACAGTTTTAACGGCACCGTAAGGACCGAGTTGTTCGACATATGCTTAGCATATTTGCAACGAAGTGTAGCACCTTGCGGTGCCATTTTTGTATACGCCTTTTCATATATTACAAAGATGGCACCGCATCCTAAGTGAAAAACTCTAAGTGAGGTAAAAGGTAAAACAGGATGCGGAAAATATACATATCATATATAGCAACAATTAGTATATTAAGTTTAGTATATATTAACAATACTTCTGCCTTAGACTATTCTAGTAATGTAGGCATAGGGTTTACCTTTAATCCTACATTATCTATTAGTCTTAGCTCTAATGACTTAGTTATTTCTAATCTAGTTCCTGGTAGTATGGAAGATAGTAATAGTATTAATGTAAGTGTTGCTACTAATGCTTCATATGGATATATGTTATCTGCTAATGTAGGTGATGATATTCATAATAATAGCAATCTAACTCATAGCAATAACACTAATATATTTAGTAGTGTAGCCACAGATGCAGATTTAGCTATTTTAACTACAGACAATACTTGGGGCTATAGTACTTCACTAGATAATGGTAGTAGTTGGAGTAATTATAATGGATTATCTAGTTCTACTAGTACTACACTAATAGACAATAGTAATACTGCAGATAGTACTAGTAATATAGACTTTAAAATAGGGGCTAAAGCTAGTAGTACTCAGGCTAGTGGAACTTATACTAATACCATTAACTTTATTGCAGTAACTAAGGTAGCACCTATGAGTTTATTAGATTCCTTTATAGCATCAGGAGCAGAACAATTAAATGGTTATTATAAAATGCAGGATATGACACATGATATATGTAATAATGTAGATATAGAAGAATCAGAACTACAATTAATAGATATAAGAGACAATAAAGTATACTGGGTAGCTAAACTCAAAGATGGTAATTGTTGGATGACGCAGAATTTAGACTTAGACCTAGACAGTAACAGAACCTATACTCACTGGGATACGGATTTAGGGTGGAGTACGGAAGATGGTAGCACTGTAGATGAGAATGCTACTTGGAGACCTACCCACTCTACTATTGACTTTGATGGAGCTAATACCAACCAAGTACCGGGATGGATTAATAGCAATACAGAACCATATTCTGCTAATCCTGGAGACATATATTATTATACTTCTAATTCAGATGCAGACGATATTAAGTATAATTCATTACAAGAATGTATAACAGCGGGCCATAATGACTGCGCGCATTATCATACTGGAAATTATTATAATTGGAGTGTTGTTGTAGGGAGTAATGATACGAGTGGAATAACGAGTGGGAGTGCGCCAGACTCCGTGTGCGCTAAAGGATGGAGATTGCCAAACAATAATTCTGCACATTTTCAATACCTAGCCAACCTTTACGAAATAGCAATCAACACTTCTCTAAAATTACGCAATCAACCTCTATGGTTCACACGATCAGGCTATGTAAAAAATACTTCATCCAGTTTTCGTTCTTCATATGGATTCTATTGGTCTAGCACAGCCAAAAATGGAACTAATTCATATCATTTATATTTTTATCGTTCATCATATAATGCATCATTTTTTTACTATGATAGATATTATGGATTTTCCACACGTTGTATCGCTAGATAGTATAAATACTCAAAACAAGGCGTCATAAAAATGATATAATTACTCTATGAACAATCTAGAAAACATTGTAAGTTTATGTAAACGCCGTGGATTCATTTTTCCTGGTTCTGATGTTTACGGCGGTATGGCCGGCACCTGGGACTATGGCCCGCTCGGCGTCATGCTCAAGAAAAAAATCATGGATGCCTGGTGGAATTACTTCGTAGAACAACGCGATGATATATATGGCGTAGATGCCGCCATCTTGATGAATCCTAGAACATGGGTAGCCTCTGGTCACACCGCTACCTTTGCCGACCCACTCGTAGAGTGCAAAGAATGCAAATCTCGCTTCCGCGCCGACAAAATCGCCGATAGTATTAGCGAATCCGTCACCACAGAAGAATTCTTGGCTACCCATACCAAATGCCCAGTTTGTGGCAAAGAAAATTGGGGCCCAATTCGCAAATTCAACATGATGTTTGCCACCCATGTGGGTGCCGTTTTACCAGAAGATAATACCGAAAACGCCGAACTAGCCGCCAAATCCACCGCCTATCTTCGCCCCGAAACCGCCCAAGGTATTTTTACTAATTATAAAAACGTAGTAGATACTATTTACCCTAGTTTACCTTTTGGCATTGCCCAGCAAGGTAAAGCTTTCCGCAACGAAATCTCCCCACGTGATTTTATCTTGCGCGACCGTGAATGTACGCAAATGGAGATTGAATACTTCGTTCATCCAGATACCTGGGAAGAAAACTTTGAGAAGATGCGCTCTGCACAACACAATTTCTTAGAAAATATCGTAGGTTTACCACAGGACAAACTCCACGAATATGAAGTCCCCGCCGCCGACCGCGCCCACTATAGTAAACGCACTATAGACTTCATGTTTGATTATCCAAACGGCGAAGAAGAACTCATGGGCTTAGCCTACCGTACAGATTTCGACCTAGCTAACATTCAGCGCGAATCCGGCAAGTCTATGGAATACCGCGATAAAGTTACTGGCGAAACATTTATTCCGCACGTTATCGAGCCGTCCATTGGCGTAGAGCGTTTGTTCCTTGCAATATTATCCAACGCCTATACCGAAGAAAAAGTTGCCGACAAAGACGAAACACGCATCGTGCTAAAACTCCCAGAAAACTTGGCACCATATAAGTTCTGCGTTTCCCCACTGCTCAAAAACAAACCAGAGCTCGTAACCAAAGCCAAAGAAGTCTACGATAAATTACGTGCCAAGTATAGCAACGTTACCTGGGACGATTCCGGCAACATTGGCAAACGTTATCGCAAACAAGACGAAATCGGCACACCAAAATGCGTAGTTATAGATTTTAACACCTTAGAAGACGACACCGTTACCGTACGCGATCGCGACACCACTGAGCAAATTAGAGTAAACATTGCCGAGCTCTAACCCCTTATGTTATAATTAGGCCATAATAAGGAGATATTATGGCTGAAAAAGCTAAGAAAAACAATAAAAATCTAATTATTGGTATTTGCACAGGTGTACTCATTATCGCCGTAGTAATAGTTGCGGTTATTTTTGCCACCAGAAGCACTCTAAATGATTCTTATTTTGTATCCGATGGCAGCAAGTATGTCCTCACTGTAGATAGAGACATGCTAGAAACCGAAAATAAAGAAAATTCGCCAATCAAGACACATGTAGTTTACTATTATTCTGGCGACGCCATCACAGGCGTAACCACCTATATGGAATTTGCCGATGACGCCACTGCCAAAGCTGCATTAGATTTATACAAAAATGCCGACCAAACCGGTGTTAAATCTCTCAAAACTAACGGCAAATATCTAGTAGTAGAAATGACAGAAGATCAATACAAAGATATCACTACTTCCGACGTAAAACAGCAAGTAGAGTTCATGGAAATGCTGAAAAAATCAGGCACCAATAATTCAGATAACACAAACGAAGAGACCACAGAAGTTACAGAAACCGACAACACTACCGATGAAACAAAATAAAGCCTAACTCTCCACAAAATATCCCCGCCGAACAGCGGGGATATTTTATACCTTGCCAGATTTCCTATTTAGTAGGTTCTTCCATTGCTTTCTTGGCAGCATCAATCGTCTCCGACACCGCAGAACGAACTTGCTCCACTGCATCCTCTACACCTTTTCTGAATTTTACATCTGGGTGCGCTTCTAGAAAACGTTCAATTGAAGCCTTGATTACCGCTTTAGCTTCTTTTACGCCTTCGAAAGCCTTCACTTTAGTAGTACCAGGCTTCTTCAAATCTTTATAGTGATTAAAATGGAACTCGATTTGATTAATTAACTGCTTTGGTAAGTCTTCCAATTTTTGATATTTGTCGCCATTGTTGCGATCATCTGCCGGCACACAAATAATCTTGTCATCTACTTCGCCGTCATCCACGAATTTCATTACACCAAGAATCTTAGCCTTCATCCAGATGCCCGTAGTAAGTGGCTGATCGGTAATCATTAATACATCCAGCTCATCGCCATCTTCATCAATAGTTTGTGGAATAAAACCATAGTTGCAAGGCTTTGCAAAAGCCATAGGCTCCACGCGATCCAACATAAAGCAAGCATGCTCACGATCCCACTCAATCTTGTGGTTAGAACCCGTTGGGATTTCAATCACCACATTTAATTCGCCTTTTTCGTAATCGCCAGGCGTTAAGACTTTGTTAAAATCTGCCATTTTGTCTCCTTTGTTTATTATCTATATTATATCATATAGCTGTTAAACCCTACTCGCCATCTTTGTAAAACTTACTATCTTTTGCAACATTTCCGGAGTAGTTTTTACTCGTTTTGCCACATTTAAATCTGTAGTCAAAAGTAATCTAAGCATTTTTATCTCATTCACGCCAAAATCCCCATTATCGTGTAGCACAAAAGAATTTTCGCCGATATTCCAAAAATATCTCAATTCTGGATTTAATTTCTCGCCATCCGCATCGCGATAAAGATTTATCTCTTCGCCGGCAGCCTTCCCTAGTCTCATCAAAAACCAACTTTCTGTCAGCTCGTCATCATCACCCATATCAAGCGACGCAAGACTCTGATCAATAATCTCAAAGTATTCTGAACTATCTGAATTTTCCGCCGTTCGACTTATTTTCTTTAACATCATCGCAGCAAGTTCCATTTTTGTAAAATTTTTTATTATATTACCATGATATTTTTGCATTTTTACGCTTGTAATCACACCAAACTCCCCACGCCCTAGATGAATATTATAATTAGATAGTGTAAACATTTCTATCCCGCCCGCCAGCTTAGATTTTTCTTTCCTTACACCTTTTGCAATTGCGGAAATTTTACCATATGGAGTAATTAAATTCAGAATCCTATCTGCTTCCGCATAATTTGTGCGCCTTAGCACGTATCCCATAGTTTTTACGTCTTTATTTTGTATATTGTTCAACATAACGCCTAACGTCCTTTGGCTTCATCGTGTCTTTACTAAGTACTCCCACCACTCCATATATAGAAAAATCTCGTCCGCCTAAATCCAATGAAGATATTATTACCACAGGAATTTTTGCCGTATCGATATAAGAAACTAGTTCATTTAGAAAAGTAAAACCATCTGGCCCCGTAAGCAATATATCTAAAAAAATCATCTCTGGCAAATTGCCATCAGCGATTTCTGCCATCGCAGCATAAGCATCAGAAAATATTTTTGTTTCTTTTTTTGTCGCCAAAGCTACACACTCAGCCATCACTTCGTCATCGTCAACTACAAAAATCATTAAAACAAACTCGCTTGTTTAGAAATTGGTAAATCTACATAAAAACTCGTACCGTCACGATGCCGCACTGCCCCCACATTGGCATTCATGTAACGAGAAAACCTCGACGCAATGTAAAGCCCCAGCCCAGAAGACCCCGGCCGCATAGCAATAGAAGTTGGTTTTTCAACCCAACCACGCTTAATTTCGCGCCAAACATCCATCGGCAAAGCCGGCCCATAATCCCGCACTACAATTTTTACTTTATCTTTAAAATCTTTCACCATCAATTCCGCCCTAGTCTCATCGCCAGAATAATGCATAGCGTTTAACAAAAAATTATACACCACGCTATAAAGCAAATCTCTATTAGCAGTCACCAATCTAGAACGATTACTATACCGAATATACAAATCTCTTTTATTGTAGTGAAAAAGATATTCCAATTCACGAGTTACGGCATCACATACTTCACGCACCGCCACCGGCTCCATCGCAAACAATCCATCTTCTAATCGCCGAATCTTCACAAGATCATTAACTTGTTTAATCGCCCGCTCCGACACACTCACCATCCTAGACCTAATTTGTTCATTTTGGCCACTTATATTATCAAAAGACAAAGCTAACTGCCTCAGCACTGCAAGCGGTGCCTTCAGCTCATGCGCCGCCACCAAAATTCCATCGACCTCCTTCTCCATACCCCCTATTATAGCACACCTCTTAGGCGTTAAAGATGATAGTTTCCAGCAGCTTATCAAAATCTTCTTTGAACAGTACGCTATCTGTTTGCAAGATTGCGGTTTTATCACGAATCTTAAATACCACGACATACCCACTTAAATCCGTACCAGGAATTGTGCCGGTATAACGATTCGCCGTCACCGTAGTGCCTTTTTCCACATTTCCTACCGTCACGGACTCTACGGTCAAATTAGAGTTCTTTTTATCCATCGCTTTTTGATATTCTTCCGCCACATTATCAAAACTCTCATTACGAATCGTTACACGCAAAGCATTTATCGTGTCCTTACCTACAGCGTCTACCTGAATCGGATTAAAGTAAGCATTAAAATCACCACCGCTTGATGCATCGGCTGCTACATATACACTCCAAGTCTTAGGATATTCAAAAGTAAGTTGTCCATAATCTGCCGGCCCAGAAAAAGTCTTGTACGGATATTTTTCACGTTCGCGAAACTCTTCTTCATCTTTTGTAGCCTGTTCGTCCTTCGCTTCAGCTGTAGCTATTGCCAACTTTCCGTCTAAGTCGCTTTGCGCCTCGTCATATTGCACATACATCCAAATAAACAACCCAATAAACGTCACAGCAATCAATGAAACGATAATAATTACGATAGTTTTAACTAACCCAGAAATATCTTTTTTCTTTTCCGGCATCAACTGCACTTGCTGCACCATCGGCATCCCATTACCTGCTGGTTGCACAGGAATAGTATTTTGTACCGGCGGCATCTGTCCATTATCCATGAGCTTATTATATCATTATTTTGTAAAATCTTCATCCAATATTTCAATTTCGTTTTGCAGATTACTCAGATCTTCTTGCAGCTCTTTCGCTAAATTAATTGCCATTTTATATTTTTCCGCCGCCTTATCCAGAGAAAAATCATCCGAATAAAACCACTCTTTAGCCTTTTCCAATTCTTCAAATTTCTGATTCAAACTTTTAGTTTCGCTCATATACTTCCTTTACTTCTGCTTTAATTTCTTTATCATATGTTGTAATTTTTACAACATTACCAGGAGAAATTTTACCATTCAAAATTGCATAACCTTGCTTTAGTACTTTTTCAGGATTCAATGCTACCAACATTTTTATCTGGTTAGATAATATCTTTCTAAAATCCACTATTTTCATATTTATCACATTTCTAATTTGCGCCACAACCTCCACACTATCTTTTTTAAAATCTTCCGCCCGATTAATTATCACTCTAAACAGCTCGTTGATTATCATCGTTATCGCCCATTTCATATTTTCGCGATCCGGAGTCAACATTTCTGCCGCATTGGAAGGCGTCGAAGCCCTAACGTCTGCCGCCAAATCACACAACGATTCATCTACCTCATGTCCAATGCCAGTAATCACTGGTATCTTGGACGCCGCCACCGCCCGCACTAGCTCTTCATCATTAAATGCCGCCAAATCGTCTGCCGATCCACCACCGCGCAAAATCGCAATCATTTGTACATTGTTTCGTTCATTAAAATATTTTAATGCACGAATTATTTGATCTGGAGCATCTAATCCTTGCACTTGCGTATGCGCCACTTGTATCTTCAGTCCACCCCACCTTGCATTAATTATTTTAATAAAATCTGCATACCCAGCCGCCGCCGTACTAGAAATTACGCCAATTTTCGTAAGATCTTTCGGTATTTGGCGTTTACGCTCTGTCGCAAAAAGTCCTTCATCTGCCAATTTCTTTTTTAATATCTCGTAGGCTTTTTTCAAGCTACCTTCCCCCACCGGCCTTACTGCCTGCACCGTAAAAGAAAACTTCCCCCATTTTGTAATCTTCGGCACGCCCCGCACTACCACTTTCATGCCATCTTCTAGTGGCATCCGTAGTTGGAATAATGTCATAAAGCAAGGGATACTTGATTCCGCATCTTTTATATCAAAAAATACCCATTTTCCCTGATTAACCTTAAAACTCGCAACCTCCCCTTCAATCAATATACTGCCATAGGCGTACTCCAAAGTTTGATTCGCTACAGCAATAAAATCAGTTGGTGAAAATTTAATTTCATTTTCCATTCTTTTTGCCTTGAATAGCTTTGTAATACGGCCATGCTCCAGACACAATCGTAAATACCAGAGTAATCACCCGTGTCATCACTGTAATAATGGTAGCCGTTGGAAAATCTACACCAAGCGCAATCATTACGCCCGCCATGCCAAGTTCATACAAGCCATATGGTACAATTCCGTCAAATACCGAACCAATCGCCTCCCCCACCATGATAAACGGCAGCAGCTCCGGCCTCCCCAACGAAATAGCTACAATCCAATATGTCGTAATTTCGCAAAAACTATAAATTAACCCCCACATTGCTGGCTTTTTCAAATACCGCTTATTTTCTTTCGCAATTTTTACACTCTCATGAATATCTGCAAAATAACTACTAATTTTATCGTATCGCATCAGCTGTTTCTTACGCCCAAAAGTAAGAAGTCTTACCATAACATTCATCAACCTAGAAACAGTTCTTGAAAAAAATTCTATTCTCTTTCCACTGCTTGCGATATAAACCACAAACCACAAAAAGAAGAACACGCCCATATTCATGAGCAGCGACACCGGAATAATCCACATCGCATCCGAAGGGATTAAATTAAAAATTAAAAGTATCGCTATAGCGACCAAGGCCTGTGCGTAATTTATAACCGTAGTTACCGCATATCTAAAAAGATACAAGAAACTAGCTTGCCCGGCAGAAACATTATATGGCATCAAGCGATAAGTCAAAAATGCCAATCCGCCCACACCACCCGCCGGTATCGCATGGTTAACAAAATTAAGTTCCGTAGAGATTCTTAGTATTTCGCCATTACTAAATTTCTGTACATTTTTACGATTTCTAAGATATGAAAAGAAAATCTGCCCACAGGCATAATACATAAACAATTGCTCAGGTATTAATAAAAGTAGCACAAAAACATTTGTTTCCTGCAAATGATTCAATGTATCTAAAATATCTGGCCAGTTCTGATATACTACATACGCCACTAAAAAAATCGTCAAAATAGACAAAATTGTCCTAAAAGAAAACTTACTCTTTTTCTTAGCCATAACCAGATTATATCACAAAAATAACCCCTAACGGGGCTATTTGATTTATCTTACTTCTACGCGAACACGCGGCAAACTTTTACCAGAGAAGTGAGTCTTCTTGGTTTTCACAAAAGTTACCACACCATCCTTTGCGGCATGAATAGTGAAGTTGCGTGACATATAAGTACCTGGGCCAGCAATCTTCGTGGCACCAGTTTGGCGAACTAATACTTCGCCATTTTTAACTTTTTGGCCGCCAAAGCGCTTAACGCCAAGGCGCTGGCCGGCATTGTTGTGGACGTTCTTGGCGGTACCGCCAGCTTTTACGTGTGACATTTATTTCTTCCTTAATATTATTATATCTCTCGCTACGACTTGGTTTTCTCGATGATAAAGTAACCCCTCGCGCGATTTATTACTAACATTATACCCCATATCGTCAATGTCGTCAAGTATATCCATACGTTCATATATACCGTTCCCTCTCAACCAGGCCGGCACAGCTATTGTCACTGGCGTATCGCTCTCGATTTGAGATAATATATTCTTCAAAAAGCCCAAAACTATAGATTTACATTCTATTTTTTGTTCCTTCAGCTCCATGTCTGCAGGAATTCGCGAAAAAGGCTTACCCAAATACCCTTCGCACGCCACTGCGTCAATCGGCTGACTCCACCGAAAAGAAGTAGCATCCCCCACTTCCACCATATATCCCTCAAATCCAAAATGTTTCAAATTTTTTTCACTATATTCTACCATTCTTTCACTTAAATCAGTTCCATACGCTACGTAGCCCATCAATAAAGCCTCTTGCAATACCACGCCGGTTCCGCAAAATGGATCCAGCACTCTGCTACCAGCTTTTAGCGAACCACACAAATTAATCAAAATTTGTGCCAACTTCGGTGGCAACATTCCTACCTTCGCATCCCTAGCCGGCCGCGCCTGATCGCGTTTAGTATATGCATCTATATCTTGCACGCCAATTACTTTATACCAATCATTATTGACTTTAATCAACTCAATCTTACGTTCATTTTTACCGCACAAACCATTATGAAGCGAGGTCGCTGTGGAAAGTATTGCTTCCTTATTTTCTACGACTCGCACACTCCTTCCGTGTCGCACTAAAATCTTTTTTAATTTTAAAGCTTCTATCGTAGCTGTTTTCTTAGTAGCGCGTCCGGAATAATCACTAACTCCCAAAGTTATTTTTCCTTCAGGTAATTCGCGCAAAAAATCTAGCGGCTTTTTAGTCATTTTTTTGGCAATTTTCAAACAACCACCTAGCCTATCTATGTCCGGCACTGTATTTTCTTCAAAAACTGCAAGGTTATTAGAAATCTTTTTTACACTTCTAAACAGAGCCTCTAATTCTGCAATTGATATTTCTGGTTGCCTACCCAATACTGCCAAGTAACTCATTTTACAATCAAGAATTTATTTTTACCTTTTTTAATTATCGCAGTTTGTATCAACTCAATATCGTCCTGCACTTTTACGCCATTTATCGTAATTGCACCTTGCGCTAAAAATTCGCGAGCTTTTTTCTTTGACGAAGCCAAGCCGCTAGTAACTAATGCATCTACCAGCATGGCTCCTTTATCAATAGTTGGTAGATAATTAGCAAATTCAATTATTTCATCTTCAGAAAAATCTGCAAAATTTGTATTCCTATCAAACAAAACAGCCGTCAAATTTTCTATAGCTTCTGCATTCTTTTTGCCATGCACTACTTCAGTAACCCCACGCGCCAAAGCCTTTTGTGCAATACGTTTTTCTGGCGCCATTCTGTGTTGTTCCAAAATATTTTCAATTTCTTCTTTACCATAAAGCGTATAAATCTTTATTAGATATTCTACAGCCTCATCAGACTGATTAAGCCAAAATTGATAAAAATCGAAAATCGGCGTATAGTTACCGCTGCCATTATCAGTTGCTGCCAACCAAATAGCATTGCCTTCAGACTTACCGAATTTTCTTCCGGTTACCGGATCAATAATTAACGGCGTAGACCACACATCCGCATTACCATTTTCTAGTCTTCTAATTAAATGTATCCCACTAGTACAGTTTCCGTATTGGTCTGCCCCACAAAGTTGCAAACTCACTCCATGTTCACGGTATAAATGCAAGAAGTCATAACCCTGAATCAAAGTATAAGAAAATTCCGCATAGCTAATTCCACCACCACCCTCGCCAATTCTATTCTGCACAAACTGCCGGTCCAAAAGCTGTGTCATGGAAAACGCTTTTCCCACCTCGCGCAAAAAATCCAGATATTTCATATTACGGAACCAATCCAGATTATCCACCATCTTTACATTTTCCGCACTCACTACACGTTCTATTTGGGCTTTAATACATTTTTTGTTATGTTCTACTTCATCCAAAGATTTCAACTCACGTTCATCATTTTCTTTCGGGTCACCGATCTGCCCAGTTGCACCCCCCACCAACAAATATGGCTCATAACCATGCCGCACAAAACATGCACACATCATCAACGCTGCCAAATTACCAATCGTCAAAGAATCAGCCGAAGGATCAGCTCCCCAATAAAATTTTTTAGATTCACGATTATCTAAATCTTCTGGATTATCTAAAGTAATCTCAGCTTTAAAGCCACGATAAATCAATTCTTCTGATAATTTCATAGAATCATTTTATCATAATTTCTCTATTGTTGCACCCACCCTGGCGCGGTTGGCCCACTCGTCAGCCATTTCGTTATACTTGGTACCAACATGCCCCTTCGTCCAATACAAAGAAACCTGGCTATTAATATATAGCCCATACAATTCCTTCACGATATCCAAATTCTTAATCTCGCCACTCTTCTTTTTCCAACCTTTTTCCTTCCATCCGGCGCCCCATTTTTGAAGCACATTAATCCAGAATTCCGAATCTGTATGAATTTCACAATCCTCATCGCCGGCATATTTTATTGCTGCAATTAATGCTTTGCCTTCCATCCTAATATTCGTCGTGTTTTTATCCTTTCCTAGTACCACTGGCTTAGCACCATCTTCTTGCACTTCTATAACAGCAAACCCCCCATCGCCAGGGTTTGGCACCGCACTTCCATCAGTCCATAAAATTTTCATATACTCTATTATAACACGCTATTTCTACACTAGTATCTTGGCGATAGCTCTTGCTGATAGGCTGTGACTATTTTACCACTCTTCACCACGTCAGATTCACCATTAGCCCATAGATACAAAGAAGTATCATAATTTATAATTTCTGCCGGAATTGCAGTATTATATCCTGTTGCTGCACCATACGTCCGTTTTAATGTCAAAGTGTCAGCTATCACTGAGCCATTAATCTTAAGTTTTGTAGAATTTTTCTCTGCATTGATATTATCAGAATCATAGCAATCATTAATGTTCCCATCCGCAATCAGTACGGCATCAATTCTTTCTACTTTACAATTTATTAATATGTTTCCTTTTACGTAGATAATAGTTTTTGGTATCTCTTTCAAATTACTATAGTTTTTACCGTCAGTATACTTGATATCCTGCGTAATTTTTAAATCACCATCACTACGATATACATTGGTGCCAGCTTCAGTCTCTTCCGGCCCGCTCCATATATCACCACCGATCACCTTTATTTCATCAGCAAATCTCGAAATCAGCACTGATTTGTCGTCAGATCTAGTATTGCCACCCTCAATTTCACCAACAACATTTTTAGCACAATTCATATTTGCAAAACTTAATGCATTCCTAGCACAATAGTTTAAAGGATTTTCCTCACTTCCACCCAAGTCAGACACTCCACTTCCGCCCCAAGCCAACCTTGCATCCTCGGTAGAACTAAATCCAGTACCAGCACCACTACTAAATCCACTTACTTTACCATTTGCTACCAGTCCCAACTCCGCCCATGATCCAAAAACATAAAACGGTCCACCATTATTTAATATGTCATTAAAATTATTAAACCCATCAACATGCTGTTTTTCACTCGCTAGCAGCTCCAAATCTCCTGCCGAATATATACTGCCACCCCACACCTGGAAACTCGGTTTCTTGGCTATTGTAAATTCTTTCCATTCAGAATATGCCCAAGACGCGGCATTGCCCGAATCATAATAATCTTTTGCCAAATTATCGTCACTACCACTATCTTTAGGATAAACTGCAGATCTTATTCTGATTTTTGTTCCCGCTGGCAAATCCGGTATATTAATTTGCGTCTTTGTACTCATATCATCTTTAACGGTCTCCTCAAGAATATCCGCATCAGTATGCAAATCACCACCTATGCCATCTTTACTATAACAATTTTCATAATTTTCCCCGTAACAAGCTTCTACTTTCCACTTTGCTCCGTCCACTCTGGTAGCATAAGTTTCATTCAAGAGTTCGTTATATTTTAGGCTAGTCGTAATGTTGTAATTTACATCTGCCTTCTCGCCCGCATACATAATATTATTAGTTGTTAATATTTCCGTCCTATTTATGAAATTGTAAGGCACTAAAACCTGAGCAATTTTATTTATATTACTAACATCAATTTTAGCTACCACGCTTACCGACGACAAATTGTATTTGTCATCACTACCACTAGCAAAACTAACCCCCTTTGGAATAGTCTTCACTTTACCTCCGGCATTATTGGTTTCTACCGCCTCTACCAATTTCTTACCCACATCAGTCTTCAATACAGAGTAGTCATTATTCTCTTTCTTCTCTTGAGTGTCATTATCTTCATACATATAATCCTTAGAGTAAGAAAGCTCATCACTGCTTACCGTAAAACCATTATTCCAATTGTTTAATGCATTAGATTTCTTACCATTGTATAAAGTCTCCGACCAGCAATAGCCCAATAATATAGAATTGGGCACAACCGTAGCGCATGGTCGACCATTATTAAACGCACCAAGCACATTCCCACCGTTTATAATCTGCAACTTTTCCGGACGCACCCTACGAGTATATTGAGCCAAAGGCGTATATTCCGCTTGATATGTTACCGAATCTCCCGGCTTACCATAAATCGTTTCAGTATAATTATTATATTTTTCCGTTGTATTATTTTTAACTTTTATACCTAAAGAAGTCTGGGTGCTACCCAACGCCCGAACACAAGCCATCGTGTAGACATTACTTGTCCCCTCCTGATCGTTCGGAGCAAATTCCAATTTCTCACAAACTACCATACCTGGATACAATGTTAGCTCACCACTCCTATTCACTTCCGCCTCATTAGAATTAAAAGTTCCCGTTTTCAAATTGCTATTAGATAATATAGCTTTTCCATTAGTAAATCCTACTTCTATCAAATTAGAGCTTCTAGATATTACATAATCCGTAGAGCCATCGCCACTCGTACGCTTTAACGAATGACTAAAAGACGCCTTGCATCCATCTGTGGCAGAGCAATTATCTATTGTAGTAAAACTAAAACTAGCTTTGTCGGTATACCCCACCGTCACGGTATTCGTGCCAGAAGCCACAGACTTACCTTCAAATGTGCTACCATCAGCTTCATCAGAATAGCAAAATGCCCCCACCGTATCCCATGTAAAAGCCAAACTACCAACGTACGAAAATTCCGGATGAGCCTTGACGTACTTTACCATTTTTTCGTAACTGCTTTTAGCTTCAACTGCACTAGCATAACCTATCGGCCTCAAATATTCAGAAACAGTACCACCATAGCCGCCCATTGCTGCCGAATTATGTGGAGCCTGTGGCAAATTTTTATCTCTCTGTGTTGATACCTGATATCCAGTACTTCCCCCACCATTGTATACCTCTAGCCCATAATTATATACATACTGCCCTTTTTTACACCCCCTAATAGCAATCGGAGTACCCGTATTGCTAGTGTAATAAAAACGCACCCCACCTTCTGGCAGATCTTTAAGTACTTCGTATTTTTGCCAAGAAGCCCCATAGCAAGTATCCCACCAATCCGTCCAATAGCTCAAATTACTCGGACGACAACCGCCATTCGTAGGGTTATTTCCTGGTATAATCGCTCCATCAGCAAACACAGAGTTACCACCAATCGAGCAAGAAAAAACCATACCAAACACCAAAACAACTTTTAACAATTTCCTATGCATTTTATCCTCCCGCTGCATAATCACTATTTTCTACCACTAACCGTATTTTTTCATTGTATTCTTCGCTAGCCTCTTCATCGCCCAGTAGGCTATAATATTCCCTTAGCGCCGCAAAATACAAAATATCATACCCGTCATCCAATAGCTCACTATCTATCATTTCGAATTGTCCTACAAAAGATTCCAATTCGTTGTTATTTAACAAATATCTACCGTATTCTACCCTTGTCTCCGCCTTGCCAACATCCGTACCCGCCTCAGCTATCGTTTGCTCATACAGCTTTTTAGCCTCGTCTACAGACATTTCTGCCGCACGTTCATTTATTTCTTCCAAAGCTGCAGTATGCATGGGCGGAAATCCACCTGTATTTTCATCATTCATTTTCAAAAAACGCATTGTCAAAATCGTAGCAACGATTACTGCAGCCAAAATCAATGAGGCAACCAAAATAGCAATCCAAGTCTTTTCCTTTCCCCACACCTTTCCCTCTGTCATGATATCATTTTACCACAACCACAATAGAAATCGCAACAAAAAGTGTTGTAGATTTTAAAAATCCACAACACTATAATTACATAATAACTATTTAATTATTTCGTCAATTATTCCGTATTCCTTCGCCTCTTCCGCGCTCATCCAATTATCACGATCCATGTCCTTTTCCACTTGTTTCACATCTTTACCCGTATTTTTCGCGAAAATTTCTGCCAAACGCTTCTTGAGGAACACACCCTCGCGCAACATTATTTCCTGATCAGTAATTTTACCTTCCGTACCAGAAGATGGCTGATGTATCATCACTCGCGCATTCGGCAAGCAATATCTTTTACCTTTTGCTCCACACGACAACAACATCGCTCCCATTGAAGCCTGCAGTCCAATCCCAATCGTTTCTACATCTGGTTCAATATAGTTCATCGTGTCAATTATCGCAAGGCCATCATATACCGATCCACCAGGTGAGTTAATATATAGTTTAATGGGTTTTTTAGGATCTTCGTGCGCCAAATATAGTAACTGCGCCACTACTAAATTCGCCGTATGCGCATTTACGTCTTCACCCAAGAAAATTATCCGGTCATTCAAAAGCCGCGAGTAAATATCGTACGCTCGCTCGCCCTTATTGGTCTCTTCCACCACCGTAGGCACTAAATAATTTTTCATTATTTTACTCCTTAACTAATTTTAATTTCTTATTTACTAATTTCAAAGTCGGGATATCGCCTTTTTGCAGGTTTCCGGCAATAATTTCTTCAGAAAGTAGCGACTCCACTTCGTCTTCAATTTTTCTGCGCAATGGTCTCGCGCCATTTTTTGGATCATAACCTTCATTAATCAAATAATCTTTCGCTTTTTCGTCTATCTTTATACCGATTCCCTTAGTAGCCAGCCTTCGCCTGAGATCAGAAATCAAATTATCAAATATTTTTTCTACATTTTTCCGTGTCAGCGCATGGAATACCGATATATTATCCAGCCTATTAATTAATTCTGGCCGCATCACTTTCTTTAACGCTTTCATCGCATAAGATTTATTTTCTTCATACTCTTCCACCAAAGCTTTTTTATCTTTCGCCGTTTTCGCCGTAAAACCAAGTTCGCTCTCTCTATACATATCTGCCGAACCCAAGTTGGAAGTCAAAATCACTATCGTATTATTAAACTTAATTTTATTACCCTGCCCATCCGTTAATACTCCATCTTCTAAAATTTGCAAAAGCAAATTGAATACATCCGGATGCGCCTTCTCGATCTCGTCAAACAATATCACAGAATATGGCTTACGCCGTACCGCTTCCGTCAACTTTCCGCCATCGTCATAGCCAATATATCCCGCCGGAGCACCTACCAGCCGCGACACATTATGTTTTTCACCAAATTCGCTCATATCTATTTTCACCAACGCGTTTTCCCCACCAAACACTTCACGCGCTATTACTCGTGCTAGTTCCGTTTTACCTACGCCAGTCGGCCCCATAAATAAGAACGAACCAATCGGGCGCCTAGAATCCGCAATCCCGCTCCGGCCACGTCGTATCGCCTTAGCTACCGCACTCACAGCTTCATCTTGTCCAATAATCGATTTCTTCAGCTCATCTTCTAGGTTTATCAACATTTTCATTTCACTACCATGTACTTTACTCACCGGTATTCCAGTTTTCAGTGATACCGCCGTTGCTAAATTCTCTTCCGTAAGTGTCGGATTTTCTGTTTCTTTTACGCCGGCTTTTTCTAGCTTCTCAATTTCTTGCTCCAGCTTTGCGAGTTCCGTCTTCAAATTTGCAGCTTTTTCATAGTCCTCTTTCTCCGCTGCATCAGAAATCTTATTCTCTAGCGTCGCTTTTTCAATTTTCATCTTCTTATATTTGCCGCCACCTTTTTTGTCTGCCGCCACCTTACAAATCGCCGAAGCTTCATCTATAATGTCTATTACCTTATCCGGCATAAATCTATCGTTAATATACCGTTGCCCCATCGTAATCGCCGTTTCCAAAATTTCATCCGGTATTACTACGCCGTGATGTTTTTCGTAGTGTTTTTTAATACCTTTCAAAATTCTAAGCGTCACCGCCGCCGATGGCTCCTCTACTATTACAGTTTGAAACCGCCTAGAAAGTGCCTTATCTTTTTCGATAGATTTCCTATATTCATCCAAAGTTGTTGCACCAATCAAATTAATAGAATTTCTAGCTAGTGCCGGTTTTAAGATATTCGCCGCATCCATACTCCCTTCACTAGATCCCGCACCGCTAAGCAAGTGAATTTCATCAATAAACAGTAACACCGAGTCATCACCCGTAGCTTCATCTATAATTCCTTTAATTCTTTCTTCAAATTCCCCACGGAATTTTGTCCCCGCCACTACAGAAGATAGGTCTACTTGATAAATATGTTTGCCGATCAAATTTCCGGGCACTTCATTCTTGGCAATTCTAGTCGCTAAGCCTTCCACGATTGCCGTTTTACCTACACCCGCCTCACCAATTAGTACCGGGTTAGATTTTGTCCGCCGCGACAGCACTGTTACTACTCGTTCTATTTCGTTTTCGCGCCCTATCACGGTATCCAGTTTTCCGGCTTTCGCTTCTTCTGTCAAATCTTTCCCATATCTTGTCAAAAATTTCAGAGGCGACTTTTTTAAATATTTCGCTTTTTCAGCTTTAATTTTCTCATCCTTGGTTTGCTCTTCCACCAAGTCCTCAATTTCATCTAGTAGTTTTTCTGTATCCACCTTTAGTCCGGTTAATATCAGCGAAGCTCGCGAATTTGGCTGAGAAAGCAAAGCATACAATATATGTTCGGTACCTATCACGGTTAACCCTTGCTCACGTGTATAGTTTTGCGCCATCCGAAGCGTCAAAATCACCGCCTCAGATAACGACATCATCGCCATATCACTTCCCGGCACCTCTACCGCAGTCTTATTCAGCGCTTTTTCCACTTCTTCCAGTGTAGCACCTTGATCACGAATCATTTTTGCCCCAGTAGACATATCTATACTCATAATACCAAGCAGTAAATGCTCCGTCCCCATATAGCCATTATTGTATCTTTTGCTGTAAAAATCCGCCTTTTGCAGCGCAAACCGCGCATTTTCACTCAACCGATTCATTATTTCACTAAATTCTTCTTGCATAATACCTCTATTGTAGCAAATTAGCACTCACAATGCAAGAGTGCTAATTTACTAATTTTTTTATTTCATTTCTAGTTTTTATCAAAGCTAGAAGTTAGAACATTGTTTGCTATATCGTAAAGTATCCATCCATCATTATCGCTTACCATAACGGAACACCTCAAGCTATTACTTTCAGTAAGATACTCACAGGAAACAATTTCAGTTACACCAATAGTACTATCGCTTACGAGAATATTATCATTATTGTCCTTGATATACAAAACACCATCAGTGACTTCAGTCGTAAGCGAAACATCTCCATTGCCAGTTTCGATTACATTACTCTCAGATGAATTTTTATTCATCGTATCAATTTGTTCGTTCAAAAGCGTAATTTGTTCCGATAGTTCACTATTTTGCTTCTTCAGTGTGCTAATCTGTGAATTTAACTGCTCTTTCTGCGTATTACCATCCATCATCGCCCATACACCAAATCCTACACCACCAATAGCAACAATCAAAAGCAGCACCACAGCCAATATCCAGCCAGTCTTCTTACCACCTTTGCCATCCACTACGGACGGTCCATTGTCAAACGTAGGTTCGCCTGCTGCTGATGTTGTTGGCACCGTCGGCGTCACCGGCCTCACAGGCCTTGTCGGATTTACTGGGTTAACCGGATTCACAGGCTTCGCCGGACCAACCGGTTGCCCCGCTCCAGGCATACTTCCATTTGGTTGCATTTATTTTCCTTTCAAATTACTTATGTTTAAATTATAACACAAAAATTTTACCCTATTACAAGATATTATGCTAAAATCTACCTAAGTGGGGTTGCAAATTTAAAAGTAAATGCGGGAGAAAGAAGGCGTTATGGTTTTTGAGCTAGAACTAATCTTCGGATTAATCAAGACAAAAATCATCCTCTTCCGAAGAAGAGGGTAAACATAACTTAAATCAATTCTACCGCACACTCAGTCAAATGTCAACCACACTTTTAAAGGAGGTATATGTTAAAAATCAAGCATCAGAAGCGCGACCCATTAGTCCCGCCCATCAGCGTATCAGCATTATTTAATTTGTCCAGTTTTGGCCACAACGACGACATCGTAGCCAATCAAAAAGAGCTAGACTTCACCCGCCGCGAGCTAAAACAAGACATCAAAACTCTCGCCAAAGCCTTCCTAGAACTCGACCTTAAAAAGGGCGACATCATCACTGTTGCTACTGGCCGCAGTATGTACGAAAACATCCTGATTTTCTTCACTGCCAACCGCCTCGGTATTATTGTGGCTTTCTTAGACGAAAAAACTACTCGCGACACCCTACTTCACTACCTAGACGAATTCAATTCTCCACTTCTCATCACTTACAAAGCCACCGATAAACGTATCAAAGATTTAAAACATGACGCCAAATCGGTTAAACACATTATCAATCTAGACGGCCGCACCGTAGATGAGGCCGGCCCAGACGACGAACAATCAGAAGATATTGAATTCCATGCTCTAGATGGATTTTTATTAAACGGTCATCAACCTATCACTAAAATTGCCGAAAAACACCACGGCCATATTCCGCGCCACACTTTTTCGGCCAATCGCGAGGCGCTTATTTCCTTCACTTCTGGCTCCACTTCCGGGCCTAAACCAATGGTCTTTACCAATAAAGCCCTCATCGCCTCCGCCATTTATTCCAAAGTTGCCTCAGACGTCAAAATGTGGGACAAAGAACTCCACTCCTGGATGAGCTACGTCCATCTTGATTGCCCTTATGGTTTAGTAGTCTCCGTACTCGCACCTATCTGTGGTGGCGGCGAAGTCGTTTTAACTCCCGATATCGACGACACCAATCTAGATTACTACATCGGCAAAAATCCCAACACCATCTTCGGCATTCCGCCACTTCTCGAAGCTATGCCTAATCTCAAAGAAGATACGGATATTTCTGATCTCAAAATGTTTGCCTCTGGCGGTGAACGCCTAGAAAAATCCGCTTCTCTCGCGGCCCTAGATTTCTTCAAATCTCGCGGCCTTAAAAATATCAAAATCAGTAACGGCTACGGCGTAGGCGAAGCCCTCGGTCTTATTTCTACCGCTGTCGGCAACCGCACTTACAATCCAGATTCCGTCGGCCAAATCCCAGCCGGCGTTCACACCATGGTACTAGATCCAGACACCGGCGAAGAGCTAAACTTTGGCAAAACCGGCATCCTCTATGTCACTGGCAAACACATCCTCAGCCGTTATTATAATCGCCCCGAACTCACCGACGACAAAATCATCACAATCCACGGCCGAAGATTCGTCAAAACCGGCGATCTCGCCTACGTTACCGAAACCGGCTTTATTACTTTGGTCGGACGCGCCACTTTCTTTATCAATAATCTCCCTGCCAAAGTTTACTACGAAGTTGTCCGTGCCGCCGTTTCTAAATCCGAGCTAGTCAAAAAATGCTACGTCGTAAAAGGCCCAGATCCCAAATTGAAACTTGCCGCCTACGCTTTTGTCGTCACCAACGATGGCGTTGGCCACAATAACGATATTCGTCAACAAATCATAGCCAAAGCCTCCGAGCCTTTTAATCTCGGCCGTCGCCGCATTACACTTAAAGATTATGAGCTGCCCAAGAAAGTTATTTTCTTAGACGATCTCCCGCTCACCAAAGCCAACAAAACCGATTTCAGAAAACTCGAACGCATGGCTAAGGAATTAGGTAGCGTAGAAAATACTAATAAATAGGTTTTGTCAGCATAAATGAGATTTAGACCAGATTTTTGAACGTTATTTTCACAACTTAACAATGAAAAAATCTCCCCCAGCGTAGCGACTAAGGAGATTTTTTCTTGACTTATGTTGTAAAAATAAAAAGTTCAAAAGTCCAAGCTGACAAAACCTATTTATTAGTATTCCCGCACACAACGTTATTCGCGTGCAGCCACCCTTCCACCGAGCCACCATCTAAATATTCACCATTCGTAGGTGCCACACGCATTACGCCACCATCTTTAATATAGGCGTCTATCGGGTCAGTTACCAAATATTCCTGATCTAGCGGTCCAAAATCATTTTCGTGCACATATTTCACAATTCGCTGCAATAAATCCGGCGTCATTATATACTTAGACACATTTATCAAATTACTTGGCGCTTCCTCCGGCTTCGGTTTTTCTACTACATGAGTCAATTTTCCATCTTCTGTCGCAAGCACTCCGTACTTTCCTACCTTTTCCAATGGTATCTCCACGCCCAGTATCGCGCTTTCATTCTCACCGGCTGCCTTTATCAAAGCTTCTGCCGCATTTTCACCACCCGGATTCCAAATAAAATCATCACCCATAAATACCAGTACCGGCTCATCTATATTATATTCTTCCACGACCATCGCTATCGGCACCGCTGTTCCATACTTCGCCGCCGGATCCTGCACAGTATAATGAATTGTCACATCATCTGGCAAAGTCTTAGCTAGTTTCAATCTATCTTCCTTACCACGATCAATCAAATATTGATTAAGCGCCAAATTATCCTTATAAAACTCCTGCACCTGACATGGCTCCACATTGGATATCACCATATAGATATCTTTTACGCCCGCTTTGATTAAATCTTGTACCGAATAATCCACCAACGGCCGATTCCCCACCGGCAACATAGATTTTTCAATAATTTTGGTAATCGGTAAACGCCGCGTACCCCACCCCGCAACTGGAATAATAGCTTTCGTAATCATAATGCCCCAATTATAGCAAAACTCTACATTATTTTCCATCAAAAATTATTTCGGCTATGGTATAATAAAAGAGCAAAACTACAATTCGTGATCGAAGGTTTTTTAACCATTTGGTCCACAATAAATACGGCACCGTAAGGAACCGATTGTGGACACCTTTGGTCAAACAATTGTAGTTTTGCACCCCTTGCGGTGCCATTTTTGTATACGCCTTTTCAAAACAAATATGGCACCGCAACCGAACAACTCTAAGCGAGGTAAAACAACATAATGCGGCGTAAGAAAAACATAATATTAAATTCAAGAAACATAACACCCCATTTTACAGGGAAAGAAAAAATCATAACATTGGTTTTTACAATCATAATGTTAACTTTTGCAAACATAATAAATATTTCCGCCTTAAGTTATCGAAGTAATGTAGGGGTAAGTTTCACCTTTAACCCCACACTTTCCATTAATATTTCACCTTCAAATCTAACAATAGATAATCTCACTCCGGGCACCACTAGCGATAGTAATGTAATTAATATTTCCGTAGCTACTAACGCAGCATACGGCTATACCTTATCCGCCATAATGGACGGTAATAATAGCAATCTAACTCATAATAATGGAGCCAACGTATTTAGCAGTATAACCACAGATGCCGGTTTATCTAGTTTAACTACAGATAATACTTGGGGATATAGCTATAAACTCTCAAATGATACTAATTGGAATAATTATTCTGGCCTATCTACTGAAACCAGTAAAACCTTAGTTGATTCAAACGATCAAACTGTTATACCAATAGACTTTAAAATAGCGGCTAAAGCCAGTAATACTCAAGCTAGCGGAACTTATACTGGAACTATCAACTTTACTACAGTGACAAAACCTAAGCCTATTAGCTTAGCTGATGCTTACGCTTCAGCGGGTAAAACTATGCACAATGGATATTATGTAATGCAAGATATGACTTCTGCTATTTGTAATAGTGTAGAAGATATTGGTGCTCAATTACAAGTTATAGACATTCGTGATGATAAAGTCTACTGGATATCTAAGTTGGCGGATAATCATTGTTGGATGACGCAGAACTTAGACTTAGATTTATCACCAGGAAAACCCCTAACATCTTACGACTCAGACTTATCTACAGATGCTAACGTATATACAAACACCAGTGAAGAAGGTCCGTATGCTTTAAAAAAAGATAACGAAGAATATGGATATATATACAACAATGGTGCTAGCACTTGGATACCAGAAAGGTCAACAATAGCCTATAACAATTTGAACTCGACTACCTGGCAAAACAGCTTAGACCACCCATATTCATATGACTATTTAGACGCCAACGGGAATCCAGTTTATCCAGATACTGACGCTACAAAAGAAATCGCCGGCAACCATGGGTTCTCTGGTAATTACTATAATTGGAGTGCAACTATAGCCAGTAATAATTCTAGCGTATTAACAACTGGCACAGCTGGTGATACTACAAAAAATCCAAAGAATTCAATCTGTCCAAAAAATTGGCGACTACCCATTATAACCTATAGCAACTCAACAAACGAATTTGCAATTTTAAACAACTTATATAATAACGGGCTTGCTAATACTTCTACAGGATTAGTCACGTCCCCACTATGGCTCATAAAGGCTGGGTCTACCAGTTCGGGTAGCGTAAGCTCGAATTGGGGATTCTACAGGTCTAGCACCGTATACGGCGAATTTCAGACCTTAATTATGAGATTTGGCACCAACAACGTATATACTAGCGAAATACCTTACGGTACAAAAGAATCAGGTTTCTCTATCCGTTGCCTCGCCCGGTAGTACCGACGGGTAGCCGAAATCTGTTTTTTCAGCAGCATAAAATGATTTGGGTTTTTAACACGTATATTCCTGACGCAACCAAGAAAGTTGCCCGCTAAGGCAAGCTTTCCTGGATTGCCAGTGTATGACATGCTTAAAAATCCAAGTCCCGCTGCAGAAAAAATAGATTCGGACAGACCCCGCCTGTTTCATAGGCACAAACAAAAATTTGGTTTTGAAATTATTAGGTCTGCATGAAGTTATTAGAAACTATTTCACCTCAATCAGTGACGCATCCCAACTTTCAGGATAATCATTTTGCCCCAGCAGTACCGCCATTGTCGCCGCGATATTAGCCAAGCCTGGATTATACACCGGCGCCAACTGATATTTCACCTTATTTACTGTATTATCATAAATAATACATGGCACTTTATTGGTAGTATGCGAAGTTTTCTTCGCGCCATTAGCATCTAATAGCTCTTCTGCATTGCCATGATCGGCCACCACCACCAAGCACCCGCCAAGCTTATCCACTTCCGCAGCAATTCTAGCCAAACTCAAATCTATCGCTTCCATCGCCACAATCGTCGCTTCCATATCCGCCGTGTGTCCCACCATATCACCACCCGGAAAATTCAATCGCACAAACTTATAATTCGGCATTTCGGCAATCACTCTATCCGTAATTTCCGCCGTCCGCATCCAGGGCCGCGTCTCGTAAGGCTCAGTGCAAGAATCTATTTGCACATGTTCTTCCCCTGCCGCCTTTTCGTAGCTATTGCCATTAAAATAGTATGTTACATGCCCAAATTTCACTGTCTCGCTCACCGCCAATTGCGATACGCCCCGCTCGCCCAAAAATCTATTCAAAGTTTCGTTTATCGCTACCGGCTCCACCAAGCGATGTTCCGGCACATGCGTGTCCGAATTATACTCCGTCATCCCCGCAAAATATACATCATCCGGCGTATAATTTCCCCGATTAAAATACGGAAAATCCCAATAGGTAAACGCCATTGCAATTTCTATCGCCCGATCCGCCCGAAAATCAAAATAAATTAATGCGTCACCTTTTTCGATTTTTCCCACCGGTTTTTCATCATTGTCCACTACTACAAAAGCAGGCAAATTTTGGTCTTGCACACCAGGATGCACTCTCCGCAAAATAGAAATTGCTTCCTCGGCAGATTTAAAGTAATAGTCCGCTTCTCCATTTACCATCATGTCCCAACCACGCGCCACCATTTGCCAGTCGTTCTCATACCTATCCGATACGGTCGTCATCCTCCCACCACCAGATGCAATCTTGATATCTGCATCCGGAAACTGCGTTACAAAAGCTTCAAAACGTTGAATATACTTCGGCTCCGCCTGAGGCGCTACGTCCCGCCCATCAAATATCGCATGTATGCGCATTCGCCGCACACCATCACGATAAGCTTGTGCCACCATTTGTTCTAAATGTGAAATATGGCTATGCACCCCACCATCAGAAAAGATTCCTGCGAAATGCAAAGTTCGCTGGTTTATTTCTCCATTATACCACGAATTACTACTTTTGTCAAGATTATCTTGCCCTTCCTTATCAAGCACCCTTAAAATCGCCCCCTTCCAAGCATTAGATTTAAATATTTCGCCCGTATCAAATTCTTCGTTTATCCGTGCAATACCCTGCTTTATTGCCCGACCAGCACCCATCGTATTATGTCCTACTTCGGAGTTCCCCATCTGTCCAGATACCAAGCCTACCGCTTCGCCAGAAGCATCTAGCGCAATATGCGGATATTCTCGTGCCGCTCGTCCCAAGAAAGAAGTCCTTGCTTTACTAACTGCGTTACCTGGCCCATCTGGCGCCAAACCAACCCCATCCAAGATTGCCAAAACTATCGGCCCATCATACGATAATTTATCCATAAGCATATTGTACCACAAAAAGTGGCCCCGCGGGGGCCACTTTTTACCAAAGTGCAGCTCTAAAGCGAGAATAAGCAAAGTACAATTATATTCACTATCGCGATACAGGCCACCACTCTAATCCCCCACTTAAACCAAGTAGAGTAATCCACTTTTGCCAATGCCAAACCTGCCATAATCGCACCACAAGTTGGTGTAATCAAATTCACCAAACCATTGGCCGCTACGATAGTCATAGCTGCTACGTTGGTGCTGTAACCAAGCTGCGCCGCCACAGGCGTAATAATTGGCGTAGATAGCGTAGCAAGTCCAGAGGATGACGGCACCAATACCGAAAGCACCACATGAAGCAAGTAGTTCAAAGGCACAAACGCCATTTCTGGCAAAGACGCTAGCCATGTTGCCGCATTTACTACGATGAAGTTATCAAGAGAAGTCTGCGCCATCAACACCGAAGCGCCACGTGCTACCGCAATCACCAATACTACCCCAATCATATCATCCGCACCATCAATGAACGTGTCAATAAATCCATGTTCGCCGTTGCGGTTAATAATAGAAATCAAGATAGACATCAGCAAGAACCACAGTGCCGCTTCATAGAACCACCAGTTACCAAGCGATGCGCCAGTCAACCAACCAGTCCAATCGTCAAAGAACGTAATTCCAAAATCACCCCATGGTATAAACCCAACAATCATCACTACGAATGTCAAGGCAAATAACACCAGTGAAGCAATCTGCTTACCTGTTAGTTTCAGATTATCATCTTCACTCTGCAAATATTTTGCATATTTCTTTTCAGCTGCCGCCTGCTCACGTAAGCTTAGGAATGTAGAGCCCTTATCCCGTTGCACTTTTTTGGCATACTTTATCACGAAGAACGCCGCAATCGCCAAAGTTGTGAGCCATAGCACTACCGCAATCAAAATCACCGTACCTTGATTGAATTCAATTCCGGCATCTTTCATAGCGGATACAGCCACGCCAGTCGCAAATGGGTTAATCGTAGAGCCAAGCACACCGGCACCCGCACCTAGAAGGATTGTTGCTACACCTACCAATGGATCCAACCCAGCCGCAAACATTGTTGCCGCAATTAGCACATAGAACCCTACGCTTTCTTCTAGGAATCCATAAGTCGTACCCATTACCGAGAAAATCAGCATCAACGTCAAGATTAGCAAGTATTCTTTGCCATGCATTTTCTTCACTAAAATTTTAATCCCAGTCTCTAGCGCCTTGGTCTTTGCCATGATGGCCAAGAATCCGCCTAGGATCATCACGAAAATACACACGTCGATTGCATTTTCAAATCCGAGTATCGGAGCCATCAACACTTGATAAAGTTGCGCCCCTTCTACACCAGATCCATCCACAATCACGCAGCCATCTTCGCCATGTGCTTCTTCACAAGCTTCTTTACTATCAAAAGTTTCTGGTTCGGTTTTAGTCTCAGAAACAAGCACGGCTTCCCCGGTAGTTTCTGCACCGTTTGTTGCCTCTTCACCAGCAAAGACGGTCTCACTCTCCACCGCGCGATTACTCATCTCATCACTAGGCACTTCGCCATCTTGCACCATCCTGGGTGCCGGCGTATTTTCACCGGTCACTTCATCGCCCACCGCAGGCTCAAAACTTTCACCTTCCGGCAAAGCCGTCTCGTTCGGCTTAGCTGGCGCCTCGCCATTTAGCTCTGCTGGACCACCAGCCGGCATTTCACCTTCCCACTCGCCTGGCCCAACTTCTACACTAGCCGCATCCTCTTCTGAAGGTGCCGCCATGTACTTGGCTTTTGGCAACACATGTGACAAAATACCAAGCAAAATGATTAAAATCATAATAATCGAATATGCTGACAGCATTGCACGACTGCGTTTTTTGCTCCGATTTTTCTTTCTAAACATTTTCGTTCCTTATTAAGTTAATATTATTCCCACCAAAATAGCCTATTATTAATTTCCTCGCTAATCCTCCTCTCTGACGAGTGCCATCGCCATACAATGCGAGCCACCACGCCCGCGCGATAATTCTGAACTCGGAATTTCAATTACTTTTACGCCATGTTTTTTCAAAGTTTGGTTCGTCACATAGTTTCTATCATATGCAATTACCACGCCCGGTCGCACACAAAGTAAGTTCACACCATCGCTCCATTGCTCGCGTTCTGCATCGATTCGCTTACCATTGCCACATTTAATTAATTCCACTTTGTTCAAGTGTAGATACTTCTCTAATACCTTTTGCAAACTTTGATGAATTTCTACAATCTCAATCTCGCCACCCCGCCCAGCACTAATTTCATAAATTGTAGAAATATCCATGATCGCATCTTGTACCGCAAACTTATCTACGTCTACTTGTGTCATCACGGTATCTAGATGCATGAAAGAACGCTCATCTGGAATATCTATTGCTAACACATATTTAAATTCATTTTTCTTGTCTTTAAATAATCTACGCGCAAAGTCCGCAATCGCATCTGGTTCGGTGCGTTGCGAAATACCAATTGCCACTACCTCTTTAGATAGTACCTGAATATCGCCACCTTCAATACAATACGGCTCTTCGCGATCATAATATAATTTAGTATCTTCATAAAATGGGTGATATTGATATACGTATTCCATAAAGATAGATTCACGCGTCCTAGTCACCGACCACATTTTGTGCAGTGTCGCACCATATCCCACTGTAGCCATTGGGTCACGTTGGAAATATAAATTCGGAATTGGATCAATAATCATCCTACCAGTATCGCGCGTTGCATAAAACCCAGATACTTTGCCTAGTTTCTTCAATTCTGAAATATCAATTCCGGCAATACATTTGCGAATCATCTCTTTGGTATCTTTGATCGCATTTAAAAAGTCAAAACAATGTTTTGCTACTTTTGGCGAAGTTACGCCAGCCTCGGCAATAAACTGCTCCAAAAACTTTTTCCGCACTGTGCGGCCACCCGCTTCCAAAGCTTCAGCTGCGAGATCCACCAAATACACCACTTCTACACCTTCCGCACGCAAAGCATTGGCATAAGCATCATGTTCTTGCTGCGCAATTTTTAAGTATGGGATATCGTCAAACAACAATCTTTCCAAGGTATTCGGAGTCAAATTCAAAAACTCCTCGCCTGGCCTATGCATCAACACTTTTTTCAAAGGTTTGATTTCGCTAAAATTAGCAATTGAACTTTTCACTTATTTTTCCTCCTTTTTATATAGCGTTAAGAACATTACTGCTTTAATTGTATGCATACGATTTTCTGCTTCGTCAAATACTATCGATCTTTCCGATTCAAATACTTCGTTAGTTACTTCCATTTCTGTCAAACCAAATTTCTCGTTCATTTCCTTACCCACTTTAGTATTTAAATCATGAAAAGATGGCAAACAGTGTAAAAACACCGTAGTCGGTTTAGCCCGATTCATCATTTCCATATTCACCTGGTACGGCCGTAATAAATTAATCCTCTCGCCCCATTTTTCTTTATCTTCGCCCATAGATACCCATACATCTGTATAGATAGCATCTGCCTTACCGTCTAGTTCGGCAATATTATTGGTCACCGTAATCGTGCAGCCATTTTTCTCAGCTATTGGTAGGCACTCCGCCAACACCCCATCAGACGGCTTCAAGCTTTCTGGCCCACAAGCGATAAAATTCACTCCCATCTTAGCGCTCATTGCCATCAATGAATTCGCCACATTATTATGCGTGTCTCCCACAAATGCCAAAGTTAATCCTTTTAGTCTACCAAAATGTTCTTCCAAAGTCATAAAATCTGCCAAAGCTTGCGTTGGGTGCCACTCGGTAGTAAGTCCGTTCCATACCGGCACATCTGCATATTTTGCCAAATCATTGACAATATCTTGCCCGAACCCACGGTATTCTATTCCATCATACAACCGCGCCAATACCCGCGCCGTATCCGCAATAGATTCTTTATGTCCCATTTGCGAACCAGTTGGATCCAAATATGTTACCCCCATTCCCAAGTCATATCCTGCAACTTCAAACGAACACCTAGTCCGCGTGGAAGTTTTTTCAAAAACTATCGCAATATTTTTATTTGGAAAAATTTTGTGTGCCCGCCCCGCTCTTTTTAGTTCTTTAAATTTTTTTGCTGTAGCTAGCATATAACGAAGTTCATCTTCGCTAAAGTCTAGAATTCTTAAGAAATCTCTCCCAAAAAAATCCATTTTTTCACCCTTTTTACTTACTATATATTATATATTAAGTTTATTTTAAGCACAAGCAATAAAATGCTATAATAACTATATGAAAAAACGTATTGTCTTAGCACTTGGCGGCAACGCCCTCCAAAAAAATGGCGAAGCTACTGCCGAAGCTCAAAAAAAAGTCGCCATCGAAGTTGGTGAAGTTGTCGCAAAATTAGCTAGCAAATATGAAATTATCGTTGCTCACGGCAATGGCCCACAAGTTGGCAATATCTTAATCCACGAAGAACAAGCTTCTACCGAAAAAGCTCCGGCCATGCCACTAGAAACTGCTGTAGCCATGAGTCAAGGCCAAATTGGTTATTGGCTTACCCAAGCCATCAATAATGCTTTTGCCAAAAATGGCAAAAAAGCCAAAGTCGCCACCATTATTTCCCAAATAGTAGTAGACCGCGACGATCCGGCTTTCAAAAATCCTACCAAGCCCATCGGTCAATTCTACAATGAAAAACAGGCTAAAGCCTTGGCCAAAGTTACCGGTTGGACAGTCAAAGAAGATGCTGGCCGTGGCTGGCGTCGCGTAGTAGCTAGTCCTAAACCTATCGATATCGTAGAAAAACGCACGATCCTAGAACTCGTCAAAGACGGCATTATTGTAATCGCCGCTGGCGGCGGTGGTATTCCAGTTACTCGCACTAAAGTCCTCAAGAGATTAAAAGGCGTAGACGCTGTCATAGACAAAGATTACGCCGCCGAAAAGCTTGCCGAAGAGACTAGAGCCGACATCTTTGTTTCCGTCACCGCCGTACCTAATGTTTTTATTAATTACGGCACACCGGGGCAAACCGCTCTCCACAAAGTCACCATCAAAGAATTAGAAAATTACCGCAGACACAATCAATTTAAAGCCGGCTCTATGCTCCCCAAAGTAGAAGCCGCCATGAAATTTGCTAGCAAAAAAGATCGCACCGGCATCATCACCGACATAGAACACCTAAGCGAAGCTTTGCAAGGCAAAGCCGGCACAATAGTTAAAAAATAATTTAGAATTAATTATTGAAATCTATTTTTTAGAATTATTGAACAAGCCTGAGAAATTTTTTCTAAATTTTAGAAAAATCGACGCGCGAGACCCCCATCCGGCGTGAGACGCGCGATTTTTCGTGTAGAAATTTAGGAAAAATCTTCCCAGCGCGACGTGAAACCAATTCTAAACAAATAGATTCAAAATTACTTTTCCAATAATTTACGCAACTCTAGCTTATATTTCTCCACTCCTGGCTGGTCAAACGGATTCACACCAATCAACTTCGCACTCACCGCACAGGTTAATTCAAAGAAATAAACCAATTCCCCGAACCCTTTCTCATCAAACGAAGGCACACTAATATTTAGTACTGGTATTCCACCTTCTGTATGCGCTATCCTTACCGCCGCCACAATCTTCGCATTCAAATCATCCGTCGGATAATCGATAATTGTTTCAAACAAATTTCTTCGCCCATCTTGAATATATTGCCCCAAAGAATGCAAATCCGTAGAATAAATCAGCGAATCCGGCAAAATTCCCCGTTTTTCCTTCCCTTCACTTTCGCCAAACAATTGTTTTAGCCATTCATTAAAATATACCGTAGCTGGCTCAAAACTAGCAAACATCTCCGTATCATAGCCCTTGCTATCCAAAGTATAACGCATATAGGCGTAGTTCAAGGCTGGCTCTACTGCTGTTTCCACGGCCTCCGCCGCACCTTCCAGTAGCTTAGAAATATCCACCCCCGCCACCGCCATAGGTAACAGCCCCACTGCAGTCAGTACCGAATATCTCCCCCCGATATTATCCGGTACCACAAATCTTGTATAGCCATTTTCTACCGCTTCATCGTGCAGTGCTCCCTGCTTCGCATCCGTCGTAGCATATATCCGCGTCATCGCTTCTTCCGCGCCATATTTTTCAATTAATTTCTTTTTAAACGCCTCAAACGCTATTGCCGGCTCCAAAGTTGTACCAGATTTCGAAATCACATTAATAGAAAAATCATGGTCCCCTACTTTTTCTAGCGCCCATTCTAGCTCGCGTTTACTTAGCGAATTACCTGCGTAAATAATCTTGGTTTCAGATTTTGGCCTAAGCGCCTCTATCACCGCCCTGTGCCCCAGATACGATCCACCAATTCCAATACATACCAAATATTCACTTTCTTCATTAATCTTTGCCGCCGCCTCTTTTATCCTGGCAAACTCCCCCATATCATATTTTTTTGGAAGCTCCATCCATCCGCCCATCGCATCTTTCTTAATTTCCGCCAAAATCCTCTGCGCCTGCGCCTTGTCTACTTCTGCGTTGAAATTAACTTTTATCATTCTACCTCCAATTTATACCGAAATTATATCACGCCTTGCACCACTTACAAAAATATGGTAATATATTCTCACTAAATACTGCTAGTACATTTATAAAGGAGGGGTAGAAATGCATTACAGCGCATCCGTCAAATTAAAACCAGGTAGCCAGCCTTTGCGCGCTTTCTTGCGCCAAAACAAGTTTACTATCTATCGTATAAACTTCGCCGGCATATCTGCAGACGACAATGTAGACGACCCAAACAATATCCCGCATCATTATAAGGGATTTTACAACGGCGACGAGCCGTTATCGCAAGCAGTAGTCGAGAGGCTGAACGAAGAATTCGCCAAAGGGTTAGTGTTAAAATACCAAATCACCAAAACCCAATAATGTTCTAAGCCTTCGCCCACCTCGCCCGCCCCGAGCATTTCGCTCGGGGCACTTTTATGTTATAATCACTCTAGGCCCGCGTGGCGAAATTGGTAGACGCGCTAGCTTCAGGTGCTAGTGCCTTCACCGGTGTAAGAGTTCGAGTCTCTTCGCGGGCACCATAGAATATTGTAAGATAGTTGACAAATTAACATAAGTATGATACAATAGCAGTATAGCCTAGTTATGCTAGGAATTAGCGGTTTTGCCGCTCTTTTTTTATTGTCAATAAAATTATTTTTATGCTACAATAAAGGTGCAACAGTTTAACGTTTAATATATACCAACGTATTTTATTTACTTGGTAAAGCAAAGGTAAGATTGGCACCGTAAGGTAGTCAAGTGCCTTTGTGTATCAAGTTGGTATCAAAGCGTTAGACTGTTGCACCCCTTGCGGTGCCATTTTTGTTAATCCCCATTAATATAGTGGCACCACATGGGGAAGTAGTAATCATATATATAAGTGAGGTAAAGAAGATGGGCCACAAAGTAAAACAATCTTTAATAAATAGTAGAATAGATTTCTCCTACTATGCTTTCCGTAATGTATTATTGGTTTCTATCCCTCTTCTTGTAGTTTGTACTCTTATTCTTGGTCTTAGTGTTTCTCGCTCATCTGCACGTGTATCATCTAGTGATAGTTTAGCTATTTCTGTTCCTTCTTCTTGTACTTTATCTAGTTCTGTAGATGAAACTCATAGTGCTAGTATTATCAATGGTACTTATAGATCTAATATAGGAACCACTACACTATCTACCTTCTGTAATGATAAGAATGGTTATAGTGTCTATGCTATTGGTGATAGTTTAAATAGTGAAGGTAATAATACATTGGTTGGTAGTAATGGTAGTAATATAAGTAGTGGCACGGCTACTTCAGGTGATACATCTAACTGGGCTATGAAATTATCCCTAAAAGCAGGCGATACTTCTACTACTCCACCTAGTATTATAGATCCATTTACTAATTATTCCACAGTCCCTACGTATTGGACTAGAGTAGCTACTATACCAGCTAGTACTACTGATATGGAGAAAGGTTCTAGCTTTACTACTACTTATGCTACATACATCTCTCCTACTCAAGCAGCAGGCACATATTTAGGACAAGTAAAGTATTTATTAACACATCCTTCAGCAGCCACACCTGCCAGTGCTTATATTATGCAGGAAGTAGCAGAGTGGGAAGATGTTTTACCTAATCCCGGTGATAGTGTACAGGCTATAGATATTAGAGATGGTAAACAATATTGGGTTACCAAGTTGGCAGACGGACATATTTGGATGACGCAGAACTTGGATTTTGATATAGAAGCTAATACTGTGCTTAATTCCCAAACTACAGACCTAAATGTAGCTTACGACTCTGATACTGGAAATTATCGTGAATATCTAGATGGATATACAAAAAGTAATGGAATAATATATTGGAAGCCAGCTAGTAGTGCTACTACCATAGATTTTACCGGTATCACCGTTTCTGGTTGGCAGAATAGCAATACTACACCATATACTGCCAATAAAACAGATAGTACAGAAACAGGCCATAATTCACTAGGTAATTACTATAACTGGACTGCAGCTATAGCTTCTAATAACTCTTCTTCATTAACACAAAATACATTAAGTGATATATCTAAGAATCCTAAGAACTCTATCTGTCCTAAAGGATGGAGACTTCCTACTGTATCTAACCAATCTGAAGCATTACCCGGTTCTACTAATGAGTTTGCTAGATTAAACTATTTATATAATAATAATTCATCTACCGATGGTCTAAAATTAATGTCTGCACCAATTCATTTTACCCTTCCTGGATACACATGGAATGACGGTTATCACACTAACAGAAGTGGATACTATCAATCCAGCACTACTCAAAATGCCGAAAGAGCTTATCGCCTAAGAATATCAACTACGTCCGTAGACAATTTGCTTAATGACCACGCTAACGGTTTTTCTATCCGCTGTATTGCAAGACAATTTTGATAGGTGGCCGGCCACCCAAGTTTACTAAACTTCAAACCGTTCTTCTCCCGAAACATATAAAATTACCCATATAAAAATCACAACATTACAATTTTCGCGAGCAGAGCTTGTCTTCGCGAGCGAAAATCTGCCTAATGTTGTGATTTTTATCTTGGCGTAATTTTATCGTTAAGGAAAAGAGAGTTTTGAAGTTCCTGTTGACTTGTATACCGCCAAACCTGCTATAATAAACTTATGCAAACCTACCGTAAACTATTCCACAATTATTTAGAAGACAAACTAAAACTCCAAAACTACCAAAAACTCGGCATTATTTTCTTGCTCGTAGTCATCTCTGGGGTTTTCGGCTGGGTATATGAGTTTATCTTTTATTATTTCAATGGCGGCATGCAAGAATGGTATATGCAAGGCGGCAATTTCCTCCCCTGGATTAATATCTACGCCATCGGCGGTTTACTAATTCTATTTACCACCTACAAATTCAAAAAGCACCCACTAGCAGTATTCCTCATCGCCTTTTTCGCTACCGGCATTTTAGAACTTGTCGCTGGCTGGCTAGTCTACACTCTAGGTCACGGCACCAGATACTGGGATTACAATACCGAAATCCTCAATTTCGGCAACATTGGTGGTTTTGTTTGTCTTAGAAGCGTTCTGTTTTTTGGTATCTCTGCACTATTCTTGATGTATGCCATCGTGCCATTTTGTATTTTTCTATCACAAAAACTCAGCCGCCGCGCCTTCCTCATTCTTGCCATCACATTGTTTAGCCTAGTTATGTTAGATGAGTTCGGCAATCTCGCCGCCAAAATCTTCGGCCTCCCCACCGCCATGGATTTCTACCGCTCCCTAGGCCTACATTATATGAGCTCTTAGGAATTCAGTGTTGTAATTTTCTTAAAATCTACTGCTTCTACCGCCTTGCGCAAAGCCGCTTCGTTACCATAATGCGTCTGCTGTCCTGGCGCATCGCTAAGCATGTGCTGTGCAAACGGAAAACATGCCACGCGCTCCAACACCGCCCCAAATTTACCCGTAGTAGCCGTCGCCGCCTCCGCCACCGCTACATCCGCCAAAGGCACTTCTAGTGCTTGCTTCATTTCTTCTGGGAAGAAAGTTAAAGAAAACAAATCGCCATCTGCTTCCCCCGCTAACCGCCCATAGGCAATAGAAGTATTACCTTCTATCCATAATCTCTGGTTTAGCGGTTTCATTTTCGCTTTCATTAGGTTTGCTTGGCATTTTACTTTTTTCTTACCATCCAAGCTTTTCATATCACATACAAAATCACCCTCACACGTAGTGGTCATTACGGCGGCTTTCACATCTGGCGATTTCAACCCATGCTTTTCATCATAAGAAATGCTATCGCTAATATAATCCATCATTACCCAACTTAGTAGTCCAGTTGCAGTGTTTTCTGCCACCAAGTAATACTCTGCCCTAGCGCCCCAAAACACACTAGTATGTATTCTAAACATACTCACTATTCCGTAATATTTTTCTGGACCACCTTCAAATACTGCAGACTTTGCCGGCACAAATCCATCCGGCATAAATTTTTGCACTTTTGTAGGATCAGGTATTTCGTAGAACAAGAAAGAACAATACGGCTCCACCACGAACGGCATTTTATTTGCCTTTTTTGTGGCACTCGTCACAATTTTTCTTTGTAACCATACCGGCAACTTCTTCAGCCTAGTTTGCATATAATGCGATGTCCCCACCGCCATTGGATCTACTAGTTTTTCCACCCCTTTTGCATATTCTAATACGTTCATGCTTATATTATAGCATCTAGTTCCGTGTGCACCGCTTTTTTATCTGATTTGATCAATTCCATTCTCGCTGCAATTTCTTTCTTGCCGATTGTAATCGCTCGCGCCAGCGCAGGATCATCTTTCATTTTGTCAAAGAAATCTTTGTATTTCGCAAAATCTTCTTCCGTCTTTACGCTACTTGCAATGTAGCGTGGATAATTATCAAGCGATTTATCTCCCGCCATATTTTTTACATAATCCCAATTCTGCGTTAACCATGTAAACACTTTTTCTTTACTCCGTGGATTACGATATAAATATAAGAATAGATAAAACTGGTCTTGCGGCTTTACTACTTCTGGCTGATTTAATAGTGCTATCATTTTATCTAGTGCTACCATATCTTTTGCTAAAGTTCCGGCCATCATCAAATCAAACTTTATTTCCGGATCTGCCATATTTTTATATTTTTCTATATAGTTATCAACAACTTCTGGGTCCATGTATACTTTTGCATCCAAAATATCTTCCCGAATTTCTGCATCTAGCTTACCATAATTCTCGTTATACATTGCAGCCAACTTTTGCAAGTTTTCTTCCGTTTCCGCATAAAAATCCAATCCCAAAAGTATCGCCCTTAGTCTAATAATATTTTCATCATCTTCTTTTCGTGTGGTTAGGCCAATTTCTTTAAGTTTTGGCGCCACCAGTTCCCCTACATACTTTTTAAACTTCTTTTCTTCCGCCGAACCAAACTCAAAGAAAATCTTCAAATTAGAAATAATTGCCAAAATAATATTCCATACCGCAGCCGCATTTTCATTTTTAAACTTCTGTACTAGCGGTAATAGTGATGCACTATCCGCAAGTTTCGTTCTCGTCACTAGGTCGCGGTCTATTAGTAGTCTTAGTTTCTCTTCCAAATCTAGCTTATCAAACCGCGTCAATCTCTCTTCAAATTCCGCTTCCGACAAATTCAAAATATAATGCCCAGACATATCCTCATTAATTTCTGGTAGCGGCCAACTCTCATCTTTTAGTGGCCCATCCAGCAAAAACCTCTGCTGCTTATCACCCGTCACCACCGGATATCCAGGCTTATCTATAAATGCATGCATTAATTTCTTCGGGTCAAAGTTTGCGTAAGGTTTCAAACTTTCCCACAAATCATCCCCCACCGTATTCTGATATTTAAATTTCTCAAAGTAATCCCGTATACCTTTACAAAAATCTTCCCAGCCCATTGCACGTATCAGCATCAGCATCAATCTAGCACCCTTCGCATAGACAATCGCCGGGTCAAAAAGCGTTGCAATTTCTTCTGGATTATTTACATCTTGGTGCACAGATTGCACATCGGTATACGCGTCTCGCCTTAGCGCCGCTAAAGCATCTCCAGTGAAAAATCCTTCAAAAATCTTATATTCTGGGTGGATATAATCTACCGCGTAATATTCCATCACGCTCGCAAAAGATTCGTTCAGCCACAAATCATCCCACCATTTCATTGTCACGAGATCCCCAAACCATTGATGAGATAATTCATGTGCCACGGTAAGTGCTATACTCTTTTTTGTGCCAAGCGTCGCATTTTTACCGGCTAGAAGCATGCTCTCACGATAAGTCACTAGCCCCCAGTTTTCCATTGCCCCTGCTTCAAAATCCGGTAATGCTACCTGATCCAATTTCTTTAAAGGATACGGCACGCCAAAATTATCGTCATAAAATTCCAACGACTTCGCCGCTATTTCATTAGCAAAATCTACTGTATCTATATTTTGATTGAGTGCCGCATAAGTTGTAATTTCCACTCCATGCGCATTTTTGATAGTTTTTCCATGAAACTTGCCAATCGCCCAAGCCAAAAGATACGTACTCATCCGCGGTGTCGGTTCAAAAATAGTTTTATTACCACTCTTTTCTAATGCCGGCGTATTTGCAATTACCATATCATCCGAACCTTCCGAAGCAGAAATAGAAAGTTTAAACACCGCCTTGGCCTCTGGTTCATCTATACACGGAAACGCCTCTCTAGCATAGTGACTCTCAAATTGTGTCGCCACTATTACCTCTGTTTTACCATCATACTCATAGGTAGAAAGGTACGCTCCCTGCATATTTTCGTTCAAATGGCCGTGATATCCTATTTCTACCGTCAAATCGCTCCTAGGTACCTTAAATACCGTCAAAACGCCATCTGCTACTTCAAATTTAGCATTTTTTCCATTTATCACCACCGAATCAACAGATAAGCCCACCGCATGAAATTTGATATTTTCCGCTTTTGCGCTCCCCTCCACCATTACTATCCCACCAATAGTTTTAGCAAATTTATCTATCTCAAGATCCAGAATATATTTTTCTGGCACAAAATAATCAATTAGTCGCTCCATTTTACCTCCACACTTTTTAACGTATTATTTATGTAGTTTTACAATCTCAGGGATTTTTGCATCCTTCAAAATCGGCTCTAGCTCTGTTTCTTCCAAAGTTTCATGCGCCAATAGTTCTTCTGCTAATTTATCTAGCACCGGCTTATTCGCTTTTAGCACCTCTTCCGCCCGTTTTGCAGCTTCGTCAGATAGTTTCTTGATTTCCGCGTCAATCAATTCTGCTGTTTTTTCAGAATATGGCTTCCCGGTAGAAATCGTATAATATCCCGTAGCTTCGCTTGGAAACACCAAGTTTCGCGTGCCATCACCCATACCCTCTTCCACAATCATAGATTTTGCTAGCTCCGCCACATTTTTAAGGTCTGATGAGGCTCCGGTTGTTACCGCATCTTTTCCAAAAATCAACTTCTCCGCCACACGACCACCCATTGCTCGTGCCAAAATATCTTTTAACTCATAGATACTCTTATAGCTTCTATCTTCCGGCGGCAAGAACCAAGTCACACCACCAGTTTGTCCACGCGGAATAATCGTCACCTTGTGCACTGGGTCACTATCTGGCAACACATGCCCTACCACAGCATGTCCCGCTTCATGATAAGCCGTAATTTTGCGCTCTTTATCGTTCATTACTTTGCTCTTGCGCTCTGGCCCTATCGCCACCCGTTCAAATGCCTCGGTTAAATCTTTATTAGAAATCGCCTTATGCCCTTCACGTGCTGCTGTAATTGCCGCTTCATTAGCAATATTGGCTAGATCCGCACCAGACGACCCCGCTGTTTTTTTCGCGAGTGCCTCTAGATCTACATTTTCTTCTACTGGCTTACCCTTAAAATGTACTTTCAAAATCTCTAACCGATCTTTTCTTTCCGGCAATGCCACATTTACATGCCGGTCAAACCGCCCTGGGCGAAGAAGTGCCTTATCCAGCATATCTACCCGGTTAGTCGCCGCCATTACTATTACTCCACTGTCATTATCAAACCCATCCATCTCCACCAAGATTTGGTTTAAAGTTTGCTCGTCTTCACGTCCTGCACCACCACGCGCATCACGCTTGTGCGCCACTGCATCAATCTCATCTATAAAGATAATGGACGGCGCATTTTTCTTGGCCTTAGAGAATAAGTCTCGCACCCGGCTAGCACCCACACCTACAAACATTTCCGCAAATTCTGAACCAGAAATCGAGAAAAACGGCACATCAGCTTCGCCCGCCACCGCACGCGCCATCAATGTCTTACCTGTACCAGGTTCCCCTGCGAGCAGCACGCCGCGCGGTATCTTTGCGCCCAATTTTTCATATTTTTTCGGGCTTTTCAAGAAATCTACAATCTCCGTCAAGTCTTGCTTGGCGGATTCATTTCCCGCTACATCCTTAAAAGTCACCTTCTTTTTGTCTGGCCCGTACAATCTAGCCCGCGCCTTACCAAAACTCATAGATTGATTATTGGCCGCATTCGCCTGTCGCATCATCCAGCTAAGGAATATCACAATCGCAATAATCGGCAGTACCGTCAGCGCTACATCCAAGATAATTCCCCAAGTATTTATATTTTCCTTATATTCAATTACCGGATAAGTCTCTTGGCATTTTGCTAGCTCATCTCCAGCCAAGCCGTCACAATAATTAATCAACCCCTGATCATACAAAGTCCCGGCACCATCTTTTCGTGAAGTTTCTGTAGGTTTATCATTATCCTTCAATGTAATGTCTAAAGTTTCACCCGTCACTGTAATCTTTGCAATATTCCCCTCCGGATCATTTGCTCGCTGAATTACCTCAGAAATCGGCACCTCAGCCTTTTGCATGTTGCCATAATTTAAGCTTGTAACCAAATACACCCCAAGACATATCAAAATAAAAGTAAACAACACACTCCGAATCGCGTTAGAGCGATTATTATTAGCATTAGTTCTTCCAGTCGGTTTTTTAGTCATTTTTTCCGCCACTATTTTTTCTCCTTATCTTACAATTTTATCACAGTTGGCTATAGTTTATTATCTATTTTTATTTTATATTTTACGGTAAATGTGATATAATAAATACACGACTGGGTGTAGCACAGTTGGTAGCGCGCGACTTTTGGGAAGTCGAGGTCGCAGGTTCAAGTCCTGTCACCCAGACCACAAGAATAAAAAGAAGGCCTTTGGGCCTTATTTTTGTGCTTTATTTGACGCCATGTCATCACCGTACCATTTAGGTATTTCTCATTTTATGTTATAATCATCTCATAAGCCAGGGTGTGGCGCAGTTGGTAGCGCGCAGCGTTCGGGACGCTGAGGCCGTCGGTTCAAGTCCGATCACCCTGACCATATATTATATATGGTCATTTTTATATCGGGGGTTGGCGCAGAGGTAGCGCGCACGTCTGGGGGGCGTGAGGTCGCCAGTTCGATCCTGGTACCCCCGACCACATAAAATTCTATATAGACAAAACTTTTAACTCCTAATCAAATATGATACAATAGAAACATAAAAGAGAAGCCCTCTAGGAAGACTTCTCTGTAGGTTGGTAGGTTAGGCTTTACGGCCTAACTTTTTTACTTCGGCGTTTCCGATTTGGAAAGATGATACATAACAGATTGATCTGTATGGTCATTTAATTATCTCCTTCCTAGGATCCTAGTCTGCCTAGAATAGCCGTTTAATGGACCCTCACACAACCGCAAACCTAAATACATTTTTAAGCTTGTGAACTCTAACTCATTAAACTCCGAAGCCAACCCGCCTATAGTATATGCACACTCTATTTATAATTTCAACCCCTAGCGAGAAATTCATTTTCTATCTATTCCGCCTAGGCTTATTTTTCTACCGCGCCAAACAACAATTCAAATCTTACAACTCAGTATTCTGCACATATACATACTGATAATCATCAAAATTAAATCCGCCCGCCGTAAACTTTTCGCGTATCTCACTCAAAGCTTCAGTCGGTAATTCCCTGGATCTTCCGCTTATCACCAAACATAATTCATCATTACATTTCTTAGAATACTTATATTCCACTTTAATTGCATTACATGTCATCCTGGTAGCCACATCACCACAAAGCGATACGTTCACTGGCAATATAGATTTTACTTTATATCTTTCTGCTAATTTCTTGGCTGCATCTTTTTCTTGGATTACCTGCACTGGCGGCCACCACGCATCACCATCACTGCTGTAATTATTTAGCCGAAGTAGCGCTTCTAACGAGGCCTGATTTTTAGCTTGCTCATAATAATCCCAATTCCCCTCACTAGGCTCCAAATATAAGTATAGTCCAGCTGTTTTATCCTTTTCCAAATCAAACTCAGCCGTCACTGGTTTAAATCCATCTTTGGTAATAGTAGCCGTATAATGTCCCGGCTCCATTTCGTATACAGCATTTCTATATTCTTCACCATTTATCGTCACCATCGCATCCACCGGCGCCACCAATACATCCAAAAATGCCAGCCTTCCTGCATCTTTTATTGCTGGAATTATCACTAGGAATATCGCCAACACCAAAGTAATGATTGCAGCAAAAAACACTACCGCACTTACATATACTTTTTTCAAATAATTATCGTGCATCATTAGTTGGCTCCTCCATCACAGAATTCTGGCACTTTAATTTCGTAACCACTCGGCTCTTGGCCTTGCGTCTTAATCCAATTCTCCACTTCCGTGCGAGCCGCATCAATTATCTCATTGTTTCCGCAAGAGCTCACTCTTACTTCTAGATATTCTTGCCCGTCAGCGGCATATTTAGATGTCACAGTCACAAATTGTCCGCTTGTCATCCTAAAATAATATGGCAATTCCAGCTCAAATACAGAACTGCTAAAAGCCTCAGTCCTCTGCCCAGAGCAATTTGTTTCTGGATATTTAATTTGCGCGGGTAATGGACATTTTACTGTAGGTGGCTCATAAAATCCCTTATCACCAAACAACCCAAAAGATACTTCGTAAGTATCTTTAAATTCATCTATGTCTATCAAAAATCTATACAACGCCACGCCATCCTGTTCTTTACGTTCAAAAGAAGCCGGCCGCACTAATACCTTAACACCATTTTTATCTTTATATTTAGAATTAGCACTCAAACTCTCACCAATATATTTTTCCAAATCATTAATTTCTCCGTCAGTCATGCCTGTATTAATTTGGTCAATATTATATAAATCTACTGGTTTTTTGAAAGTTAATTCCCTAATCGCCGCAATCACTACGATCAATGCAAAAACCGACAATACTGTAATAACTATAGTTTTAATATTTTTATTTTTCATCACCCACTCCATTATTTTTTAAACCTATATGCTCTAAATGTACCACTATTATCATAAAAATCACCAATTTCACCAGTTCTATCACAGTTAGAAGCCGAAGCAATATATGGCTCACCTTTTATTTCTACATACATTTCTACGTGCCCATCACTAATTCTGATATCACCAGGCTGCAATACGCCCAATTTATTTTCCACTTCTACATATTTTTCTGGATGCGCCAACATATAATTTTCCAAAGTACTCACCACACAGCATTCATAATCTTTATCCACACCAGAATAACGCATCACCGTAGTCACAAACACGTCACAGCTGGTACCAGTTTCCACACATCTATCACCCCAAGAACCAAATCCTACGTCAGACAAAGCTTTCGCGTATGCCGGTGTTGGGTTAAATGGCCCGTGTCCATGTTCTGGCCACGCCAATTCTATAGCCGTGGCATTTAAATCTCCGTTGCCACCACCGGTAGCACAGAAACTACTGCCACCTTGCCTTTTCACGGCTACATCCACATATTTCCAAATATCACCAGGGTCAGTATGATCATTATCCGGCACGTGCATATGCCCAAGTACGCCCTTATATTCCACAAATTCCTGATCACTCAATCTCTTAGTGCCATCCGCCCAACTCACCGAAGAGGTCAAGGGGATATCTGTTTCCTCAGAGATCGCCTGCAAAATTTTCGCCAAATAATCCCAATCTTCATCGGAAAAATTCTGCAAATATGCGTCTTCAGAAAATCCAGCACTGCTTGGCGTACTAAATCCTACAATCTCTATCTGAATTGGACCAGACTTATCATGATCCGCAATCGCTAGCGATGGTTGATAAATTGAAAAATGTTGCGACACAGTCTTTTTTCTTGGATCCAATGTGAAATGCGCCGGATATTTATTATCGCCATATGCCGCAAATCCACTCGTAGTACCTTCTGTGCTATGCAATAATATCTTGTTTGGCTTGCCATCACTTGTAATGTAACTCCCTACCGGATTTACTGGCTCTCTCAAATCATCCCTGCCAGTCACGTCTTCCCGAACCAATCCAGGAATTGAACCTTCCGCTATCCAACCATCTTCCCATTTCACACCCGTACCAGTAGGATCACAACAAATACTAGCGCTACCATGATAATTACCAAATTTCGTTACAATCGCCTGGCCCTCCGCGGAATCTATATACTTTTGCAAAGCATCCACGGATTTTTTCATAGACTCAATTGTGCTATACCCGGCGCCGTTTGGATCACCCTGCACCCATAGCGGGCCAATTTTTTCCAAGTATTCCTTCGGATCCGTAATTCCATGCACCGGACTATACCAATCACTAGACAACGTTTCACCGTATTGCGCAAAACCTTCACCTAAATTCTTACCCTGAATAGTGGAACCACCTCTGTATGCATGACTAGAATCACAACCATTACCCCAAAAGTTATTCGTACCACATACTGAGTTCGGATCTTCGTATCGCATTTGTACCAAAATCGCCACCCACGGCGCACCCACCGCTTCACCAAGCTGATATGCCAAATCGCCATAATTTTCCAGTAATTTTTTCATGTTTTCTTCATCACCATCTGCCCACATCGCCGACCACTGCGAATAATCCTCCACATCAAATACGTTCTCATTTGCATTTTTTGCTGCATAAACTGCAGAATAATCCGCGCTGCCAGCACTACCAGACGACACGCTCACGCGCATACTTGTAACTTCATTTACTGCTTCGCGTACTATCTCGGCAAGTTTTTCTGATCCAGCCGCTGTAGGGTGAATATTGTCAGACTCCATATACTTTGCAGGGTCCGCCGAAGCCGCCGCATACCAATCCATATACGAAATATTGTCATAATCCTCCGCAGCTTTTTTCACTACTTCGTTTGAGCTATTCATTTGTTTTTCCGCAAACCCATTCGCGTAATAAATCGTCGTCAAAATAATTTTCAAATCTTTATCTTTCGTGGCATCAAGCAATTTATTTATGTCGTCATTAGTAATTCCGCCGTTACTTCCTAATGCAAAAACCAAAATATTCTGATTTCCTATTTCCTTAATACGATCCACGCCACTCACCAACCCTGGCTGGTTTTCTGCAAACCAAATGCTAGATTGCGCATTTATAGTAATATTCGGCAACTCCTCCTTAATATAAGATTCACTCAGTACCGTGTCAGAATCACCTATCATATATACATCACTACCATCCGAATTACCATTGCCAGTAGATTCCACACAATTACCCGCTTCTGGATCATAAAAATATGAGTGGTCCAGGCTCGCCGCACGTAAATTCTCCTGCTTCAAAGCCGTCACTGGCGCCACCAAGGTAGCTAAAGAGTAAAATATAGCAGTTATTAAACACCAAAAAACTACCACCTTTTTTCTATTTTTCCGCAAAATAGAATCCATACCCTAATTATAGCACATTTTGCCTATTTTTTCAAGGTTTTACCCCAGAAATCTACATTATTCAAACACCGGCAAGTCATCCGGAAACGGATCAAAATCCCCACCAGAAAAATCATCAAAATCATCTTCGGAAAAATCCTTAAATCCATCCCCATCTTCGTCTTTATATCCCGCCGAACCATACGGGTTATATCCTAGTTCCGTCAAAAACCTTGACGGCATATTATAATTCCGACTTCCATATGAATATCTACTTGCCGCATAGGTCAAAAACAATTTTCGCATCGCCCGCGTCATTCCCACATAGGCCAGGCGTCGTTCTTCTTCTAGCCCTGCCTCATCTTCACTGGCTCGACCACTCGGAAATAAGCCTTCTTCCATTCCCACCATAAATACTACCGGAAATTCTAGCCCCTTTGCCGCATGCAAAGTCATTAAAGTCACCGAATTTTTTACCACACTTTCATCCGCACTAGACATCAGGCTTGCATCCGCCAAAAAATCTTCCAGCTTATCATAAGCCGCCGCGTTACTTACTAAGACTTCCAAGTTCGCCATTCGCTCTTCACCGCTTGGCGTGCCGTCATCCGTCAAAGTTTTAAAATCAAAATATTCAATCACCTTTTTTACAATTTCACCCGGATTATCATCTAGTGAAATCTTTTTCACAAAATTCACTAATTTTCCAAATCCATTCTTTGCTTTTGCTGCGCTTAAAACTTCTAGAATATCCGGATTTTTCAAAGGTTCATCATCTGGTAGTGCATCAATCGCCATCAAAATTTTACCTAACGACACTTCGCCCACTCCAGAAATCACATTTTTTACCACGCGCTCCAAACTCACTTTGTCGCGCCCACTAATTAATAATTTCAAAATCGCCAGTACATCTTTTACTTCCTTACGATCATAAAATCTCACACCACCCACAATCTTATACGGAATATGCATATTGATAAACGCTTTTTCAAAAGTATACGATTGTGCGTTCGTCCGATATAGCACCGCAAAATCACTATAATCCGGATACTGCCTCTGCATATTCATAATTTTAAGCGCTACATAATTTGCTTCTTCCGCCTCATCGCGCAAAGATTCAATCTCTACTGGCTCACCATTCCCAATTTCCGTAAACAAAGTTTTATCCGTCCGCGTTTTATTTTTATTAATTATTTTTTGCGATGCAGCCAGTATGCAGCCAGTAGAACGATAGTTCTGCTCTAATTTAATAACTTTTGCGCCCGGATAATCACGCTCAAAATTCAAAATATTTGTGAAATCCGCTCCTCGCCACGAATAAATAGACTGCCAATCGTCCCCCACCACACAAATATTCTTCCGTTCATTTACCAAAAGTTTCACAATATTATATTGCACCACGTTAGTGTCCTGATATTCGTCTATCAAAATATGCTTAAACTTTTCTTGCCACTTTTTTCGTACACTTGGATTTTTTTGCAAAAGTTCCAATTCTCTCAAAAGCAGATCATCAAAATCTAGTGCCCCAACTTTAGTTTTTTCTTCTTCATATCGTCGAAAAACTTTCGCAATGTTATGCTGATTCGGATATAACGCCCCCGCCGCATATTCGTCTGGCCCATTACCTTGATTTTTCTCGCTTGAAATAATTGCCTGAATAGATTTCGGTTTCAAATTTTTATTGTCTGTTAATTTTAGATCTTTTAAAATGCGCTTAATCAAAGAAACCTGATCATCCGCATCATATATTACAAAGTTTCTGTCCAATCCAGCCGCATCTGCTTCAATCCGCAAAATTCGCACCGCAATTCCATGAAAAGTTCCCATATACGGCATAAATGAGCGCGGCGGATCAATTTCTCCATCAGTATCCGGTTCTAATATCCCCCACAATCTTACTCGCATCTCGTTTGCGGCCTTATTAGTAAACGTCACCGCCAAAATATTACTAGGCATCACACCATGAGCTATCAAATTCGCAATCCGGTGTGTCAAGGTTTTCGTTTTACCAGATCCCGCACCAGCAAGTATCAAAAGCGGCCCTTCCAAAGTCTCTACCGCTTCTTTTTGCGCCGGATTTAAACCTCCTAGAATCGTATCCATCCTACGATTATATCATATTCTAGCTTTTCAAAATATTCATCCTGTGATATAATTATTCTCATGAAAAAGCCTAAGACTTATCAACAAGTTATCGGTGAAACCGTAGAACACATGCGTATCAAAAAAGGTTGGACTCAAGACGAGCTTGCCAAAGCCGTCGGCTCTTCTCAATCCGCCATTCATCGCATCGAAAAAGGCGGCCAAAACATTTCCTTAGAAATGATCAAAAAACTCTCCGAAGCCTTAGGCAACCAAATCCTCTCTATCAACGATTCCGTTTCTCAAAGTTTTCGCATCCGTGGCGGCAAAGAACTCTCTGGTGAAATCACCGTCAACACATCAAAAAATGCCGCCGTTGGTCTGCTTTGCGCAGCTTTGCTTAACGAAGGTCGCACAGTACTCCACCGTGTAGCTCGCATCGAAGAAGTCTTTCGCATTATTGAAGTTTTAGAATCTATCGGCGTTAAATGCCATTGGCAAAATCGCCATCGCGATCTAGAAATTATATCACCTCGCGAATTAAAACTAGACAAAATGGATATCGAAGCCGCTCGTCGCACTCGTTCCATCATTATGTTTTTGGGGCCGCTTTTGCACCGTTTCGCAAAATTCCAGCTCCCCTACGCTGGTGGCTGCTCTCTAGGTACGCGCACCGTAGAACCTCATCTTAAGGCTTTAGAAACTTTCGGTCTTAAAGTGGACGCCGAAAGCAATAGTGGTTTTTACGAAGTAGAAGTAGATCAACGCATCCTACACGACAAAGAAGATCGTTACATTGTCCTTACCGAACGCGGCGACACCGTCACAGAAAATGTCTTAATGGCCGCCGCTCTTTTCCCAGGCAAAACTACCATCATTGGCGCCTCGCCAAATTATATGGTACAAGATGTTTGTTTCTTCTTAGAAAAACTTGGTGTTAAAATCACCGGCATCGGTACCACCACACTTACTATTTATGGTCGCCCTCGCATCAATGTAGATATCGATTATCATCTTTCCGAAGATCCTATCGAAGCCATGTCTTTCATTGCTGCAGCCCTCGTCACCAATTCAGAAATCACCCTACTTCGTGCGCCAATCGAATTTCTAGAAATTGAACTAGAAGTCCTAAAAAACATGCACGCCAAATTTGAAAAATCCCCTGAATATACTTCCATGAACGGTCGTACACGTCTAGTAGATCTTACCATCAAAAAATCCCAGCTCGTAGCCCCCGTAGACAAAATCCACCCTATGCCTTTCCCTGGTCTAAACATAGATAATTTGCCATTCTTTTCCGTAATCGCCGCCGTAGCCGAAGGTCGCACCCTCATCCATGATTGGGTTTTTGAAAATCGCGCCGTCTATACTACTGAACTCGCTAATCTCAACGTCAAAGTGGAGCTTCTAGATGCCCACCGTGTTTACATTGAAGGCCCCACCAATTGGCGCTCAGCTGAACTTGTCGCTCCGCAAGCTCTCCGTCCGGCGGTCGTTATCCTAATTGGCATGCTTGCCGCACCAGGCACTTCAATCTTACGCAATATTTATCCCATCAATCGCGGCTATCAAGATTTCGCCGCCCGCCTTCGCCACCTTGGTGCCGATATCGTACCGCTTACTGGTATTTAATTCTTCTTGACCACTTCTAATCCCGGCAATTTCTTACCAGCCAAAAACTCTAGTGCTGCTCCACCACCAGTAGATACTAGCGAATATTTCAAATTCGGATGATCCTTCATCAAATTTTCTACAAACCCAGTCGTATCACCACCGCATATCACCGTTTCGGCATCTTCCTTTTCACCAATCATTTCTGCTACTATCGTAGAAGCCGTAGCATAAGCCGGGTCCTCCGCCTTGCCAAGTAATCCGTTCCAAATAATCGTTTTGGCATCAGCAATAAATCCTGTGATTTTTACTGTAGCAAATGGCCCTATATCCAACTTTGCACCATTTGTATCCTCGTCAAAATCTTCCGCCACATATATATTATTACCACCCACATATCCATCCGCCGCAATCTTGCCACCCACTGCAATTTGCCCAGCTTTATTGGCAAATTTTTCAATCAGTGGTTTTTTGTCATCTACTTTTGCCCCGCCAATTATCAAAAGTACTGGTTTTTCTGGGTTCTTTGCTACTTTTTCCAAATTTATCACTTCTTTTTCTAGCAATAATCCCATATACACCGGCAAAAACTTCGCCACCGCATCTGTAGATGCATGCGCTCTGTGTGCTACCGCAAACCCATCCTGCACATACACCTCTGCGTCTACCGCATCAATAATATTCTTAATAAAATCCGCAGAATTTCCTTCTTCACCAGCATCAAATCGCAAATTTTCTAAAAGCACAATTTTAGCATCATCAACCTCGCCTATTTTTTCGCCTTTTTCCGGCAGTAAGCAAAAACTAATCTTCTGTCCAGGCAGTAGCTTACGTAATTCTTCTGCCACAGGTGCCAAAGTAAGCTCTGGATTATTTTTTCCTTCCGGCCGCCCAAGATGCGAAATCAAAATAATTTTCTTTGTCCCAGCTTCCAAGAGATAGCTCAAAGTCGGCAAACTCGCCCGAATTCTTAAATCGTCCGTGATTTTACCATCTTTCATCGGCACGTTATAATCTACTCGTACCAATACCACTTTATCTTTTACGTCCGCATCGCGAACCGTTAAATAACCCATTATTCCTCCTATACGTAGCGCACTTTTATCGTATCTGTACCAATTTTATCTTTATCACCAGACACAATTACTGCCAAAAGCTCTTCTTCATCATCTTTGGTATGCAAATATTCCGAATCTTTCAATTCTTTAGCCAAATCAAATCCAAAATCTGGAGAATATGGCCGCACAAATGCCGAATTTGCATATATTAATGCCAACTGATTTGCCGCACGAGTATTTTCGGTCACCGTAATAATTGGTACATTTGGCCGCTGCGCCGCCATCGTCATAGCCGTAAGCCCAGATGCCGTCTGACACACTATCGTATCTGCATCAATATTTTCTGCCAATCGTGCCGCAGCATTAGAAATCGCATCATAAATCCGCTCTTTCGTTACTGGTGGTCGTGAAATCGGCGCCAAACGTGAGTGATTCTGTGTATACAAAATCACCTTTTTCATCGCTTTCACGGTTTCCAAAGGATATTTTCCGTTTGCGGTCTCATCAGAAAGCATCACCGTATCCGCGCCCTGCACTACCGCTGTTGCCACGTCCGATACTTCCGCCCGAGTCGGTTCTGGCGAATCCACCATCGAACTTAGCATTTGCGTCGCCACAATACAAAGCTTGGCATTAGCACGACACATCGCAATTAATTTACGTTGGATAATTGGCACCACCTCAGCACCGGCTTCCACTGCCATATCACCACGCGCCACCATGATGCCGTCCGCTGCTTTTACAATTTCCTCCAAATGTTCTTCGCTTTCTATCGCTTTTTTGGTCTCAATTTTCGCTACTACTTTAGCCGTAGAACCAAGCGATTTCAAAAGCTCCTTTAATTTCACAATATCACTCGCCGACTGCACAAAAGAAAGCGATACATAGTCATAGTCACATTTTGCACCGTATTCAATATCCGACAAATCTTTTGGCGTCAAAATATCACCGCCAAAATCCGTATCCGGCAAATTTAATCCTTTTTTAGACATAATAAAACCATCATTTAACACCTTCACTTTAATGGCTGTGTCAGACACGATATCTATTACTTCGCTTTTCACTTTACCATCAAACATAGATAGCGGTTCACCCACCTTTACCTTTTCCGCCAAATTATATTGCACCGGCACCGTCATCCCGCCGTCATGTTCAAATCCTTCTGCTGCTTCTAGTATTAATTCATCGCCAACTTTCAAATCCAGATGATTATCTTTGATAAACCCCAAGCGGATTTTTGGCCCCTGCAAATCTTGCAAAATCGCCACGCTGCGGCCTTTTTTCGCCGCCGCTTCACGAATCCACTGTATTTGCTGGTCGCGCTCCTCATTAGACCCATGCGAACAATTCAATCTACAACCATTCACACCAGCCATTATTACTTCTTCAATTTTTTCAGCCGAATTCGTCGCCGGCCCAATTGTTGCCAAAATTTTTGTTCGTTTAAAAAGTTTACTCATATATACTAGTTTACCATATCTTTAGTTTTATGATAAGATATAGATATGGCTTATGCTAAAAATCACAGCCGCAAACTTCACGCCTCAAAGGCTCGTTTTTTAGCGTCTCGCACACCGAATCCTGCGTGCAAAATCATCCTCACAGTAATCATCTCGACCATCGCAATAGTCGCTATCGTTCTATTTTGTGTTCCATTTTTCAGTCGCGAGCATCTTACCAAATCTCAAATTTCTATCCTCGCCACCGATTATTACGAAAACTATTTTTATCCAAACGTTTTTTCCGGCGGCAAAGATATGTCCGAAGTTTTAGGCCGTTACGCAGACTCTGGCCTTGCCAAAGTTTCCTTGCGCCAATTAATTTTATCTAGCAACGATTCATCCGCCGCCAATTTACGTCAATACTGCGACGAAAATTCTACCTTTGTCCAATTTTATCCAGAAGATCCGTTTAACAAAACCTCTTACCGCACCGAATTCACCTACTCTTGCAATTTCTAACATTTCTTGCTATAATAAAACCACTGGCTGGTCTCGTAGTACGGTTAGTGCAACGCAGGTTCGCACCGAGCGCAGCGAGGTTCCCTCTCCCGCCAAAAATTAACAATCTGGTCTCGTAGTATAACGGTTAGTACATCGGGTTTTCATCCCGACAACGCGGGTTCGACTCCCGCCGAGATCACCAATTACAAAAAACAAGCCCTCCAGGCTTATTTTTTATTTCATAGCAAAACCCCCGAAGCCGTAGCCCGGGGATTAAAGACCTAATAACAGTTAGCTTAATGTCCCCCTCTTGATATGACAGGGGACTGTCCTCTTAACAGCAGCGTCGAGACCATCAAGAATGTAGTCCGGACAGTCATCGTCATAGCCATCAATGCGTATACATACGCAAATCCAACCAATAGCTTTGCTGCTGTTACACACAACATCATACGCTCTGACCTCGGGAATAATCTCCGCATACATAGGAAAAATCAACGGGTCCAACGGGAATTCCCGCGACATCACCTCATCTGGCAGCAAATCACCAAAACAAGGATCGTTACTATCCGTATTCTGATAGAGCACAGCGAATACACCATTGGTCAGCCCATGCCTCACAGCATTTCTACGGATTGCAGAAACGATATTGTCAGTCAAGAGATTAGTGTTATTAATCAATGCAACTCTTCTTTCCATCGTAATACCTCCTATTACTAAATTCTAGGATGGCGAGAGTCTAACCACCATGCCTTAATTATAGCACACTTCTCCAAAAAAGTCAATACCTACCCCTTATTTTACAAATTTATCAACTTCAAAAATTCCGCCTCAGATAGCCTCGGAATCCCCAATTTATCCGCTTTGTCCGTCTTAGACTTCCCTGGCTTTTCGCCCACTATCAACGCCGTAGTCCCCTTCGTAACCGTAGAGGTCACCATAGCCCCCAACACCCTTAGTTTATCCTCCGCCTCTTCTCGTCCCATCGAAGCCAAAGTACCACTCACTATATAAGACCTTCCAGCCAGTGGCAAATCTTCCGTCTCTTCTGCCAAGGGCGCTACGCCCAGTTCCTTCATTTCGGCTAACAATTTAATATTTTCCTCATCATTAAACCACGCCAAAATAGACTCCGCCACCACTTCGCCAATATCTGGTATTGCTAAGAGTTCATCTTCCGCAGCAATTTCCAGATTCTCTAAAGTTTTAAACTTACGCGCCAACACCGTAGCCGTTTGCGCACCCACGTGCCTTATACCTAGTGCTGTAATAAACTTATTTAGCCGTGGCGTTTTACTTGCCGCTATTGCTTCCACTAAATTCTTCGCCGATAGCTCCGCAAATCTCTCTAACTGTGCCACCTGCCTCACTCTCAATCTATACAAATCCGCAATAGATTTTACTAAACCTGCATCTACTAGCGCCGCCACATTTTTCTCGCCCAAGCCTTCAATATTCAATGCCGGTTTAGAAGCGTAATATTCCACCGCTCGTTTCAAAATATAATCCGAACTCTCTCCCTTTACGCGATACACTACTTCGCCAGCTGGCCGTTCAAATTCTAAATCTGGATATTGCCGTGCCAAAGCTTCCGCATAGTCAAACTGCACCGTACCTTCTGGCCGCAAAGTCGTTAGTACTTCCTTCACCTGCGGAATAATATCGCCTGCTTTGTAAATAATTACTGTATCCCCAATCCGTACATCTAGTCGCGCAATTTCGTCTGCATTGTGCAGTGATGCATGTCGCACCGTGCTGCCAGCTACTTCCACCGGATCCAATATCGCCACCGGCGTAGCTGCTCCTGTCCGGCCAATTGATATCACAATATCGCGCACCTTAGTAGTAGATTCCTCCGCCGGGAATTTAAACGCCACCGCCCCGCGCGGAGTCTTACCAACAATTCCCAACTTATCATATACTGCACGGTCATTAATTTTTATTACCATGCCATCCGTATTAAATGGTAAATCTTTACGATACTCGTCCAAATTCCGAATATATTCAAAAAGTTCTTTTTGTTGATTCACCAAAAACACCTTATCTTCACCAGAAGTCTGAAATTTCATTTCGCGCAATTTTTCATACGCTTCGTGCCAAGTAACAGAATCTGGCGTCACCAAATCATAGGCAATAAACCTGAGTGGCCGGCTTGCCGCAATCTTTGGGTCTAGCTGCCGAATAGACCCTGCCGCAAGATTTCGCGGATTTGCAAATTCCGACTCACCATTTTTACGCTGATTTTCGTTGAGCTTTTCAAAATCTTTCTTAAAAATCACTATTTCACCACGTACTTCTACTTCACCCGGATCATTTAATTTAAACGGCACATTTTCTATCGTCCGTACATTTTGCGTTACGTCTTCCCCCACCAAACCATCACCACGTGTTACTGCTTGATAAAACACACCGTCGCGATACTTAAGTGCACAGGCCAAACCGTCCATTTTAATATCCGTAAAAAACTCAGTAATTTTTCCACCCGGAATTAGCTTTTCATTTCGTGCCACCCAATCTTTAATTTCTTCTTCTGAAAACACATCTGCCAAGCTAATCATTCGCTTTTCATGCGTAACTTTTGTAAATTTATCCAAAGGCTTTCCTGCCACCCGCTGCGTAGGCGAATCCGGCGTAATTAGCTCTGGATACTCCGCTTCTAGCTGCGCCAATTCATGCTTTAACGAATCCGCCGCCGCTTCACTCATGATGGATTCATCTAACACATGATAATGATACCGATAATTATTTATCAGCTCACGCAATTTAAGAATCCTCTTCTCTACCTCTACTTTACTCATTACCTATATTTTATCATAATCAAAAAGAAAAAATCAGAATTCACTTCTGTTTTTCTTTTTATACTAATTTCTTTTGCAAGCCTTTTCTTTTCAAAGAAAAATTTTAGCTCTCGTCATAGTTTAACATCCACCGGTAATACAAATACAAATATGCCGCCACATAAACCGCCGTAAAACACGTCATTACATTTAGACAAATCGGCACAAATGGTATGCCCGCCGTCCACTCAAATGTTTTCATCCAAAGATCAAACAAAATCAACGGCAACATCACTATTACCCACACTATCGCCAATGCCAATACTCCAGCCACCAAACGCAGAATAAACTTTACTCTCCGCCCCGCCATCAAATCCGATGCTGCGCTTAAGGCCTTCAAGGGATAAAGTCCTGGTGCAGATACTGCTACCAATGCAATCAAAGAGCTAGACAAAAGATACCCAGATAGTATTACCATTAGCGCCGCAAACACAAAGAACAAAAATGCATAAAACGGCGTAGCCAAAAAATCCGTCTGCACTGCCGCAGAATATACGATTATCAACAAGAAAATCGGAATACACTGTATCACCGCAACCGCAAATACTACAAATGTAGAAATTAATGGCGTCATTGCATTATATAAACCATCGCGCAGCTTCACTTTGTGTCCCGCCAAACGATGCCTCAGCAAAAATATCGTCACTAACCATATAATCAAAAATATTATTACGCCAAACACCGTAGCCGCTTCCGAAGATTCACCAGACAACCCACCAGTAGTCACCGTAGAAATTAGCAAAAGCCCAGCTTTCGCCATGTTGCCGATATCTCCGCCCGCCACCTGCATACTTGTTTGGTCTAATATATCCTGAAATTGCGTATACGTAGATTCACTCATTATTCCCACCAATACCGAATTCAAAACTACTACAATAATTAATAGCGGCAAAAACAATTTCCAGTTCTTGAAAATTATTTTAAAAGTCGCAAAGATATGATACATCATACCTGGCACTTCTAAATCGCGCTGATAATCTTCACGATAAGACCTATGGAAAGATTTGTGTAATCGTACCCTACCAGCTCTTTTTTCTTTAATTTTTCCTTTAGTTTCCAGAAATCTTACTTTTAAACCTTTTTTTTCATGCCGCACCCGCACCGATTTTTTCTCTTCCGCCAAAAGTTTCTCTATCGTCTTATCTTTAACTCTATTTTTAGAACGTGTTTTTACCATGTTCTAGCCTTTCAATACGTTTTTCTATCGGCGGATGCGAGCTAAACAAATTACTGAAAAAACCTTTTCTTAGCGGATTATTAATATACATTGCTTCCGTGGCAATATTTTGACTATGCATCGGCTGCGCATGCGATTGTAATTTCTTCAATGCGTCTATCATTCCCTCTGGATATCGCGTAATATTTACCGCCGAAGCATCTGCCAAAAATTCCCGTTGCCTAGATACTGCCATTTGTGCAATTCCAGCAAATATCGGCGCCAATACTGCTACTATCAATATTAATACGTATCCCACCGGACTACCCTCATTTTCGCGTCGTCGATTACCATAATACATAAATCTAAATCCAAAATCAGAAATCAACCCAATCACACACACCAATCCAAATACTATCATACTCACCCTAATATCATAATTTTTCACGTGCGACATTTCGTGCGCCATCACCGCCGTTAGTTCTTTATCATTCATAATATCCATAAGCCCAGTAGTCGCCGCCACCGCCGCATGTTTAGGGTCACGCCCCGTTGCGAACGCATTAGGCGCTTTGTCGTCTATAACATATACTTTTGGCATCGGCAAACCAGTCGTAATAGATAAATTCTCCACTATATTATATAGTCTAGGATTTTCCTTTTTAGTGATTTCTTTTGCACCAGTCATCGCCATGGCAATATTGCCCGCACAATAATACTGTATTAAGGCGTAAATCAATGCCGCCACTACCGTCCACACCGCAATCCACGGATCTCGGTAGCACCAAGCGAACAACGCCGCAATCACACCAATCATCAACACAAAACCCATAATAATAAACACGGTTCTACGTTTATTTTCGGCAATTTGCTTGTACATTATTTACGCCTAAAACAATATTATTAAAACTTTACGTCTGGAGCTTTTTCGATTTTTGCTTTTTCGGATTCTTCTACTTCAAAGTAATCGCGCTTCTTAAAATGCCCCACCATGTTGTTAATCAAATTCGTTGGGAAGGTCAAAATCTTAGTATTAAGCTCTTTTGCACCAGCATTATAAAATCTACGTGCTGCCTGAATCTTATCTTCTACATCTTGCAATTGTTCTTGCAACTTCACGAAATTAGTATTAGCTTTAAGCTCTGGGTAAGCCTCAGCAATCGCAAAAATCCGCCCCAGCGCACCCTGCATTTCTTTTTCCGCCTCAGCAGCTTGCTTTACGGTTTTCGCACCCATCACCGCGCTACGCGCTTCCGTCACCATTTGGAAAGTTTCTTTTTCGTGCTTAGCATAGCCTTTTACTGTTTCCACTACGTTCGGTATCAAATCCGCGCGATATTTTAACTGCACAGTAATATCAGACCAAGCCTCATTTACCCGTTCATTTAGTTTAACTAAACCATTATAAGCACCTATCACAGTTGCAATTATAATAATTACTACCGCAACCACCACAATCGCTATTATTCCACCTATTGGCATATTTTCTCCTTTATTTTATATAACCATTATAGCATACAATTTTTTAACAAAAATATATGCAAGTCGCAAAATATATGATATAATTAATACATCAATGTGCGAATGTAGCTCAGTTGTTTAGAGCGCTTCCTTGCCAAGGAAGAGGTCGAGAGTTAGAGTCTCTTCATTCGCACCATTTTTTATTGTTTTTACGAAGTTTTATGTTACTATATATAATATAAACATAATCAAAACAAACATATGGAAATAATTTTACAAGTCGCATTACTCATCATTGGCTTTATTATTTTAATCAAAGGCGCCGATTGGCTAGTAGATGGCGCATCATCCATTGCTACCAATTTCAAAGTCAGCAAAACTTTAATCGGCCTCACCATCGTCGCCTTTGGCACCAGCGCACCAGAACTTGCCGTCTCCATTAGTTCTCTCGCTTCCGGCTCTACCGATATGCTGCTCGGTAACGTTATCGGTAGCAATATTATCAATGTACTACTACTCATTGGTGTCGGCGCGCTCATTTGTCCCATCAAAGTAAATAAAGATACAGTTAGAAAAGAACTTCCCATATTGCTCCTTATTTCTACCGCACTCATCGTACTTTTCCTAGACATCCCTCTGGTGGGCGATGCCGTAGACGCCATCTCGCGCAGCGATGCCATCATTTGCTTGCTATTTTTCTGTATTTTTCTTTATTACCTTATCGTCATGGCCAAACGTAATCGCGAAATTACATCTCAAAAAGCCGAAAAACCAAAATACAAACTCGGCAAATCCTTCCTATTCGCCACCCTCGGCTTGGCCGGCCTAGTTGCAGGTAGCCAACTCGTAGTCAATAGCGCTACCGAAATCGCCCATGTCATTGGTGTGTCAGATCGCATCATTGCGCTTACCATCATTGCGCTCGGCACCTCTCTTCCAGAACTTGTCACCACCATTGTCGCCGCCCGTCGCAAAGAAACTGATCTAGTCGTTGGCAATATCATCGGTAGCAACATTTTCAATATCTGTGTCGTTATGGGTATCCCAGTAGCCATTTTTGGCACCATTACTCCAGAAAGTTTTCAAATGATAGATCTTTTCATGCTCATTTTCTCCGCAGTTTTACTTTTTATCCTCACTCGCCACGATCATCAAATTTCTCGTCTTGACGGCATGCTGATGCTCTTTATTTTCGCGCTTTATTATGGTTACATAGTTTACGGAGCTTTCGCATGAGTTGGCTCGCCATCCTAGCCATTGCCGTTATCTCCGATGCACTTCGTATTTTTATAGACAATTACGCATCTGACTATTATTTCAAAGAAAAAGGTGCCGTCTCTCAAAAAATCGCCTCAGGCTTAATTCTTCCTATTATCGGCATTATCGTCTTAATCGTTAATGGTTTTAATCCATCCGCCGTGGATCCTATTGCCATTATTTTACTCCTACTTTCTGGCTTACTTGGTAGCCTAGCCGGCATCCCTTACTATAGAGCACTAGAATTAGACGATTCCACCAACATTGGCCTCTTTTTTCAATTCTCACCTATATTATATCTATTGCTCAACTGGCTGTTCTTTGGGCAATCCTTCTCCATTATGCAACTCATTGGCTCTATTGTTATCCTTGGCGCTCCACTCATGGTTGTCCTCACCGCAAAAAAACGCAGTCGCAAAATCCGCATTATGGCCGCCACTTATGCCTTTATTTCTATCCTCCTTTATGTAGCCAGCGGTGTACTTTTCGTTCAAACAAACACCGCAGAACTGGGCCTATTTAATGAGATTAGTCTAGCACTTATCGCCCGAGGCCTATCCGATCTTATCATCATTGGCAGTCGCAAACATTGGCGCAGGCGTCTTGCCAAAGTCGTCAAATCTAGCCGCCGCAAGGTATTAATTCCAATTGGCGCCAGCCTTCTCATGCGCATCATCCAGGAATTCTCTTATCGCATCGGCTTAATTATTGCTCCAACCGTCGCCATTGCCTCTGCCGCCTCAGATTCAGTGGAACCCATCATTATCTTCTTTATGGGGCTTTTACTTACTCTTATCTGGCCCAAATTCGGCCGCGAAAAATTACAAAAGAAAGTCATTTTGGTGCATTTTATCGCCACAATCTTAGTAGTTATCGGCATTGTTTTAATGCAACTCTAAATCTGTGTTATAATTTAGTCAGGTGGTGCTTTGGCGGAGTGGTTACGCAGCGGTCTGCAAAACCGCGTACACCGGTTCAATTCCGGTAGGCACCTCCAAAATTGAAATTTTGGAGGACCTTCCATCGGGCGGCGGCTCAGAAAAGAAAACAAGTTTTCTTTTCACTCGCCTTCTACGATGATATGGCACCTCCATTTTCTTGACATTTTAACATAAGTGTGATATAATGAAAGTATAGCCCAGTTACACTAGGTAGTGGCGGTTTTACCGCTCTTTTTTTATTGTCAATTAAATTATTTTTATGCTACAATTAAAATGCTATATTTAATCAATTGAGTAAAACACTAGAACATTTTTATATAAACACTACTCGTGAGAAATATAAATGGCACCGTAAGGCATCCATTCGTTTCTCACGGCTAGTGCTAGTGTAGAATTGATTAGATATAGCACCCCTTGCGGTGCCATTTTTGTATTACTACCCCGTTTACACAAAATGGCACCGCAAAGATTAGGAAATTAAACAGGGTAATACATATATGAACCACAGCAATAAAACTAATAACTATACGAATTTCTTCTACCGCGCTTTTCGCAACGCCCTCTTCATGTCTATTCCCCCAGTTGTTGTTTCTGCCATAACATTAAGCCTCCCCCATTCTGCCACTCATACTTCCGCCATAGACAACTCCAACCTAGATAATCTCACTGTCTCCATCCCAGTCTCTTGTACTATGAATGTCACTGGCGGAGATACTCATATCACTTCTATAGTGTCTGGTACCCATAAAGAGAATATTGGTACTACTACCATGAAAACATTATGTAATGATCCTAATGGCTATGTTATCTATGCTATAGGCGCTTCTGGTGATAATAGTGATTTAGGCAATTCCACAGAAGGTAACACTGATCTAGTTAGTAACTTAGGTTCTGCTCATAATATTCATACTGGAGTCTATAATCCAGCTGGTAGTTCTAGCTGGGGTATGAAAATCACTGCTGTAAATGGTACTTATAAACCTACTCTTGGCTCTTACTATTCTTCTGGCAGTTATGTAGCTGTACCAGATGAATGGGAAAAGGTAGCCTATTGGGAGAATGGTATTATTAATGCTTCTGTAGGTTCTTCTATCCAAACTACCTATGATGTCTATGCGGAAGGTGCTCAACCAGCTGGTATCTATAAGGGTATGGTTAAATACGTCCTCCTTCACCCATCCAGCCTCATCCAACCTACTACCCTAGAAGAAGTCTTTGATAATGTAGTAGGAAAAAACAACAAAGTAGAAGTAGATGGTAGTAAATACTACAAAATGCAAGATATGACACCAAGTATCTGTAATGCTGCTACTATCCTAGGTGAAGCTTCACAAATGGAACTAGTAGATATTAGAGATAATAATATCTACTACGTCACTAAACTTATAGACGGTAATTGCTGGATGACACAGAATCTAGCTCTTAACTTAGACAAGACCGTAGCCCTTACTTCAGAAAACACAGACTTAAACCACATTAATAACCCTAGTGCTAATGATTATCCAGAATATGGTGATACTGGTTATGTTAATGATAATGGCACCATTAAATGGACTCCCTCTATTAGTACCGTAAATAGTGCTGCTAATTGGAAAAATGATAATAACTATCCTAGGTCCTTAAATAGTGGTGGTGGCTACACAGACCAAACTAAAGGAAAACATGGTTTAACTGGCAACTACTATAACTGGTCTGCTGCCATTGCTTCTAATAACTCCCAGAGTATTAGCGCTGATAATATTGCTGGTGAAAATAGAGAGGCCACTAACTCTGTCTGTCCTAAAGGTTGGAGACTACCACAGATTAGAAACTATGTTACCTACAATACAGGAGACAACGACTTTAATAACCTTAATCTCTACTACAATGGTGGTAAAACCAACACTGGCGCAGGTTTACTAGCAGCCCCTCTTTACTTTATGCGGTCCGGCAGCGTGAGCAATACTTCTATTAACGATTTCGGTGGCACCGGCCGCTACTGGTCCAGTACGGTTGATAGTACCACTACTGCCTACTACCTGGGCTTCGGTTCCGGCGGCGTTGGTCCCGCCTACAGCTACAATAGGAGCGACGGTTTCTCAGTACGCTGTATAGCTCGTTAATTCAACCGTTCTAGACGACAATCTCTTCAATTCTCTCCACCACTTCCCCCAAAATCTCCGGTAACTTTTCCTTCTCTTCTGGTGTGAATTTAGAAAGCACAAAATCCATATCCCCCATTTTACGCCTTAGTTCATCATTCCCAGTACCTAAGCGCAACCTCGCAAACTCATCCGTACCTAGTGTAGAAATTATAGATTTCAGCCCATTATTCCCCCCAGCCGAACCCTGCGCCCTATAACGAATTTTCCCAAATTCCAAATTAAAATCATCGCACACCACTAAAACATCATCTAACGAAATCTTATAAAACCGCATAAATTCCTGCACTGCTCGCCCACTTTCATTGTAATAATCCTGTGGTTTAATAAAAATCGTATCCCCCTCACGCCCCCACACTGCCCCAAATTTTGGCTTATCCTTCCACTCTATTCCGCGCACTTTAAAGTAACAATCTAACGCAAGAAACCCAAAATTATGCCGCGTAAAATTATACCGACTACCAGGGTTTCCCAAACCTACTACTAATTTCATATCTGTATTATAACAAAAAATAGCCCCGCCTTCAAAGCGGAGCTATTGTCTGTGTTTTTGTCTAGTTGTTTAAGTGTTGATAAACTTATGGCTAGCCAAACGTTCAGCAATATGCCGAGCCGCCGCAGAACGCACTATTTCCCTACTCTGATCAAAAGAAACTACTGCAGTCAACGGATCTCCAGCCAGCTTACTCGCCGAATAGCTTAAACCATTACTAGTACGGTTCAAATGCGGATTGGTAGTTTGGTTCGGATCACCTAGTATCACGATTTTACTATCATTGCCAACCCTAGAGAGCAAAGCCTTAGCTTGTCCGCGTTCCATATCTTGGAATTCATCGTAAATCATAAACGATCCACTGATCGAACGGCCACCCATATAGATAATCGGCTCAAACTCAAAGTACCTCTCGCGATATTGTTCTACAAGAGCCTTAATTGACAAATTAGACTGGTCACAACCTCCTTTGCGCCTATTTTTGCCACAATCAGAATCCGCAACATCCCGCTTAACGTCCATCAAGCTTATCACAGCCTCCAGATTATCCAAAATCGGTGCAGCCTGAGGCAAAATCTTATCGATTTTATCGCCCTTCAAGAAACCAATTTCGCGCCCCAATACACCATCTCGTGGACAAACAAAAATTTCTTTGTATTGCTCGTCCATTACCTGGGCCAGGCCAGTAGCCACCGCGCAAAACGACTTACCAGTGCCAAAAGTACCCGAAGCCACCACGATGGGTATCTCCTCCACCGGCGCCAGTAACGCATCAAAGAGCATTGCCTGCCCCGGAGTCTTAGGACGAATACGCTTAAACGCCGGGTTCTTGATTTTCGTAAAACGCAAAGGCACTATTGCTTCTCCGTTAAATCGGCCAATACTTTGGTAGTTAGAATCCACCTGACCACAAGGATTGAAAACCAATTCAACATACTGGTTAACTACCAACGGAGTATCTGGGAAAAGTTCATCCCATACATGCTTCGGAATCAAGTGATTCGTCCACCAAAGACTAGCGTAATCCTCCGGAAATAATACCTTTACTCTGCCCGTATATACATCCGGATTAACTCTCGCCACATCGATACGGTTAAACAAAGCTGGAGTCGCCAGCTGATCACTGCCGGTCATAATAGCGACGTTTTCTTTTCCGAATGTCTCCTGTGCCGCCTTAGCTATAGCAATCGCATGGAACCTAGAGCTACTGTATTTGTCGTGCGAACTCCACTGCATACCATGAAAATCCGAGCCTTCGGGCAAATCCTTAAATTTCAAGCGCATGCCATTTTTAAACACAAAGGTATCGCTATCGTTTAAATTCATGGCGCCAGAAATTTCACCGAAAATATCGGTTAGCTCGCGCGCCGATTCTCCGCGGTTACTTTGCTCATTGTAAAAATCCAAAACCCGATAAAGGTAAAAAGACGGAACATAAAGCACCCTCGCCTTCGGCTTCGTATTTTTGTCTGGAACAAGAAACTCCGGATCGCTGATCAATACGTCTAGCCCTGGCACGATAAAATCGTGGAAACTACTAGAATTCATAAAAACACCTCCTATAAAAGTACACTTCAACCAAAAATGGGCATACGCCCACCAGTATCAGATACCCATATTATATCACATTACTTATCGCTACGGTATGAAAACATTATCGGTGTCCCCATAAACGGATATTTTTCCCGAATTTTCCGCTCCAAAAATCTCTTCCAAGACCAATGCAAAAGCCCTAAGTCATGTCCATGCACCACAAACCACGGCGGGCAAGTATCTGTCTGCACGATATACTTCGGTTTTGGCCGTGTGTTTTTTAACCCTGCGGGCGGATGAGCCACTATCGCTTCGTTCAAAATTTTATTAAGATCTGAGGTCCTGATTTCCAAGTGTCTATTCGCGTCAATTTCTAGCGCTAATTCAAAAAGTTGCGTCACATTTTCACCTGTTTCAGAACTAGTGATTAGTACAGGCGCATACGGCAAAAAGTCAAAATCTTTTTCCAAACTATCTATCAAGAAATCCGCCGCCGTGCGATTCCCTACATTTTCTTCACCAAAATAATTTGTCGGCGTAGATTCATCCAAAAGATCCGACTTTGTCACCACCATAATAATACCCTTACCGGCCTCCACGATCTGCCCCGCCAAAGATTGGTCTAACTTACTATGTGGCTCCGTAGAATCCACCAACAAAGCACAAATATCCGCTTCTTCTATCGCCGCAAGCGTCCGAATCGCCGAGAATTTCTCAATCCCCACCTCACGCTTACCAGGCTTTCTCAGCCCCGCCGTATCCAAAATTTCCAATTCCCGCCCCTTATATTTTACCGTCACCCGATTGATATCCCGCGTTGTCCCCTGCCGACTAGACACTATCGCTTGTTGTTTTTTACCAAGCGTATTAAATAGCGAAGATTTCCCCACATTTGGCCGCCCAATCAAGGCAATTTTCAAAACATCATCATTTTGCGAAACTTTACCCTTTGGCAATACACTTTTTAATTTATTAATCCCCTGCCCAGTAGTAGCAGATACATAATAAATATTTTCCGGCGCAATTCCTAGAGCCCGAAATTCCGTCACCGGCAAAGATTCACCCAAATCGCACTTATTTAGCACCAAATACACCGGCTTACCAGAGCTTAGCGCATCCTTTGCAATCCTCGCATCACGATGATCAAAATACTTCGCCGAATCCAGCGTCACCAATATCACATCCGCCGCATCAATCGCATCGGCAATTTGATCTTGAATTGATGCCTCAAAATCATCATTTGGGTCTTTCAACCCAGCCGTATCTATCAAGATAAAAGAATCATCAATCGTTGCCATCACGTTATCACGCGTAGTACCTTCTTCGCGCGCCACAATCGCGATATTTTTGTGCGCCATACGATTAAGAATGCTAGATTTCCCAGCATTTGTTTGTCCGATCAACGCTACAATTGGCAACTTTTTCATATCTAAATTATAGCAGATTTTAGCATAAAAAGCAAGGCTACCGGCCCTCTATGCTTATCTATAAAAATATGTTATAATTACATTTCTTGTTTATTTTTTCACACAAAAAATCCCCAACCGGGAACCATAACTTCATTATATCACACTTATGTTAAAATGTCAAGGTGGTGACTCCTGCGGGAGTCGAACCCGCGATTTTCTGGATGAGAACCAGACGTCCTGGACCACTAGACGAAGGAGCCGAATGTAGTTCCGCAAGAAGTTTGCTTAGCAAATTTCTTCAGGAGCCACTACCACTATTTTAACACAAATTTATCTAATATTCAATACCCCCATACGCTGGTACCGCCGAGACAATTGTCTGCCCAGGCGCCAAAGCAATTTCCGCACCACCCTCGCCAAAGAATTTTATTTGTTGATCTTTAGCGCCTTTAGCCCAAGATCCTTTAATAGCAGTGCCATTTTGAAAAATATATGCATCACCAGTCCCTATAGTAGTAATACTTTCATGGTAATTATCCGCCGCTTTGCTTTCCTGTACTACCATTGCCACCACTACTGCCGGTGACATTTGCGTCAACCTACATACATCCTCCGGATTTTTCTCGCCCAAATCCACCGCGTCACACTCGTACACATCATGAGCCACTCCAGAACCGTAACTTCGATTATAAGTATTAGTCTCCGCATTGTAATCATAATGTACATTAAAGTTTGCCCATCCACCAAAATTTAAATTAATGCTCGTAACATCTGCCACGGTTTCGGAGGTATCACCCGCAGCCATCTTAACGATATTTAACTTTTCTTTTACTCCTGCATCTACCCTAGATTTACCAGATTCATCTGGCGTCATCCGTGCAAATCCCTGAATATTAGAAGTATCGTAACCATAATCTGCACTAAATTGTTTCAAATACGTAGCCGTAGTAAACAAATTATTCCATAACCTAGTACCATAAGTTCCGCGATACATATAGGTATAATCTTCGGATAAATCTTTATAGCCACCAGACTGCACCGCCACCAAGGCATCATGCGCACCACCAGCATGCACAATCGTGCAATCAAACGGAGTATCCCACTCTAAATAATACATCCGAAGTGATCTAATCGGCCCAATCACTGCAGATGTTGGATTCTGATATATTGCCGCAAACCGCGTAATACCGGCCTCTGCAATGGCCTCGAATATCACACCAGCCTGCGTTAATCCCGCCTGTGGCCGCGCACCGTCCGTACCGTTTGGTGTCTGGATACAATATGCCGGAGCCGTTTTTAATGATGCATCCGCCAAAGGCTCACCAGTCAAATCGCTATAAACTGCATTATCTTTTTCCTCATTGCCAATTTGTGGAAATTTTAATTCACCAGCAACTTTGCCCCCACCAAAAATACCTACTACCAAACAAACTACACCACCAATTATCCCCACAATACCGCTCACAAGAAACGCAATACTCTTTTTACCCCAATCAGATTTTTTTCTAGTCTTTTCATCACCGCCAAACGCTTCAGCCAAATCCATCTCTATATGTTCCCCGTTTTTAGCTACTTTTATTGGTTGTTTTTCCACCGTCATATGAGCTCCAAATTACTTATATTTATTTTAACACAAATCCATTATGGTTGTGCTATAATAAATATATGCTTAAAAGGATTGCTAGAGCTGCGACGGTGCTAGTGCTTATGGGTACTCTATTTTTCCTCTTCCCGTCAAAATCCGCCATCGTTCATGCGGAAAATCCTGCCAATGTTACTTTCCAAGTCAACGTACAAGAAGTATTATCTGTATCTATTACCACACCCACCAACTGGGCCAAGGGCAATATTAACAATTTTTTGCGCAACGAAGTCACTCTAGCTGTCACGTCTAACCATATCGATGGTTTCACTGCTTCTATGATCTCCAGCGATACTAATGCCGAGCTCCATCACTCATCCAAAGCCAACACTGTTATTCCTACCTTCGATGATAACGAATCTCATACTTGCACCGACAATACTACCTGTCCTGAATTCCCCGCAAATAAATGGGGCTTTGCAATTAACGCTGGCGCAAACACCGACGACGTATATAATCAAATACCCAAAGCCAGTGGCGCACCAACCACGCTCATTAGCAATGCTCAAAGCACCGGCCAAACCCCTATCACCTCTCGTGATATTTACTTTGGCTCCAAATCCGACATCACTCAAGCTTCCGGCACCTATTCTGGTACCGTTATATTTTATGTAGTTTCTGGCATTATTGACAATACCAATAACACCAATCCAAACCCACCCGTCAACCCAACCACCGATGGTTCTAGCACTCCTACTTATGCTAATGGTCAGACTGTGCAAACCGCCACCACAGAAAATCGCAACAGTAATAGCCAAGTCGTTTCTACTACCACTACTACTACCATCAACGAAGGCGACGCTACCAGCTCTTACCAGGAGCCTGCCGGTATCACTGATAGTACCAGTTCCAATATTTACGACGGCTCCATGCTTAACACCGTCCTCGCCACTACAGCTTCCGTAGCTGCCGCTTCAGGCCTCATCTTCTTCATCCTTGCCAAACGCAAGAAAGACGATGACGATGAAGAAGAAACCACATAAATATGTTATAATATAATATATGGAAATTATTACTAGGTTTGCCCCTAGTCCTACGGGGTATATTCATATCGGCAACGTCCGTTCTGCCATCTATCCTTATCTTCTCGCCAAACAAAATAAAGGCAAGATGATTTTGCGCATCGAAGATACCGACCGTGCTCGCTATGTAGAAGGTGCCACAAAATTAATAGAAGACACTCTGGAATGGCTCGGTCTCAATTGGGATGAAGGTCCCATTGTGGGTGGCCCACACGGCCCTTATTTTCAAAGCGAGCGTATGGAAATTTATCACAAATGGGCTCGCAAATTAATTGAATCTGGCCGTGCTTATGCCGACCCTACTCCACCAGAACAAATTGCTCAGCATCGCGAAAAATGCAATCAAGAAAAAATTCCGTTTCTTTATCGCAACTTCCGTCCAGAAAACACTCCGGAATGGAAGCCGGGCATTCCTCTGCGCTTCAAAGCCGAGCCAAAATCCTATACTTGGCACGACGAAGTCATGGGGGATATGCACGCTGGTCCAGAGGTCTTAGACGACATCATACTTATTAAAAAAGATGGTTACCCTACTTATAACTTCGCCCACATTGTAGACGATGCTGAAATGGGCGTCACACATGTCATGCGTGGCGTAGAATATTTATCCAGCACGCCAAATTATTTGGCACTGTACGAAGCACTACATCTCGCACAACCTAAACTTGTTTCCCTTCCGCACATTTTAGCGCCACAAGGCAATAAAAAACTCGGCAAACGCGATGGCGCTAAATCCGTCACCGAATATCGCGACGATGGCGTTTTAGCTGAAGCCATGCTAAATTATCTTGCCTGCCTTGGCTGGAACGACGGTACCGAGCAAGAAATCTACACCAAAGATGAACTCATCAAAAATTTCTCGTTAGAGCGCATTCAGAATTCTGGCGCCCGTTACGACGAAACAAAATTACTCTGGCTAAACGGCCAATGGATTCGCCGTATTTTTACCGAACAAGGCGCCGAAGCTCTTTATACTCGCACCACTAATTTCTGGCCAGAAATCGCCAATGATTTTTCTGACGAATACAAAATCAAAGTTCTATCCATTATTTACGATCGCCTTAAAACTCTTTCCGATCTTCGCGAAATGACCACTTATTTCTTTGAAGATCCCCGCATAGATATAGATACGTTAATCAACAATAAATTTATTAAAAAACTTTCCGAAGCCGAAATAGAAGAGCTACTTAAACTAACTATTGCCAAACTCACCGATCTCAAAGAGTGGAACGCCGACAATATCCAAACAATACTAAACGAGCTACTAACGAAAACTGGCAAAAAACCAGCTGAACTCTTTAGCCTCATCCGTATCGCTATTAGTTTTGCGCCATTTAGTCCAGCGCTAAATCTCACCATGGATGTTTTGGGACGCGATATCACCCTCGCCCGTCTCAATGCCGTCGCTCGCAGCATTTAAACCAAAACAGAAACAGAATTCACTTCCGTTTCTGTTTTTAACCTAGTTTTCCTTGCTAAACTTTCTTTTTCCGAAAAGAAAGTTCAAGGTTATAAAGATGTCGCAATTGTATTGATTTGTTTCTTGGTTAACGATCCTGCAGTCGTATCAATTTTATACACCACACCACCATTCACCCAGGCCGCATCACTGCCACTTATATATATAGTAAGCCCTTGTTCGCGCACTGTAGAATAATTTTCACCATATTCGTCTTTCACGAAATTAGTCAAAAGAGCATTGGAATCCCACGATGATTGTTCTTCAATCAAAGAAAACGCATCACCCGTACCAGAATTCTTAAAATTCAAGGTTATTTTTCCATCTTCGGAAGTAATATCCGATAAGCTAAAATCACGTGGCACATAGCCAGGATATTTTGCATCTATACCAGTTTGCATTGCCGCTACCCGCATAGAGATATCCGGCATGTTCAAATTCACAAAATACACAATTGCAAACACCGCCGCTGCCGCACAAGAAAGTGCCAGTACTACACGCCCCAACCCAAAATGTACCTTTGGTGCTTTTTGTTTCTTTGTCTTTTTGGCTTCACTTTCAGAAGTTTTAGCTGCATTCGCCAACGCTTTCTTGATAGCTTGGTCTTTCAATTCTTTAGCTGTCATCTTACTCACCACAGGCGCCGCAGTGCGTTCCTGCATTTTATTAATTGCCGATACTTGCATTGGATGCGCCACTACTGGAGCCACCGGCTGAGTATCCTGCATTTTCTTCACATCTATCGCAGAATTAAAATGTTTTACTTTAGAACTTCGCTTCACAGAAACCATCACATCCGCACTTTTCACTGGTCTTTTTACGTACCTACGATTGAGTGTAGTAGAAGCCTGCACCTTACGATGCGTAGCCGTCGCTGAATGTGTAGTATCTGATTTTTGCATTTTCACCTCGCTTATTCTTATATTAATCATACTCTTTCCCAACACAAAACGCAAGAGCTAATTTTATGAAAAATATGTTATAATATTGTCATATGGATCCAGAACGAGCTAAACGCCGCCAAAGCGCAAAAATTATTATATCTGAAACCATTATGGTACTCGCCGTAGTAATTACGGTTACTATGCTGGCTTTTATCGTTTCCGGATATTGGCTTAATTCAGATTTCAAGGTAGAACGTAACGGCCTTTTGCAAATTTCTTCCGTGCCCACCGGCGCAGATATATATATAGATGGCGATTCGTCCTGGCTCCAACGCACCAATACTTCCAAAGTACTTTCATCTGGCGAACACAGCGTAAAACTCACCAAAGACGGTTATGATTCTTGGCAAAAAACCATCAATATTTCCGAAGGCTTACTTTATCGCATTCATTACCCGCGCCTTTTCCTTCAAAACAGAACCCCAGAAAGCCTGCTAGACGTTACCGGCACCACACTCGCCACCACTTCTCCAGACCATAATTCCCTTATTCTCATCAATAGCACCACTGAGTGGAGTTTTATCAATCTAGATTCCGATGAAATCAAGCCAGAGCCAATAGATATCTCCCAAATTTTCTCTAGCGTTAGCCTTGCACCAGATGCCACCACCGGTCTTTTTACCGGCACAATTCAAGACATTAAGTGGGATTACGATGGCACACATGCACTTTTCAAAATCAGTAACACCGACGCCACCGAATGGGTACTTCTAGATGTTAGAAATCCCGCCAAAAGCATCAATCTTACCAGAGAATTTGGCGCCAATTTTAACGAAATTCAGATCCTAGATAATTCATCCAATAATCTTCTAGCTATCAGAAACGGCAATCTCCACAAAATAGATGTCTCCGGCAAATCTATCTCCGCCGTACTCGCAGAAAATGTCACCAATTTCGACCATTATAATAACGAAATTGTATTTTCTGCCACCACCACATCAGAAGCTCCAGTCAATTATATAGGCCTCCTCAAACTTGGTGATGACAAAATCACCACTCTAGAAGAGACCAATTCCCCAGTTTTAGTTACTCTTAGTAGATTTTACGACGACAAATACATTACCGTACTTTCAGATCGTCTAGTTTCTCTTTACAAAAAAGAAGATTTCACCAAGATCAAAGATTTTGAGCTCACGTTCCAGCCCACTTCTATCAAAGTCGGCCACAACGGTGAATTTATCACTATGTCCCTAGGCAACCAAATCGCCACTCTAGATATGGAAGCTATGTCTGTTACGGAATGGCAGCCGTCCGGCACACGTTTTGGTTGGATAGACAACGACATGGTCTACGCCGTCGCAGATAATTCCCTTATTGTCTATGATTTCGACGGCTACAATCAACGCACCATCGCTAGTAACGTATCCGAACATTTCCCGGCTGCCATCACCAATAATAAATGGCTATATTATTTCAGCGACAACACTCTAATTCGTGAGAAAATCACCGATTAGCCACACTAATAACAACTAATTAATTTCCCGTCAACCAATTCCAAATTCCTTCAAAGAAGGATGGCTCATTAGACGGAAACGCATCGCTCGTATTCTGGTCTACCGTAGGCAAATCTTCTGAAGTCTCCGCTCCGTCATAGCTTGGCGAAATTTGTTCCGCCGTCACCAACAAACGATACCTAGAAGTCCCCAGCGGCGTACAAGTTACCAACGTAAGTAATGGCTTGTCCGTATCCACCACTAGCGCCGCCACGTTGCTCGGTTCTACTACTTCTTTCTTCACCACACGATAAGTATACCGCACCGAATTATAGTTTACATATATTAAATCTCCATCGTCTAACCGCTCTAGCCCAGAGAAAATATATTTATACGGATTAGAACTATATACATCCCCCGCCGAATGTCCCGTAATCACCAAATTCCCAATTTCTCCAGGATACGCACTCGCACCCGCTATCCTGTAATGCGCCACTCCATTATTCATTGCGCTCATCACTTCATTTAGCGAAATCCCAAAATGTATCGGCACATCTATATTCAATTTCGGGATAATCAACCGCGGCTCCGCCGACACTGTCTGCGTAATCGTCGGATCTATCGCTTCTATCTGCGAAGCTGGTGCATTTCCTGGCGATACATATGCCATAATTGGCGCAAAAATCAACCGATTATATTGTAAAAACAATATTAATAACACTACCGACACTCCAGCAAGTACCGGTATCCAATGTCGTCGCCGGCGCGATTTTTTCGCATTCTCTGTTGCTTTTTTACGAATTGTTCTTCTTAATCTACTCTTAATATCGTCATCGTTTTCGGAAGAAACGGACGCGTTCCCTTCAGTATCTCCTCCTGCTAACGAAAGCCCTGCCTTTTTATCACTCTTCATGCTATTGCGCGTCAGCGTTCCTAATATTTCTTCTTCTTCCGCCCTGTTTCTGGCGTCTTTCAAACGCTCTTTTTCTATATAAGTCCGCGCCGCCTTAGAATAATAATCACTATAATACTTTTGATAATAATCTTGCCACGCCGAATGATACTTCTTCCAAGATTCCGAATTAATTTTCGGTGTTACCGGTTCATTTTTTAAGTGAGAATCGTTATTTTCTGGATTTTTCGCTGCTTTTTTTGCCGCATCAGTATAAGCCGCTAGTACCTTTTTCCTAGCGATTTGTGCGGCCGTCTGCCTCTGTACGTCTCTAGAAGATAGCCCACCTTTTTCTGAATCCATAATAAAATTATAGCATAATTAGGGAAAATATGTTAAAATAAAGATATGGGCGAGTGGCGGAACTGGTAGACGCGCTAGACTCAAAATCTTGTGATCGCAAGGTCGTGAGGGTTCAAGTCCCTCCTCGCCCACCATAGAAAATACAGAGTTTCATGCTCTGTATTTTCTATGATAGACACGAGAAGAGACTTGGGCCCGTAGGGTTCAGACGCCGTAGGAGATGAGTAAAATCCAGAATTAATTCTAGATTTTACGAAGCGACGCCCGGCGTAGTGGTTTTGCAAAGCAAAACCACGGTCTCCCTTCTCGCCCACCATGTTAAGACTACATCTTGGAGGTCAAGGTATAGTGAAGAAAACCCCTGATTTGTCGGGGGCTTTCTTTTGCTATTCTCGCCCACCACGCAGAACAAGTCCCAAAGTGGCTTCTTTTAGTTTTAGATAATCCTACACTTTTACCAACCCTATTTTTCTTATATAATATATAACAATAAGTTTAATATGCTACGATTTTAGCAAAATTTGAACATCGAAGGAGAATTAAAGTATGCAATCAGATATTGAAAAACATTTTGCCGTAAGTGGTTTTGTTATGAACCAAGAAAAGACGAAACTATTAATGGTGTATCACAAAAAATTGAATACCTGGGTCATCCCTGGGGGTCATTTAGAGGCTGACGAATATCCAGCAGATGGAGCTATTAGAGAAATTTTTGAAGAAACAAGAGTTAATGCTACAGTAATTGATTCCAGCGAATTTGCATTTAAAGGCAATAAAAAGGAATCATCTATTGCTACACCTTACGCCATGCTGAGCGAATTCATACCAGAAAAAGGCGATAAACCTGCGCATATCCATATGGATTTTATATTTGTATGTACAGCCGACGAAGAGATTCCTAGAAAACGAGAAACTGAAGTTGCTGATGTGAAATGGATGACTTGGGAAGAAGTTTTAGAATCAGACATATTTGAATCTATTAAGGAGTTCGCGAGAAAGATGGTAGACGAAAAAAGCAAAAATGTGACGTAACAGAAACATATAACCATTTTAGGCCTTTTTTTAATTACTACGCATACACCGCACGGAGAACCCGTAGTTCTTACTGCCGTTGTCGCGACCGGCGCTGGCACCATAGAAGCGCAGGTCGTACGCGTCGCCATTACTGAACCGAGTACTAGACCACCAGTTGCCGTAGCTGCCGACATTGTACTGAGAGCCGGAGCCGAAGTACCCGGTAGTAGCTAGCATCCCAGGGTTATTCCCGCTATCCCATAGCGTAGCCGCCGTAATATCGTTATATGTAGGTAAAGTCCAGTTTGCTGGGCAGATAGAGCCAAGTGAAGCATTATCTCGTGTCGTATTAGCGCAAGATGATGAATTGGATACGCCGGTCGTTGGGTTTGCCTTTGCCGCATACCAGTTATAATAATATTCATTACCTATATAGCGCATCCTAGCTTCACAATAGCGGTTTTGCGAGCTACTTGTCCAAGTAGTTTGATCTGGCAAGGTAAAAGCACCTTTAACATTAGAAGTAGACGAATCCAGAGCTGTACCACCTTCTAGTCTCAGGTTACTCAACATATAACAATAGCTACCAAACTTTGCTACTGTATACGATTTACCATCTCTTTCATCGGTCACATTCACACCGCCAGGCGTATTTATGTCATTATATACAGGGCAATTAGCTACCGTCAAATCCTTCATCTTCGTATAAGAAGCGGTGCTAGAACTACCGTTAGCCGTTAGGGTTTCACTACCGTTTCCTACCGTATATGTAGTAGTAAGCAGTGTAGTGCTTGCCAAAGTCCCCTTAGAAGTATCTCTCGTCCATGGGGTAGTAGCGTCCAATGTATGGTTAGCTGCTGGCACTACGGTGACAATATATTTAGTTCCCACCACGGCATTCTCAAATTTAGCTTCACCAGTACTGCCAACTGCATATTGTGGTGCATACTTATTACTACCATCTGCTACTATTACGGCATCTATATTATTCCCCGCTTTAAAAATGATAGTAGGTATCTCTGCCCACATCGCATAAAGCACTAAATCATTCTCACCAGAAATTTGGTCTATCGTATAACTACCACCAGCTGCGTACTGGGTATTAGGACTATCACAGGTACCGCCATCTGCTACTGCGGTAGTACACCAACCCACAAAATTATAACCACTTCTAGATGGGGCGCTACCTACTGTTACACTAGTATTTACAGTAGTAGTATTTACATTGCTAGGCATATTGGCTACGGTGTCTTCTGTATTCTTATTGTAAGTTATAGTGTATGGTATCGGATTAGCTACTACTTGTACCACAAATGTGTTTGCGTAGCTTCCTTTGGGTATTTCTGCATCTACCCTAGCACCTATAGCTATATTGTAGTTATTAGCCGTGTTGGCATTGGCTGCGTCAGTTGTATCCATACTTATGGATGTAGTATTGGTAGGAGCCGGGAGATAATTGGTGCTAGTAGTGGTATTTAGATTAGTTACTTTGTATCCCCAAGTATTGTTGTATTGGGTATTATTAGCATTGGAGAATTCTTGTTCAGTAATACCGGCACCAGTTACACCTGTTACTGTGCCGATGGAAGATATTCTACCTACGACTGTTTGTTCATTGCCTTCTCCTACTGTTTGTATTAGATTAGCTGCGTCTGCACCAGTGCTACTAGCTGCAATGCCTAGTGTATATCCAGCAAAGTAGTTAGTCATCACGCCTACCGTATTAGTAGTAGTATCAGACTTAGCAAAGGTACCAGTAGGAGAGATTGGTTTAAGATCTAGAGAAATACTATTTGCTATGGATACATTGAGACATGGAGTAGTAGAATCTAGGCAGGGGTCTAGAGCAAAAGTAAAATTACTATACATTATCAAATTAATTATTGCGCCAATAACTAAGCCAACCAAACAAAATAAGCGAGGTCGTAGTGCCAACGGAAGAAGTGAAAAGCCGTTGGCACTAAAACATCGCCTATTACTATAGGATACCGCACCTTTTACTTTGTTTTTTAGTGAAGTAAATTTCACTAGCCTACCTTTCTGTTTTATTTTTCCGGTGCCTACCTCCTACAAAAATGGCACCGCAAGGGGTGCTGTATCACAATCACTATTCAAAGTTTAAACTCACCTAATGACCTGATGCCTTACGGCGCCATTACCTATCACTAAATGAATCTATTAAAAAACTTTGAATTTAAATTGTAATACAGCACTTCCATTATAACCTGCTTATCCCCTCCCCGCAACCCTTGACATTCTCCCAAAACATTACAAAAAAACACCACGCTAAAAACGTAGCATTCTACACTTAATTTACCAGAAAAAATCGCCTAGATGTACATTTTCTCTTTGCGAAGTACTATTATACATAGAGCGAGCAAAGAAAAATGTGCAGATAGGCGATTTTAGCGGTAAATTACCTGTCCCAATCAAATCCTTCGCCGTAATGCCCCCACCGCGCAGTTTTCTCATAAATTGGCCGCTTCAAATCCAAATATTTTATAATTCCATTCGGCGTAAGATCATATCCTTCTATTTCCTCCGCCTTGCCGTCTACTATTACTGTTTTTTCCAAAGGCTCGGCATAACCAATTGCATAAGCTAACCGCACGAGCACTTCATGCGCCTTGCGTTTTCTTAAATAATCCACCGCAATTCGCCGTGCCATATACGCTGCACTCCTATCCACCTTGGATGGATCTTTGCCGGAATAGCACCCCCCACCTATCGCCACCCGCGGCCCATAGTTATCCACTATTAGTTTTCGTCCAGTTAGACCAGTGTCTGCATCAAATCCGCCCTGCTGCCAATCCCCAGCCGGATTAATATGTAGTTCTAACTTCCCAGCCAACTTTTCCTTTTCTATAAATTCTCGCACTAATTTCTCTAATTCTTCACGTGGTGCATTTTGAAAACTCGCCACAATAGAATCAATACTCCCATCTGGCGCTATTGTAATTTGTGTTTTACCATCAAATGGATACTTTTCGTAAATATACTGGTTTAGCCTTCTCGCCAACACTACTTCGCGCGGTAACATTTCTGGCGTTTCATCACACGCATAACCTATCATTATACCCTGATCACCAGCTCCACCAGTATCCACACCTTGCGCAATTTCTGGCGATTGCTTCACAATTTTGGTATGCACCTCTATGTCATCTCCGGCAATTCGTTTTACAATAGCCGGAATATCTACATCCGCCGTAGATGTGATCTCACCAGTTACAAACACTACACCGTGCCCACCACAAGCCTCTGCCGCTACGCGCGCATTTGGATCTTTTTCAAAATACGCATCCAGTATCGCATCACTTATTTGGTCACATAATTTATCTGGGTGTTTCGGAGAAACGCTCTCCGCAGTTCTATAGAACATATCTTTCCTTTCTGGTCGGATTTACCACCTTGGTCTAGCTAGGTTGGTAGGGGGTCACCAGGCCGTTCCCTCGCCCCTTCTTGATATTAAATTGTTAATGTTACGATTATAACACGCTACATGTTAAAATAAAAATATGAAAATTGCGATTTTTTCAGATTGCTACTTAGACCTCACCGGTGGCATCACTTCTTCCATCAATGCTCAAAAAACTGCTTTAGAAAAAAACGGCCACACCGTCTATATTTTCAGCACCAGTTATCCCAAAACCCTAGAAGAACGGCAAAAACTTGCCAAGAGTTCAATTTTCCCCGTACCTTCTTGCCGCTGGCTCATTCGTGGCGTCACACCCATCTCTCGCCGCCCCAAAATCATTGAAAAATGGCTTCTTCGCGAGCATCCAGAAATCAAAAATTTTGATATATATTATATACATTACGAATCCGGTTGCTCTATCGCCGGACTCAATCTTGGCAAAAAACTCCACATCCCTACCGTTCAAGTAATGCATGGCCGCGAAGATATGGGAGTTACCAATATTATTCCTTTTGGATTTCGCACTATTGTAGCCGCACTCCTCAATTGGTTCCACTCTTGGTACATTCCTCATCCCATCAAAATCCACCGCGATGATTACTTAGCCGACACCACCGCCAAAGCCAAAATGTGGACCATGATGGTAAACCACGCCAATTATGCCGACTACGTCATTACCCCCTCTCACCATTTCGCCAAAAAACTTACTCATTACGGCGTCAAACACAAAATCCAAATCTTTCCCAACGGCTATCCGGATCAAAATTTCCCAACCAACCCTACCGTTAAAAGCCTAAATCCCAGCGAGCCACTCAAAATCATTTGGCATTCTCGCCTTTCTGGTGAAAAACGCATTATACCGTTTCTGCAAGCCTTAAGCCAAGTTAATGGCAAATACCATTTAGACGTTTACGGCGGTGGCGCCGACCTAAAAAGAGCCAAACACTATGTCGCCAAGCATAATTTAAACGTCACCTTCCATGGCAACGCCGAATTTACCACCGTCCAAAATGCTATTCTAAAATCCCATCTAGACGTATTGGCCTCCTACAATTTCGACAATTACCCCATGATCTTAGTAGAAGCCGAAGCCACCGGCGTACCAGCCTTTATTTGCGATCCGGATATGCAAGAAATTGTTCCTAAAGACAGCTATATTTTAAGCGCTGGCCCCACTCCCATCCAAATGGCAAAAGCTTTAAACAATTTACTCCAGCATCCAGAAATAATCCAACAGATGAGCAAAATTATGTTAAAAAATCGCAACGAAGTGTTAATTTCCAATCGTATTAAAATCTTAGAAAAATACTTTAGTGATATAATAAACTTATGAAATACTTAGCAGATTTACTTACACTATCAAGATTTATTTTAGCACTTGTCATTTTTTATTGCTGTTTTACAAATAGCGGTTCAGCCGAAGCGGTCTTTCTAATGTTTTTTGCAGCAGTCCTCACCGATGCTTTTGATGGTACTTGCGCCAAGAAATGGCCATTTCCCAAAAATAAAACTCCGAAATATCGCAAATATGCCGCACTTTACGATATGGTTTCTGATGTTCTCCTTGCCGCCGCTCAGGTTCTCTTTGTCACCCTCAGAATCAATTGGATCGTTGGCCTCATCGCCATTATTTACTACGTCGTTATTTGCGGTAGCATCGAACTCATCGTTTATGGCAAATTCTTCGGCCATCCAGATAATTGCACCGCTAATTCCCTCACCAAAAAGAACTTTCCGCTTGCCAAAAAAATCGTCTTGGCCCGCCGCTACGGCTATACTATATGTCTCGGCATCCTAAATGCCGTTACTCTTTTTGCCACCAATTGGCCAACTCCAGTTAAATATATCGGTTTCACCGCCGGCTGTTTGACATTTGTTTTCACCTGGTTCTTCCTCCGTCAACGCCGTAAAAATATTTCTCGCGACGCCGTAGACATCGAAAAAGAATTAACCGCAAAATCCCAAAAAACCAAAAAATAATCAAAAAACGGGACTTAGTCCCGTCTTTTTCTAGGCTGCGCCTATTTTACCAACCTCCCCCTCCGCCTCCGCCGCCCCCTCCGCCGGAGAATCCACTACCACTACTAGACGATCCGCCACCTCCACCGCTACTAGAAGAAGACCGACTACCGCCACTGCCACTTATGCTTATCGGTTCATGATAATTCGTAGAGGACATTATCGCCCTACTAATATCGTGCGAAATATCAGACAGCATCATACCATGCAGTATGTCAGAATCCACCGCCTCATTTATACTTTCAATTTCATAGTATTTTTCTAATTCCTTCATCCAACTTTCTTCCGCACCAAACAAACTCGCCCACGGCAACAATTTTTCATATAATTTTACAATCCCCTCATTCGAAGTATCCGCCCCTTCCACCGATTGCAAGAATTTCAATCTATCTGCCTCTGCCATATTAATATATAATTCTAATCCTTCTAAATATTTCACTAGTCTAATGCCTTTTTCGGTATATCGTTTATATTTATTAGTTTGCCTTTTCAATATCCAAGACAGTACACAAAAACCGATAAATATTATAAGCATCACCAATAATACCTTTTTGCCACCTACGATAATTGCGTTTTGACTCGGTATTAATAAGTCGCCTAAATTTTTTACAATGAACGGAAAACCCGCCGTTACAAAGAAATACGGCAAACCCGCCGTTATAAAGAAATAAAAAAACATAAACGCCCACACCAAGCCCACTATAGTAAGGCCACTTCTAATTTTATTTTCGTCTTTAACCAAATATCCATGTCTCTCTAATTTTCTTATTGCATCCTTCTTATAATCTTCTGCACATGTCGCTAAATATCTCGATGCCTTATGTTTTTGTATTGGATATTCGTCACCTTTAGCCAGCCCGCCATTTCCAGCTATTATATTCATCATTTCTTTTTGCGAACTACTTAATTCACCAGGTTCTACATTTAGTATCACTACCCAATTATATTCTTTTTCATTTTCGATTTTTTTAATCGTCACAGCCTTACTTACCGCTAGCTCTAACAATGTCGCCACATACGACGATTCAGTCTTTTTCAAGTATATCTGTTCACCATCCGCTACATATATATTATTTTCCGGCGGTTGATATTGTGGTGCATCAAACAATGATTTATACAAATCATATTGTGGCTTAGCCAACTTCCGCCATTTCAGATATTTTCGTGTCAAGAAAATCGCAACTAACACTATCTCGCCCACTAACAATATCACCAATATATAACTTTTCTCTATCACCACCTTAAAAGTATCTGGCTTAAATTCTGCTACAAAAGTCAAATTTTCCCCTGCTGCCAAACCACCCGTTTCAAAGCTAAATCCGTCTTCCGTAGGCGTAATTACACACCTGTCTTCGCCTTTTTCGCCATAGCTCCCCACATAGCACCATGCCCTTTCAAACATATTTTCATACACTCCCTCTGGCACGTGCAGTCTCGCAATTAGTTTGCCAAACCCTTGTTTCCAGCCTGTACCATTGGCATCCCAATACAATTCTTGAAAAGCCTTTTTTGCGCCATCAATCCCACTTACATTTTCACCATCTGCCGTAAATTCCGTAATCACATCCGTATAGTCATATTCCAAAGTATAAACCTGCTCACCATTTACATATTCACTCGCACTACCTATGTACACTGTAAAATATCCGTCATTCTCTACAATCTTATTTATATTTTCCGGTTTACCATTTCTAAGCACCGTTAGATTCAAAGCATTTTTATTTGCCACTGTCCGGTTCGCTCCGCCCTGATTCGTATACGGTATCGTCCTAGTAATCCCATGGTTCTGATTCATCCCAGGAAATACTGCCGTTAGCACTTCCTTCACATGCAAATTGCTCGTTCCATCTTCCAATTTAGTTAAATAATAATCTGCCGTAAAATCTTCAAAATAAAAATCCTGCGCATCCGCAAAAGTATTATTAATCGGCATTAAAATCAGCGCAAACACCGCGCCTAAAAATAAGCGTTTCAATTTCATACTTTTATCATATCACATTCAAGAAAATATCGCGGCCATCGTCGCCCGCACAAAATCACCAGGATTATATAAATTTAGCGCCACAATCTTAGCCGCCAATTCTCCACTCCACAACATTATCGGCGAATATCCAGATTTCTCCATCGGCACAGCTTTCACCATGCCATCCTTCGCTATCAATATCTGCCCATTATGTAAAGTCACTATACCTACCGGGTAACTCAAAGTAAATTTATGCAATACTTCCGTCACCTGTACCAAAGATTGCGACAAAAGCAACATCTTCGGGTAATACACTGCTCTTAGTAGCTTTTGCATTTGCGCTAGCGAGCCAAATATCGCCAACTTTTCATTTAACAGCACTTCTTCCGGATTATTATCCGCAACCAAATCTACTGCATCACGCGTTAGTAGTATTGGTTTTTCGGAAGAAGCACAGGCACTCACTATGACCTTGCCAGTGATTGCATTTTTAGACAAATCCCCAATTAATAAATTATGCTCACCATTATTTATATTAACTACTAGTTCCGTACTATCTGCAAAAGATCCAGTTTCAGTAGATTCTAAAAACTTAAAATTCGGCATCGGCGGCAATTTACTTTTCAAAGCATCCGGCAAAATCAAATTCACCGTTTCCACCGGGTACTTTTCCGTCAAATATTCCGCCACTCTCACCGGCGTCCGGAAATTCTGACTATTCCCGCCGATTACATTCACCACGCCCTGTTTGCGCTCTGGTATATTCCATAGCAAATCCTTCGCTATATTTTCTTCTACCTTCTCAAAATATTCCATCAAAACTCCAAATCTATAGAAATCGGACAGTGGTCAGAACCCATATAATTTTCATATATTTCTGCGTCTTTCAAATTTTTGCGCAAACTACCAGAAATAAAGAAATAGTCTATCCGCCACCCCACATTATTTTCCCGCGCATGCCCCCAGTGGCTCCACCAAGTATATCGCTGTACTTCTGGATGCAGCACGCGGAAAGTATCCACCAGCCCAGCATCTAGTAAATTACTCACTCCTTGCCGTTCCTCATCCGTAAAGCCAGCATTATGGTGATTTGCCTTTGGCCGCGCTAAATCTATCTCGGTATGCGCCGCATTAAAATCTCCGCACACCACCACCGGCTTATGCTTCTCTAGTCCCTTCAAATAATTTCGTACCGCCGGATCCCACTTTTTTTCCCGTAGACCCAATCTCTCCAATCCTCGTTTAGAATTTGGCGTATAAATATTCACTAAATAAAATTTTTCAAACTCCGCCGTTTGTACCCGCCCTTCGTTTAGCGGATCACCAAATTGGTCTGCAAAATCTTCTTCCACCGGCAATACATTTTTTACGCTTAGCGGCTTAATCTTTGTAAATATTGCCGTGCCACTATACCCCGCCCGCTCTGCCGAATTCCATAGTTCCTCATATTCTGGAAAATCCACTTCCGCTTGTCCAGGTTTGGCTTTAGTCTCCTGCATGCACAAAATATCTGGCTGCTCCTTAGCGATAAACTCTTGTAATGCACCTTTATTTAGTACAGCCCTTAGCCCATTCACATTCCACGAAAATATTCTCACGCGTATCTCCCACGTTCTATATCACGCTTTTTGATAGTTTCACGCTTATCGTACTTTTTCTTACCTTTACCTACCGCTATCACTAATTTTATATGGCGCCCACCACCCAGTAACTTTACCGGCACAATAGTAGATCCAGCTACCTTTTCACGTTCTAGTGCCGCAATTTGTTTTTTAGTGGCCAGCAGTTTAATATTCCGCGCCGTTTCTGCACCAAGTGTCAAATTATTCAACCACAGTTCACCATTTCTTATCGTCACAAAAGATCCTTTAAGCTGCACATGATGGTCGCGTATCGCTCGCACTTCTGGCCCAGCTAGGCTCATCCCCACAGTCAGCTCATCACCTAAAGCATAGTCGTATCGTGCTTTGCGATTTACCGTCACCATATCCTGAATCTTTTTCTTCTTCATTTCTCTATTATATCACTAGCATACAATCTTGACATCTCTTACAGTTTTACTTATACTTATATCAAGAGGCAAGCTCTAGAAACTTGCCGGGTTTGGAGAAGAATTACCACTCTATACGGATGGTAATTTTTCTTGTTTTGGAACCGAATCTGAATACAAGATTAAACTTTATAGACATCTTCGTTCTCCTTTCATTTTTGTTTTTATTAGAAACTAAAATTGGGGAGATAAATCCAGGCTATCTAGAATCACCACGTATAAATCCCCCCTCTCGGAGCGGACTATATTATGTTTAGTCCGCTCGTCTCACTGGGAATCTATATTATTCGTAAACTAAAACATGCTCCAACCCGCCTATAGTATATGCATACTCTATTTATAATTTCAACCCCCAGCGAGAAATTAATTTTTCATCTATTCCGTCTAGGCTTAATTTAAGCACCAACTTAATGTCCAAAATTTTAATTCCCCACAAATAATTTAAGTATGCTACAATTAAAGTGCAATTATCAATAACAAAATATAACATCCGAATTATTTTAATATAATTCGGATGTTGCTAAAAATGGTGCCGCAAGGAACCTAGCTGCGTTCGAATTCGGATCAGTTATTGGTAAATATAGTCCCAAATTATTTGAACTACCTCGACGACCGAAGCATCGGTTTTCCCCTTTGCTGTCTCGCCAGATAAACTAACTATTATTTCCCTTCGTACTTTATCACCGGCTCTTTAACTTTAGCCAATTTGGCTGCCTTTTTGATCAACGCATCAATCTTGGCATGATCTGCTTTCTGTTTTTCCGCATCAAATGTCTCTTGCTGGCGCTTTAAATCACCATAAAACCCAGTACCCCTAGCTGCGTTCCAAAAAATCTTCTCTTGCGGCACATTTTTATAATGCCACGGCTTATTAAACAAATTAAAGTGCACCAATTTTGCATCTTTCGGCAATTCTTCTACTGGCTCCATATTCCACCGCTGGTCCAAATGTTTTATTTTGCCCCGCAAAATCACATTCATATAATCTTGGTCTGGCGCCACTAGGTCCGCATCATATTTATTAATCGTATCCACCAATGCCGTCAGATATTTCATTTTACGAAGCCCCTTCATATTCATCACGAGTACTCCAGAATTACAATAATCATGATACGGCACGCCCACCGCCTTATCCACATATGCCCGGAATTCTGGTATGACCTCCACCTTCGGATCTACCATCGCCGCCATCAAATTATCTTCCAAATCCGTGTCAAACAATTCCCCTACATCCCCACGCAAAATCGTATCACTATCTATGTATACACACTTATCATACGTTGGAAAAAGCCGCGGAATAAAAAACCTATAATAATATACTGCACTAGAAAAGAAATCCCCCGCGCCCTTGCGCCGCGAACAATATTTAATAATCGCCTTTAGATACAAGCTATTACTAATTTTCTTAAACTGTATTGCCACATTATCCGTCACCAAACTACGCAGCCTTATCCTGTTCGCCCAATTCAGCCCATCATGCAAAATAATCACCCGGTAGTACCGTTTTTTATTTACGCGCTGCGTAAGCGAATGTATCGCTGCCGCCGCATACGGCGCATACCCACTATTAATCGTCAGAAAAACTGGAACAACTTTATTATTTTTTAGCGGATTTAGGCCTGTACTGAAAATACTCATAACTACTCTTCTTACTATATTTTACCATAGAATCATAAGCCTCTTTAGCCAATTTTGCCCGATTTTCTTCCTCGCTAAGTTTCGCGTCCGGCCAAAACGGCCCATCCACGTACACATCCATCCTTGGCAAATCTCCACGTTTTTTGTCTTTGCGTTTATGATACGTAGTGGTCATCGTAAAAATCGGCAAATTATTCCGCACCGCATATTTAAAAGATCTATCGCCCGCCGGAAATTTACGTATCTTTGTAGCATATGGCCACACATGCGCTTCCGGATATATCACCAATACCTTCTTTTGCTTCAATCTTTCATCTACCGCATCATTAAACGCCTGTTTCTCTTCTTTAGTTTTACCAAGTGGCAATCCGCCAATATACGGCAACACTTTACCAATCCCAGGTATTTTCAAATTCACCGGGCTAATGATCGTGAATATCCGCCGATCCGCCACTAGCGCCGGCCCAAATACATCATGAAATGGATTGGTGTGGTTAGCATATATCACATAACCCTTGCCACGCGCCTTTTTCAATTTTTCCCGCCCATAAAATTTTGCCTGCCAATAGCCCCGTTCATAATACTGCCCAAAAAGTTTAAAAATCCGAAACAGCATCGCCGAATACAATTTCACAAATGGATTTTTCGGGATAAATTCGTAACCTTCTGGCAATCCTACTTCTACCTTCTTTTCTTGCTCATCAGTCTTAATTGGGTCATCCTCTTCCGAAGCATAATAAAACACCCGTTCTTCTGCCGGAATATCTTTCTGAAACAATTCTGCTTTTGCCATTATAAATTATCCTTTAGTTTCTCGTATTCTTTTAATATATCATCATATTCTGTAATTTTTAATACGTTATGAATTTTCTCCACCTCAAAAGGTTTTACTTTTTGTACCCTAAAGTATGGTAGGAATTTAAAATTATTAGAAAAATGATGCAACACCGTATCTTCACGTGGCCGTTCACCTTGTTCATTGTATTTACGCGGCATTAGTCTTCGGCGCGTAATAGATTTATTTAGCGCCGCCTGGTCCGCCAACATCATCCATCTCTGCATGCATAATTTCACCGCTTTCTCAAACATCCCAGTTTTAATACACTCTGGCATATTAAATAGCATCACGCCAGAATTCATATAGTCAAAATTAAATATTCCATGATAATGATAAAAATTCTTTCCATAAATATCTAGCACCCCTGCCGCCTCAATTCCATCTAAGTTCGTATTGTAAAATTCACTAATATCTTTCCGACACACTACGTCATAATCCAAATACAATATTATATCTAGCTTTGCCAACTCCGACACCTTATCCGCATAGAGCCGAAGCATTGAACAAGGCGTAAAATAAGATCCCATATTTTTACTCGGCAAATTTTTTACAAACACTTCCGTCGCATCAATTAATTTCACAAAACTCTTTGCATTTTTTTCTTTCACCAACTTATCCAAAAACTTCGCCGACTTTTTCGTAAATGCTGCCGTATCTTCGTAATTTATCGTCATTATATATATGTATAGTGGCTCGGAATTATTTTTAATCAGCGACAAAATAGACACTAACACCCCCTGCGCAATCCCCTTATCACCACAATACAATATATTCATACATCCATTATAATAAACTCTATTGCCAAAAATCAACCTATATATTACAATAAACATAAGTGGAGTAATCCTGCAAATACAAAAACGGCAGAATCAAAATTGGCTAGATAGTAATAACTCAATTGCTATGCGAGGTAGAGCAAAGGAAGGCTCATACATCTAAAGTGAAATCTTTAAACATCTTAGCAAAACGACACTTTTTAGTCGCAGGGAGTATTTTGCTAACGACCCTTTTATTCTGCTTCTCTGCCTTCGCCCTAAGCATCAATAGAAGCCCGTTATCGTTTTACGAAAAAAGCGATGGCGTAATCGTAGATGATTCAGAATCTCTCGAAAAAAACAATACTATCTTGCCGAATATCAAATTTTCACAACCAGGTGATTTTATTACATACAAACTAACGCTCAATAATAGCGACGATTCAGAATACAAAATAACCAACATCTCAGACAATAATACAAACGAGAATATTACGGTTTCATATTCTTACAATAACACAATAGATGCTTCCGACAAAGATATTTACATCACCTTAACCTACACACAGGAATCAACCAACGATTTAAGCCTTACGGATTTCGAAGTCACCATAAACTATGAGGAGACCGCCGAAGCAGAATCAACAGAAGAGACAAACGACGAAGAAGACTTGCCTGTACCCAATACAGGTAGCGCAAACGCGCCAAATACAGGGAACCAAACCTTTTCACAAACTTTCAACGCAAAGAGTTCAAACCGCATCTTCCAAAATATACTACTCAGTGCTTTAATTTGCATCTTAGTAAGCATGTTCTATTTATTATTCCGAAGGTCGCGCAAAAACAAAGAATTCAATCTTGAAAAAATATCTCGTTCGCGCAAAATTTCCCATAATCTTGTTGGATTAATTATTGCTGGACTAATTATAACTGGCGGAGCAATCAGTATCACCTACGCTGCAAATAATAGTAGTATAAAACTCCGCTTCGACTTATCAAAAGTTGAATTAAACGTCAATTCAATCTCCCAACACACAATCAACTTTATAAATAATGCCCCAAATGTTGTCACCAACATTCAAGAAACCACGAAAACCTGCGATCTTGAGCCAAACGAAAGTTCTTGCGAAATCATACTCCCAAGCTTCACGACAAAACAAAACCACGAAGTTTTAGGCTGGAGTACGAACAAAAACGCAACCGAAGCCTCGTATCAACCAGGCGAAATCGTATCTTTTTCTGACGATACCACACTTTACACGATTACGCGCGGTAAATTCTCGGCTTCATTCGTCAACCAGCACAAAACTCATTTCAATCTTTCTCACGAATCCGATTCTTGCTATGTGTACAACAGCACTTCAAATTGTCGAGTCGCCACCCCAACCGCCAGCAAACAGTCCGCCAATGACGAATCTGAATTTTTAGGATGGAGCACAGATTCCACTTCTGCAGCACCAGAAATAGCAGCCGGAGGTTCAGCTAGTATCTCAGAAAACACTGCATTCTACTCAATCGCTTCCATACCACCAACTATAATTTACGTCCAATTCGTCAACCAAGACCCAAATGGAATTTCCATCTCTCAAGAATCAACGACCTGCACTATACCAGAAAATGAAACCGAATGTAGCATTACTCTACCAACGATCACCGCAAATCCTGGATATAACGCTCTCGGCTGGAGCAAATACTCCAGTCTCACCACTGCCGCCTACTCTGCAGAACAAGCTGTCACAGTTTCAGGTAGCACAACCTTCTATACCATATCCTACAAAACCCTTACCGCTACATTTAATAACTTACATACAGACTATTTCAGCGCTTCTTCATCATCAGCAACATGCCAAATATACAACGGCGCAGTTGGCGGCTGCACTATAACCACGCCAACAATTGCTAAACTCACGGATGACGAACACACCACATTCTTAGGCTGGAACACCAATCCAAACACCAATGTCGGCACAGAAACTGGAGCATCCCTGCTAATCTACGACAATAACACTTATTACTCTATAGCAAAGATACCCACAGACACCATATACTCATTAAAGTTCTCCAATGATATATGGGACACATCAACACTTAGCCCGTTAAGTTACTTCTCTTCGACCGAAGACTGCACACGATCTTCAGAAGAATATTGTATCGAAGTAAGAAAGAGCTGTACAATCTATACCTGGGAATCCTCTTGCACTATCACGGCCCCAGAGTTTGATACTATATCCAAATGGAGAGCCTATGGCTATGACACAATACACCCCCTAGTATTCAGCAACCCATTAGACAAAACCGATAATTTTGCCGAAATAGGTCAAAATATTATCATCACGGCCGACAATAACGACCAAAGATATTACAATATGATTATAAAACAAACCCCAGTCACAGCCTCATTCATCAATCAACACACTGACTATCTTGCATCTTCTTCCAATAGTCAATCATGCTACGCCCTCAATAATAATAAATCTTGTATAATCACAACCCCAGATCTAACTCCAAAGCAAACCAATAACGATATCACGAAAGTTGCTTGGTCTAGAAGCCAAAACACCTATCAAAGCCAAGTAAACCCTGGCGAAATAATAAACATCTCAAAGGACACGACCTTTTACTCAGCCGCAACTGGTATCGCATACACTATTACCTTTGATAAAAATGTCAATTTTGAAGGATCAGATCCAACTGGATGCCGAACAAAACCCCAACTAGGCGGATGCGACGATAAGCAAAACAATCTCGCCGCCGACTCATTAAGCTTCTATTCCACAAAATGCGTGGTAAAAGCTTCTGGGTGTTATCTAGCCAATTTGCCACGAATTTATTCAACTAGCAATACACCACTTGGCTTTAGTCTATCACAATATGGAGATGCCAATATTACATCACTGTTAGAATATAATTTCATCGCGGACACCACAGTCTATGCTCGTGTCATAGATAGAGCCAACGTCACCACAGATGCAGACGACCCAGTTCACTTTAACGAAACAGCCAAAATCTATGAACCAGGTAGTAGCACCGAATATTATCAAGTAGATTTTGACGAAGACTTAAACGACGAACTCGTAGAGTATTATGGTCCTTATATAGAGCGTGTATTCCAAAACGCACCACAATTATTCGTCATGCATGGCAAGATGAGATTCTTTAGCAGAGAGCATTACAAAAATTATTTTGGCAGTTCACTCGCACACGTAGCCACTACTATCAAATTATATTCTCCAGTTGAATTCAGCCCCAACAACAGCAACGCCGTAGATGAATATTCCAAAACATCTATCGTGCACGAGTTTGGTCACGCAGTAGACGCAGCCTGGGGTGAATTATACGGCACCAACGGTTCTGGCCTTTACGGTCTCTCTTCTCAACCCGACATCAGGGCAATTCACGATTATTATAAAGAAAAGAAAGACAATGGCGAACAAGTACCTTTGCGCACTTACGGCAACTATGCAGAATTCTTCGGCGATGCTTTCGCCGTATGGTACAGAAAGAAGAGCGGCATGACGCAAGACTCTGCACACGGATACATTACAGAAGATATAGAAGCAATACTAGATAGCTACTTATGCAACCCAGCATACGACAAAATCCCATACATTTCGTCATCCCCAGTCTGTGGCAATGGAACAATAGTCCAAGATGTTGTGTATAATTAAAATATGCATCTAGAAACTACTAGAAAGAGAATCCTCATTATCGCTATACTAGGAATAATTCCATTATTGGGTATTTCCATTTTAATCATTCTACTAAACCAAACCAAGCCTCTATTACCAGAAGTTGGGCTGCTATATATTGACGATTACATGCTCACGGTGCATCCATCCGAACATTATCAAGAACGATCTAGTAATAATGAACAATTAGTTTATTGCCTCAATGCAGAAGCAAATCCTAGTACTTGTAGTTGGCAAGATTCAGGCAAATTCCAAATTGAGTATAATTATACTTATTACGTATATATTAAATCACTGGATACCAACTTAATCTCTGAGCCCGAAGCAATCAATTACTCTATTCCAGACTATTCAGATTACGCAAACGATTACGAATAATAATATAAAAATCGCCCAAATGGGCGATTTTAGCAACAAATTTGGTGCCCGAGATGGGACTTGAACCCATATGGTTTTCACCATTCGATTTTAAGTCGAACGCGTATACCAATTCCGCCACTCGGGCTTAAAATATATTATACCATAAGATAGCCTTATCGTGTAATCAAATACTGCACAATATAATATATTATAACCAATGTAAGTGAAATTACGGCAGTGATAATCGCCGGCTTTAGCTTGCGGGCTGTACGTTTTAGCATCGTAACGCCACAAACAAGTGCTATTGCGCCAGTCGATACACCCACGCCAATACCCACAGTATTGATAACCCCAAACACCATCGCGATACCGCCGCCAGCAAGACCAAGCTTAAATACTTCTATTTCAATCGACACCAGTTGCAGAAAAATCCCAAAAAGAATGCCCAGCAAAGTAAACACAATACTAACATTCGCCAGCCTTTCAGCGCTCCTTGCAATGACATTCGGATCGCGCGAAAAACCACGAACTTTCGCCGGATCAAGAAAAGCTTGGTTGACTTTATCTTCTTCATGGTATGCGAGACTACGCGCGGCCTTCATTTTTTCAGCCTCAATACGCTTAGACTTTTCCCACTCAGCTTCCGTTTCTTTATCCGCCATCCTACTTGCTCAAATAATTCACCGCTACATCAGCCGCCACTGCACCATCCGCTGCCGCCGTTACCAGTTGCCGTATGTCTTTTGTTCGGCAATCACCCGCCACATATACGCCATCACAAGACGTCTTGCAATCTTCGCTAGCTACTATATATCCGTTTTCATCCAATTTTACCAACTCTGCATATTTCTCTGTAGCTGGTTTTTTACCAATTGCCACAAAAATCCCATCTACATCCAAAGTTCTTTCGCTAGTCACACTATCTACTTTACCGCTAGGTGCCAATTTCACCCCCGCAACCTTATCATCACCCAAAATTTGCTCCGGCACGTAGCCTAGCACAAATTTCACATTTTCTTTACGTTTCAATTTCTCCACTAGCACTGCATCACCCCTAAACTCATTCCGACGGTGCACCAAATACACCTTACTTGCAATATCTGCCAAATACAATGCATCATATAATGCTGTATTGCCCCCGCCTATTACAGCCACCTTTTTATCTTTATAAAACGCTCCGTCACACGTCGCACAATAGCTCACACCCCGACCAGCGAATTTCTCTTCACTAACTAGGCCTAATTTCTTGTCCTCTGCCCCCACCGCCAGAATTACCGCGCCCGCCACATATTCTTCATCTTCTGTCTTCACTACAAACCCAGTCTCCGTCTTTTCTATTGCTACCACTTCTTCAAATTCTACTTCCGCCCCTAGCTCCGTAGCTTGCTTATAAATTTTTTGCATCAAATCCACACCACTTACACCATAATCACCCGGCCAATTCTCTATCTGAAATGTATTAATTATCTGCCCACCATAAGTTTTCCCCTCTAATACCAACACAGATTTTCCCGCTCGCTTTGCATATATCGCTGCCGTAAGGCCAGCAATTCCTGCCCCCACTATCACCACGTCGTACATTTACGCCGCCCCTATCATTTTTTCAAGTTTCTTCGGCGACACCACACCCACATTTCGCGCTACCTCTTCTCCGTCTTTTAGTAACACCAAGCATGGTATACTAGATACATTGTATTTTTCCGCCAATTCTTCTTCTATATCTATATTGATTTGTTTTACTTTTATATCCGGATGTGTTTTTTCAAATTCATCCATTATAGGCTTCATCATCTGGCATGGCCCACACCAATCAGCATAAAAATCTAGTATTTCCATTATAATAGCTCCTTTATTTTATCTTCAAAATCTTTCGGCTCATCTGTCGGACCAAATCTATACACTACTTTCCCATCTTGATCTACCACAAATTTCGTAAAATTCCACTTGATAAAGCCTTTTTCTTTCCCTACTCCTGGCAGTTTAGCGATAGCTTTCATCGCCAACTTATTTTTCATACCCTTTGGCTCCGTATCGTCAGCAATTTGCTCTTTCAAATATACCCATACCGGCTCGGCTTTGTCACCATTCACTTCCACTTTGGCCATCTGGTCAAAAGTCGTATTATATTTGGCCGTGCAAAATTCATGAATTTCATCATCCGTGCCTGGCGCTTGATGCCCAAATTGGTTACACGGAAAATCCAAAATCTCTAATCCTTTTTCATGATATTTCTTATATAAATCTTCTAGCCCCTCATATTGTGGCGTAAATCCACACCCCGTCGCGGTATTTACAATTAGCAGCACCTTACCCTTATAATCGGCCAAATCTACTTCTTCGCCCTTACGATTTTTCACCTTAAAATCATAAATACTTGCCATAATATTCTCCTTTTATACCCTCATTATCCTCTACTTTACTTAAAATTACAATAAAACCACCAAAAAAGCAGCCCTTGGCTCCAAATTATGTAACTCGAAGTTATGCTACCAAAGAAGCAGCCTTTGGCCTGCTACCTAGTGGCCGCAGGTCGGGCTGCCTATGCCGTTATATTACCAAACTTACCCTTAATTGTCAACAATCTGCCATCTTTCGTAATGATTAACAATGTTTTAATTTTTGCAGTCTTACTACCTTTTTCTAAAACTCTTAAAATCTTAGTCTCGTTTTTGGCATTAATTCTTCTCAAATCAAAAATTATATGTTCAGATTGTTTTGTGGCTTGTACTAATCTTCTTTTTATACTTTCCAAATTATCACTTAAGGGGCTTTTAGTTTCCCATATCTTCCCACATATTTTAAAATCTGGACTATTAAAACCTTTTACGTCGCTAGGTTTTATAAACTTTACATTACACCCACGCCTTGCAAAGTATTTCGCGGTTTCGTATTCGTGTTTTTCTGGTAGAACATTTAGCTCCGCAATATCTATCTTCCCAATTTTAATATTTTTCATACACGCTACCCTATCACGGAGATAAAATTATTTCAACCCCCTACGGCAAGCTTATGGTTACAATTAAAAAGCTTCCGCTAAATTATGTGGCTTTATCAACAAATTTTTATGTTATAATGAAAGAGTCATATTACAATTTAATAGTCAAGGATATTTTATTTCCAAATATTCATAATCTATAAATGGCGCCGTAAGGACGCGATTGTGAGTATTGAAGATTAATCTTTGGCTTATGATTGTAATATGACACCCCTTGCGGTGCCATTTTTGTTAATCCCCATTAATATAGTGGCACCACATGGGGGAGTAGTAGTAATCATATATATAAGTGAGGTTAAAAGATGGGCCACAAAGTAAAACAATCTTTAATAAATAATAGAATAGATTTCTTCTACTATGCTTTCCGTAATGTATTGTTAGTTTCTGTTCCTCTTCTTGTAGTTTGTGCCTTTGTGCTCGGCCTTAGTGTTTCTCGCTCATCTGCACGTGTATCATCTAGTGATAATTTAGCTATTTCTGTTCCTAGTTCTTGTACTTTATCTAGTTCTGTAGATGAAACTCATAGTGCTAGTATAGTTAATGGTACTT
>CAMVCW010000004.1 GCA_947166125.1 uncultured Candidatus Saccharibacteria bacterium
TGGTGCCACTATATTAATGGGGATTAACAAAAATGGCACCGCAAGGGGTGCTATACATCATTGTTCAACCAGATCGGCCTTCCAATAAGGTTCCTTACGGCGCCATTTAGTAATTGGAAGACCAAATCATAATTTGAGATTAAATTAGACCTGATCTTAGGTTTAAATAATGATATATAGCATTTTTATTATATCATGCCCAATGCAGAAAAACGTAAAAATCATGTTTTTTTCAGTTATAAATATGCAAAAAATAGATCATAAAGCTTATGTTTCCACATTTTCTTTTGCAAATGTAAAAAATATGCTACAATAGTATAGGAATTTATTAGAAATCGTAGTTGACATTATAATAAAACTATGATATTATAAGTAAAATTAACAATATTAACAGTGGTGAGATAAGGAAGAATACTGATGGACCAAAATGCGGAAATCCTCAAAAATGCAATCTCCGGCAGTCTAAAAATTATCGAACAAGATCGTGAAAAGGAAATCATTTCTCGACGCTTCGGATTGACCGGAACCAAAGAAACCCTTGAACAAATTGGCGAAATGTTGTCAATTACTAGGGAACGGGTTAGGCAGCTCGAGAAAGCAATTCTTATTCGTCTCCAAATTTCCGCTGAGGAGAATCAAATCCCAGAACTCGCTGCTGCTGAAAAAATCTTAATTCGTAATTTAACCGAAATGGGTCGGGTGGCAAAGATTTCTGACCTCGCCGACAAAGTCTATAATCGTACCGCTACCGCGTCAGAAAAGACCGGCCTTTATTTTATAGCTACATTCTCAAAGAGTCTTACTGTAGTAGAAGAAAATGATCGTTATAATGCTGCCGTAGGTATTGCCGAATACGGTGATAGTAAGGCTATCCGCGAAAAGGTAGACGAAGTCGTAAAGGTAATCAAAGAAAACAAAAAGCCGATGACCTTAGACGAGCTTGACAATAAACTAGATTATGAGCATCCTAACTATATTAAAGCCGTGGCGTCAATATCTAAGCTGCTGGCTACTCTTAACGGCGTGTGGGGCCTTGCCAAATGGCCAGCAGTGAATCCTAAGAACATCCGCGATAAAATCTTTGTGATACTAGAAACCAAAAAAGAGCCGATGCATTTCTCGGATATCGCAGCAGAGATTTCTAAGAGTAATTTCAAACGCAAGAATGTAACAATCCAGGCAATTCATAACGAACTAATCAAAGACGACCGTTTCGTGCTAATCGGGCGGGGAATCTATGCGCTTAGTTCATGGGGATACAAGAAGGGAACTATCTCCGATATTATTAAATCTATCCTAGAAAAAGCAGATAAACCGCTGACGCGCGAAGAAATCGTGAAGCAGGTGCTAAAAGTACGCAAGGTAAAAGAGACTACTATCCTACTAAATTTGCAAAATAAGGCATTGTTTAAGAAAGTAGACAAAAACTCTTATACTTTAGCTTAGTGTGATAAAATAAATCTATGGAACAAGTCATACATTTTATTTTAATGCCAATCTTCTGGATACCGGTGGTGGGAGTACTGGCTTTTTTGACATACAGAAATTATAAAAAATTAAACAAGTTGAAGGTATTAAACGTAGACTCTGTACTGCTAATGTTGGAAATCCCGCGCGACAACGATAAAAAAGAATTAGCGGCAGAGCAGCTTTTTGCATCTCTACATGGTATTTTGAGAGATAAACAGGAATTAAAAAACTCTGGCGGCGTGCAAGAACATTTGTCTTTTGAAATAGCTTCTACCGCTGGACAAATTAGATTCTACGTGTGGGTGCCAAAAGTGTTACAAAGTTTTGTAGAGGGGCAGATTTATTCGCAATACCCAACTGTACAAATCTACAAAATGAACGAAGACTACGCCGATGGACGCAATAAGTACCCGGTGAGTTATTCTGCAGAGTTAGGCCTAATAGACAACGAAGCTTTACCGATTAAAACTTTTGACACCTTCGAGGTGGACCCGCTGGCGGGCATTACTGGAACTTTAGCAAAGCTTAGCCCAGATAAATCCGAAGAATTGTGGATCCAGATATTGGCACGGCCAATTCCGGATGATTGGCACAAAAACACCACAGATAAGTGGATACGGCGCATCAAATCTGGCAAAAAATCGCTTTTTGCAGGCACCGGCATAGATTGGACTTGGATAGCAGAAGCGATTGGCGCACTATTTCGCCCACCGGCGGGTGGCACAGGGTCGGACGTAAAGATTGAACTATCCGAACGTGATAAAACCCGGATTTCTAAGGCCGAGGAAAAGGCCACGAAGCTAGGATATGAAGTAAAAATTCGCTTGGCTTATCTGGGGCAAGACCAAACGGACGCAAGGCTTAATATGCAGGCACTAGTGGGGACGTTTAAACAATATAACTCTACTAACCTAAACGGATTTAAACAACTAGGTGGAAGCTTTAATAAGGCAGATCTAGAAGCGTACAAATTAAGACAATTTTCTAACCGCGGGTTTATTTTAAATATTTCGGAGCTAGCCAGCGTATATCATTTACCACATACGTCGGTGGAAACCCCGAATATTGTCTGGGCCACCTCTAAAACAGCTGAGCCGCCAGCAAAACTACCGGTATTAACCGGTGAAGTTTCTAATGATGAAAATATTTCGGCCTTTGGGTTAACGAATTTCCGCGGAATTAACCATCAGTTTGGCTTGCTGCGTCGCGATAGAAGCCGCCATGTATATATTATTGGGCAAACAGGGGCAGGGAAAAGCGGTATGTTAGAGCTCTTGGCTCTCTCTGACGTTTTTTATAATCAAGGGTATTGTATTATTGATCCGCACGGTGATTTTGCAATAGATAACTTGCGGTTCATACCTGAATCTCGTATAAAAGATGTAGTGTATTTTAACCCAGCGGATACAGCCTTCCCTGTGGCATTTAACCCACTAGAGATTACCGACCCAGCCCGCAAACCGAACATTTGTTCGGAAGTAATAGGGGTGCTAAAACGAATGTTTGGCGACTCTTGGGGGCCGCGTTTGGAGCACATATTGCGTTATACCCTGCTAGCCTTGTTGGATAGGCCGGAGGCTACTTTGCTAGATATTTCTAGATTATTAACAGATAAAGAGTTCCGGAAAGAAACTTTGGATTATTGTAAAGATGTAACGGTGTTGCAATTCTGGAAACATGAGTTTGGCCAGTGGAACGAAAAGCAAGTAAATGAATCCATCGCACCGGTACTTAATAAGGTAGGTGCGTTTACCGCCAACCCGATTATCCGCAACATCATCGGGCAGCCAAAATCTTCTTTTGATGTGCGTAAGATTATGGACGAGGGGAAGATTTTAGTAGTTAACCTTTCTAAGGGGTTAATCGGGGAAGATAATGCCGGGATCTTGGGATCTTTTCTGGTCACCAAGGTGCAACTTGCGGCTATGTCGCGCTCCGATATCCCTGACGTAGCGGACCGGCGGCCATTCTACCTATATGTGGATGAGTTCCAGAACTTTGCTACAGATTCGTTTGCGGTAATTCTCTCTGAGGCACGCAAATACGGCTTGAATTTAACCGTGGCAAACCAATATGTCTCCCAGATGACCGATAGCGTACGCGATGCAGTATTTGGCAACGTGGGCACCACGATTAGCTTTAGGGTATCGGCGGACGATGCGCCAGTACTAGTAAAACAATTTGAGCCGACTTTCGAAGAAGGCGACATTATCCAATTAAACAACCGCCATTTTGTGATTTCTATGATTATTAACGGTGAAAAGGTACCAGCATTCTCCGCTACCACCCTCTCTATTCCAGATACGCCTAAAGACAATTTCGATGCCATCGTAGCACATTCTCGCGAAAATTATGCTAGACCGCGCCTAGAGGTGGAGGCCGAAATTCGTGAGACAATTGAGCAATCCGAGAAGTACAAGAAAAATTTGTCTGATTCTGGCCGGCAAGATGAACCACGTTTGGTAATAAATAGTGCCGAACAACCAGTATTTAAGCCTGTAACGCGTAACAATAAGGAGTTTTCTACTTCTATTAGAACTTCTGGCCCTAGTTTTTCTTCCGAACAAAAACCGAACTTAAGATACCGGCCTACTCCGCAAGCGGATTTTCGTAAACAGAATCTTAGCCCAAATGCCGCCGAAGGCAAAGAAAGATTAGGCTTGAAAGATTTGGCAAAATTAGTAGCAGAAAACCAGGGAAACAGTGCAGAGAAAAAGGCGGATACTGCGCCAGCTCCTACTAAAAAGGGAAAGACTAACAATAAAAATAAGCGGCGTAACGACAGAAAGGGAAAGAAACAGCCTGGAAAGTCGCACAATAATGCAAATACGAATATTACAGAGAGAGATAGAGCAATTCCCCCTGTTAAGCCTAACATAAATACTAGCAATAATCAGATTCATTCTACCCCTGTTAAGCCAGAGGTGGAATACCAAGAAAAATCAGTGGTAGATATAAAGCCGTCTCATAATTCTCTACCCCTGTCTACTCCTGTTAAGCACACAGAAGATTTTGCCAACAAGGATAACTCTGTAGATGGATTTTTATCTATAAAACATTAAATATAGGGTGAGATCAAGATATCTTTAAAAGATCCGGGTTTAGCCAGAAATAAGCCCGGATTTTTGCAGAAAGAAAAGAAAACAAACAAAAATCTGCAACCAACCCGAAAAATAGACATTTTTTGGATGGACGAGCAATCGTCTTTTTTATATAGTTTTAATGTCGTACAATATGGAAACCCCGACAATAGATATAGGGCGTGTCATAACCCGTTTTAATAATTAATTTCCATAGGAGGATATGATGGAAAATACCCTAGCAAAATATTTAGGTAAGGAACTAAAAGCTTCCATAGGTAGTATACAGGTAGTGCAGGGAACTGCAAAAGATTCTGGAAATATTTATTACTGTTTAGATATTACACTTACTAATGGTTATAAGTATCGCAAGTTTTTGCGTGGATCAGAAGAATTTGCTTGGTCTAATGCTTTTGACCAATTAGATATTGAAAAACAGGTTGACGCTGCATTTTAACATTTATTGGTGCTTACCATCCTAATCGTTAGATGGCCGACAGGTAAGTTAAATGTCGTGAAGAAGAACAGCCAATGGAAACTATATATCAGGGTGGGTTGCCCTGTCCTACGACCTCACATTTATCTTCTTCGTAATCATAAAATTGCCTAGGACAGGGATTTAAGGAAAAATATGAATCGCTACTTTTCATTAAGACAACAAATAGATCGGGAAATTTCTAAGATCCCTAAGAAAAATCGGCCAAAGTTTCAGGCAGATTATTTAAAATTAATACAATTGGCACAAAAGGAAAATTATGAAAATTTTAACCTCCTCGGATGATGACTTTCTTTACGAACGTCTTTTAGAATTACTTGAGCAGATGAAACTTGTTCAAGGTGGTACTGCTCTTGCTTCTTCACTTCGTCGTCATAATAAAATTAAACTTTATATGATTGAAAAACAAATTCAGAAAATTAAGCATATTGAAGAAACATATTTTTGTAAAGATGGTTTAGACCAAACTGCTATTGAAGCATATCTTCATAAAATATCTTTACAAAATAAATAATATTTAGTATATTAACATTAGGAGAGTAAATAACTCACAACTTAAGGTGGGAATTCCAAAGAGGAATATATGGAAGGAAATACTGCGTTGTTAGATGTTAGCGCCCTTACTTCCGCTCTTACCACTTCGACTTTTGCTGGTGTGATTCAATCACTGCTTCCAATCGTGGCTGTGGCTGTACTTGTAGGCTTCTTGTTCTACGTTGTACGCTGGGCAATCGGACTATTCCGGGGCATTTAACCAACAGCGAGGGCGTGTCTTATTCACGCCCTCGCCCATAATATAAGGAGATTTAATGGTACAATTAGCTCAAGCTTTTGTAGACGTTTTAGCATGGTTTTTAATTCCGTTTGCTACTATTGTAGCTGTTACTTGGGTTGTTTCTCTTTTTAGGAGATAATTATGTTTATTTTAATTTTTCTAATTTTAATTATTCATACTGTTTTATTATTTATGATTTATTCAGAAATAGAAAAAACTTTGGATAATACTTTTGAAAATGGAAATAATATTATGCAAATTAAAAGATATTTTGTAAGATTTTCTAGAAAGGGAAAGAAATGAAATGTTTCCGGTGCTTCTCTTTTGTTTTGTTTGCTTTATTGGGTGTCTTTTTTGGCTCATTTATTATAAATCAAAATGATATTTATGCTCTTGATAATATAACTTATACCATTAATTCTTCTAATTATACTAATGTTCCGTATTATTTTTGTGATAACTCTGATTCTTCTCTTCCTGATTGTTCTGGTTATAATTATTTAGTTGCTTATAGTAACGATTCGTGTTCTTTTAGTAATCCTGCTTCCATTTTTTATTTTCAATTTTATAATTCTATGATTACTACCAATCCTACTTTTAATCCTCAATTTTATAGTATGCAATTATTTGAATTTCCTGGTTATTATGGTTCTCCTTCTCGTTTAGGCTTTTCTGGTTCTTCTTATGTTTCTTCTTTTTTGACTAATGATTGTGAAATTTCTGTTATTGTTTCTGAAAATAATCCGTATGTTTCAGGTATAACTCCATCAGGTTCAATAGAGTTGACAGAAAATGGTACTTATGATGTAAGTCAATATGCCGAAGCTGTAGTTAATGTACCAGAAACAGATTGTCCGCCTGGTACTGGAGGGAATTATCATGAAGATTTAGTAGCCATTAACAATTCTATTATGATTTGTGCTGCTACTTGTCTTGTGATTTATTTCTTCTATTGTATATATCGTATGATAATTAAAAATTCGGGGGTAAAATAAAATGAAAGGAAAAATATGTGGTCTATTATCAGCCTTATTCATCACGCTTGGGTTGTCATTAAGTATAAATTTAAACGATTCTAGTGCTTTAAAATATTCTTATAATGCTTTTCCTGTTATTCAAAAATCTTTAACTGCTGGTTCTTCTTCTATTCCTAATGCTAGTTCTAGCACTTTTTCTGTTACTTTTGATTCTACTTTGACTTCTGATGTTTCTGCCCCTGAAGGTGTTATGGAATATAAGCAACTTCAAAATGGTAATTGTGTTAATTTAGGTACTAGTGGTATTTTTGGTCTTGTTTCTATTCAAGATCGTAATCAAATTAATATTAATTCTGGTTCTGGTCGTGCAGGTCATTATCGTTATTTTAATGTTCGTCCTCCTTTATCTTCTGATTATTCTAGTGTGTCTTCTTTTCCTACTGATTTTATGAACTGTCATAATTCTGGTACTTATGACTATGATTCTATTTATGGTGGTACTATTGATATATCTACTGGTGATTATGATAAATTTATAGATATTTCTCGTGTTTATGGTGGTTTTCGTTCTGGTGGTCTTAAAATGATTCAAGTTCCTTTAGATATTTCACAATCTAATGTTGGTACTATTTCTTCTGGTACTCCACTTTCTTGGACTTTTGAAATATTTTCTCTTTCTCCTTTACAAAATATTTCTTCTTCTCCTGATATTAATTTAGATTTAACATATTTTCCTAATAATTTTGATACTTGGTCTGGTACTGTTGCTGATTTTGGTTCTTCTCGTATTTCAGCTTCTGCTTCTTGTACTTATGATCCTAATCATGAATTTTTGAAAGTCAATGAAGATTTAACTTTTTCTCACATGTATGGTTATAAGGTAGATTGTAGTTATACTGCTTCTACTGATATGTCTAATATTTTTGCTACTTTATTTATTAGTGGTGATTCTACCGTTAATCCTGTAAATATTTTTACTTTTTCTGATTATCTTTATTTTGGTTCATCTTATCTTGTTACTAATAATGATGATACTTATTCTGGTAAAAATGCTAATGAGGAACCTACTGGTGATAATATTGAAAAAGCCCCTGGTTATTCTTCTCTTTATTGTGATAATGCTGCAACTTGTGATCCTCCTGGTGATGGTATGTTTGGTCTTACTGAGTTATTTAATTTTACATTTATTAATCCTTTCGAACCTATTTTACATTTATTTACCGATAATGGTTCTTGTGTTCAAATACCTACTATTGCTGGTATGATACATAGTGAAGAAACAGGGGTTTGTCCTTGGTTTGATTCTAATGTTCGCAATATTGTTACTCCCGTTCTTGGTCTTTCTTCTATGATGTTGGTATTTGGTTTTGCTGTTAGATGGTTAGGTGCAAGGTCTGGTAATATGTTTGAAGATAGTTTTGAAGGAAGTTCTGGTGGTATATCTATTGGTACTAAAGGAAGGAGTAAATAGTGTTAGATACGGTATTTAATTTATTAAAAGTTACTGCTGTTGTTGCTGTTTCTGCTATTTTTATGGTTGCTATAATAAACCTTGTTAATCTTATCAATTCTGTTTTATTTGGTAATATCATTGGTGAAATACTTGGTCTTGTATCTATGTATTTACCATTTAATGCTCTTGCTGTATTTGGTGCCATAGGTACTGCTACTATAGCTATTTTATCTTTCTTAATTGCCAAGAAAATATTTGATTTAACTTCTTGGAGTATTTCTTCTATTTAGTTATAATTTATTTATAATAAAGGAGATAAAATGTTAGAAAATTTAGAACAGATTTATATTATCTTAATTGCTCTTAGTTTGTTTTTATTTATTTTGTTTATTTATTTAGTTTATTGTATTGCAGAGATTAAAAATCAATTGAAATCATTTGTTGATTTAGAATATAAAAAATATAAGGAGGATAATGTCAAGAACACAATCAGTAGTCAGCCTGGATCCGATAGACCGGAATAATAAACGACGTTCTGGTCCACTAGGTCGGTTTTTTAAAACTAAACATTATCATGGAAAGGGAATTAAAAAAACTGACCCTTTTGGCCATTATCTTTTTGTCGGTCGTCAACGTTCAGGTAAAACTGTAAGTGCTATTTGGTATTATGAATTTTTAAAAAAACGGTATGAAAAACAAGGTAAAAAAGTAGTTTTATATAGTAATATGGGTTTTGGACAACCTGTCTTTAAAATGAATTTGTCCGCAATTATTAGAGAAGTAAAATTTGATAAAAATGTTATATATATTTTTATTATAGACGAATTACAGAGTTATTTTCCAAAAGATACTAAAGACCAGACGACATTACGACTCATTGACGAGCTGACGGGTGAATTTTCACAATTAGGTAAACGGCAGATCTATGTGCTTTCTACTGCTCAAATTTATGGCCGTGTAAATAAAAATCTCCGAGAACAATGTCTTTATATGGTGAATTGCAGAAAATCTAAATTAACAAATCATGTAGTTAATGATTTTATAGATGGTGATGATATTTTGTGTGATGATTTAGGCCGTTGGAGCGGCGAACCGGTACGCATTTTGGTTCACGGACTCCCTAGCACTAAATTTGACACGCACCGTATGATTACTGTTTAATTTCTTTTTTGGCTTAACTGAATAAGAAAATTTCTTGCGGTTTCTGTCAAGGGCGGGCGAAGCCCGTTCATTTACCCTTGACGGAAATCCGCTGAAATTTTACCCTGTTAAGCGCCAAAAAAGAAAAAGTCAAAGTGGGCATTATATTATCCCTCTACTTGATAATATAATACATAAATTGCCCACTTTGACGTAATAGAATAATTATGTTATAATGTTAGGAGTGAGGTTATGCAGGTACGGTATATTTCTAATATAACTAAGGAATATCCTGATATGATTAAGGTTGTTATTTATAAAGAACCCAAAACTTTTATAAGGTCTGACTTTACAAAACGGAATAGGGAAGAAGTAGATGATGTTACTTATACTCCATCTATTTCTTCTCTTAATAGAACTAAAACACTTGTACGTGATTTAGTTCTCTGTAATGAATTTGAATTATTTTGTACATTTACTTTTAATCCTGATAAAGTAGATTCGTTTAATTATATTAAGTGTTGGGGTAAAATGTCTCGTTGGCTTCATCATCAATCTGATCGTAGCAGGGAAGTAGGTAAAGAATTCAAATATTTAATTATTCCCGAAAAACATAAATCTGGCCGTTGGCATTTTCATGCCCTTATTTCTGGCTATATTGGCTCTCTAAGCCCATCTGGCTATAAGACTATTACACTTAGACCTATATATAATATAACTAGCTTTAGAAGCGGTTTCACGACTGCTGTAGGTATAGATTCTAAAGAAGGTGTATCTAACTATATAACTAAATACATAACTAAAGATTTTATTAAGTCTTTTAATCAGCGTAGGTTTATGTGTTCACGTAATTTGGTTCGTCCAGTTAAAACTATTAATTCACCTATCTACAGAAATACATTACCTATTTTTAGAAGAAAAGTAGCAGAAAATAATGAAACTTTTGAATTTCTTATTGACAAAATTCAAGACATTTATAATAATGTTGATAAGGTTTATTATAGCCCTAACGTCGTACAATATGGATTTTAAGACATTACGGTTATGGTTTTTAGACGGTTAAGTTATCGTCTTTTGTGGGTAAGTTTTTCCTGGCGGGCGGGAATTACGACTAAAATCGTTTTTCGACTAGCTGCAGTCCTTATTTTAGCTACAGTCATAATTCTTATTTCAGGAGCCGGACTTGGCAGTTGATAATTTCTGCAAAATCCGGCAGACGCTCGCGTCTTACTCGTCGACTGCAGTATTTTCTATATGGAGGCTCAATCTGGGGCCCAATATAATGCAATGATTTTTACAAAAATCCTCAGGTTGGACGCTCACGTAACTGGGATTTTGCAGAAATTACAACGGGCCAAATCAATTTTTATGCTCCTGAAATAGGAATTATGACCATAAAAAGCCTTCCAGTTTGGTGCATTTAGGCTAATTTTATAAGGTTTTGGTGGAATTTTCGGGTTTTTGGCCGAATTTGGGCTAAATTTGCCAATTTGACAATTCCCTTGGTTTATTTCCCTTTTTTATGATTTTCCCTGTTTTTGGTCGGGGCGTTGGTATTATTCGTTATTTTGATTACCATTTTTGCCGAACAAAAACCGAACAGGAATAGGAAATTATAGAATTGCAAATACTAGAACAAAACCCGAACGCTTCCCTATCCCCTACTCAATAGTCCAGGGGGAGGTGGCGGTGCCAGTACCGCCGGTGACTTGGATGTGATGCATTAAAGAAATCACAGGCCGCACGCCACCATTATTAGATGAGTAATTATATCCAACACTCCCATCCGTATTTGTAGAATTTATAAAAACACTACCGTCTGTACCTCGTCGCCAGTATGGAGTCATTGTCCAAATCCTTGAGTTGGAAAAAATATAAAATCTGGTAGAAAAAGTAAGTTCATCGGACGTTAAAAGAGCAATTGGCTTATTGAGCTGCTTATTACCGCCGCTGGCAGAATTAGTGGAATATAAATCTACGACATTCCGCGAACAAGTAAGCGACGGCGAAGAAACGAGTCCAATTTGATTGCGCAACATCGACCCAAAACGGTATTGCACTACACCAGACATCGTATCGTTAACATATGGAGCAACAATGCTATCTTGGCTAGTAACGACTGTAGATTCGTTGTAAATACTTCTATCATTGCAATACCCAGCGCTAAACTCTAGCCTACTTTCATAACTACTCATCACATTAGGAAACCAAGTATTCTCTAGATAGTCTTTAATGGTAGAATCTGTGCTGTTGCCAGAATAGTTTTCATTTGTGCCAAATAACACACCATATGAAGTATTCCCATTAGTAGTCTTATAATCACTGTTAAAAGTATAGCCTGTCGTAACAATACTAAAACTACCCGTGCCAACATTATTAAAGGCTTTAGTAGTAGTTCGCGCATTCGCTGTTGCATTCGCACAACTCCCAGCTGTAGTAACACCATACATGCCATTGTAGATCATCTTCACTCCACCAGAGCCAGTGGTTCTCACAATACGCCAACAAGTACCATTGGATAATTTTACGTAGTTTGGCCAAGCATCAGCCTTACCATCTGAACCGTAAGTGCCTAGTCCTTCATTTGTGTCTAATATGCCACGGTAAAAATAAATGCTATAGTCATTTGAAGCATCGCTGGCGGCACCGTATACGGTTGGATCATAAGTATAGACGCCAGAATTAGCTTGGGTGATAGTGTCGGAGAGTTTGACGTTGTTTTCTGCTAGGGTGCCTTTAGTCATATATCTTACTGTATCGTATAGCGTAGGTGGCTCTGGATTTGATACGGCATAGAAATTAATAATATTGGTATATTCTCCACTTGGCTGAGTATTGCTAGAATTAGCTGCTATCTTAAAGTCTATAGTTTTACTATTTGCTGGATTATAGGTAGAGATTAGTTCTGCAGAATGTTCTGTGTCTGAATATACTGGTAAACCACTATATGATTGCCAAGTAGTGCCATTGTCTTTTGAATAACTATAACCCCAAGTATTAGTGGGGAGATTGTCTTTGTTTGTAATATTAGCACCGTAGGCTAAACTAGCAAATGTTGCATTGGTGGTAGGAGTAGAAGTGGCGGAAGAAGCGTGAACTAGGTTGGTAGTATTGTAGTTAGTAGTATTACTGCCTACATTAGCCGTGAGGTTATAACCATACGCCGTGTTGGCAGCTATGTTTACTGTAATAGTATTACTTTCTACAGCTGTACCTGGTGTAAGATTTGAAATAGTTAAATTATCCGGTGAGATACTTAGTGAGATGGTAGGGTTAAAAGTAAAACCAATACTAACGTCAGTAGAATAACTTAAAGCGGAAGTATCTAAAACGTTAGATAAACACAAAGTTATGTTTGCGAAACTTAATATTATGATTGTTAAGCTTAATGTTATGATTTCTTTCTTCCCTGTAAAATGGCTAGTTATGTTCTTTAAATTCAATGTTATGTTTCTAACATTTGAACTTATGTTATTTTGATATTGCCGCATCCTGTTTTACCTTTTGCCTCGCTTAAAGTTTTATCTCGGTTGCGGTGCCATCTTTGTAATATATGAAAAGGCGTATACAAAAAATGGCACCGCAAGGGGTGCAATAACAAGTCATATACCAGCTTACGCCTACACAGAACTTGGTCCTTACGGTACCATTTAAACTGTGTAAACGCATATTTAAAAAATGCGGCTGGTTTTTCACCATATGTCTTGTTATTGCATTTTTAGTATAGCACAATTATTTTGCTTTGTGTGAAAATTGGTTATTTCCAAAAAGCTTTGTGGGGGAGGCGGACGTCTATATACTGGAATTCAGTAATTCCCTGGTCCGATAGATAGCGGAGCATACGGTCGGCATCTTCTACCGAAACGGCCGTGGGGCGATCTATAAACATTTTTATATAGCCACTGTAGCCATCGAGGTAAAAATCTATTTCACGGACGGCGCCGGCCGGTAATACTGCCCTGGTTGGTTGATAGCCAAGCGCACGAAAGTCTACTTCGGCCTGGCCGATATAATCTTTCATGCGACTAGTGATTTTACCACTGGTGGCGGCAGCATCTTCGTCTACCACTTCGATAGTGGGTTGATAGGTAGGCTCTGGCTCTTCTACTATAAGCTGATCTTCCCCGCTCCGAAAGAAAACAAAATATATTGCCGCCAGAATAGCTACCAAAACAATAAAACCGAAACTCACGAAAAAAACTCGTAGATGACTTTTGCGCTTATCTTTCTGGCGGGCAAGTTCGCGTTCGTTGGCGGTCTCGAGTTTTTCCCTTTGTTCGCCGATGGTGCGGCCAGCACGCAAAGTAGAGTGGCGATTAGCGCTACGCCTAGCTAATACAAGCTCATTTTCACTAGAAAACGGGGCGCGCCCGTCCGGCCCGTCGCCACGGGCGGACGACGCTACTCCTCGGCTTGCCAGCCTCCGGACCCCCTTTTTTCTAGTAAAAATTTGCTTGCCCACCTAAACTCCTTTACGCCTCTTCCAAAATTATTTCGGCTAGGCGCTTGGCTGCATCAGAACGAGCTTCTTTGGCGAGGTAATCGGCCATATCAGCGCGAAGACGTGGAGATTTAACTAGGTGACGAATTTCTTCCAATAACTTATTAGGGTCAGCCATCATGTCGGCATCTTTGATGACCAGGGCGGCCTTAGCCTGTTCTAATCTCTCGGCGTTTTTGACTTGGTGACCGCCGGGCAAACGCTCAAATGGTACTAAAATGGTAGCTTTTTTGAGCGAGGCCATTTCTGCAATAGTAGTAGCGCCGGCGCGAGAAACCACTACATCGGCAGCGCCCATTAGTTCATTCATGGTGGTATTGAATTCCCACATACGAAAATTGGATTCTAGACTAGCTTTTTCCCAGTTTTCATATTTTTTGAGATCGACCATATTTTCGTAATGTTTGCGACCGGCAACCAAGCCAACGGAAGTAAATTTTAATAATTCTGGTAAGATTTGGCGAGTGGCTTCGTTAAGGTTTTCTGAACCTTGGGAGCCGCCAGTAATTACCACTAAAGGTTTTTCAGCATTGAAAGAAAAGGCTTTTTTGAGCGAAAGTTGCTTGGCTGGGCTGACCGGCTTGAACTCTGAGCCAACTGGTATGCCGGTCCAGACGTAATTTGGATGCTTTTCTAGCATCTCTTTGGATAAAGGCATTCCGAAGGCGACTTTTTTGGCCTTGCGCATGAGTAAGCGATTAGCTAGGCCTGCTACTACATCAGATTCGTGGATAATGTAAGGGATACGGAAAAGGCGTGCAATCAGGCCAACTGGCAAGCAAACATATCCACCTTTAAGAAAAATAATGTCAGGCCGGGAGGATTTCCTGATGAGCCGGAAAAATGCAGTAAAAATGCCAAAAATAAAACCGAAGAAGCCAATAATATTGCCAAAGATTAAATCTTTTAGCGTGATATCTAGATGTACGAAATAATCTTTAAAAGACCAACCCGAATAACGATGGAATTTCCCTGCCGGGATGCGGCGCACGCGAATGTATGGGCCCTTGCCGCGGTGTTCGGATTTGTTTTCTTCGCCCCAAGAAACACCGATTTCGGTGGTGAGTTTGGTGACGTTTTTATAATATTTGAAATCAGTCCAAAATTCTACACCTGTACGGGGTTTTTGACTGATAATTTCACGAACTACGGCGACCGCTGGAGTGATGTGCCCCCCGGACCCCCCGCCGACTACTAATATCTTCATTTCTAGTTACCTCTCTACTAGTATAACATGAAAGTTGGCAAACTTCACCAATAGCAAAAGCAATAAAGATCATGCTGGTGCCACCATATGAAAGAAGCGGTAGGGTGATACCAGTAACCGGCACGAGACTGGTCATTGCCATGATATTAACTACTACCTGTGCTAAAGTCCAAGAGAAAACACCAATGACAAGTAGGCGATTATCGAAATCGGCAGTGCCTTCGGCGACTTTGAGCATGCGAAGCAGTATGACGCCAAAAATAGCGATAATAATAAATAGCCCGATGAAACCAAAGGTTTCGCCCATGATAGCAAAAACGGAGTCGTTGATAGATTCTGGCAAATAGCCGGTAGCCTGAACAGAATTTCCTACTCCCACGCCGAACATACCGCCAGTACCAATAGCTAACATGGCGTTTTCTACGTGGTAGGTAGAGTCGGTACTTTCTCCGCCAGTGAGAGTAGTGAGCCAAGCATCTACACGCTGCATACGGTGAGAAGACGTAATGACAGAACCAACTGCTACAGCCAACACTACGGCTAGCATAATGAGATATTGCCGAGCTGGTACGCCAGAAATAAGTAGAGTGCCAAAAATGATAGAGATAAGGGCTACGCCGGTACCGAGATCACCCTGGGCAATCACAACAAGAAATAGCGATAGGCCACAGACGATAAGTAGCGGTAGCCAAAATTCACGCCATTTGCCAATTACGCCCTCTTCCCTCTTGCGGGAAAGAAAATCTGCCAGATATATCACCATGGCAAGCTTTAAAAGTTCTGCTGGCTGAAAACTGAGCCCACCAAAATTGAACCAACGACATTCGCCAAGCTCACATTTGACGAGTGATGAATGCATCATAGCCAAAATCCAAAGCAAACCAGATAGAATTAGCGAAATAATCATCAAGGGTTTAGCAAATTTCTTGACATATCTGTATGGTATCCATTTGAAAGCGGCAAAAAAAGCTAAAAGCGAAAGACCAACAGAACGAAGCTGCCCGATAAAGAAGAAGTTTGGATCATAATCTGTACCGTAGGTATTATTTAAAACGTTGGCGCGCATGGGGCCGATGGCGTAAATCACAATGAGGCCAAGCGCCATTAATCCTAACGTGGCAAATAAAATCACGAGATCAGATTTGTGTTTTCTGATAGTGGGCATTAAATAGCGCCTCCGGTGGCTGCGATAAACACGCCCAAGATAGCACAGACGCCAGCCACAATCCAAAAGCGCATCACGATTTTAGCCTCGCCCCAACCTAGAGCTTCTAGATGGTGATGGAGTGGTGCAGAGATAAAGATTTTCTTATGAAAGACTTTTTTGGAGAAAAGCTGAATTAAGCTAGAGCCAGCCTCTACTACGAAAGGCAAGCCGATCACTGGCAAGAGTAAGAACGAATTTGTCATCATAGAAACAACGCCAAGGCCTGCGCCCAAAGCAAAAGAGCCGGTATCTCCCATCATGAAACGAGCAGGTGGCACATTGAACCAGATGTAGCTGAGTAGCCACCCTACTACCGTAAGACAAAAGCCAAAGAGCATAATATTACCCTGGAAAAGCGCAATAACGCCATAAGCGCCGTAGGCCATCATAGCGAGTCCACCAGAAAGACCGTCTAAGCCATCTGAAATATTAACCGCATTGGAAGTGGCTACCACGGCAAAAGCGAAAATTAGCATCACCCATACGGCGCCGATTTGGAAATCACCCACAAATGGTACTAGAATGTCTGTCCAACCGAGCTTGAAGGTAAAAAACCAACCGAGTGCTAGACCGACAGCTGAAATTAGGAAGAATTTCACTGGACCACGAAGGCCCGCCGCGCCTTTACCAGAACCAAAAACATTAATCAAATCATCGATCATGCCAACCGCAGCACCACCCAAAAAACCGGCTAACGGCAACCAAGTTTGACCACGATCCAAATTAAAAATACAGGTAACCGCCGTGACTGCAACTATACCAATAAGCCCCGCCATGGTCGGAAAAACACGTTGAAACTTGTGTGCATGGAGCTTGGTCATGATTGGCAATTCCTTGCCGTCCACGGTGGTTTGTTTTTGCTTTTTCCAGAATTTATATTTGTAAGCAAAGTGGGTATAAATTGGTGTCAAAAACATGGCGAAGAAGAATCCCGCTACTGCCAGTAATAATCCATAAAATACTTCGTTATCTATTTGGTTCATAAAATATTATGCCTTTGGTGGTATCTTTAAATAATTAATCGCGTAATTTGATATTTTATCAAACAAATTCATCGCATCGCCACTTTCGATGCTTTGACCCTCTCCCCACATTTTAACCATTATCACGTATTTTGGCAACTCCCCCTCCGGACCGACAAAGCCAATATAGGAGCCAATAAGTTCGGCAAAAGTATCGTCATAGGCACCGTTTCGTACCACCTGAGCCGTACCAGATTTGCCACCTATGGCGTAGCCTGGTTTATCTATACCGCCACGCACTTTATAATTACGATTATAAATAAGCATATCACGCATAGCGGCACTAGTTTCATCGGAAAGGATTTTATCTTCTATGGCTTCGGTGTGGGACTTTTCAACTAGTTCCCCATTTTCCATGGTGCCTTTTACGATAAATGGCGTACGATAATAGCCACCGTTGACTACCGCTGAAAAAGCCGTAGCCGTCTGAATCATGGTGATACCAAGGTTCTGGCCAAAGGTCATATTGGCATAGACCGAATCACGGCCCCAACCCTCGTTGGGATCCGGGATAAAACCTTCGGCTTCAATAAGCTCAATGCCGCTAATTTGGCCTAGACGAAACTTATTGTAATAGTAATCGTAAAGTTTTTCACGGCCCTGCTGGGTGATTTCGCTAGCACTCCCGCCAAGCAACCTGAGAGCCTGAATCGATCCAGTATTAAGTGACCAATAAAGGGCGGTCTTCATGTTGATAGTGCCGTAAATTGAGGCGCGCTGTTCGGCATTTTGGATTTTCCAACCGTCTACCGTAGTGTAGCCTTCATTAAAATATGTAGTATCGGCCGTCATGGCGCCTTCGTTAAGGGCGGCTGAAAAAGCAAAACTTTTACAAATAGAGGCTGGTTCGTATGGCACCTCGGTGGTGTAATTAATATAAGCCGATGCATCTTTGACATTGCCATAATCGCTAGGATTATAATTTGGCAAATTTGCCATAGTGAGGACCTCACCAGTATTTGGATCCATAATAAGTACAGACGCATTGGTAGCGGCAGTATTATTAATGGCGTCTACGGCGATTTCTTCTACACCTTTTTGCAAACCGCGATCTACGGATAATACTACATTTTTACCATCTTCCGCAGGGATTTTAACGTTATCTTTGCCGATGGAGAGAGCTACTTTATTGACATCGGCGGTAGCCTTAAGCAAACCATCTTTACCAGATAGTGCGTCGTTAAGTGAACCTTCTACGCCATACTGACCAAGACCATCCGCGTTAACAAAGCCAAGCAAACCAGAAGCTAAATCGCCCTCCGGATAAACGCGTTGGTTGTTTTTCTTAAACCAAACTGCGCCAAGATTTTCTGCCGCAATTTTATCGGCGGCCTCGCGCGGCACGTTCTTAGCAACAATAGAATAGCGCAAACCTTCAGTATTATATATATCGTCTATATTCACTGCAATATAATCCTTGGCATAGGTTTCTAAGGCGTGCTTAATTCCCTCTTTTTCTGTAACGGCTGGGTCGATAATGATTTGGTAGGTGGTTTGGTTGAGCGCTACCGCTACCGGCTCGTCTTCGTCCATCATATAAATTTCGCCACGTTTAGCTGTAATGGTCTCTAGCAAAGTGTGAGCCTCATCGGCTTTGGCTACCCAGGCGTTGTGTTCGATAATTTGGATAAAAAATAGCCGTAGCAAAATAATACCTAAGGCTATCAAAACGACATTTTTCAAAATTTTAATCCGGTGAGAAGTAGAAGCAGCCGGATTGGTCACCAAATGTTGGTAATTAGTCCGCGACATACCCCGCAACCGTGGCATCTTCCATAGCCGCAGCAACGGTGCTGTTTTTCGCCGTAGCAACAGAGTTTAGACGCGCTTTTTCTACTGCAAGATCATCTTTTTTTGCATTCATTTCAGTAATTTCATCTTCAACTTTAGAGATTTCGTAATCAAAACTGGTAGCCTTAGTGCTTTCGGCTACATAAATAAGTCCAAAAATGAGGGTAAGCATGCTAACTATTACAATTTGAGAAATTGAGCCTAGGCTCCTTTTGGTGTGACGAACGGTATTGTGATTACGGGCAAAACTGTTTCCTGCATTTCGCCTAGTTGTATATGTTTGGTGCATTTTTCCTCGCTGATGTTTGTTTTTGTTTTATTTTCTAACTCTTTAACCTTGTCTTAGTCCGGGAACTTCTTGGCCAGGCAGAGCTATAAGTAACCTGGTAAGAGTTCCCGGGAAGGTCATACACTTCACACTCTCTGTGAAACTCTATTTTGGCGGGCTTTTATCGCCCATAGCGCTAATCACGGAATCCGGGTAGAGGTTAAGCACTCTACCCGGGAAGGGAGACTAGCGGAAATTTACCTTAACTTTTTGAGCGCGAGATTTGTTCGCGACGATGATTTGTTTTGGCATGTTGCCTCCTTTTTTATGTTTTTATTTTTATCAATTCCGCTGAGCTATTCGCAACTTGGCACTTCTAGCTCGCGGGTTGATAACTAACTCCTGATTTTCCGCAACGATTGGCTTTCTGGTAATAATTTTTAGTTCGGACTCTTCGCCAAAGCTGGAAGCTTCTTTGAAATAATCTTTTACCAATCGATCCTCTAGACTATGAAAAGTGATGATACCCAAGCGACCATTTTTGTTGAGTAGCTTAGGTAAAAGCGGTAAGGTTTTTTCGATTTCGCCGAGTTCGTCATTGACGGCGATACGAATAGCCTGGAACACTCTAGCTGCGGGATGAGTCTTGCTATACCTAGATTTACCGAGGATAATATCGGCGAGTTCTTTGGTAGTTTTTACCGGACGGTGATGAACGATTTCGCGAGCAAGCATTTTAGCGCGGCCCGGCTTTTCTTCGCCAAATTTGACGAAAATTTCGGCCAATTCCCTTTCGCTATAATGATTCACGATTTCATCCGCCGTGAGGGATTGATTTTGATCCATCCGCATGTCGAGCGGGCCATCGTGCTTAAACGAAAAACCTCTCTCTTCCATGTCTATTTGCGGAGAAGAAACTCCAAAATCTGCCAGTATCATATCAAAAGTTTCTCCACACTCGGTAAGCTGTAGCACCGCACTGTAAAAATCCGTATGTTTTAGGGTGATTTCGTGTGGAAATTTGCGCTTTAAATAATTTATAGCAAATTCATCACGATCAACCAAAACAGAACCTTTAAATTGCTGTGTTACATCCAAAATTTCGCTAGCGTGCCCACCGTAGCCCGCGGTTAAATCCAAATATGTTTCGCCCGGCTGCGGATGAAGCCCTGCTAGAACTTCTGATAGTAATACAGGTATATGTAGTTTCTCCATGTATCTATTATACATTGTTTGAGATCGTTCAACTAGAAACTTCGGCGGTTTTGTTTTTGTTCGATTTTTATTTATTTCACAATATATCCACCACAATTTGATTTACGCGAAGTAAATTATATATTATGGCCGTTGAGAGACTTATTGTGTTATGGTTTTGCAACCAATTATAGAGTTTTATTGGGAGGTGTGTTTTAAGGAAAGAGCGCACGATTTTGGTTTCGCATCTCGCTATCATTTAATGCGCGCCAAAACTCCTAGTTGGTCGATCTCAAACTTTTTTAATGTACGACTTTTTATTTAGCGTTTTTGTTTATTTATTCGCTGATTTAAGTTTATGATAATTTTTCACAAAATGCAAGAGCTTTTTTGGACTTTTTTATTTTGGGAGTTTTTCGCAAATGTGGAAAACTTCCCTGTTAATTTCCCGAACAAAGATGGTTGAAATTCTGTGGTTTTATGGTGTAATAACCGAACAATTCTCTGTTCTATGGCTTGGCTTTCTCTGTTATATTCTGTTATGCTTGATTTTTTAGCTTAAGTGTGATATAATTAGGTTATGGTGGGGATTTTGTGGCCCTAATCGCTTCTGGCGATTATTTTTTATATGGTATAATGTAGGAAATAAGTGGAGATAATACATGGAAAATACCGATCTTATAAAGGAAAGTAATGCGACCGAACCGTTTGATGTCTTTCTCTGGGCGAACGAGATTGATGAAGTAAAAAACAACGTTTCGGCGGAGCTGTTTTTATTTAACAAAAATTACACACCGTACAAGATTAAATATTCAGATAAACTGACCGGTGCAGTGAAATCGATGTTCATGCAAGAGGCGGTGCATTATATTATAGAGGAAGCGGACAAAGGCCTAGAGGTACGCGATTATGAAAAGGCAGACGGCGAGGAAAAAGTAATTTACCGTACTTTCCTTTCCAAGGTTGGCCGCGCCGAAACTTTAATCCACTTGATTGAAAATGAGTATAAAGATATAGATTATTTCTCTGAAAACGAGTATGATTTTAAGAAGGTCAAGGGCATTATTGCTAAGTTTACTTACCCGGGCGAAGACGGGATGAAGACTTTCTATATTGCAAAGATTTTGCCGGCTTCGGCAGCGCTGAAGGGGGCGACATCTTGGGAGATTAACGGCGAGAGTTTTGAACCGTTCTCTGCCGAGATTGCACTCAAGATGCCAGAAGATAACCAGGTGGCGATAGTGGATGGCACGATTATCGTGTTTAACCAAGCTAAGTTTGAGAATTTGTTCCAATACGATTATAAATCTCAGGTGATTGCTGAGGCGAAGGCAAAAGAGTTAACCGAAAAATATAAACTATCTTTTGCGGAAGGGTTGACTCTAGATGCACTGTTAGCAGATAAAAAGCCAATCCTTAAAAAAGTACAGGCGATGGATATTGCTGAAGAAATGCCACAGGATAAATTGCTAGATTACGCGGATGAGATGCAATTAGAGTTAATGACGGACGATGATGGCTCTATTATTATCATGGATGATAAAGATCTCACAATGTTTGTGAATTTATTGAACGAAGATTATTATGTATCGCCGGTAAATGGTAAGCGATATGAGATTAAGTCTAAGAAATTACTCGGCGAGCCAGACGGTGAACCACCGAGAGGATAAAACCCATTAGGCTATCTAGCAATTAAAACTACCTTTTCGGACTCGCTTGCTTCGGCCCGTCGTTACGGGCGAAGCTTCGCTCATTCCGCTCCTCGTTAGTCGCGTACGGTCCTTAAAGGTAGTTTTTAATTGCCCTATAGTTCGAAGTAGCTATTTTCTATAAAGTTGGATTCGCCGAGGGTTTCGAAGGTTTTTTGTAAATCTGATTTTGCGGCGGCGACAGAGTCGTTGGCGGCAAGATTGGATTCTATTTTGGCATAGTAGCCTGGTTGGGTTTCGATTTTGTCTAGATAAATATAGGTGCCTTCGCCCATCTTGAGATCTTGACGGCGGCGCGATACTTCCCCGGCTGGCTTAAAGCCAAGTTGCAAAATAATATTTACAGTGTTTTCGTAATCTTTAATACTGGTTTCTTCTACTACGTCTATACCGGAATCTTCGATGTGGCGGCGCAGAATGAGCGAGTATTTGGGTGGCTTATCTACGGCTTTCATTTCGGTACGCATCACTAGGCGTGGCAAATTCATTCCCCGCTTGTAGCCGCGCGGCACGTATACGCGATCGTGCTGCCAATAGATGCTCGAAAAATCTAGATCGATATCGGAAAGTTTATCTTCGAACCTCTCCCGGCTGGAGAGTTTACATTTTAAGATTACCTTTTTCATAGGTTAATTATAACACATTGTCTCCTCAAACTATGGGCGGGTTCTATCCGAAATTATTTCGCCACACATCGCACAGATTTTCCAGCACTCCTGTAGCCATACGTGCCGCCATAGGGAGTTTCTGGACTGATTTTACCTAAACTGAAAGATAAGTTATAAGCGGTATTTCCACTATTAATGGTGCTAGAGTAATAAAAGCCATTAGAAGAATCTTCAAGAACTGAGTTATTATATATGTAACCAGGTCTTGCGAAATATAAAGGTGCTTCAGTTAATGCAATACCAGTATCGTACAAGTTGTTATTGTATAAAAAATTCAATCTAGTAAACTCATTAGTAGAACCAAGCGTAGATCCAGACTGGTTAGATATAGTAGGTAATCTCCATCCTTTAGGACATATAGAGTTCTTGGGATTCTTAGATATATCACTTAATGTATTTTGTGTTAGTGAAGAAGAATTATTAGAGGCTATAGCTGCAGTCCAGTTATAGTAATTGCCTAGTGAGAAATGTCCTGTTTCTGTACTATCCGTCTTGTTAGCGGTATATGATGCAGTATTACTATTCTGCCAACCGGTAATAGGGCCTGTATTCTGAAAACCTATCGTAGTAGCACTGCCAGCTGGAGTATAATATGTTATTCCATTGTCTTCTGTATATCCATCATTATATTCCGCGTATTGTCCAGTGCTAGAATCGTAGACCACATTTAAGTCTGTAGTTTGGGAATTTAGTGTAGTGTTGGCTGCTATATCAAAATCTAGATTTTGCGTCATCCAACAATGTCCATCTTTAAGTTTGGTTACCCAGTAGAGTTTATTGTCCCTAATGTCTACTAATTGGGTAGAGGTCCTTTCGTCGTTATTTGATACAGAATTACATATGTCACTAGTCATATCTTGCATAGCAAAATATGATCCATTTTCATCGCTATAAACTTTTTGCTTACCGGCTAACCAGAAAGCAGCGTCTATGTCGTTCATAGTTGAAGCATTACTATTTGGATGTGTCAGCATATACTTCACCTGCCCATTATAAGTACCTGCATATTGTGATGATGATGTATATACGGCATAGGTAGTAGTAAAAGATGAACCTTTAATCATATCAGTGGCTCTTGCTGGAAGTGATGCTACTTTAGTCCACCTATCTGGGACTATGCCGTATATACCATCATAGTCTAATGTAATAGTAGGTGGAGTAAGTGATGGATCATCTTTTAGGTTATTTAGACTCATAGCCCAGTTAGATGTATTACCTGACTCTGCTGTTCCTGATACTATATTAAAGTTAGAACTTTCTGCATTAACTAGTCTATTATTACCTTCTTCATTATTACTATACCCTACTGCATATACACTATACCCATTACCATCATTACATAGTGTAGTAATGGTAGTCTTTCCTATACCATTAGTATAAGTACCATTAATCAATTCTGCTGTATGACTACTATCTACTACACTACTTAATGTACAGGATGATGAGATAGAAAAGGATAAACTATCTGTGGAGGAAGTAGAGCCACTACTAGAACTAGCAGCAGAGCTATGAAATGATAAATGAGATAAAACAACACCAGAAACCACAAGAAGAGGAATAGAAACTAACAATACATTACGGAAAGCATAGTAGAAGAAATCTATTCTACTACTCATTAAAGATTGTTTTACTTTGTGGCCCATCTTTTACCTCATTTATATATATGATTACTACTACTCCCCCATGTGGTGCCACTATATTAATGGGGATTAACAAAAATGGCACCGCAAGGGGTGCAAAACACTATTATCGTCCATAGCAAGTATGCAACGCCAATAGGTACCTTGCGGCGCCATTTCTTTAGCGTTGCTTAATGAGTTACATTAAAATGTGCTACGGAACGTCGATAAAAGTGTTTTGCTCTTTCATTATAGCATATAAATTTCTATGCAGAATTAAAAATCAAAAAATTAGAAAATTGTACATTTTACTAGTGCTTAAAATAAGCAAGGCACAATGAAATTTAAGCCTAGGCGGTTTGTGATAAAATTGTTGTTCGCGCGACAAAATATTTTTGTGCGGGTGGGGGTTGAAATTATGAATAGAGTGTGCATATACTATAGGCGGGTTGGCTTCGGGGTTTAATGAGCTAGAGTTCACAAGCTTAAAATGTATTTAGGTTTGCGGTTGTGTGAGGGTCCATTAAACGGTTATTCTAGGTAAACTAGGATCCCTAGGAAGGAGATGGTTAAATGACCATACAGATCAATCTGTTATGCATCATCTTTCCAAATCGGAAACGCCGAAGTAAAAAAGTTAGGCCGTAAAGCCTAACCTACCAACCTACAGAGAAGTCGTCCTAGAGGGCTTCTCTTTTGTGCTTTGATTGTATCACGAAATTATCTCTATGTCCACAATACGAGCCTCGGCAGATTTTACACCGTTGAAATCATTCTCCATTAGTTTAATCAGTGGTACTATCTTGTCTTCCGAGGTAAGACTTAGCCACTGCTCTGGAGCATAGAAGGCAACGAGTTTTAGATTATTACCTTTTCTATCCCTGATATCTAGGCGGAGGTGATTTTGTTCGGTGCCCATGTGAGAAATATTAACGATATCTACTTCTGGCAAGCGGAAAATCGGCTCTTCGTTCCCTGCACCGAAGGGCTCTAGGGATTTTAGTTCTTCTAGAAATTGCAGAGATAAATCAGAAAGGTTCGCGACATCTAGGTCGGCTCGCTGCTTGAGATATTTTGTTTGATCTACTAGATGCAAGCTTTTATAATATTCATTGATTTTCTCGCGAAATGCATAGAGCTGCTTGCCATCTACCCGTACACCGGCGGCGCCAGCATGGCCACCACCACCAATGATAGAATCCTTGGCATAGTCTAGAGCTTTGGCCAAGCTAAAATCACCAAAGCTACGGCCAGAGCCCTTAAAAATACCATTTTCTACCTCTGATAATACAAAGGCTGGACGCTGATATTCTTCTACTAAACGGCCGGCAATAATCCCCAAGATGCCTTCGTGCCAAGAGCCAGTCTCTATAATGACTGGATCATCCGAAACGCCGCGGGTGGAGATTTCTTTGATAGCGGCTTGCTGTTCAGTTTTGCGTTTTTTATTGAGGTCTTCTAGCTGTTCGGCGAGAGCGGCGGCATCAGTAGGAGAAGCGGCGCGAAGTAAATCTAGTGAAAGATGAGCAGACTTCAGCCGGCCGGCGGCGTTTAACCGTGGGCCAATCTGAAAACCGATGCTTTCGGCAGTTAAATTTTTTACTCGGGCACGAGACATTAATTCTTTTAGGCCAGCGCGGCGAGTTTTTTCTAAGACCTTGATGCCGTAATAACCAAGAATACGGTTTTCGCCAGTGAGAAGCATATTGTCGCAGATGGTGCCGATCAGCACTAAATCTAGCAGCCACTTCTCTTGGCCGGCCGGGATGAGACTTTTTTGCACTAAGCCTTGCGCCACCTTAAAGGCTACGCCCACACCGGCAAGATCCCTCAGGCCATTTACGGCGGCAAAATCTGGGCGCTTGGGATTTACTACAGCCAGAGCCTCTGGTAATTCGTCGCCACATTCATGATGATCTGTGACGACGGTATCTATATCTAAGGTATTTAGCTCGTCTATAATGGCGTGATTGCGTGAGCCGCAGTCTACCGTAATTACTAGTTTAGTCCCCTGTTTTTTGACGCGAGTAATTAGACGCGGACTCATGCCGTAGCCATCCGCAAAACGGTCCGGCAACATAATATCTATATTTTCAGGATTGGCGCCGGCCAGAGCAAGCGCATCCGCCATTACAGTACTAGCGGTGACGCCATCTACATCGTAATCACCATAGATTAAAATCTTCTCGTTCTCTGCTATAGCTTGATTAATTCTGTCTGCCGCCTTATCTAAATCCGGTAAAATGAATGGATCAGTGAGATTTTCGTATCTAGGGGCCAAAAAACTACGGTCTAGCCCACGCGCTTCTAATAAGCGTTCAAATAATTTACTCATTTTAGCCTATGGTTTTGCTCGGCTTGCTGCCCTTTTGGCTTTTAATGACAATACTTTGAAGCTCTTTTAAGATTGGGAATTGTTTGTTGGTCTGGTAGATTTTGGTTTTACCCTTTTTAGTAACGATAAGGAACTTACCTTCGGCCATGCGGTTTAGTTCTCTTTGGATATTGCCTGGATCTTCTTTGATGAGCTTAGCCAAGCCACGAACGTGGGTCTTAAAGTCTGGATATTTAGCAAAAACCACGATAATTTTGCGGCGCACCCGAGAAGTGACAAATATATCTAACATATTACCTCGCTTAATCTCTCACTATTATAGCACGTAAAGTGTAAAAAATACAACAATTCAGTAATGCGATCTAATAATACCTTCAGGACCGCGCCTGATGTTATAATTATATATATGTTTTATGAGGTAATACCGGGGAAAGTGTTTGGTAAGGCTGGCGGTGTGCTAACCTATGAGTCTGATAATTCCCTGGTGCCGGGGCAGATTGTAGTGGTGCCGCTAGGGCGAGGTAAGGCAGTAGGCGTAGTTAGTAAAAAAGTTGCACAACCGAATTTTGCTACGAAAAAGATTTTGCAAGTTTTGTATTCAACGCCGCTGCCGGCACATTTAATTGCTACGGCGAAGTTCGTAGCAGAATATTACCAAGTGCCGCTAGCTAGCACTCTGGGGCTAATACTGCCAAATGGAGTAGATAAGAGGCGGCGAAAAACCGAACAAATGTTCGGGGACATAGCAAAAACCGAACAGGCCGCTGCTAATGCGGAAATCCCGCTTAACCAGGCTCAGAAAAATGCGCTAGAAGCCCTAAAAAAGGCCACAGGAGCCACGAAACTACTGCATGGCGTGACCGGAAGCGGTAAAACTAATATATACCTCAAAATGGCTAAAAATGCTCTTTTAGCGCAAAAATCTACTATACTTTTGGTGCCGGAAATAGCTTTAACAGGGCAACTTGTTCGGGTTTTTGAGAAATATTTTGGCGACAAGGTAGTGTTAATCCATTCCCGACAGACAGAGGCTGAGCGACATTTAATCTTTAATTCCCTCCTAGAAACAGATGAAACTAAGATAATAATAGGGCCAAGATCCGCCCTGTTTGCACCTTTAAAAAACCTGGGGCTAATTATTATAGATGAGGCACATGAGGGCACTTACCGCCAAGAGAACGCGCCAAAATACTCGGCGATACGGGTAGCAAGCTATATGGCTGGAAAGCTAGGGATTGACCTGATTTTGGGGTCGGCTACCCCTACGGTGGAAGATTATTACCTAGCAAAGAAGAAGGGGGCCTTGGCAATATTAAAAGAAAAGGCCAAAACCACCGCAGTGAGGCCAGAAATTAAGATTATAGACCTAAAAAACAGAGATAATTTTAGTAAAAACCGGTATTTTTCCAATTCCCTACTTGCGGCGATCAAAAACAACTTAGAACAGGGGCAACAGACGCTGATTTTCCATAATCGTAGGGGATCCGCACCGTTGACGATTTGTGAGGATTGTGGCGAAGAGATGCTGTGCCCAAACTGTTTTTTGCCTTTAACCTTACACGCTGATAGCTACGAGCTGGTGTGTCACACTTGCGGGCATACTGAGCGAGTGCCACTAAATTGCCCCAAATGTGGTGCGCCGGGGATAATTCACAAAGGGTTTGGTACTAAATTATTAGAGAGTGAGTTAAAAAAACTCTTCCCTAGTGCGCGAGTACAGAGGTTTGATGCGGACAACAAGAAAAATGAGGGATTAGATGCCACATACACAGAGGTGCACGATGGCAAAGTGGATATATTAGTGGGGACACAAACTTTAGCAAAGGGGCTAGATCTGCCGCGATTGGCCACCGTGGGGGTGGCGCAGGCCGATGCTGGGCTAGCCTTACCAGATTATATGGCGGAAGAACGGACTTTTCAACTGATTACCCAGGTGATAGGCCGAGTGGGGCGGGGGCATAGCGACAAAGCAGAGGTGTTTATCCAGACATTTCGGCCGGAAAGCCCTGTGATAAATATGGCAGCAGAGTCTGATTATCTGGGGTTTTATGAATATACAGTGAAAAAGCGACGCAAGGCCGGGTTTCCGCCGTTTATGTTTGTGGCGAAGCTAGAAATCACAATGAAAACAGAGGCGACAGTGCTAAAGAAAGTACGTGCGACGGTGGTAAGCCTTACCCGAGATAAGCGACTACTGGTTTCCCCGCCAATGCCGGCGTTTCACGAGTATACTAGCCGGGGCTATACCTGGCAGATTATCGTGCGAGCTAAATCTCGTAAAGTACTGATAGAGACGTGTAAAGATTTAGACCCTAATTTCCGCGTAACCTTTGACCCGGTGGGGCTGTTATAAATTGACTTTTAGATAAAAATGCATGCAGTTTATGTATGATCTAAAGAGGTAAATTCATCACCGGGCGAGACAGCGGATAGACAAACCAGCCATTTTTTGTAAACTTTTATTGGCTAAATTGACCCCACCCGTGTAAAGATGCAAAAAATAGGCTGAAGAATAATCAAGAGTATTGGACCAGTAGTAACCGCCCCTGTATAGTGTTCCAGCGTTTATGCCACCGGGTAGTACGAAATATAGAGGCTCAGAACGCAGGGCATTAAAACCATTTGATTGATAGTTTACTGGATTAGTACCATTAGATGGTGACGTAACTATATCGTATCCATAATCACGGTAGAGTAATCTACCAAATTCATTATATTCATTGTCTGTAGTAGAAGCATTAGGTAGTCTCCAGCCTTTAGGACAAATAGAGCTGGCAGCTCTGGTGCTGTCTACTGAAATGCTAGCAGAATTATTAGACGCTATAGCTGCAGTCCAGTTATAGTAATTACCAGCATGATAATGTTTACATTCTCCCTCTGTATGACCTGCGGTAATACAGGCAGACAACGAGGTGTATTTTATATCATCTGACGTAGAGTTTGATGTATAGTAATATACATCACCTGGATCTGCAGAATATGGATAGTTATTTTGATTAGACCAACCAGGAACAGAAGTACCGTTTACTGGTAGGTTATATTTACCATTAGTGGTGTCTGGTGTCCAGGTGGCATTAGCATCAAAGTTATTTGTGTCCCAGCCTAGGTCTGTATCATTATGGGTATAGGTTCTGGTGGCGTCTATCTCTAAATCCAAGTTTTGTGTCATCCAACAATGGCCATCTGCTAACTTTGCTACCCAGTAAAGCCTACTATCTCGCAAATCTACTAGTTGTGTAGCGGTAACCTCCCCGCTGTTACCTACAAGACTACATATTTGAGAGTCCATATCCTGCATAGCATAATATGAATTGCCGCCCTCTTCATAGGCTTTTATTTTACCCGCCATAGCGAAGGTAGTGTCTAAGTCTGGAATAGTGTTATTATTACTATTTGGATGCACTATAACATATTTTACTTTACCATTATAAGTACCTGCAGGTTGATATGAATTAGCATAAATCTGGTAAGTAGTGTTTAGGTATGAACCTGAAGCATCACTGTCTGTTATCATACTAGTACCTGATGTTCTTTTAGCTACTTGAGTATAGACATTTGGTATAGCACTATAGTTATCAAAGCCATTAATGATAGTAGGTGGAGTGGTAGGTACTGAGCCTCCTGTAGTTGGGTCTATACCAGTACCAGTACCGGCAGTTAGTTTCATAGCCCAGGAAGAAGGATTGGTTTGAGCAGAGTCATCATATACTCCAGTATGGATATTATAGCTTTCATTTACTGTATTAATTAAGTCTGTGTTACCATCCGTGTCTCCACTACTACCTACGGCATAGATACTATAGCCATTATTGTCATTACAAAAGGCACTGAGTTTAGTATTGCCTACATTATCATCCTTTTGGCCACCATGGAGGCTGGTTTCATGTGCTTCTGTAACTACGGCATTTACTGTACAGGAAGTAGATAAGACTAATTGAATATTGTCTGTACCACTACTTATTTCTGCAGACGAATGAGGAATAGTGAAAACAAAGATAGAAAAGATAAGAAGAGGAACAGAAACCAACAATACATTGCGGAAAGCATAGTAGAAGAAATCTGTTCTACATGACACAGTTTTATGCACCTTTACTTTATGATTAGCTTTAGTGGTTCTATGGCCCATCTTTTACCTCACTTATATATATGATTACTACTATTCCCCCATGTGGTGCCACTATATTAATGGGGATTAACAAAAATGGCACCGCAAGGGGTGCTATAACCTAATCAAAGTAATCGTGCGAACACATGTACTCGACGGTAACCCTGCGGTGCCGTTTGTAAGTACATATACTCGCCTATAAAATAGGCACGATTTTATTAATGATTAAGTTATAGCATCTTCATTATAGCACGAATAAAAAATATATTTCAAGGGCTTTTTTCTTCCCTGTTATTTTACGGATTATTCATTCTGTGATATAATAGGCTTATGAAAATAATTACCACGCCAGATCCAAGGTTACGTGAAAAATCGGAAAAAGTGCACGAAATTAACGATGAAATTTTGGATATTATCGAGAATATGCGGAAACTTTCCTTAGATTGGGAAAAAGAACACCCATATGAACTATCTGCAGCGATGGCTGCACCACAGATGGGCGTAAATAAACGCATTATCATAGTGCGTGACGATATGGCAGATAAAAAGAACGCCACTTTTACGGCATTGATTAATCCAGAAGTGATTAAGGCGGATGGTAAGGTAAAGACTGATTTTGAAGGGTGCTTATCTGTACCGTTTATCTATGGTAAAGTACCACGGGCGAGCAAGGTGCGCGTAAAGGCCAAATTAGAGGATGGAACAGAGGTGCGGATTAAAGCTACAGACGAGCTAGCGCGCACACTACTACACGAGATAGACCATCTAGATGGAGTGCTGTTTATAGACCATATCAAGGGGGTGAAAGATGCGTTTTACGAGATGGATGATAAAGGTGATTTACAGCCGATAGATTATGACGAAAAAATCGCCAACAATAAAGAGCTATTCCCTGATGAATAAGATTATCTTTTTTGGGAATGGACCGCTAGCTGAGGCGGCGCTAGAGGTACTAAAAAAGCACTTTGAGGTGATATTTCGTGCGCGTACGAAGGAAGATTTGGCGCAGGTGATAGAGCTAAAACGTGAGTTTCCAGAGGCGCACGGGGTGTTGGCGAGCTTTGGAGTAATGATAAAATCCAATGTGCTAGAAGTGTTTGAGCCAGAGGGGATTTTAAATATTCATCCTTCCCTACTTCCTAAATACAGGGGTGCTTCACCAATAGAAAGCGCGATTTTGGCTGGAGATACGGAGTTTTCGGTATCTATAATGAAACTCGCAAAAGCGATGGATGCGGGGCCGGTATTCTATCAGACTACTTTGAAAGACTTGCCACTAGATAAAGTGGTAATTTATAGAGAATTAGCTGAAGCTGGCGCAAAGTGGATATGTGGTAATATAGACCATTTACCCACCCCTGTACCACAAGATGAAAAAAAGGCGACTTTTTGTGGGAAATTCGATAAATCTATGAGCGTTTTACATCCCGAAACAGAGAGCGCAGCAGAAATTTACCGGAAAATTGTGGCATTTCAGGGATTCCCGAAGGCGAAATATACGTTCTACGACAAAAATTGCGCTATTTTAGAGGCACACATACTAAAGCCGGGTGAGACGGCGGTTTTACCACTGAAATGTGCTGACGGCCAAATTTTAAGCATAGACAGATTGCAGCCAGATGGTAAAAAACCGATGGATGCAAAAAGTTTTATTAATGGGTATAAGAAATAAAAAAGCTATTATATTTTATATGGATGTTGTTGGCGTATGCTGCATAATAATCGATAAGAGCAATAATAAAAGTATCGGCAGCAGTATAATTAATAATACAATAAGAATAGTAATGATATTTGGATGTTTAACTTTCTTCCATTCAAGAATGTTATAAATCGTAAATACGAGACCGGTAAGAGCTAATGGAATAAAAGTAAGAGCCAGTATCATATATCCCTCAAATATCATCTGTTCAAGAGCTGGGCTATCACCCCAGTTTCCTAGACTTCCTACCCTAAAATGATTGATTTCTATTATTTTCTTTGGTATGAAAACAAAAATTATAAAAATAGTAGCATAAACAATAAGTAGTGATATCCCTACCCACATACGAATCTTATTCTTTTTGGGCATTTTCTCTTTGATAAGACTGGGTTGCTCTGTTATGGTTTGCTGATTCATATTAATTAGCCTATCTAGGCGCCGACGAGGCGGGCGCGATTAGCGCGGATTTCTTCTTTCATCTCATTGATGGTGCGAGCGACAATCTCGCGATAATCTGGGCGATTGATTTCTAACCACTTAGTAGCTTCGGCTTGGTCGGTGATCATATCAAATTGATTGAGTTGGACTTCGGTAAGGCCACGCGAAATACGTTCACCGATACGAACTTCCAATTCTTCTTGGATATAATCTAGAAATTTCTGTTTTTCGTCCTCTGGCATAGCTGAAAGACCCATTTCTTGTAGAAATTGTTCATTAAATTCCATGCTATTTGTATTGTACTACATTTATGCTTATTTTTCGAGACCGTTTATTACAGGATTAACGGGGTTGTTTGTACTTGAGATCTTGATAAGGGTGGCTAGTACTATCGACCATTCTTCTGCTGTAGAAGCGGGCAAGGGTCCTAGTTATATAATGAATGATGAGTATATTCGCGAAAACGGATATGGTGGAAAGAAAAGGATCGCCGTCAAAAGTAAAATTATAAAAATCTTCCCAATCACCGATAAAGAGAACGTGTACACCATAGACCGTGGAATAGATAGCCATTGGTAGATAGCAGAGGAGCTCACTTAATCTATTTACCGCGGCGCCGTTAAATAGGAATAGCGCACAGGTGGCGGCAATTGGATTTATCAGGTGGAAGAAGAGCATATCCCCCATAAACATACTGGCGCCGTTTTGACCGTGCATTAAACGAAGTGGTGCAAGAAAAAGCGTAACAACAACGAAGGTCAAATCGATAGAAACAACGGATAGGAAATAGAAATTAGTAAATTTAGTTCCAAACGGCCTCATAAATGAAGCGTTGTTCTTACGAGCGGTAACTATGCTGTGTCGCAAAGTCTTAATAAGGGCAATAGCCGCAGCGATAGCCATAAGAATATTACTATCTATGGTAAACGGTCTAAGAAAATCCCAACCGCTAACGCTGGCCCCGTCTTGGCCGTCGCTGGTGCCATATTTGATATCTATGGCTGCAACCACGATCGTGGACACTAAAATAATTAAATTAAAGAGTATAAATAAGGACTCCTTTTTTTGGGGGGTTTTGAAATACGGGCGTTTTAAGCGCCCAGATGTATAAAATTTTTTGGACATTTATCTAAAATATCACGTAAAAAGCATTAGCGCAATAGTTTTTTTGACAATTTTTCGGTTTTAACTGTTTTTCATCTGTTTTTTTGACATTTTAGGCTAAACCCCCTAATTATTTGAGGAGGGGTCATAATAAGACTTTTTCAAAATGAGGTGTTTTATAAGTATATTAAAGAGTGCGTTTTTTGGATTCGCGGGTGAAGAATTTGAGACGATCACCGATCTGGAGATCAATCTTGGAGGCAGTCTTAAGGGCAAGGCCACCGGTTTCGCCAGCGGTGAGTTCTTTGACGTCGATTTTTTCTTTTTGCACGGAAGTAACTTCGGCTTCGCCGAGATATTCTTTGCCGCGAACTACACGGGCAAGGAACTCTGGCTTGGCGTCGCCTTTTAGCACTTCCCCACCGGCAATGATGCTAGTTTTTTCTGTACGGAATACGCCAAGAACTTTCATTTCGCCCTTGTCTTCCTCAATAATTTCGGCATCTAGGAGATTTTCCATCTCATGTTTGGCGTCATCCAGGAGCTCGTAAATAACGCGGTAAGTCCGGATAGATACACCATCGCGTGCGGCCATTTTAGAGATATTGATAGGGACAGAGACGTTAAAACCATAAATTACCGTATTACCGCCGGCGGCCATGTAAACATCGTTTTCGTTGATATCACCTACGCCGGTAGAGACAATATTAAGAGTAACCCCACCTTTAGTATCTATCATCTTGAGGCTATCCACTACAGAGGTAACAGAGCCCAAAACGTCGCCTTTAACGATAACGTTGAAAGTCTTGGAATTATCGGCTACGTTCATCATGCGCAGGAGATCTGAACTGGTAACATTGGCGCTAGCAGTTTCGTTAGCTGCAGCCTGCGCATTAAGAAGAGCCATTTTGCGGGCGGTTTTTTCGTCTTTGACCTCTATAAAGCGATCGCCGAAGTTCGGAAGTTCCTTGAAGCCAGTAATAGTAACTGGGGTAGAAGGAGTGGCTTTGCCCTTGGGTTTGCCTTTCCAGTCTAGCATAGTGCGAATTTTGGCATAGGTAGAGCCTGCCACGATAAACTCGCCAGTTTTTAGTTCCCCACCAGTAACTAAAAGGTTTACTACCGAGCCTTTGCCAGTCTCCATGTGGGATTCAATGACGAGACCTTCGGCAGGGATATCCACATCGGCTTTAAGCTCTTCAATATCGGCGGTAAGGAGAATCATATCTAAGAGTTTGTCGAGATTTTGATTCATTTTGGCGGAAATTGGCACCATGGTGATATCACCACCCCATTCTTCTGGCTGGAGACCGTGCTGGCTAAGATCTGCCTTGGTGCGGTCGATATCAGCACCTTCACGATCTATTTTATTGATAGCAACGATAATCTTAGCATTAGCAGATTTGGCGAAGTTGATAGCTTCTACCGTCTGCGGTTTAACGCCATCATCTGCGGCCACCACTATAACTACGATATCGGTAAGCATAGCGCCGTGCTGACGGATAGCGGCGAAAGCCTCATGGCCAGGAGTATCTAGAAAAGTGATGATACGATCATCGTGCTTAAGCTGATAAGCAGAAATATGCTGGGTGATACCGCCAGCCTCAGCTTCTACGGTTTTTTTGTGAAGAAGAGTGTCTAGAAGGGTAGTTTTACCATGATCTACGTGGCCCATAACAGCCACCACCGGAGGGCGCGTAATGGCCTTATCTGATAGTTCCCGATGAAAATCTGAGGTTTGAGTAGAAGTGTTTTTGCGTTCTAGCTTGACATTTTCGAGGCCTAGCTCATCTATAATGATGCTAGCGGTTTCGTAATCTAGGCGTTGATTGATGGTGGCGACGATACCGTTTTTAAAAAGTGTACCGATTAACTCGGTCACAGAAAGGCCAAGTGCGGTAGCCAACTCATCCACAGTAATAGAACCGGCAATTTGAATTGTTTTTTCTTCCATAACTCTCCTTTCTGTTTTAGTAATACACAAAAAATATAAATAGCTTCTTTAATTTTACCACATTTTGAGAAAATATGCTATAATAGAGGTATTCCCCTGTAGCTCAATGGTGGAGCAAGAAGCTGTTAACTTCGAGGTTGCCAGTTCGAGTCTGGCCGGGGGAGCCAAAATGAGCAGATAAACCCCCCTTTATCTGCTCATTTTTGTTTGGTTAAGTGGCTCGGGCTCATAGTGTGAGTCTAGACGACGAGTGACGATAAGACTTTTGGTTTAAATGGAATAGTTGAAATAACGCTGCTCTTTCTTCTGTTTGTTATAGTTCATATGCTTCTCCTATTTATAGTTTCATAATAGCAGGCGAAGCTTAAGCTAAACTAAAAATTATCCGCCAAAAATAATTTTGAATAAGCCAAGCGAAACAGCGAGCATAATTAGACCAGCCACCAATACACCAGACATAATAGCAATCATAGTCTTCTTAAAGTCTAGATTCAAAATACTGGCCGCAAGAGTGCCCGTCCAGGCACCGGTACCAGGGATTGGCACAGCCACAAAGAGAAAGAGAGCAAAATACGTACCATAGTTTCCAGCTTTCTTAAGCAGTTTGTTGCCCGCCTTTTCGCCTTTTTTGATACAGAAACTACAAAATTGCTTGAGAGGCTTCCACTTGCGTTTGGCGCCCCATTCTAGAAACTTTCGTGCAAAGAAATAAATAATTGGTACCGGGATAATATTACCGATGATGGCCACGATTAATACTAGCCATTCTGGCAGGCCTAGATCCATGCCTACAGCTACTGGGATGGCACCACGAAGTTCTACTAGTGGCACCATAGAAATAAGTAATACTACGAGAATTTTCCAAAGCATACTTATTTTTTAGCCTTTTCCTCTTCTTCTAGTTTTTTGAACGCAACTTTACCGACTTTGGTTTGAGGTAGTTTATCGCGAAATTCGTAAGCTACTGGGAGGGCATAAATTGGGACATTGCGTTCTAGCAGAGCACGAATTTCTCGCTCTATTTTCTTCCCCGCCTTATAGCCTGGTTTCAAAACAATAAACGCTTTCGGAACCTGACCTTTGTAATGGTGATCTATGCCAATAACGGTAGAGGTCAGTACACCCTCATGAGAATTAATGATAGATTCTAGATGGGTCGGGTAAATATTATAACCAGAAGAAACGATAATACGCTTGAGGCGTTGAGCAAAATAGATGAAGCCGTCTTTGCCGAGATAACCGATATCTCCGGTGTGCAGCCACAATTTGCCGTCTGGGTGGATACGAAGCGCCTGCGCGGTTTCAGCATCGTCGCCAAGATAGCCCATCATTATTAATGGTCCAGAGATGCAGACTTCGCCTTCCCCGCCAACCGGAAGTTCATCAAAAGTGTCGTTTTTGACGATTTTAAGATATGTATCCGGAAATGGGGCGCCGATGATACCGTCGGCGAAAGCGTCTTCTGGAGACAAACAGACTGCGCCGGAACCCTCTGTTAAGCCATAGCCGACGCGGATTTTGGCACTGGAACCGTGAGCCTTGAGATAGTCATTGACTTTGTCGCGTAAAGTTTGATTGAGTGCATCGCCACCACAAATTACGGCAGTAACGGATTTAAGATCGTCGCGCTTGAGTTTAGTATTAACCAGTGCTTCAAATAGGGTTGGTACACCCACGATAAAATTGGGGCTGTTTTTCTTGATGATATCCGCAAATTGTTTGTGCGAAAAGGCTGGTATCAGTATACAACCCATGCCTCTACAAAGCGGAGTATGAATACAAACCCCCAAACCAAAACAGTGGAAGAGCGGCAAGATGGAAAGCACTGTAGCCCCCGGGACAACTTGACGTATCATGGTGGCGTCACAGATGGATTCGGCATTGATATTAAGATTAGAAAGCATTACAGCTTTGGGGGCGCCAGTGGTACCGCCAGAATACATAATCACAGCGAGATCTTCCCCGCCACGTTCTTCGTGATAATTGCCCTGATAGAAATACGAATTAGCGATAAAGTCTTCCCAAAGTACTACACGGTTATCGTTGGCTGGAAGCCGGACCTTTTTAATGTGTAAAGTATTGTAGAGCTTTTTCTTCAAAAAGCCTAAGCCATCTGAGGGGCGCACCACAATAATGCGCTCTAGTTGCGCAGTATCGCGCAGACGGTAGATTTTGTCAAACACCGCGTCAATAACTAAAACGTATTTGGAATCAGCTACCTTAATGTAATACTCTAGTTCCTTCTCTGATGATAGAGGATGGACCATATTACATACTGCGCCAACCATATTTACGGCATACACCATCGTGATGCCCTCTGGTGTATTGGGCATGCATATGGTAACGCGATCGCCTTCTTTAACGCCGTAATTTTTAAGTGCACGGGCGGCTTTTTCTATCTTGCGGATAAAGTTTTTGTAAGTAACTTTGTGGCCATAGTAAGAATAGGCTACATTATCTGGCCATTTTTCGGCAGATTGCATAATCATGTCCACCATAGAACAATCTGGATATTCTATACTACTGGGAATGTTTTCTTCGTCATAATATTCGAGCCAAGGACGTGCTTGGTAAGCTTTATTAGTTTTTTTCACAAAAATCTCCTTACGCTAATTATACCACGAGCGTGACTAAAAACCAATTTTAACTCTAAATGCCTATCTCTCAATATGTCCATTAAGTTGTAGCCAACTTCTCAGCATAGTCCCGTACGGATGATATTCTCTTTCAAAATCAATCACGGCATCTTTGGCCTCTTGATTAAGACTATTCCACCATTGCGAGATACCTGTGGCAGTATTATTATCGTTGATATTGCCAGACATATAATTAACACCATCTTCTCCGACCAAATTGCCAAAATCTCTTCTTATGCGCTCGGTGAACTCGGCTTTTGCCGTATCTGCTTGTTCCGCTGATTGCGCGGGCGGAGTATTCCGTCCTAATGTGGCCTCCTGATTCATGTTATTATTTTCTACAGTATTAGCAGTACGTGGGCCACCCAATCCGACTCGTGAAGTCTGAGCCGTCGCTATGCCACCGTATGATATATCGCGCGGAATTTCCGTAACTGTAGTTTTGACAAAATCATACATTGCAGGATGTTCTACAGTAGTTTCTGCTACTTGCTGAATCTTGCCAGAGAAAGAATCCGGGCCTAAGTCTGTGGCAAATGGTATGATGTGGGATATACCGTTAGCATCTTTGCCATTGTCTAACACGATTTCGGCGTATTTATAGAGTTTCTCCCCGTTGTTGCTAACTGCCTGAATAGTTTCACCGGTAGTCGTAGTAAATAATCCGTTCTCCCCCCACGCAAGCTCTCCGGCGGAATTGACCTTTGATGCTATTTCAAATTTACTATCACCGATAGTCAAATAAAGCTTGACTCGCCCTGCAGCTGCGGCCGCATCATAGTCTAACGCTTCCCCTCCCATCGTTGATACGCCATGCATACCAGAAGTAATTTGACCGTTATTGAGATAAAGTCTCAATTCATTACCATCAGAAACAGACGTGCCATTATTGGCCCAGCCGTCATATTCAACCTTAACTTGGGCAGTAGACTGAGATGGATCAACTTCGACTAAATCTTTCTTGGTTTCTGTCCAGGCAGCAGTTTTTTCGACTTTGGTATACCCGGCCTGTTCATATTGATTTATTTCCGTTTGTCTATCGCCACTTATATCTTCGATCGTATCAACATGTGTTTCAGTACGAACGCTAGGCCCAGCTAAACTTGCAAGAATGGTTTCTTGCGCATTTTCGTTATTTTGAGTCTTAAGAAGACCAGCTTTTTCAAATAAACCAACTTTGTTTGGATCGATAGCCGCCATGATCTCTTGAGAAGCAAAGAATACTGCAGAACCAATCAATACGGTTTTACCAGCCTGCTTTACGGCTTGAGCCGCGCGTACTTTGCGAAAATCTTGATCATTTTCGTTTACGTCGTTATTAATTTCTTTACGGACTACTGTTTTTAAAATTTCCAATCTTTGTTTTTCTTCTCCGGATAGGCTCTTTTCGGCACGAATGACAGCCATGTCCAATCTAGTCCTCTCGTCCCCCATTTTATCCGCAGACGAATAGGAAATTAAATCTTTTTGCTCAGAATCGGAGTAGCCAATTCTAACTCTGGCCTCAGCAATAGCTCTCAGTTTAGCTTCGCCATCGCCAGAGTTCAACGCCTGAGCAATATTGGAAGTCAACTCACTAGCTGGCCTTAAGTCATAAAGGGTTCCACCGATCCTGGCTTCATATTTAGCACGCTTTTTAGCACGGCGACCTCTAATTTCTTCGTCAGACATACCATCATACTCTAAACCGACAGCAGCGTCTCTCATCATACGCGCACGGTCTTCCGTGACACGGTTGCGTTCTCTCAACCCCGCCAGAGCGCCGGATACGGCTATGCCGCCCACGGGAGCCGCAATTCGAGCTGCGCTCCTAGCGCCAGTTTGGATAAGCGACCAAGCTGTTCCCACCGCCATAGCAAGAGCTTCAGCTGGGATAACTGATCCAATTTTACTACTTTCTATTCTGTTGACTATTTTATCTATGTTATCGCGATGGGCTTCGGTGCGCATGTTATTACGAACATCGGCATTGAAAACCCTAAAACCTTCCATCACTCTGTCCATAGCTATGCCATGTTCCACTCTTTGCCTAGCTTGCATGGCGACTTCTAAATAATTATCAATCGTTGTCGCGTCTATATTTTGGCCTTGGTCCCTAGCCTCTGCCTTAATACGTTTGATGTCATTTCCAAAAATCCTTTTCAAGTCCTCGATCGAGCCCCCTTCTGGAATTTTGGTGCTAGCAAATTTTTCAATAGCACCACGTACAGCATTAGTGGTCTCGGCGTCGGCTTCGGTTAGTTTTTCGCCGTCGTACGTACCATCTTTACGTTCTTTACCGATCTTTTCGTGAATATATTGCATATCCTCTGTGGCGCCTAGCACAAAACGTCGAATAGCGCTACCACTACGATCTCTAATTATGTCGTCCAGCATAATGTCTTTGCCGTCATCGCCGGTGCCGGCCGCACGCTCGCCAGACAACAGTTGGCGTTCGTATTTTTTCTGATAGTACTTCCTAGCTATACTACCTTTCCAGATGCGCTTAATTAAATTAGATTTTGCTTGCTCTTCATTTAATTGTTGTTCGGCTATATCGTGAGCTAGCTCTTTCTTATCGTGGGTAAAATCAGCATTAATTGCCGCCAAAGGCCCTAGCTCCTCATCAATTTGTTTTAATCGTGCTTCGAGCCTTTTTTTCTCTTCTTCGTTTTTAACTAATTCTTCTAATTGTCTCTTTTTTTCTTCTTCTAACTTAGTTTTTTCTTCTTCCTCTACTTTAAGTTTTTCTTGTTCTTCGTGTTTTTCCTGCTCCTCCCCGACACCCTCTTCCGAAGTCTCTTTACGAGCTTCGAGATTTTTTTTATTCTCTTCATCGTGATTGCTTAGCCATTTATTATAAGCTTCTTGCTCTTCTGGAGTTCCAACGGATTGACGATCTACATAATCTTGCCTAATGCCATCGATCACATTAGTGGCTTTATCTAGCTGCTTTTCTAGCAATACCTTGGCATGTTCTTCTGTAATCTTGCCGTCTTTTATGGCTTGTTCTATTTTTTCAGAAATACGATCAAAATTGGCTTCCGCCTGAAGCTCTTGTTTACCTTGCTCTGATTCGAGATAGTTATTAGTCCTCAGATCATTTTTATCCGTAATCGCTCTAGCTTCAGCTTCCCTAGCCGCCTCTTCCGCTTGGTATTCTGCAGTTTTTTGGTGCATGAATTTTAACCTAGCCCCATACTCCTCATTGGTTTCACCAGGTTGTTTAGGATAAAGATCAAACTCCGTAAATGTTCGTCTTTTGCCGGTTTTATCATTGATATTCTTCTCGCCTGCATAATTAGATAAACTATCCCATTGGCTGGTCGCTGTAGCTTCGTTGTTGGGTCTTGGTGCGCTTTCCATTTTTATTGCTCCGAAGAAAGGTAAAAGTTACGGAACTGAAGCATGGTCTCAAGCGCCACTTCGGCCAAATTAACACCAGAGGTTTGCATAAATTCAGTCATTTTTTCGTTAGTAAAATTTGGGTCATCCACCATGGAAGCAAGTTCTGCAGCTTTTTCTTCACTGAGCTGCATAATGGCGGCCTTATTGATCTGATCTAGCAATCTAGTTTTCATTTCCTGAGATAATTCTGCTTTGATTTCTGGTTCAATGTCTGTAATTCCTTTATCAACTAGTAGTGACTCGATAAATTCGTCAACACTTTGCATTTCCATTTTTGTATGACCTTTCTATTAAGTTTAAGCGCTTTTCTTCATTATAACGTTTATTGTTTAATAAGTAAAGAGCAAAAAATGACCCCTTTCGGGGTCATTTTTTTAAATTTATTTAGCGATTGATAAAGAGATTTTGCGACCTTCTTTATCAATGTCTAGCACCTTGAAGTCTTTGCGTTCGTTTAGGGTAAAGATTTTTTCTGGATCGACATCAGAGCCTTCGCCAAGCTCGGATACATGAACCAAGGCTTCCACTGCTGGAGAAATCTGTACGAATGCACCAAACGGAGTAATACGAGTAATGGTACCCTCTACTTTGGAGCCTTTTTTCAGACCTTCTACCTCAGAAATCCATGGATCTTCTACGAGTTGCTTCATAGAGAGAGATAAGCGTTCCTTATCGATGGCGATAATTTTAGCTTCGATAGTGTCACCTACCTTGACATAATCAGATGGATTATTGACGCGCTCCCAAGAAATCTCAGAAATGTGGACTAGGCCTTCGATACCGTCTACATTTACAAATACACCGAAATCTACTACACCGGTAACTACACCTTTCACTACATCGCCAACATTTAGTTCAGCGAAGCGAGCAGCGAGACCGTCACGGATGGCTTCTTTTTCGGAGAAGATAAGCTTATTTTCTTTCTTGTTAGCATCTAGGATGCGAACCTTAATTGCCTTCCCTACTAGAGAATTTAGGCGCTGCAAGATTTCATCCTTATCTGCGGAACCTACGCGTGGATAATGTTCGGCAGAAAGTTGCGAAACCGGCAAGAAGCCGCGGATACCTTCGTATTCCACAAGCAAGCCACCGCGATTAGCGTCAAACGGAGTAACCTCCACGGTTTCAGCGTTGTCAAGCTTGGCCGTGATTTCATCCCAACCTTTATCTTTGACTGCTTTACGAAGGCTAAGCAATACGTAGCCGTCCTTCATCTCAGCCTCCACCACAGATGCAGTCACCTCGTCGCCAACGTTTAGATTACGCGCGAAAGATGCTTCCCTGCGGGGGACTAAACCTACGCCTTGCGGACCAAGGTCGATTAGTATTTCATGTTTTTTGACAGAGAGCACTGTACCTTTAATAGTGTCTCCTGTGATAACTTTTTTGAACGAATCTTCATTTGCTTTAAGAAGTTCGTCCATAGTGATTTTTTTGGCATTTGCCATATTTAATATTTTCCTTCCTTAGGCTCATTAAAAAGTGTCGTTTTTACGGCACTCATGAATGAGCCTAAAACTCCTATTATTTTAGCAGATTTTATGAAAAAAGTCTAGGGTTTATCTTGAGGTTGGAACGGTGTAGAATTTTAGGTATGGTATACTTAGCAATAGATATAGGGGCAACGAAAACATTGATTGCGTTGTTTTCCAAACGTGGCAGAGTGTTAAGGCGAGTAAAATTCCCTACCGCTAGGGGCTCCAAGAAGTTTTTAGCTGATTTGACGGAAAGTTTGGAGAGCTTTCAGAAATATAAAATTAGCTCAGTAGTAGTAGCTATTCCGGGCATTGTACACAAAAATTACTCAGTTCATTTTGGCAATCGTGATTGGGACGATATTGATATTCTTACCCCTATAAAAAATTTGTTCAGTTGCCCGATCTATTTTGAAAATGATGCGAATCTAGCAACCCTCTATGAAGGCTACGGGCTATCTGGACGCACGGTGTTTTTAACCTTTTCTACTGGTATAGGTGGCGGCGTAGTAGAAAAAAATAGACTTTTACCTAACATAAACTTTGAGCCAGGTCACCAAAAATATGAATTTAATAACAAACTATCTGAATGGGAAGACATCGCAGCGGCTAGCGCATTGGAAAAATTTTATCATACAGATCCGGCCACCGATTTACGCGGTAAAAAAATAATGCAAGACATTGCCGCCAGAATATATCTAGGTTTACCCGACATCATCAAGAGCTATCAGCCCAATACTATCGTGCTTGGTGGGCCGATGGGTAAAATCTTTCGGCTATATTCGAAATATCTACCAAAGATAGCGGGGGTAAAATATCGACGACCGAAACGACCATTAGAATCGGTAATCTATGGATGCTATATCTATGCCAAGCAAAAGGAGCGGGAGTAATTCCCTGTTTTATCGTGGACGCTGGATTTTTACAGAGATTAAAGGAAGATTATCCGGAATTTAGGTTTATTAAAGGCTCTAAATTTGCCTTTAGACCACCTAGAACCATCGTTTTGGGGCCACCAGAGCTATTTTCAGAGCTTTTAGCGCTGCATGAGGTGTCTCATGCCATTTTAGAACATAAGACCTTTAGAATGGATGTGGAGCGCCTTAGAATGGAAAGTGAGGCCTGGGAGAAGGCGCGAGAGTTAGCCGATAGATACAGCATAGAGGTTAATGAGAACCTAATACAAGACGAATTGGATACATATAGAGACTGGTTGCATAGCAAATCTAAGTGCAAAAAATGCGGATTAACGCGTTATCAGACTCCAGACGGTATATATCACTGCCCTAGATGCGAGAATTTGGCGTAAAAAATCAACCTCTATTGAATTGAGGTTGATTTTTTGTATTATTAGGCAGCTTTTTTAGCTGGACCACGACGAGAGATGCGGCCACCCTTAGCGCCAGCTACACGAGCTAATGCAGGGTTAGCGGCAAAACCGCCAGTGTGACCGTTTTGGCCACCTTTTTTACCGATACGAGCATAAAATTCTTTGCCGTATTTGGCTTTGTTAGTAGCAGCAGCTTTCATGCCACCAGCCTTAGTTCCAGACATCTAGAACTCCTATTCTGCCCACCAAATTCTTATAAATTAATAAAACAACCACCCTTTTACGAGTGTATATGTACATTATATCATACCGCTTCCGTTTTGTCAATATGCTTTTTCTTAAAATTATGTTGTAATTTATTTAGAAAATCCGAACACTAATTTTAAAAGTTCTGCACAATTTGTGGAAAAAGCCTGTTGACATTATGCGTTTCGTGAGATAAAATAGAGATAGTTTTGAGTAGAATGAACTGCGAGGCTACTCAAGCTATATGTATGACCTAAGGAACTATTTCATGAGAATGGTTCCTTCTTTTTTCTCGCTACTATTACCTCTTGCCTTTTTGATGATTTTGGTGTAAAATTAGGATGTTGGGGTAATAGCTCAGCTGTTTAGAGCGCCGCCTTTGCAAGGCGGAGGTCCAGGGTTAGAGTCCCTGTTACTCCACCAGATCGGGGATATAGCTCAGCTGGTTAGAGCGCGTCACTGATAATGACGAGGTCTGTGGTTCAAGTCCACATATCCCCACCAGTTTTTATACAATTCAGCATTTTCGCCGATTTTTTAATAGTGGATTTTTGTTAAGTACCTTGTAGATTCTAGAGTGCTATTTTACATCATTTTTGCACGAAAAATGGGGTAAAAAGTGCCGTTTTGTACCTATAAATTTGTCTGTTAACGCCCTAAACAGTCTGGTCTTGTTTTCAAAAAAAAGAAAGCCCCGGCTCTGCCCACACTGGCTGTGTGGAAGTGTCGGGGGTTTGAGTAGATTAGTTGTCGGCCATAGCCGTGAAGAATCGAGCGATGCGCTCAGAGTTCTTCTGGCCCATGCTGCCAATCTTCGCTTTCAGCTCTTCCGAGCATTCAGCGATGAGCGACAGGGTGGCCTTTTTGCGGCGACCGATGCCGGCATACAGCTCGTTCACTGCGCCGTCGTCAAGCCAATACGGCTCAACTTCGGCAAAGCCAACGGCGTTGCTGCCAATGAATCCACCTTCATGATAGGTCACCTTGGCTGCTTCTGTCGCGAACTCCTCGCAGAGTTCGGGCCCAAGCGCCAGGCAGACCTCCATTGGAAGGTGGTAGCGCCGGGATGCCTCGCGGCAAGCTGCTCCATAGGAGCGCTGCCTAGCGAAATACCCCTTCTCCACGTGGACGTTATCCCAGTAGATATTATCTACGGGTCCGTCATTGTGGCGAATTACTAACGCATTATCGCTTCCGCAAATGCGATAGATGCTGTTAGCATATCCGGTGCCCGTCCAGCGGGACTGACGGCAGACGTATTCTACCTCAGTTTCCGGTGCCAGACCGGTTTCAGAGGCGATGGTGCGACCTTCCGCATAGCGAGCACGGCCGTTTTCTAATTTCATCTCATTGATAGTCATCTTCATAATGCTATCCCCTTTCGCTCTTTAACGTCTCGCGACGATTTATTAGGTCGCTAGACTGCTCTGCAACCCGTTTTAACTACCATATAGATAATCAAAACGGGTCACAGATATGCAAAAGGCTTTTACTGACAACTAATCATTTAATGTACTTAGTTGGTCTTTAAGCTTTGCTAACTATAATTGCATTATAGCACATATGCTTATTTTTGTCAATACTATAACAATAAAAGAATTATAACATGGGGTAAAATACAGCAATTTTTGTCGAAATAGAATCGACAAAACTGAAGAGCCGCCCCGATTAATGATATTTGACGTATTCTAAATATTAGTTTGTAGATTGACTAGTTTGTTTTTTATTTCATCTCTATGGATTGTTAATGTCTGAACAATTCGCCCCCACCAGCTTACATATGACTCGGTATTGTGGCCGATTTTTTAGTGGTGAAGGTCCGTCGACGCTTCGTGGTAAACTTAAGCATTCATGATATAATAAGGTTATGGATTTTACATTTAGTTTTGGGTGGTTGTTCGGAGGGCTGGCTATCGCTTTAGCCGGTGGATTGATCGTGATATTTTATCGACAAATTGCAGACAATCTGGCGAACGGTGTATCTTCTTATGACAAAATAAAGCTATTTGGCGTGATTGCGATAGCGATTGGCTTCTTAATTGCCGCTAATCTGCATATACTGGTACTAACTTTTATTACAAATATCTTATTTGGTAGATAGCTAAGGGCGGAAATTATAATAAGCGGTGCCAGATTGGAGATTTACGCCGCGAATTTTGGCGAGCTCTGGTACCGTGACAAAATCATAGCCATCATTCCTAAGCTCATCTATAATAGTCGGGACGGCGTCTACGGAAGAGTCATAAATATCGTGCATCAAAATAACTGCACCATCGTGAATTTGTTCCTTGGTAACTGCCAGAATAGCACTCGGATCCTTACTTTGCCAATCTAGAGTGTCCACTGACCACAAAATCATAGGGGTACCAACGCTATCGCGCACGGTGTTATTAATGTTGCCATATGGTGGACGAGTAAGCACTGGGGCATGCCCCAGGATATCGCTAAACACGGCCGCAGATTCGGCAATATCATTTTTAATAGCTTGGGCCGAAATGCGCACCAGATTTTGATGATACATGGTGTGACTGGCCACGATATGACCTTCCCTCTCAGCGCGTTTTGCAATATCTGGCACCGCGCGCACCATCTTGCCTAGTGCGAAAAATGTAGCTGGGACATCTTTTTCATACAGAATATCTAGCAACCTAGGCGTAGTTACGCTAGAAGGCCCATCATCAAAAGTAAGCGCTACAAGCTTTTTACCAGTAAGGTCGCGCTTAATGCGTACGTGATGTGCCATAGGAGCGATTTTAATCTTGTTGTATGGATCCATCGTTTTGGATATAGTGAGATCCAATAAATCCAAGATGGCAAGAATGCCTATAGCCAAAACAGCGACGATTTTGAGCCATGGGAAACGAATATCTATGCGCCTAAAAAACGAGCTGTCGCGTGTACTCATACATAGCTATCCCGGCAGCAACGCCTACGTTAACAGAACGAGTAGAGCCGAAGCTCTCAATATAGCGCACATCGTGGGCTTTTTCTAGCAACTCTGGAGTAATACCGTTATTCTCTGAGCCAAAAATTAAGGTAGTATTTTGAATAAATTTTTTATCATGTAGGGGCACGGCACGGGGAGTGTTGTTTTCCATAGCGACTAATTCCCTGCCTTTTTGAGTTTTTAAGAAATCTTCTATGGTAGGGTGATGAATAATTTCTAGATATTTATCTGTACACATGGCACCGCGGCGGTTGTATTTTTTCTTGCCGATGATATGAACTTTACTAACATTAAAAGAGTTGGCAGAGCGCACAATGGTGCCGATGTTAAAATCGTGTTCAACATTTTCTATCGCGACCTCTAATGGTATACGTTTTTTATCTAACGCAGCAAAAACTTGCTCGTTGGGCATACCTTTGTATTCATCTACGAGATTTCGCGTATCTTCCATATCTGTATTATATCATGTGATATAATTATTTTAATCAGGAGGTAAGATGAATCTAGACAAATATCAGAAAAGGGCGGCAGAGTTTGATCTTTTTGAGAGTTCGGTGGATCTGAAATCTCCAGGTTTTTTGGAGAAGGTACTCGGTATAACAGGAGAAGCAGGTGAAGTCGCAGATAAAGTTAAGAAAATTATTCGCGATAAAGGTGGATACGCTTCCGATGACGACAAGGCATCTATAGCTAAAGAGCTTGGCGACGTACTGTGGTACGTGGCAAATGTGGCACGGTATCTGGGTGTGCCTTTGTCAAAGATAGCCGATGGTAATATAGACAAACTGGCTAGCCGTAAAAAAAGAAATAAACTACATGGTGAAGGAGATAATAGATGAGAATATTACAACTAAACGTATGGACAGGGCGAATTAAAGGAGCCTTGCTTGATTTCTTGAGGAATAATGATTTTGACGTAATCTGCATACAAGAGGCGGTCTGGAGCAATGGTAAGCAGAAAGAGCTAGAAAATTTCTTTGCAACGGTTGACCAAATTAAAGAAGCTAGCGGACTAGAATATGAGTCTAGAAGTTCAAACTGGGGCATGCGTATATTTTCCGAAGATAACATTATGGAACAAGGCAACGCTATCTTAAGCAAGAGCGAGATAGCAGAAGAACGCAATGACTTGGTCCATAATAAGTATGGAATAGTAGAAAGTGTACAAGATTTTTATGAACATGCTTATACTCTACAGGTTGCAAAGCTAAAGAATGGGTTAAATGTAATAAATCATCATGGATATTGGAAGCCTACACCTATGGGAGACGAGACAACCGTAGAAGTAATGAAAAAGGTTGCGAATGTGGTGCGTAGGATTAGTGGGCCCGTGGTAATGTGTGGCGACCTAAATATCGTACACGAAGCTCCAGCGATGCGAGAATTAGGCTTTTTGAGGGATTTAACACATGAATACCATATAGACAATACGCTATCTGGGTTAAAATTTAATGGGAAAGTGGCATGCGATCATATTCTAGTCAATGATGCTGTTAGAGTGAAAAGATTTAGAGTTTTAGACGACATAGTATCTGACCATAAGGCTCTAGTTGCAGAAGTCGTCATTTAAAATATCCCCGGTTTTTAGCCGGGGATTGGGGGCCAGCGACTATCGCCGTGAGCAAATTGGCAGATTTTTGGTATAAACCATACCAAGAGTCTCGATATACATCACGCCGTTAGCCATGTATTTGCTCTGAGGATATAGCAGATCCAGAGAGCTCCTACCGAACCTGTAAACATTCCTAGCCACTACCTCTGACACAATATAAAAGGTGTTATTGGTGGGCGGCGGGAATTTTTGTTCAATACCGCCATCTGAGAGGACAGTGATTTTTCTTAGGCGGGATGCAACAACGGGAACGTCGTTGATTATGGTGCCGAGGACCTTTGCTGCAACTGGCTGAACTGGATCATTGAAACATACATACGCTTTGCCGGCTGGAGGGAGGACGTCGGATTCGCCATTTCTGTCGACAAATACGATTGGCTTGCCGCAGAGATTAACGAGTTTGATCTCCGATGTTGCATCTTTGGCTTTAGGGCAAATCTCTGGAATCGCTCCTTTGATAGCTTGCTCATCTTGCCCCTCGTGGGCAACGCCGTCGACGAAGCCGGCGTACTCTAGAGCAGTTTTCCAATCGCCGAAGTAGCGAAAATATGTACTTCGGCTCGCCATCTCTGGGGTAAGGTCTTTTTGTCTAGGGGCTCTGCCGAGCTCGTTGCCGAGATTCGCAAGTGCATCTGAGAGGATGCGTTTGTTATAGCATTTGGCCATTATATCACCTTCTATAAAGAATTTTACAGGCGAAAAGTGCCTACTTCCCACCTTAGTAATACTTTTCATTATAGTGCTATTTTTAACCAAAAGCAACCTGAAGCATTTTGGAATATGGCAAAGCCCCGACTATGAGGTCGGGGCAAAGTGACTATGCGGGGTATTTCTGTTTTACTGCACGTCAAGGCCAGGCCTTGCTGATGAGCTCGCCTATGGAGCAGAGCTCTGTTCTTGTGATGATGTCGCTCTGGCAGATCGCCTTAGCGAGGCTCTTGTACTTCTTGAAGTCGGGTTTTTCCGTGAGGCCCAACTCCTTGAAAAGTCTCGTCGTGTAGGCGATTGCCAGCGACGTCGGCGTTTCCGCCCTGGTGTCATCATGGATGACCCTTCTGATGCTTTTTCCATTGTCCCCTAAAGGGATGCTTTTTCCATTGTTCAGCGTAAAAATCAACATTTGTATACCTCCAATGTCAAATAAAGTACTCGCCCACAATTAATGGGTCAATTTAATTGTAGCATATTATGTGAAAAAAGTCAAGCTTAAAAGGGTTATCGGTTCCTTGGTAACAAAAATCACCCCTGTAACGGGGTGAAATTTGTTTAACAACTTAGTTGTGCAATTTCATCTGTAGTTAAAAGCTTAATGTTACGTCTGGCGGACCAGAAATGTTATGATTCAAGCTTGCATAATCATAACCGTAACCGACCTAGATACATGCGTCCTTACGGATTCATGCTCATCAATTCCTTCTCAAGAAAGGAGGTAATCCATCGACACGTTCTCGTACCGATGCCTTGTTACGACTTAACCCCAATCATCTCCCCCACCTTAGGCCGCCGAGACGGACTTCGGGTGTTGGTGACTCTCATGGTTTGACGGGCGGTGTGTACAAGACCCGGGAACGTATTCACCGCAACATGCTGATCTGCGATTACTAGCGATTCCGACTTCAAGGAGGCGAGTTTCAGCCTCCAATCCGAACTGGGACCGGCTTTGGTGCGATTTGCTTCACATCACTGCTTCGCTTCGCATTGTACCGGCCATTGTAGCGCGATTCTAGCCCAAGGCGTAAGGGAAATACTGACCTGACATCATCCCCTCCTTCCTCCCCGTTACCGGGGCAGTCCTACCAGAAAAATACAACTGGTTGCAAGGGTTGCGCTCGTTGATGGACTTAACCAAACATCTCACGACACGAGCTGACGACGGCCATGCATCACCTGTCTTCGGGTTCCCGAGGGCACAGTTTCCTTTCGGAAGCCTTCCCGAGATGTCAAGCCTTGGTAAGGTTTATCGTTTACCATCGAATTAAAGATCACGCTCCACCGCTTGTGCGGGTCCCCGTCAATTCCTTTATGTTTTAATCTTGCGATCGTACTACACAGGTGGGATACTTAACGCGTTAGCTTCGCAACTCCAGGGGTCGATACCCGAAACTGCTAGTATCCATCGTTTACGGCGTAGACTACCGGGGTATCTAATCCCGTTTGCTCCCTACGCTTTCGTGCCTTAGTGTCAGAAACGTCCCAGTAGCCTGCCTACGCTATCGGTGTTCTTTCTAATATCTACGGATTTCACTCCTACACTAGAAATTCCAGCTACCCCTAACGCTCTCGAGCGGAGCAGTTTAGATAATAGTCTGAATGGTTGAGCCACCAGATTTCACTATCTACTTACTATGCCACCTACGCAACTCTTTACACCCAGTCACTCCGGATAATGCTTGGACCCTACGTATGACCGCGGCTGCTGGCACGTAGTTAGCCGGTCCTTATTCATAAGTTACCATCATATTTCTCGCTTATAAAAGCAGTTTACAACCCGAAGGCCGTCATCCTGCACGCGGCGTTGCTCCATCAGGCTTTCGCCCATTGTGAAAGATTCCCTACTGCTGCCTCCCGTAGGAGTCTGGGCCGTGTCTCAGTCCCAGTCTGGATGATCATCTTCTCAAACCATCTAACGATCGTCGACTTGGTAGGCCATTACCCTACCAACTATCTAATCGTACGCAGGCCATTCCCAAACCGCCCGAAAGCTTTAATCCGAAGATCATATGCGGTATTAGCACACCTTTCGGTGCGTTATTCCTCAGTTTGGGGTACGTTCCCACGCGTTACTCAGCCGTCCGCCGCTCGTCAGCAGAATTCCACGGTTCCCTCGAAGTCAACAACCTACGATCATAGCGCTAGGTGTGTCAAGGAAACTGTGGAACTCCCTGTTACCGCTCGACTTGCATGTATTAGGCACGCCGCCAGCATTCATCCTGAGCCAGGATCAAACTCTCCATTAAAGTAATGTTAAATTTGAAAACTCAACATAATAAATAAACTGACGATGATTAATTGCACAACTAAATTGTTAAACTATTTTCAAAGACTCTTAAAATAACTTCTCGCAGCTTTGAACTGTTACCATCTTATCGCAGATTATTAGTTTTGTCAACACTTTTTTTGGAGATTTTTGGATAATTTTTGCGATTTGGTATAAACCACCAAACAATTAGACCAATCCCAGTCGCAATGAGTGCGATTATCCACCATGGCATGTTTATTTCCCTACTATGATTTTCGGTAGGATACGGCTCGGCACCGGTGTTGGGAGCTTTCGTTAAGTTATCTAATGCGGTGCGATTTATCGGCAATTCTATTGACTCTGGGATATCGCTAGCGGCGCCATAGCCAAGCTCTTCTGTGCGGCCCGGAGTTACATCGCTAGATATTGGTTCTGGCGTGTCCGGAATATCTGAAGTGGGTTCAGTTTCATCTGGAATACTAGGCGCATCTGGCACGGTAGAGGGTTCTGGTTCTACAATTTCGGCGCGGGGCGGAAAGAATTTCATCCACTTGTCGCCAGAAATCATTAGTTTACACTCCGCGCCTTCTTCGTAATCTGACGCATTAATACAATCTGAGTAATTTGTATAGCCCATAGAGTTAAAACCTCTAGTGCCGAATATGGCGTGGTCTAGCTTGCCAGAGGTATTTAGTAGCAGATCTGAACCCGGCACAGGTATTTCTATTTCTTGCCAGGCGGGGAGATGCGCAACATCTAGACCTTCGGCGATACTGTCATATACCGTATGCAGTCCCTCTATTTCGCCGCTAATAAACTGTGGGCGATAAAAATTATAGATTTGCCCGCGCCAATCATCAAACCAAGCAAGATAAAAGGAATTAAGGCGAATTTCTTCTTTAATACCCATATGAGTAAGCATTCTGTCTTCGTCGAAAAAGAGGATTTTTACCGTTTCTTCCTTGGGATTAATAGAGGTAATCCAAAGTTGCCCTTCTATAAGATTATTGAGTGCGCTATATTTGTTCCCTTTTTCTACCATCGTCATATCGAATTCTTGCGTGCACTCTACGTCTCCGCCGCAGAGAGCTGCTTTTTCCTGCTCTACCTGATTGTAAAAATCCAACATTTCTGCTACGGACCACCAGGTGGTACCATCATATCGCACCGCAGCGGAAGCTTGATTTGGCACTGTGGCAGCTAGAGCGCTAATGGTTAAAGTTAGTATTAGTAGGGGGATTTTTCTGCCCATAAAACTCCTTTTTTAATTTTAGTTAGGGGAGTATAGGCATAGGTAGGAGAAAAATTCAACCCCTAGCGAGAAATTTTGTAAGTATAAACGAGTTTACCTCTGATATTTTGGGGTTTATGCTTGCGGTTAATGCTAAGCATAGACGGAATGATCAAAGCGAAAAATAGGATTTTGGCTATGAGGATTTGGCGAAGTGTGGTATAATTTAGCTATAAAAAGAGAAAGTCTCTAGGAAACTTTCTCTTGATTGGTTTATCTAACTAGTGCGGAGCTAGTTAGATTTTTTACTTCGGCGTTTCCGATTTGGAAAGATGATACATAACAGATTGATCTGTATGGTCATTTAATTATCTCCTTCCTAGGATCCTAGTTCGCCTAGAATAACCGTTTAGTGGACCCTCACACAACCACAAACTCTTTTTAGGGCTTGTGAATTTTGTGTCCACTAAATCCCGAAGCCAACCCGGCGTTATTGTTAGCATAGGTGAGAAAATATTTCAACCCCCAGCGGGTGGCTTATGGTTAAGATTATAATGGCTGGGGTTAAATTTTAGCGGGCGAGGCAGCGGACTGGAAAACCATAAGATTTGCGATCCGCATTAGTCGTACTAAAAATATTCCCATAAAATATAGGTGCATAGGCATTAGAAACGCCAGAAGGTGTACCAAGCCAGTACCAATTATATCCTGCATATGCGATCGCTCCATTAAATAAACCGGCTCGCGTAAAATAGATAGGACTAATCCTTAGTTTTGACGTATTAGGCCCGTAAAGGTCATAAGTTTCTGCTAACGTAGCGAAATCATTTACTGTTTTAGCCATTGGCAATTTCCAATTGCTCGAGCATACAGAATTAGGCGCATTGTTACTGGTTAGTGTGCTAGTATTGTTATTTGCTACAACTGCAGACCAATTGTAATAATTTCCTATGTGATAATGAGTGCAGTCGTCGTGCCCCGCATTGATACATTCTTGTAACGAGGTGTATGTTGTATCGTTTGCGGTGGAATTTGATGTATATATGTATTTATCTCCAGGATTAGCAGAATACGGCTCAGTATTACTATCAACCCAACCATCCACTGTAGTGCCAGTAAAGTTTATGGTAGAGTGACCTTCGGTTGGTTTCCAGGTGGCAGTTTCGTCACCTGTAGTCCAACCTAAGTCTGTATCGTAATGGGTATAGGTTCTAGTATCGTCTATGTCCAAATCTAAGTTCTGTGTCATCCAACAATTATTGTCTGCTAGTTTTGCTATCCAGTAGACTTTATCGTCTCGTATATCTATGACTTGGAGCTGGGATCCTATATCTTCAGTCTCTTCGCAGATGGTATGCGTCATATCTTGCATTTTGTAGTAGCCATGGTAGAGTTCTTTACCTTCTTTAGTATAGGCATCAGCTAGGGTGATGGGAGTTGGTTTAGTAATTGCAGTGAAGTTAATGATATTAGTATAGGTACCGGATGGTTGAGTACTACCTGCTTTAGCTGCTATTTTGAAGTTAATAGTATCATTGCTTGAACCAGAGTTTTTCTTTAATCTAGTGGGATTATTTGTAGTGTATAATGGTAAACCATTATAGTTAGACCAAGTAGTACCATGATCTAGTGAGTAGGTATAGCCCCAGGTATTGTCTGTAGTGAGAGCAGAGAGATTGGCAGTGGTGGGGATGCTGGAGAATACATCCGTATTGTCAGTATGAGTGAAATTGGTGTTATTGTATGTTTCGTTTCCTACTGTAGCATATAGATTATAGCCATAGACGTTGTTAGTAGCTACATTAACTAAGATTTCATTACTAGTGTCTGTGGTGCTGGGAGAGAGATTAGGGATGGTGAGATTATTTGGAGATAGACTAATGGAAAGAGTGGGATTGAAGGTGAAGTTGATGCCTACATCGCTTTGGTAATTTAATGCAGAAGCGCTGGGAACAGAAACTAAAACTATTGCTAAGCTGAAAAGCATTAATAGTGTGTAGACAATGTATAGCTTTTTGAATATGATTTGCCGCATCTTACCTCGCTTATTCCCTTTGGTTAATAGGTTTACTTAGGATGCGGTGCCATCTTTGTAATATATGAAAAGGCGTATACAAAAATGGCACCGCAAGGTGCTTTATCATCACTATTACTAACCAAAGCTTATTCGCCTAACTTAGAACATTGATGCCTTACGGCGCCATTGATAATTCTAAGTAAATAATGGCGGACAAGCTTTTAAAAAACTTTGGTCTTGTTAATAATAATGATAAAGCAATTTAATTATAGCACGGAAAGTTTGGCAGTAGCAAATAAAAATAACAGAGGTACAGCAAAAATTAAGCCAGATTTCTCTGGCTTAATTCCCTGTCCTTTGCTTTAATTATTTTTTTGATTCTTCGGACTCTGTTTTATCTTGTTCTTCTTCGGGAAGAACAATGCCGATAGAGGCTACAGTATCGCCTTCGCCCATCTTCATGATGCGCACACCCTGGGTAGCACGACCAAGGGTTGGGATTTCTTTCATAGCTACGCGGATAGCTTGCCCCTTGGTAGACATCATGATTACTTCCTTAGCGAGCGGATCTAAGGTGTGAACCGCTACGATAGGACCAGTTTTCTCGGTAACGGCGGCAACTTTGATGCCTACGCCACCGCGCTTGTGTGGCGGGAAGTTGGATACCAAAGTGGCTTTACCGTAACCATTGGCAGACACCACGATGAGCTTTTGCTTAGGATCTGTTACTACGTCCATACCGACAATCTCGTCTTTCGGGCGGAGACGCATACCACGCACCCCCATAGCGGCGCGACCCATGGCGCGGACTTCTTTTTCGTTGAAGCGAGTAGCCTGGCCGGCAGAGGTACTAATGACGATATCGTTCTCTCCTGTCGTTTCTTGTACCCATTTTAGTTCATCACCTTCATCTAGCTTAATAGCAATGAGGCCGTTGCTGCGGACATTGAAGAAGTCTTTAATAGCGGATTTCTTGATGGTGCCTTTCTTGGTAGCCATAAAGAGGTAGCCGTTAGCACCAGCATCGCCTTGCTTGATGATGGCGGTGATTTTTTCTTCTGGGTGCATATTGAGCATATTTACAGCGGCGGTACCCTTGGCAGCTAGAGAGGCCTGTGGTACTTCGTAAGCCTTCATTCTGAATAATCTTCCTTGATTGGTAAAGAAGAGCAAGAAATCGTGCGAATTAGCGGTTAGGATTTGAGCAATAACATCCTCTTCCTTGGTGGTCATACCGCGCTTGCCCTTGCCGCCACGGTTTTGCTTGCGGAAATCGGTCTGCGGAACGCGCTTCATGTAGTTCTCTGAAGTGAGGAGAATAACGCTTTCTTCCTCTGGGATAAGCTCTTCTTCGGAGAATTTGCCAACTTCGTGGTTGATAATCTTAGAGCGGCGCTCATCACCATATTTAGCTTTTAAGGCAATAAGTTCTTCTTTAATTACCCTTAGAATTTCATTTTCATCGGCCAAGATAGCCTCTAATTTGGCGATAAGTTCGTGGAGTTGTTTCAATTCTTCTTCGATCTTGTCGCGTTCTAGGCCTTGGAGACGGCGAAGTTGCATTTGCAAGATAGCGTTGGCCTGAATTTCTGACAAACCAAAGCGGGACATAAGCTGTTTATCGGCGTCGTCGTAAGAAGAGCGGATAACCTTAATAACTTCATCTATATTATCTAGAGCAATCTTTAAGCCTTCCAAGATGTGAGCACGTTCTTTGGCTTTCTTTAGTTCAAATTCGGTGCGGCGACGGACTACTACTTGGCGATGCTTGATGAATTCGCCGAGAATCTCTTTGAGCCCTAAGATGCGTGGCTGGACACCATCCACTAAGGCAAGCATGTTGTAGTGGAAAGAAGTCTGGAGACCTGTCATCTTGTAAAGTTGATTCAGAATCTTCTTTGGGAAGGCGTCTTTTTTAAGTTCTACTACGATGCGGATTTTACCACGAGCAGACTCATCACGTGCATCAGCAATGTGATCTAATTTTTTACTCAAGACAAGTTCGCGAACTTTTTCAATGAAGCCCTCTTTGCTCATGCCATAAGGTACTTCGGTGACTACTATGTTATAGCGACCATTTTTACGCTCTTCTATATTGGCAACGGCACGGATTACTACAGAACCCTTACCGGTGGCATAAGCCTGGCGCATTGGTGCGCCACCATAGACTTCGGCGCCGGTTGGAAAATCTGGGCCCTTGACGTGTTTCATGAGTTCGTCCAAAGTAATATCTGGATTATCTATCTGAGCAACGGTGGCATCTACTAATTCGCCGAGGTTATGTGGCGGGATATTGGTAGCCATACCCACAGCGATACCCATCTGGCCGTTTAAGAGAATATTCGGGAGGGCGGCCGGGAGCACTACTGGCTCTTGCTCTGTACCATCGAAGTTGTCGCGGAAATCTACGGTATCTTTTTCGATATCTGTTAGAAGTTCGGCGCCTACTTTATCCATGCGAGCCTCAGTATAACGGTAGGCAGCTGGCTCATCACCATCCATGGAACCGAAGTTGCCCTGGCCCTCGATAAGGGTATAGCGCATTTTCCAAGGCTGAGCGAGGTTAACCATCGCCATATAGATAGACGAATCGCCGTGTGGGTGGTATTTACCCATTACGTCACCTACGATACGGGCAGATTTCACCGTGGCATGAGGAGCCTTCCAGCCGTTTTTATTCATGGTATAGAGAATACGGCGATTTACAGGCTTTAAGCCATCGCGTACATCAGGGAGAGCACGGTCAATAATTACGGACATAGAGTACTTGAGGAAGTATTCTTCCATGGTGTTTTCTACGCCACGCTTCTCGATACCGTCCACAGTGCCATCAGAATTGTCATCTTCGGACACGCCGCCTTCACGCCCGTCGTTACGGGGTTCAGGCGCTCCTTCGCTCCTCGATAGTCGCGCAAGGTCCTCAGAAGACAATTCTTCCGGCTTTTGCGCTTGGTTATTCTTATCTTTACCTTCGTCTTTTGCCATATTTTCTCCTTAGAAGTCTAGATCATCCAAATCTACGCTAGCGGCGCCGGCTTGGATAAAGTTTTTACGGAGGTCGACCTGGTCTCCCATTAGCTTAGTAAATACTGCATCGGCTTTTTCGGCATCATCAATATGAACTTGGACAAGGATGCGATTTTCTGGGTCCATGGTGGTTTCCCAGAGTTGTTTGGCGTCCATTTCGCCGAGACCTTTAAAGCGCTGTTGAGCGGTGTAGCCGGCCTGTTTGAAGCGTTCTTGCGATTCATCTATCTTGGTGCCGTTTTTGCGACGTTCTTCGATTTTTTCAGTAAGCTTGTTCTCTAGGGCAACTTCGTCGTAGAGGTAATCTATTTTACGAGTACTACCAGTACCCTTAATTAGGCCAAATAGAGGTGGCTTTGCCAAGTAGACATGGCCCGCCTCTATCACTTGTGGCATGTAGCGGAAGAAGAAAGTCATCAGAAGCGTAGCGATATGAAGACCATCTACATCGGCATCGGTCATAAAGATAATCTTGTCATATCTGAGACCATCAATATTAAACTGATCACCAATACCCACACCTAGCCCCTTGATTAGGGATACTAATTCTTGATTAGCGAGCATTTTATCTAGGCGAGCGCGTTCAGTATTTAATACTTTACCTCTTAGGGGTAGAATAGCCTGGATTTGAGGGTTGCGGCCTTCCTTAGCAGAACCGGCAGCGGAGTTGCCCTCTACGATGAAGAGTTCACAATCTTCCCTGTTTCTAGAGGAGCAATCAGCAAGCTTGGACGGGAGATTCAGGCCTTCGAAGGCGCCTTTACGAATAACATTATCTCTAGCAGCGCGGGCGGCCTTGCGGGCACGGGCAGCTAGAGTGGCTTTGTTGACGATTTTCTTAGCGATGGCGGGGTTTTCTTCTAGGTAATAGCCGAAATATTCAGTCATTACCTTATCTACATAACCGCGGACCTCTGGATTGCCTAGCTTATTTTTAGTCTGGCCTTCAAATTGAGGATCAGGGAGCTTGACCAAGATAACAGCAGTGAGACCTTCCTTAATATCGTCACCCGTTAGGTTATCTTCTTTTTCTTTGAGTAGGCCGTTTTTGCGGGCGTAATCATTGACAGTACGAGTGAGACCAGTGCGGAAACCTACCACGTGCATGCCGCCATCAGGGGTAAGAACGTTATTAGCAAAAGGTTTCATGGTTTCGGCGTAGCTATCGTTGTATTGTAAAGCGATTTCTACAGCAGAGTCACCGATTTGTTTATCTACATAGAAGATATCATCAGAGAGGACCTCTTTGCCATTATTGAGACGCTTGACATAGCTTTTAATACCACCTTCGAAATAGAAGGACTCGTGCTCGCCAGTGCGTTCATCCGCAACAGTGATAAGGATGCCCTTGGTAAGGTAAGCTTGGTGACGAGCGTAATTAGAAACCCACTTGTAGTCAAAAGTAGTGGTTTCTTTAAAGATCGAAGGGTCAGGATAGAAAGTAATAGAGGTGCCAGATTCGCGCGGGGTGCCCTTGGTAATCTGTAGCTCCATAGTTGGCTTGCCGACGTCAAATTCAATATGGTGAGACTTACCATCGCGATAGACTTCGGCCACCATGTGGGTAGAAAGGGCGTTTACCACCGAAGAGCCTACACCGTGGAGGCCAGATGAGACTTTATATCCGCCATCACCGAATTTACCACCGGCATGAAGCACGGTAAGTACTGTTTCTAGTGTGGATTTTTTAGTTTTAGGGTGGATATCTACCGGAATACCACGGCCGTTATCATCTATACGAACGCCGCCATCTTTTAGTATAGTGATGTCGATTTTATTTGCGTAGCCTGCAATGGCTTCGTCTATAGAGTTATCGGCGATTTCCTTGATAAGGTGATGTAAACCATCATAACCGGTGGAGCCGATATACATACCAGGACGTAACCGAACTGGCTCTAGACCTTCTAGTACCCGAATTTCTGACGAGTCGTAATCTCCCGCTTTGTCAGCCATTTTTGTTATACCTCTTCTTAATATACCTCTATATTGTACATTATAAGGAGAAAAAATTCAAGTATTCTCTTGGCGGGTCCTGACCTCGCAGTTTCCCCCACTGTGCTCGGCTGCCGCCTGCGCGCAGCGGGGGTCCCCCCAGCGAGGCCACCCGCCAGGATGTATGCTATAATCAATGCTAAGATGACATATCTAGACTATGCAGCAACTAGCCCATTGCTTCCAGAGGTAAGAGAGGCAATGCGCCAGGCGGAAGAGCGGTTTTTTGCCAATGCGTCAGCCCTACATACCCCTGGACATTTAGCGATGAATGAAATAGAGCGCACGCGCGAATTGCTAGCAAAGATGATTGGCGCGGAGCCAGATGAGATTATTTTTACCTCTGGGGCATCAGAGAGCAATAACGCTGTAATTCGGACTTTTGAAGGACATCAGATTGAGACTTCACCTCTGGAGCATCATTCTATAATAGAGGCAGCACGAGAGTATAAGGGCGATAAGCTGCCAAAATTATACTCTTATATGCTGGCAAACAATGAAACTGGGGAGATTTTAGACTTAGCAGAAGTGGTTAGGCGAGCTGCAAAAGATGAATTGGTGGACTGCCCAGAGATGTTTGACAAGAAAAATGACTGGGACAAACCATTGGTAACTGTAAAGAAAGGCGGGTACGTTCACTCTGATTTAACGCAGACACTAGGCAAAATACCTATAGATATAAAGAAATTAGGGGTGGATTATGCGACATTTAGTGCACATAAGATAGGTGGGTCGGTAGGGGTGGGGGCTTTATATGTGCGAAGGGGGGTGCCATTTAAGCCTCTTATTATTGGAGGCAATCAAGAAAACAAGAGACGTGGTGGCACCTATAACACCGTAGGGATTATAGGGTTTGGTGCGGCACTAGAATATGCTTTGCGAGAGAAAACTTGGGAAAAGTATGATCATTATGTGCGGGAGCTAAGAGATGAATTAGCTAAGAGGATTTTGACGGAAATACCGGGGAGCTCACTAAATACTGACCTTGCCCATGGTGCTTCCCTGCCGAATATTTTAAATGTATCCTTTCGGGCGGCAGAAGGAGAATCTATTCAACTATATCTAGACGCCGAAGGTATAGTGGTATCTACCGGTTCGGCCTGTGCGGCGGGAGACACTAAGCCGTCGCATGTACTAATGGCAAAAACTGGTGACGCCGAGGTGGCACATTCATCTATAAGATTCTCTTTTGGGCTAGAAAATACGAAAGAGGATATCGATAAGGTGTTGGAAGTATTACCAGGGATTATTAATAGATTGCAGCAGATTAGCACCATATCCTAGAGATATTGCATAATTCATCATATCTCGGGAGCTTCGCAATGTGATAATCTTAGATTTTATCACATTGCTCCGCCGTACGGGGCCAAGAATCTGCCTTTGGCAGATTTTGCCTTTATGTCCCTTGATATTGATGAATTATGTACTTATAATGCTCTTATTTTCTATAATTCTCTATCGCATCCCTTAAGGCATCGTGACCCAAGATAGAACAATGGAATTTGTGCTTGGGAAGTTTGCCGAGATAGTTATCGATATCTTCGGCGGAGATTTTGAGAGCTTCGTCCAGGGTTTTACCTTTGGCGAGCTCGGAAAGAGCAGAGGTCGAGGCTATAGCCGAAGCGCAGCCGTAAGTTTTCCAGCGGATGTCTATGATTTTATCAGTTTTTTTGTCTACTTTAATAAACATTTTCATCTGATCGCCACAGATAGGGTTGCCTACTAGGCCGGTCGCATCGCACTCAAACTTACTTTCGTCGCCCATCAAGAAGTTGCGAGGGTTCAAAAAGTGGTCTTTCACAATATCAGTATAGATCCAATCTTGGCCCTCGTTCATAATATGATTATATCACAGCAAGTCAGATATCTGCCTTTTCGGACTCGCTCGCTTCGGCCCATCGTTATGGGCGAAGCTTCGCTCATTCCGCTCCTCGTTAGTCGCGTACGGTCCTTAAAGGCAGATATCTGATTGTTAATTTAGCGGATTTTGAACACAGCTTCATCTGGCTGAACCTCTGGAGCTGATGTTGATGATAACGCGGGTGTAGAGTCTGGGGTAGAAGTAGAAGTAGGCTCAATAGAGGTTGGTTCTGGGGTTGCAACTGGGGCTAGGCTTTGAGCCTGTTCTGGTGTGATGGGGGTGGATTCCTGGGTGGTAGGTGACGAAATTGGAGTAGTTTTAGCTTTTTTATCCATCCAGTCATCCAAAAAGCCTTTTTTAGGCGTTTCTGAGACCTTTGGAGCAGTTTTAGGTGCAGAAATGGTATTTTTATCGTCTTCAATCGGAACGACGTCTACGGAGCTTTTAGACGGCTCTAGCGGCATTTCTGGATTAGTGGCTTTTTTCGCTTTTTCTGCAGCACTCCAGCGATCCTGAATTTCTTTCTCCACCTCGGCACGGGTACGGCCGAATTTAGTCGCAGAATAAGCCTTGAGGCTGTCCATCAATTCTTCGTTCGGTTCACCCATAGGCGCAGGGAGTTTCATGGTGAATGGAGCAGATGGCATATCGAACATCATTACCTTGGCCACAGCGGAGAAATTAGGAGTTTTGGTTAAATCTTCGGCGGTAAAGGTAGGAGTAAATGCTTTGACCATCAAATCTGCATCTGTCACGCCGATACGACCACAGATAATAGTGCCGACGTTACCAAGGAGTGCTTCCCTAATCTTTTCTGTGAGCTGAGTCATAAACTGATTAGCCACGATAAGATTGAGGCGGTACTTTCTAGCCTCGGATAAAATAGACTCAAAGCTATCTGTGGCGAAATTCTGGAACTCATCCACGTAGAGGCAGAAGTCTTGACGCTGATCTTCGGGAATATCCTGGCGACTCATGGCGGCTTGTTGGAATTTCATTACAAAGATCATACCTAGAAGATTAGCATTAATATCACCGAGGCGCCCCTTAGAAAGGTTGACAAGGAAAATCTTTTTATTATCCATAATCTCGCGAATATTAAAGCCGGATTTAACCTGCCCTAAGGTATTTCTCATGATGGTATTAGAGATAAACGGCCCCCATTTACTAGAGAACCAAGTGATGACCTCGCCGGCGTCATTAGATTTCTGGGAAGCTGGGAATTCTTTAGTCCAGTAATCATAGACGGCCTTATCTGTGACGTACTTGAGCTTAGATTTAACGAATTCCGGATCCGTAAAACACTGCGGAATATCTATGAAGGTAGCGCCTGCCGGATCACTCATTAAGAGCAGCGCAGCGTTGCGGAACATGTGCTGGCCACGGGGACCAAAGAAACCTTGGTTATTGGGGTCAAAGAGAGACTGCAGCATGCTAATTCCCTCTTGGACGATAAAATCTTTTTGATCTTGGGTGGTGTATTCAAACATATTCATGCCAACTGGATGTTCAATATCGGCGGGGTCAAAATAGATTACATCATCTATGCGTTCCTCTGGTACGCGCTGAAGCAATGCTTCCACGGCATCGCCATGCGGATCAATAAAGGCAAAGCCGTGACCATCACACATGTCTTGAAAAGCTAGATTTTCCAAGAAAACAGATTTACCCATACCGGTTTGCCCAATTACGTACATGTGGCGACGGCGGTCTTTCTCTTGGAGATAGATGGCTTTATCGGTGCCACGGAATTGGTTAGTGCCCAGGAATAGTCCCTCGGTGGCCAATCTGGCCGGGCCATCTACTTGTTTGGTAAGCTGACGTTCTACCTGGGAATTAGGTATGGCGTTTTGTTCTGGTAGATGAAAAATAGAAGCAAGTTCTACACTGTTTAGGATGGTAGAGTGATTTTTGAGCGGGAAAAATCTAAAGGTGTAGTCAATAGCCAGTTTTTTAGCGTCTTTAAAAGTATTGACTTTGAAACCGTTGAGCTCTGGAGAGTTAAACTGAGAAAATGCCGAAACTATGCCCCCTACAATCGCTTCTGAGCGGGGTTTATTTTCAGAGCTGGCTATAATGCGGACAAGAGTTTCAAAGGCCGGAAAACGCATTTTATTAGTGATAGCGGTGATTTCGTCTTGCTTAATGTTCGTAATTGTCTCGTGCTCAGACTTTTCGTGTTCTCCTGGGACTTCCCATGGGGCACGGATAAGATCCATTGCAAAATCGCCAAAACCAGTGCCAATGGTTTTACTAGTTTTGCCTTTTTGCATGTTTTCAATGTATTGTTTGCCGCGTTCCGACCAATTTTTTTGTGCAGGGCGGAACAAAATTTGAACAGCCGCACCTTCATTGTTGCCCACTCCAGAGAGGGCATTCAGGATCGCCATCTGGGCGTCGCGCTTGGAGTCTTCGTAGGTAGCAATAGGTAGATAGTATTCTTTATTAAGGGTAAGCTCGGCACCTGCTACGGCATCAACGCCCGTTCCGCCCTTAAAGATGTTCTCCTCACGCCGTTCTTCTAGACGCGCAGTAGGATAAGCAGACTGCACGGCTTGTTTTACCGTCTCTGTTAGTACGGCAGGCACGATAGCATAATATTTGATAAAGCCGTCTTTAGCTATAATTTCTAGAGAAAAGTGGCGCTGGCCGTAAAGCTTAGTTTTGAGTCCTTTGGTGATAGTGGAAGAAAGAATAGAGTACATTACTTGAGCCTTAGAGATGGCCTCGTTAGCGATATCGCGCTTATCGCGGCCACCAGCCTCAATGTCATCTGTGGTAGGAGGAAGATGGATGAGCAGTGGTACCATTTTAAGGCCGCGCTCATATTTTTTCGCCTTACGGAGTTTAGAGATATAAGTCCCGCCAAAAATCCCCGCAATAATACCTATTGCGGCCACGACAATTAGCGCTACCACCCAAGGTTCCATTACCTAGCTCTCCTCTTTGGAAAATTGTTGTAAAAATTACAGAAACAGGGGTTATTACTCATGCGGCCAACTTTCTATTGTATGAATTATTAAGATTTGTTTCCATAGCGTCACGCGCCGTCTCATAAAAATCCGCCACATTGCCAGTATGATTTAGCTTGGATATAGCTTTATCTATTTCTTTAACACCGGCGGATTCTAGGCGTCCTTCGGTGTTTAGGGCCGACTTATCCAAACTTGCTTCAATGATATCTGTCTTGAGAGGTGGTTGAGTTTGCGTTTCCTCGGCTACCATTGGTGGCATAGTGGGTTCTATAACACCTAGACGTTCTTTTGCTTCTGTCACAGAGTCTGGGGAGTTTGGGAAATTGATAATTTTGTTGCCAATAGCTTGCGGATTTCTCTGCCATGATTCATTAGATTGTAGCCCCCCTTCAGCGTCCAACTTCGCTTGTTCTGGATTTGCCCCAACGCCCTCCGTTAGACCACTTGCAAAAAGTGCGTCGCTAGACGGAATATCATTATTTTGCGAGTGCTGACCATAATTCATATGCTTATTTTATCATATTAAACGCGTTTTGCGACGAGAAATTCAGCCAAAAATATAAAGAGACAAATGAGACCCGAAGTCCAGAGGTTGATGGCGCCAAAAGAGCGCGCCATTAAAAACATGATCGGACCGAAAGCGAGTATGGCAGAATAGAGATAATCTTTGTTTTTGAATTCTGTTTTCTTGAAGGCCAAACGCATAAAACTCTGCGTGAGCAGAGTAACTATACCAAATGATACTACGTAAACTGTTGTAAAAAATAATAAAACACCTAAAGGCCCAATATCCGTTGGCGAAGTAAAAATTAGCATAAAGATTAAGGCTGCGAGTCCAATTATGCTAATGATGGCTATAACATGGTTATGCTTCATATCATGTATTATAGCACAATGCTGGTAAGCCCCCAAGAATTTTGTTAGTGGGAGAGGCGGAGGGATTATCCGGTGCTAAAATCACAACTATTGACCGCAATCCCTAATCCGCTTCCCTATTGACCGCTTCACGCTAGGTGAAGCATTGTCCTTATTAGCGTTTCCTTTCGTTCTGGTTTATGTTTTTGTTTTTTAAGGAAGGTACTAACGAAAGATTTACTAATGCGCTCTACGCTTTTGATTTTCCCTGTCACCTGGGGCTAATCGTTTGGCGGAGCTCTAGGTAATTCCTAATGGTGTAATTTATGGCTAGAAATTACCTTTTCGCCCGCCAAGATTTATGGTTTATTTCTAGCTTTGAAGCGTTTTTTCTTCATGTTTTCCTTTTGTTTTTAATGTTTGTTTTAGTCATCTCGACTGTCTTTATAGTAGCACAAAAAACACAAAAAATCAATAGATTTGTTCAATAATTATAGAGTATTTTTTACAACATTTTATCTATTTCTTCCCTGTTCTAATTTTTTATTCAATATGTTGTTATTTTTACAACATTAGCACATTATTGGTAGATTGATTTTATGGTTTTGTTGTGAAAATTACAACAAAACCACGTTTTTGCTGCTCCTAATTTGGCGAATACCACCATAATATGGTATAATTTGATTAGTTGGGGCTGACAAAGCTTAGACGGATTATTAACAGATGTGATGCGTGTCGACTAAATACCGTAAGTATTAATAAGTGTAAAAAACACAAAAACTGCGCATGTTGCTTACATGCCAGCTTATGCCTAATTTATTCTAGGCTGGTTTTAGTCTGAGTTTCCGTAAGACTAAAATTATCATACTACGGGAATAAGGCCATCTAGGTAGCGTAGGATAGCACGAAAAATTAGCTATGGCGGCTATTAGTTTCGTTTTCTGTTTACTAATAGCATACGCCAAGACGAAAATAGAAAACTACACACGTAGAGTCATGTCCCAGTGATAGTTCGGACGGGGAGGCAGTATCCCCCAGCTCCACCACAAAAAAGAGCGAGAAGAAAGAAACATAGTTTCTTTAGAACGAATTTGCAGAACTAAAAATCGAGAGCTTGCTCTCGTATTTTTGTTCCAAGGCTTGCGAAAAGCGGCGAAGCTGCCTTATTCGAGCGGCTAATTATGATCTCGTTTGTGGAGCGAACGGACCATTCTTCCTAAAAGCATAGAAACAGGCCGGTAACTGCGAGGAAAACCGGCCTGCTTTGTAGAGTGTGGAGTTATTTTGGCTAAAATGTTTGTTTTGACCTTCTGAATAATTTTTTTATTCAGAAGCTATCTCTATAATATCGCGAAAAAATGCTAATGTCAATATATTTTTCGTACAATTTTTTTATATTTTTAACGAGTTTTCCACAAGCTTTTTTGTTATTCTAATGGCTTTGCGGGCTCCAGATATTTGGCACTATGTCCGTCTCTAATGTACGTAACAAAATTAAGCGTAAGCTGCCCGATGGGGGTTGAATTTTTAGTAGCCTTATGTTACCTAGGAGGCATGATCGCTAAAATTCATTCCGCAATCCCCTATGGCTTCGGGGGTAAAATAGTAGAAGTCGAAGGAGACGTAAACCGGGGTTTACCAGCATTTAACATCGTAGGCATGGCCAATAAAACCATTAACGAAGCAAAAGAGCGCGTACGTAGTGCCCTAGTGAATTCCGATTTCTTCTTCCCCGATAAAAAAGTGACGATTAGCTTAGCGCCGGCAGAGCTGCAAAAAGATGGGGCTTACCTGGACCTGCCAATCGCGCTATCTATATTAGTACTATCTGGACAATTAACCAAAAATGACGTAACTAGCAAGCTTTTCGTGGGAGAATTATCGCTAAATGGCGAAATAAAGCCCGTAAAAGGCATCATAAACGTAGTAGAGGCTGCGAAAGAAGCCGGGCTCCTAGAAGTATACATACCAACGAAAAATCTAGCACAAGCTTCGCTGGTGGAAGGTATAAATATTTACGGCGTAGATACTCTGCAAGGCTTATTTTTGGCATTGAAAGGCCAGGTAGATTTACAGACGGCGCCTATCAAAGCTGATGTCGAGCGGATAGCGAAGAGGCCCACAGGCGAGATTTTGGACCATATCCGTGGGCAAAAACTAGCTAAACGTGCAATAGAAATTGCTATTGCTGGGCACCATAATATCTTGATTTCTGGGCCACCAGGGGCAGGTAAAACACTTCTTGCTAAAGCGGCGGCAAACTTACTACCCAATTTGACACCTGAAGAAAAGATAGATATCACCAAATTATATTCAATTGCAGGGCTACTTACAGATAGAACCGTTGAGACGAGACCGTTTCGGAGTCCACACCATACAGCTAGTTCTACTTCTATAATTGGCGGCGGATCAATGGCTAATCCAGGAGAAATCTCACTGGCACACAAAGGCATATTGTTCTTGGATGAGATACCAGAATTCCCAAGATCAGTGCTAGAAGCTCTGCGCCAACCGTTAGAAGATAAGGAGATTTCTATATCTAGAGCCAATCGTAAAACTACCTATCCAGCGGATTTTATGTTGATAGCCACGATGAACCCTTGCCCTTGCGGATATTTGGGTGACCCTACCCATGAATGCAAATGTACGGAACCACAAATTCAGAGGTACCAGAAAAAACTTTCTGGCCCGCTTTTCGACCGCGTCGACATGACTATAATGGTAGAGAAGGTAGACAATGTGGATCTACTGAAACCAGTTCCTGGTGGTAGCACCGAGCATAATGTTGTAAAAAATAATATAACAGGGGCAATTGCACGACAAAAGGCGCGTTACGGCAAAGACGGTATTTACAATAGTTCCCTGTCTTCTTTCCAAGTATCTAGTCTATTACGCCCAGATCCGGCTGCTGAGAAGTTATTAGCTGGAGCATCGGAAAAGCTCAACCTCTCCGCTAGATCGTATTTTAAAACAATCAAGGTGGCGCAGACCATAGCAGACCTGGATGGTTCTGATATTATTTTAGGCAAGCACTTGGCTGAGGCATTGACCTATAGAAAACGCTAATTTACTCTTGCTTTTTCTCTGGGAGTTTGGTATAATTGTTATCAGGTTAATTCAAGAGAAGAAAGGACTATCATAAAAACTACATCACGCACTCGGCTAAATGGAGAAATTCGTTATCCGGAGGTACGCGTAATTGGTTCAAGTGGAGAACAGCTAGGCATTATGTCTAGCAAAGAAGCCCAACTTCTTGCGAACGAGCAGGGCGTAGATTTAGTGGAAATTGCCGCTAATGCCAACCCGCCTGTCGTTAAAATCATCGATTGGGGCAAATACCAGTACCAAAAGATGAAAGAAGATGCCAAAAATCGTAAAAAGGCCCGCGAAAAACAATCCGAGCTGAAACAAATGAAAATTGGCCTTAAAATTAGCGACAATGACCTTAACATCAAAGTCCGCAAAATGCGGGGTTTTCTAGACGACGGCGACCGAGTAAAAATTTTAATAATTTTCCGTGGTCGCGAAATGGCCCACAAAGAGATCGGCAACGAGTTATTAAATAGAGTTGTTGAGCTACTAGGTGAAGGTATTGTCATAGAAGGTAAACCTCAAATGAACGGACGTAACCTATCGGCGCAAGTGCGGAAGAAGTAATTTCCTACTTCCACGGCTTACCGATTGCCCTTTAGGTTTGTTGTGATTTTTAATAAAACAGATTGCGACAAGCCGCAAAAATTAGGCATGTGCCTAAAAATATTAACTATAATCAAAGGAAAACTTATGCCAAAGTTAAAAACGCATAAAGGTACCGCAAAACGGATCAAAATTACCGGTAGTGGCAAATTGGTACGTGAGCGGGCATTCGGGAATCACATTCTCGCTAAAAAATCTAAAGCCAGGAAGCGCAATATGAAAACTGCTGCTACTATTAATGGCAAAATCAATAAGAATATTAAGAAAGCATTGGGGGTTTAGTCATGAGAGTTAAAAGAGGTGTCGCGGCGCACGCGAAACACAAGAAGATTTTAAAAGCTGCTAAGGGCATGCAACATGCACGTACCCGTAGCTACCGCCTAGGTAAACAGGGCGTAATCAAAGCTTTGCAATATAGTTACAGAGATCGTCGCAACAAGAAACGTGATTTGCGCGCTTTGTGGATTACCCGCATCAATAACGCTTCTCGCGAATTGGGTGTTTCCTACTCTCAGTTGATTGCTGGGATGAAGGCCAAAAATATCAATCTTGATCGTAAAGTTTTGGCTGATCTCGCTGTGAATAATCCTGAGGCTTTTAAGAAAATTGTTAACACGGTAAAGGAGAAATAAGATGGCTATTTGTGAAATTACCGGCAAAGGCAAAATGTACGGACACAACGTGTCGTTCTCCCAACGCCACACTCGTAAGGTTTTTAAACCTAATGTGTCGAAACGGACTCTGATTATCAATGGTCAAAAAGTTAAGTGTAACGTGTCAGCTCACGCGCTTCGCACTTTGAAGAAAAAAGGCTTGATTGAATCACCAAAAGCTCGTGCCGAGAAAAAGTCGAGTAAATAAATTATAGTTTATCAAAAAATCGCCCTTTTGGGCGGTTTTTTGATATGAGCCGTCTTTAAGCCGGGTTCTGTAACCATATATAATATATGGTTGGCAACCATCTATCTTGACGTTACATTGCTATAACGTTCTAGCGGTGAGCGTGCATCCTCGAGCGAAGGTATATAGCACTCCTTGCAACAGGTAGGGTTTGCCTCCACGCCGTATCGCTACAGCGCGCTGTGAGCTCTTGCCTCACTCTTTTCACCCTTACCTTCCGAAGAAGGCGGTATTGTTTCTGTGGTACTTTCCCTATCCTTACGGACGGTCGCTGTTAGCGACTACCCTGCTCTATGTTGCCCGGACTTTCCTCTTATAAAAAGCGGTCGCCTTTCAGGCTCCCCTGTATTATATCATAATTTAGAAAAAACCGAAATTCTCGACGGGTCCTGCCGGCTTTTTCCCCCCCAAAAAAAATTGCTCAACAAACATTTTGGGACCCCTCCAGCCGTCACTCGTCAATACTAAGTTCTCTGTAAAATTTCGTCAATAGCAGCATTAGCCTCGGAATCAGCAATCATATTTTTGTTACGCGGAACATGTGTGAAAGATATAGCGTCAAAATTATTGAGTTTGCTTTGAATGTCTTGATAGACTGGCGCGATGTCACGATTTTTAACATGAAAAATACCATTTAGCTGATTAACCACCATTAAACTGTCTGAAATGAAGCGAACAGATTTATAACCTAGCTCAATAGCGCGCTCTATACCCTTTCTCATGGCACAATATTCCGCCATGCGCGAAGTAGCAAAGCCGATAAATTCACCTTTACGCTCGGTGATTTTGCCACTGCTATCGTGAATACAATAGCCAATACCAGATGGGCCAGGGTTGCCACGCGATGCCCCATCTACATTTATCGTGATACTATTAGCAGTGTCGCGCGGAGAACTGTGACCTGGGGCAACTTTCCCTTCCTCTATCTCTAGCACCGACATACTGGTTTCATTGAGGTGGATGCTGGAGTTGGCAAAATCTTTGACAAATTTATAGCCCGTATATCTATCACGCGGGGTAGGTTTGATGGGGTTATTAATTTCTAGATTATATATAATATATAGATTGCTAAGCTGACTAGAACCTTCCGGAGCAAGAAATGTAATAACGTCTTTTAGTTTTACCGATGAAGCGTCCAACCCAGTGTATTCTGTAAGAGAACGTGCCATGGCCTCTTCTGGTTGTTCGCCAAATTTAATTTTGCCAGTAGGTAATTCCCAAAAAACCGGGGCGTCGCTGCGGCCTCGGCTACGTTTAAAAACTAATACCCCCTCTTCGTTTTTGATTAAACCAACTACGCGAATTCTTTGTTTCATCCCACCTCTTATCATAAAAGCCTCACTAGCCTGTTTTCCCCGTAATATATACAAGGTGGGTAAAATCTTATGCGATACACCCACGGGTGTAAGCCACGAAATCCCTAAAACATGATTATTCAGGAAAATCATGTCGCCAGTAAGGCTAATTTAATTATATCATACATTGGACTTTTCTTTAGATAAAGAAAAGTCTAGCAAAAGAAACTAGTATAAATTTGAAATAGGAGTGAATCCCATTTCAAATTTTGTTTCTGCCTAAATAATTCCGTTGGAATTATTTAGGTTTATTGACCGACTATAAAATAAAAGAAATTAATTATGCCGTTCATGCCATTTACCATGATATGCGAAAAAACCTCGCCAAAGAAAATGATCAATAGATAGACAATAATAATGCCGTAGCGTTCGATATTAGCCAGTACTGCGCGAAAACCGTCTGGAGAAATAGCATAAAGCACCCTGGAACCATCCAATGGCGGAATGGGTATAAGATTAAAAATCATAAAACCAAGATTAATATAGATAATTTCCGTAAAAATAAACTGCCACAATTCTCCACTGCCGCCATAAATCAGGCCAGAAAAATGGCCAATTAAGAAAAACACCAAAGCGAGAAAAAAGTTTGTAAACGGGCCCGCGGCGGCTACTAAGGCCATACCCCATTCGTGCCATTTGAGTTTACGATAATCTACTGGTACCGGCTTAGCCCCGCCAAATACTGGTGCACCCAGCATATATAATACTACTGGCACCAAGATAGACATATAGGGATCTATGTGCTTGATGGGATTAAAGGTGAGACGGCCGGCATCCTTAGCCGTATGATCCCCTAGCCAATAGGCGACAATCCCATGTGAAAGCTCATGCAATATTACAGAGCCTAATACTATACAAAGTATGATGACTACATTGAGAAAGTCTAATCTCATTTTAATTCAAAACCACCACTTCTTTGGTAGCTGGCAAACTGTCTAAGTTTTTAACTTTGAGTTTTTTCTCGGTGCGGGCGGTAAGTTTGAGATCTGCTACCATGCCATCTACGTTGCCCATAGAAATTATAAGCTTTGGTTCGATTTCACGAATAGCACGGACGGAGGAAGTGCACAAAATATCCGCCACAATGTCATCTAGGTTTTCTTCTATACCACCAATAATACCAGTATGGACGCCGCCAACCTCTACGTCATAGATAGTCTTGCCGCTTTCAGTGGCGATACCGCGAATAGTAGCATCGCCAATTTCAAATTCGCCAGGACCAGAGATTTTGCCGACTGCAAGACCTGCATCAATTATTGCATCGGCGATATTGAATTTGATGGTGGTCTTTTTGGTGATAATAGTGATTTCGTCTGGGGTTTTGCTTTCTATCTCAAACATCTTTACTCCTATTCTTTAATTAGTTTTTCAGGATCAATAATTTCGGAAATCTCCATTTCTAGGATTTCCATCACGAAACGGTCGCGAACATTTTTACGGTAAGAAAAATCATCTGGAGACATAATAACATAATTCAGTGGCTTACCTTGTTTCTTTTCAACCACTTCAGCCCAACGAGTAAGTTTTTTTGTCTTGTCGTTGCCGATAATTAAAAGGTCTACACCATCCTGCCCGGGCAAACGATTAGTTACAACTAGGCCTTTAAGATAATTCTTAACTGGGCGACAATAGCCTTCCCAGGTAGTTTCTTTAATATCTTTATCGCGAACTGTATCAATTTTTTTAGAAAAAATGTCAATCATCGGGCGATAGAACGGATGTTTGCTGTTAGCTGAGTAATAAACTTTATTATCGAAAGTCTCGTTTTTAATAATACCGATACCTTCAAGGTTTAATAATTCCCTACGGACGGAATTAATCTGCTCGTCTATCACCCTGGTCATTTCACGAACGTAAAAACTTTTTTCTGGATTCTCAAAAAATAGTTTCAAAAGCTTAGCGCGAGTTTTGGATCCGAATAATTTTTCTGTTGGCGTGTTAGTTTCTTTGCTCATTATGTATATATTTTAGCACAAATGGATAAATTTCTTCAAGGTTGAGCCAAATTATTTGTTTATTACGTTTAAACCACGTCATTTGACGTTTTGCCAGGTGCCAATCTTCATAAAAACATTGTTCTTTTGCTTCGTCTAACGTTAGTTCACCTTCTAAATATTTATACGCATATTCGTAAATATCGCTCTTCATGGCTTGGCTGCCCCAGCCATATGTTTGAACTAATTTCTCCGTTTCTGCGTATAGCTCCGGCGAGAACATTATATCTATACGTTTCTTAAGGCGTTCTCGCAGTACCTCTGTAGGCCATTTGATGCCTATGATTAAAAAATCACCTTTTACCTCTGTTCTGTCTGAACAACTTTTTTGTTCAAAATCACCAATTTTGGCGCCAGTGGGGCCTTTGAAATGATAGTCATAAATAAGTGCGTCAATATATAGTCCAGTGCCGCCGGCAATAATCGGGACTTTGCCGCGCGCCTTAATGTCAGCAATTTTTGCTTCAGCATGCTGCTTCCAATCGGCCACGGTGAATCTTTCGCCCGGTTCTACGAGATCTATGCCATAATGAGGAACTTCATCCATTTCTTCTATGGTTGGTTTTGCCGTGCCAATATCCATACCTTTATAAATAGCACGGCTATCAGCAGAGATAATCTCACCGCCAATGGATTTGGCGATTTCAATAGAAACACCGGTTTTACCAGAGCCAGTAGGACCAAGAATTATAATAGCGCTAACGTCTCGACGGGTCCTGCCGGCTTTTCCTCCCCCAAAATTTTGCTCAGCAAACATTTTGGGGGTCCCCCTCCAGCCGTCACCCGTCGATGTAGTCACTATTTTAATTCCTTCAAGAATTCTGCTAAATTGTCTAATTCTGTTTTTTCTTCCCTATCCCGCAGACGTACTGAAATCATATTGCTTTCCACATCTTTTGGCCCGACGATAATCACACACGGGATCTTCATACCGGTAGCGCGGCGGATTTTTTTGCCAAGAGAGTCAGCAGAATCATCCACTGTGTAACGAATTTTGTTATGTGGTAGTGGATTTGACAATTCTGTTTGGTCTAGAATATCAGTGATTTTACCTACGTAATCTGCAACTTGATCGTTCACAGTAAGTATGCGGACATTCTCAGGCGCGCACCACATTGGCAACCATCCGGCGGTGTGCTCCAAGTATACACTCATAAAGCGCTCAATTGAGCCAATAAGTGCGCAGTGAATCATAATAGGCGTCTTTTTGGAGCCGTCTGCATCGGTGTATTCTAGATGGAAACGGACCGGCATAGCATAGTCTAGTTGCACGGTGGCAAGCTGCCACTCACGACCAAGAGCATCTACCGCCATAAAATCCATCTTGGGGCCGTACATAGCTGCTTCGCCTTCGCCGATAAAATAATCCATCTCAAATTTATCCGCCATCTCTTGGATAGCATTTTCAGCTTTCTGCCACATCTCTGGGGTGCCGATATAGCCATCACCGTCGTCACGGAAGGACAGGCGAAGCTTGAGTTTCATGTCAATTTTCTTATACAAATCTTTCGCGGCTGCGATGAGTTCACCAAAGATATCGCCAACTTGATCCTCGGTACAGAAAACATGAGAATCATCCTGGGTAATAGCACGCACGCGAGAGAGACCACCCAACTCACCTTTACGCTCATCACGGTAAACCATAGTGGTTTCTAGGTATTTGATAGGTAAATCTTTGTAAGAGCGCGGTGAACTAGCAAAAATCTGTGAGTGGTGCGGACAAGATACGGGCTTAATGGCTAGATGATCCCCACTTTCTTGCGAAACAAATTGTAGCATTTCTGGAAACTTTTCGTAATGGCCAGAAGTTTTGTATAAGTCTACGTTAGCAATGTGTGGAATACAAACTTTTTTATAGCCATTTTTCAAGCGATAACTCTGAGTAAATTCATTAAGTAAATCGCGTAAAACAGTGCCGCGCGGAGTAAATAACGGTAGACCCGAACCGACTAAATCTGAGAAACAGAACAAATCTAGCTCTTTGCCAAGCTTGCGGTGGTCGCGAGCTTTAGCCTCTTCTTGTTTTTTAAGATACTCTTGCAATTCTTCCTCAGTGGCAAATGCTACGCCATAGATGCGAGTGAGCATTTCCCTTTTCTCATCCCCACGCCAATAGGCGCCGGCGATGCGGACAAGCTTAAAAGCTCCGAGTTCGGAAGTATTTTCTGCGTGTGGACCTTTGCAAAGATCTGTAAAGATATCGCCAAGGTCGTAAAAAGAAATTTCTTCACCGTCTGGTAAATCTTCTATTAGCTCAATTTTATAGGTCTGATTGTTTTTGTGTGCCCAGTTTAAAGCTTCTTCTTTAGATACTATGCGTTTCGTCATCGGTAGTTTACGAGCAATGATACCACGCATTTTTTTCTCTATTTTTGGTAGGTCCGTATCGGAAATTTTGGTGTCACCGAAATCAATGTCATAATAAAAACCATTATCTATAGCCGGACCAATGCCAAATGTTGTTGTAGGATAAAGCTCCTGTACCGCGGCAGCAAGCACGTGGCTTAGAGTATGTCTCATTTTTTCTAGATTTTCCATGCTTTATCCTTTCTATATTTTACTAGTATATTATAGTTTATAGAGAGGAAAAATTCAACAGGTGTCACATTTTACGGTTATTTCTTGCCGGCGCCGCCACGGAGCCGCAACGCATTGCAAGTTTTATGCAGGGTGTCCCTAAACCCATCATGAATTTTGACCCGGCCACTAAAGCAGGAGCGCAATTCTGGCTTAATTTCACTAAAATGCGTACAAGTCAGAATAATGTCGTTTGGTATAATTTTTTCCCTAGCGGCGAAGTTTTTGACAGTATTAAGAATTTCACACCTTTCAAGCTCGCCGTTATCTATCATATCTGGCCAAGCGTCTAGGATTATGGTTTTCGTCCTGCGTTTGAGACGAAAAAGATAATTATAATAATTGATTGTCTTAGTGATAGCCTTCGTTGTGAGGACCAATGCTTCCCTTTCGCTTGATGTTTTTAGCTTGGGAAATTCCATACCAACGAACTTTTGGTGAGGATATTTGCGTTTAAAATACTTAAGGCTAGTAACAGATAGGAGGCAGTTTGCAAAGATAATAAGGTCTACTTTGTTTATGTAAGGAAGGAGGGCTGTTTCGGTGTTTTTGCGTGCTTCTTTATATTTTGTGTTAATTATATTGGAGTGTCGCCAATCTATCACTCGGACAACCTGAAGGATTGGTAAGTTTTCCTGCAAATAGTCCGCGAACAACTCGCCGCCGTAACCACTATCAAAAACTACAACTTTAAGCATTAAAAAACGCTCCTTCTTTTGCGCAAATTTTATCATGAAAATGATATTGTCAATTTAGGTTTTTATTTTTTATGCGACAAATGTTGCATAAAAAATTTATAACATTAAAACGCTTATGTTTTGAATACGATTAAGCTTTTAGTATAATTGAATAAATTGGAGGAGATATGAAAAAATTTTGGTATTATTTAGATTTGGTGCGTTTATCTGTCGGAGCAAGTTTATTAATAGGGCTAGGTGATTTTATACTATTAAAAATAGGTGAGCCACTGGGGCCATTTTTGTTTGCTTTTGGTTTGCTAGGGGTGTGCGTATTGGGGCTTAATCTCTTTACCGGAAAATGCGGCTTCTTAGTAGAAGACAGGATTAAGGTTTGGGATTTGATAATAATTTTAGTGGTAAATTTAATATATGGATATGCGTTTGGCGTGATTTTCAGCCTGCTCGATACAGCAATCGTAAGCGTAGCAGAAGCCAAAGTAGCAAGCTGGGATATAGGTCTAGATTTTTTCTTAAAATCTGCAATGTGCGGGATAATTATGTATCTAGCGGTAGAATTATATAGGCGTGGCACGAAGCTTGGGATTTTGTTGGGCGTGCCATTGTTTATCTTTTGCGGATTTCAACATTCCATCGCTAACGTTATCACGATGGGCGTAGCAGCAGATTTCAGTTGGACAATTTTATTGTGCGCAGCAGGTAATTTTGTAGGAGCAATTGCGGCGTGGGGGCTATGCAGAAAAAATACTAAGTAAAAGACAGATGTGTTAGCATTTTCACTAATCTCTCAATATATGGGTTATGTGCTATAATTAGCTTATATGATGGAAAGTGAGGCATTTTTATTGAACAATACCGGAGAAATAAATACTAGCAACGAGAAGGATGCTGGAGGAGAAAGTAATCCGTGGCTAGAGATGGCAGAAGAAGTTAGATCTTCTAGAGAGGGCGAGGTGGAAGTTCCGGAAAAAGATAGTTATACCTTTGATGGTGTAGAGTATAGGAATGTTGATAAGATTGATATCCTAGATAACGAAGGCAAGTGTAAGTGGCTAGGTGGTATTCTAGAAAATGGTGTACTCAATACAAAAACAGAGCTTGAAGAGGCAATGCATTATGGTGATAGTAGCGAAGTCAATCGTAAGAGAACTCAATTAGATTTCATAGAACGCCAACAGACTATTTTGGAAGAAATGGGCAATAATGATGGCGACGACAATATTATCGATTCCCTGCAACGCGAGCATCATGGCTTGTATGTTAAACTAAATGATTTGCTTAATAGCGATGGCGCCGCCCAGAAAGATATAGATGAAACGTTTAAGAATTATAGCGCCACGTTCAATTTACTAGGGTTACTAGAATCCGAAACAGCACGACGTGATCCTAATTATTTTTCTCCTGATGGTATGCGGAATATATTAGCAAATAAAATTGAGCAGGCTGAACAAGGTGTGGATGCAACGATGTTCAATGGCCATATAGACGAAGATGGCCTGATTAGACTCACCAATGACGGCGAAAGACTTCCGAGTGTTGCAACCGCAAATGCCGAAATCATCTTAGAGGAAGCTAGACAAGACGCTGAAGTGTTTGATTCTATAATGGGTATATATGATGCTGCTCATAATTATCAAACGCCACATGCCATAAAGAAGGAAGATTTCAGACCGACTATCGATAGCTATATAGAAGGACATGAAAGCCAAATAGCCCGTTTGGCAACAGAGCTGAGTTATTTAACCGAAGGAACCACAGAATTCTTAGAAAAAGAAAAAGAAGTTCAGAGGCAAAGAAAGCATCGCAATACTGCCATAAGATTGGAGACTACATATTTTAATTAATTTAACAGTGATTTAATCCTGAGGACAAAAAAATAAACCCCTACGGGGGTTTGTTTTACTGGTGGGTGATGAGGGGCGGAGGAACCTCGCTTTGCTCGGTGCGAACCCCGGGCTCGAGCCTACATCTATCAGAAATTAAATAAAGAGCCTGTGGCTCTTTCTTCAATTTCTGGTGGGTGATGAGGGGCTCGAACCCCCGACCTTCTCGGTGTAAACGAGACGCTCTAGCCAACTGAGCTAATCACCCGCTCTTATATTATATCATATTTTTGAGAAATGTGGGAAATTATCTGGCAACACAGCGTACAGACCACCCGAAATACCTGTAGCCGTTACGGGCCGGGTAGACATCAGTACCATTAAAGGTCAGGCGGTAAGCGTCGGTACTACTGCTAACCGTACTAGACCAGTAGTAGCCGTAGACGCCGGGATGGTCCAGGGTACTGCCACTGATATGTCCAGACCGCACAAAGTAGTATGGATTAGAACGTAATTTGTTAAAACCACCCGTCGCGTAACCTACAGAATCGTTACCGGCAGATACTTTAGCAGTTATTTCAGATTGATATAACATCCTACCAAATTCATTGTTAACATTATCTGTTTGAGAAGCATTGGGTAGACGCCAACCTTTAGGGCAGATAGAGTTAGAGGTTATGGTTCCGGTAGTACTTATATTAGTAGAGTTATTAGAGGCGATAGCAGCAGACCAGTTATAATAGTTACCTGCAAAGTAACGTTTACATTCATCTTCTGTGTGGCTAGCGTTTTTGCAATCTTGCAGTGAATTATATCTTGTGTCGTCATTAGTGTTATTGGAGGTATAGTAATAAGTGTCACCGCCTTCGGCCGAGTATGGGGTAGCATAATCGTTGGTTGGCCAAGCTGATGGTTTAACAGAAGTGTTAGAAATGTAGTAGTTAGAAGTAATAGCAGTAGAGGCTGGATTCCAAGTCCAGACACCGTCTTGTTCAGTATAGCCATCCGCATAGATACCACTACCGGATGCGGTGGTGCTAATGTCCGTATTATTGGAGTTAAGTGGGGCTGTATTGGTACCGCCTATATCTAAGTCTAGATTCTGTGTCATCCAGATATTTCCATCTTTAAGTTTGGTTACCCAGTATTTCTTACCATCTCGCATATCTATAGCTTGCACACTTTCTTCTAATGCTAGAGTATTTTTCCATTCCTCCACATCTTGCATGTAATAGAAATGCGGTGGTGATGGTGAAGCAGGGTGTAGCAATATGTATTTCACTTGTCCTAAATAAGTCCCAGCAAACTGAGAAGAACTAGCATATACGGCATAGGTAGTAGTAAAACTAGAACCTTGAGACATATCGGTAGTACCACTAGATCTAGAAGCTACTTTAATCCAATAGTTTGGTACTATACCATATGTATTATTATAGTCACTTTCTATAGTAGGAGGAGTGGGGGAAGGATCATCTGGTATATTGTTTAACTTCATAGCCCATTGTGAGGTAAGGCCACTTGTTGCTAATCCTGTATCTATACTATATTGTGGGTATTCATAGTTGATTAATTTATTATTACCTTCCTCATTATTACTATATCCTACTGCATATACACTATACCCATTACCATCATTACATAGTGTAGTAATGGTAGTCTTTCCTATATCAGAAGTATATGTACCTACATTGGTATTAGTATTATGTTCACTATCTATCACACTACTTAATGTACAGGCAGAAGAGATAGAGATAGTGAGGTTATCTGTACCACTACCTGAGCTTGTGGCAGAACTATGAGGTAATGATAAGATAATGGTTGAAATAATGACTAACGGAACGCTAACGAAAAGTACATTACGGAAAGCATAGTAGAAGAAATCTATTCTACTACTCATTAAAGATTGTTTTACTTTGTGGCCCATCTTTTACCTCATTTATATATATGATTACTACTACTCCCCCATGTGGTGCCACTATATTAATGGGGATTAACAAAAATGGCACCGCAAGGGGTGTCTTAATCCATCAACTTATACTAGTATTACCTTAGCCTAAGCGACGAAAACCTTACGGTGCCGTTTACACTTAAGCTTAAGATGATACTAAAAGTACTAGTATTTATAATTGATGAATTAAGACATCTCTATTATACCACGCCAGCAGAAAAACAAGCAAAAAAATAAGAACTATAATTCCCTATTCTGTACAGAATATGTACAACTTATTTTTTGACGACTTTCTTGGTGACGTCAAATTTTTCCATGTAGAGACCCAACATGAGTCTGGTCTGCGAATAAAACGCGGCGATAGATTGATACAATATAGATGTAACAGGCATTAAAATCCACTGCAAGAGCATAGAAATATTGCGGCTCTTACGGTACTTGGCAGGGCGTTTTGGTAGCATACGGAAAGAAATCAGCACGGTAACAATAAGCCCGGCAGCTGCAAAAGTCTCTACCACGCTTACGATATTTGGAAGATTATACCCTACCATAGTATGAGCAGATAAGTTCATAATCATAGGTACCCAGCCACCAAAGGCAACAATAGGTGCCATGATTGCTAAAGTAACGTGGCCGTCTAATAAGCGCCAAAATTTAGGGAAAAGTTGCCAAAATGGCATGAGGCGTTGTTCTTTTTTGACAAATAGCTTAGAACCTACATAGGCTACATCGCTAGCACCGTAATCCCAGCGACGCACTTGGATAAATTGGGCCTTAATTGTCTTCCAGAGGCTATCGTCTATGACGGCATCCTGGTAAATAGGTATACGAATAGGAAGCACAGAATAATCTCCAGAAAAGAAGAATAGGCTACGCCAGTATTGATGGCCATCCTCTACGATAGTGCGCTTGCTCCAGAAATCCATAGCTTCTAAGGCTTGTAGAGGCTGCGAATGTGAAGCAAAGTTGCGCAAAACGTGCGGCCGCATAGTAGAAATCACATTAAAGAAAGAGTTGGATACAGCAATCACACGAGATGGCGCCGGAGCATCCCAAATATTATTCATAAATAATGATACTGGCTGGTAACTAAGACGCTGACGATTGGGGTGAGTGATGAATTCATAAGCGACGGAGTCTAGATATTTAGGCGCCATATGATTATCGCTATCTAGTGAAGTAACTATGATATTTTCTATTGGCAAATGCTTGGCCTCCACGTATTTAGCAACTGCCTTGCCGGCATAGGTGAGGTTGGGACCTTTACCAATGACTTCGCCCGGCGAATTATCTGGATGTTTTACCAGCATAAACTCACGGAAAGTATCTTTATATTTAGCCTTGAGGCGCATGGCGGTTTGTTCTATTTCTTCCCCACCCCTAGCTTCGTAAGCTAAAGTAAAAATGATATGGTCATTGGGGAAAGTGGTGTCTTTGACGGCTTCAATAGATGGACCAAGGACCTCCTCGCCTTCGTTGTAGGCGGTCATGATTACTACGTGATAAATTTTGTTAGGGTTCGGATATTCCTTGCCCATAGCAGTCATCATCTTAAGGTTTTCTAGATGCTCTTCAAAATGATAACTCTTATTATTGTCATTACAGAGACGCTCGTAGGCATCGTGCGGAGTAGCAAGATCTTCTACGCGTTTACGCCAATCTACCCTACCCGCACGCTTGATAACTTCGTAGCCCTGGATGGTGCGATAAGCAATACCTACAGCCTTAACTAAGGTGCTAGCAATTAGGATGAATAAATAAATTGAGCCTAACACGGGGTCCAACCATGACAAAATGAATAATAAAATTATTGCACCGTAAGAGAGGGCACCTGGTAAAATCTCTAGAAAACGATAGAGTTTGGTGCGTTTACCCTGTGGTATTTCTAGATTTTTACGCATTAATTAACCTTCTCCGAGCAAGCGAATTAGCACTAGGCCAGTGCCAGTGATTAGGGCTGTGGTAGTGATAAGGAAAAACTTGGTCATACCACCGCCACGTTTATGAAAAATCCTTAGAGCAAGAAGATTATGCAATATACCAAAGACGATAGCTAAAAGCGGAAAAGCGAGCATATCTGCCCAAGAACCATCACGATACCCCCCAATATCACCATATCCAACCTTTACTACGGCACTATTGGGGTTAAGATTAATTAAAGAAAAAACTAGTAGCGCAATAGCCAGTAATAGATTAATAATCATTAAGATCAAAATGCCGCGTTCAGTATGATATATTTTAACAAAATCTTCTTTGAAAGTTTTCATGGTTATTTGGTAAGTTTTTCTACTACGGTGTTAACTTGTTGAATAAACATAGCGTCGCTGATGATGCCGATGATGCCAGTAATTATCATCATCCAACCGATGAGCTGTACTACGGCGCCAGCATTAAAGGTGACAAATATGCCTAACGCAAGCATAACTAGCGCGATGATTAGAATATAGCTCCAGACCTTAATACCGGTAGAATGAAGTTTGATGGCGGTGTTGACGCGAACTAATGATTCGTAAATCATCCAGATACCGATGATAATACGGAAAATACCAGCGATATCTTCGCCAATAACAATAGCAGCGATACCTACAAGGAGAGCTACAGTGCCAGATAGAAGCCCGTTGTTGAAAAAGTCATTCTGGCCTTTAACGACAAAATAATTAATGATCTGGTAAATTCCGCTAATGATGAAGATTGCGCCTAGGATATTAGCCGCCACAATGATAGTGACATCTGGCCAAGCCACTAGTAGGATGCCAAAAATCATAATAACGATAGACTCAATAGCTGCAGACCATGCGGATTTCTTGAGGCTCCAGCTGATTTTTTCTATCGGGCGTTTAATGACTTCCACCTTAGACATAGTTTTCTCCTTAGTTGTTCTAATTATATCATAAATGTGATATAATTTGGGAAGTGTTAGTTTTCTAGCACGCTTGTCGCTTTACCGAATGGCAAACGCGACAAGGGGTGCCGATGTAGCTCAGTTGGTAGAGCAGCTCATTCGTAACGAGCAGGTCACAGGTTCGATCCCTGCCATCGGCTCCATAAGAAATATCCGTGCCTTTAGGCGCGGATATTTCTTATCTAGGTTGATGGTGGTATCAATTCTAGATTAGCACATTATCTAGATATACATACTTACTCATATCATAAGAGAGGTTTTTGTCAATCATTTGTTTGGCGAGTTGACAAGATTCGGACATTCTAGTTCCCTGGCAAAGCGGGTCAACATAGCGGACTTTAGCTGGGTGGTGGATGGAATATGTATTCTCTGGTTGAGCATCTGAAACTTTTATAGATTTGGCATTGCGCCATTGATCGAATGCATTGGCATATTTGGAATGTTTGATAATGTCCACAATTTCGCTTTCTTTTAATTTGTATAAATCTGTCTTGCCAATATATCCGGCAGTATTTAATTTCTTTAGAATATCTGCCAAAAATTGTAATGAAAATCGCGTGCGATTTTCATGGAAAATAGTCGACAATGTGCAAGCATTCCGAATAAAATCTCGCGCAATTTTTCTAGTCTTAAACCCAAGTTCTAGTACACCTTGTTTATCTTTTTCAACTTCAATATCTTGATAGAACATTTTAGCCTGATCAAAATTGATGGCCCGATAAGTAAAGAGGCCATGAGCCAGGAAATATTCTAGGCGGTCCGCACTAAGACACGGTATATCGTTATCGGCAATAGGATAGAGATGGTAGTTGTCTACTTCGGAAACTTTAATTTTATCGCGTTCAAGCAAAGTGGTAATTTCTGGTGAATTTTCGATGATTTGAGTAGTAAGCTCTTCGGTGCTTTCTTGCGTCATATAGTCACCGTTCATAAAATCCACACAATGTTTAAAAGCGGGTGTAGCGATATCGTGAAATAGGCCGGCTAGAGTCTGCTTTTTGTCGTAGGTAAAGTGCCAGACAATAAGAGCTACACCAACGGAATGATCTAGATTAGAATAGAAAAAGTCTGACTCAAAAAGATCAGAGTAAATAGTGCCACAAGTAGCACTGATATGCTGTTGATGCAACATTTCGGGTGTATTAATATATTCAGAAAGCCAAGCTGGAGGATTTGGTTCTAACAGATTAAAAAATTCCTGGACTTGCGGATGTGGGGTATAGGCAATAGCATCTAGATCTGGTAGATTAATGATACTCTTCATAAAGCTTGAATAAATTATTTATTTCTGGTTTTGCGTCTTTTCTTGGGCTCGGCAGGGGCGGATCTATCAGAGCGGTTGAGACGGTGGAGAAGTTTTTGACGGGCGTGTGAGGTGATGATGCGGTCTAGCCATGAGGTCTTGGGCGTCTGGTTTTTAGAGGTGAGGATTTCTACGATATCGCCCTGTTCTAATTTTTTGTTCAAATTACTCATCTTGCCGTTGATTTTTACACCCACTACGTGATCGCCAATTTCAGAGTGAAGGCGGTAAGCAAAATCTAGTGGTAAGGCGCCGGTAGGCAAATCTATAATATCACCCTTGGGAGTGTAGACGAAGATTTTATCGGCAAAGAGGTTTAGTTTGAGCTTCTTTAAGTCCACTTTTTTGCCCTCGCGGAGTTTGGCGGCGGTCATCTGGAGTTCGGTAATCCAAAGAAGATTAGTAGGCAAATGTTCTATCTTCCCTTTTTTGTAGTTTTCCGTAAGTTTCTGTTCGTTATAGTAGAAGCTAGCAGCAAGACCACGTTCGGCGTACTCGTGCATTTCGCGAGTGCGAATCTGAAATTCTACAATGTGTTTGTCTTTGGTAATTACGGTAGTATGGAGAGATTGGTAGCCGTTTTGCTTAGGCATAGCGATATAATCTTTGATGCGGCCGTTCATAGGGGTATAAAGTGAGTGAATTACACCAAGCGCCAGATAACAATCCGTAATATCATCCACAATGATACGGAGCGCAGTAAGATCGTAAATCTCATTGATGTTTTGGTTATGCTTGGCGAGCTTTTTGTGAAGGGAGTAAACTGACTTCACGCGACCAGAGAGCTCAAACTTGATTTTTTCCTTTTTAAGTGCGGCGCTGATTTCGGTTTCTATCTTTTGGAGAGATTTTTCGGCGGATTTATTATATTTCTTAATCAAAGTGCTGAGTTCATTAAAACGCTTAGGATCTACATATTTAAAAGAAAGGTCAGCAAGTTCTACACGGAGTTGTCCCATATTAAGCCTGTCCGCTAGCGGGGCAAAAATTTCGAGAGTTTCTTTAGCGATCTTTTTTTGTTTGTCTGGTGGGAGGGCGGAAAGGGTGCGGATATTATGCAAGCGGTCTGCCAACTTGATGATTAGCACGCGGATATCGTCGCCTAGGGCAATCATGAGACGAAGGAAGTTATCTTTAGTGGCAGGGAGATAGGTATCGATATCACGCATGCCAGTACGGGCAGTAGAAAGCTTGGTAACACCGTCTACCAAAAAGGCTACGGATTCGCCAAATTCTTTGCGGATATTGTCTAGAGTAAGACTGGTATCTTCTACGGTGTCATGCAATACGCCAGCTATCACAGTATCTTCATCCATTCCCCATTCTTCGAGGATTTTTTTCACAGCTAAAGGATGAATGATGTAGGGCTCGCCGGTTTTGCGGAGCTGGCCTTCGTGAGCTTTTTTGGCCACATCTATAGCGTGGTTTAGACGGTCGGAAGATTTTTTGGATTCGGTGGGTTTCATAGTTTTATTATAGCACGCAACCAGTTGCCGAAGAACTATCTTGCCAGGCACCGAATAAACATCCCGATAACCCGGGACCCATTATCGATTGGACGGACATATGTTCTTCCGAATTCAAAATATCTTGCGGTACCGGCATTGTAAATAGTGCCAGATCTATACCAACCGCTTGATGTAGCGCTATAATTTCTAGCCCAAATATTGCCAGAGCGCGTAAAATATAGTGGTAAATTTCGGATATTTCTAAGCCCATTTTCTTCGTAGCTAGAAGAGGATATATCACTAATAATTTTATAGCTTATTAACAAATTTGCAAAGTCGTTTGTTGGCACATTTGGCAATCTCCATCCTGCTGAACATATAGAAGAATCCGGGGTATTTTTCGCAATTGAACTACTGTTGTTGCTTGCCACCGCAGCCGTTAAGTTGTAATAATTCCCAGCATGGTAGTGTTCACAATCTGTGTGCCTGGTGGCTTGACAGTCCTGTAGAGAAGTATATTTTATATCATTACTATCAGAGTTGGATGTATAGTAATAGACATTTCCCGGATTAGCCGAGTATGGCTCAGTAGCACTATCTACCCAGTTCTCTATTGTATTAGCATTGCTTATGAAATCAATAGTAGAATGCCCCTCCATCGGTTGCCAAGTTTCATTTTCGTTTAACGTAGCCCAACCCAAATCCGTATCCCAGTGTGTATAGGTTTTGGTTTCGTCTATATCTAAATCCAAGTTCTGCGTCATCCAACAATTCCCGTCCCTAAGTTTTGCTATCCAATAAACTTTATCATCTCGTATATCTATTACCTGTAATTCACTATCTAATAGTTCTACATTGTTACAAATAGTAGAATTCATATCTTGCATCACATAATATCCATTATGTTTAGTCTTACCAGTAGACAAATAGTATGAATTGTAAGCATCTTCTAAGCTTACTGGGTTTGGTCTAGTAATTGCTATAAAATTAATTACATTGCTATAGGTGCCACTAGCTTGAGTACTTGATGCTTTAGCTGCTATTTTAAAATCTATATCACTTTCGGCAGGACCTAACTCATTAATCAAGGTAGTACCAGTATCGCTATATAACGATAAGCCATTATAATTAGACCAAGAAGAACCACTATCTGCTGAATAGCTATATCCCCAAGTATTATCAGTAGTTAAACTGGCTAGATTTGCATTAGTGGATATACTACTAAAAGTATTTGCGTTATTACTATGATTTAAATTGGTATTACTGTGTTCTGCATTGCCTACCGTTGCAAGCATTGTATATCCATTAGCATTATTACTAGATACGGAAACATTAATGCTATTACTATCTAAAGTATTCCCAGGCACTAAATTGGATATATCTAGATTACTGCTAGACAAAGAGATTGAAATAGTGGGATTAAAGGTAAAGCTAACGCCAACGTCAGCAGAATAGCTTAGGGCAGAAATATTATTCGCACATATTAAACTTAATATATTTATTATTGCTATATATAATATATGCTGTTTATATTTCCGCATTGCTTAAACCTTTGTTATATTTATTCGGTTGCGGTGCCATCTTTGTAATATATGAAAGGCGTATACAAAAAATGGCACCGCAAGGTGCTACAGCCAAACATTTTCATAACCAAACGGTATTCACACGTTGACATCCTTACGGCGCCATCTATTCGCATGAACACCAACTATTAAAAACGTTTGGTTTATTAAAAATATTTAACTGTAGCACTTTAATTATACCACAGTTAAATATTTGCGGTGGATAATAATTATTTAGATAAAGCTTTAATCAAGGCTTTTAAGTCATCTTCAGTTTTGCAGCGGAAGGTAAGACTGCGGCCAGTGATGCGAGCCACGGAATTATACTTGGCGCTTAAAGCATCTTCTTCCTTACGGTAAGCATCGCGCTTGATGGCGGCGGTGCTGGATTTTTTCTTATTCTCAGCGAAGTAACGTTCTACCTTGCGGGCGGTCCAGCCTTCTTTGATAATCTTTGGCAAGACTTTCTTTACTGTCTTTTCGTCAGCAGAGACAAGCGGGCGCATCACACCTTCGGATAATTTCTCTTTTACCATGATTTTCTTAACGTCATCTGGAAGATTGAGCAGGCGCATAGTATTTTGCACGGAGGCTTCGCTTTTCCCTACCTTGGCAGCAATATCTTTGGAAGAAAGATTGAACTGAGTTTTGAGCTTGGCGTAGGCGGTGGCAAGCTCTATAGCGTTGAGATCCTCACGCTGGGCGTTTTCGATAATGGAAAGCTCTAGGCGGTTTTGACTATCTAGAGTGCGGATGATGGCGGGGATTTTATCTAGGCCGGCGATTTTACTGGCGCGCCAGCGGCGTTCGCCGGCGACGATTTTATATTTGCCGTCTTCTTTGGTGACGACGATAGGCTGGAGCACGCCATGCTCTTTGATAGAAGCGGCAAGAGCTTCGATAGCTTCCTGGCTAAACTCGTGGCGAGGCTGATCCTCATCCCGGATGATGTCGGTAAGTTTAAGTTCTTTTAATTCGCTGCCTTTTTTATCTTCGGCGGCGGTGATATCAAATTCTTCGTCTATTAATTCGGTGGGGATAAGGCTTTCAAATCCTCTACCTAAACCTTTGGCCATGTTTATTTTGTCCTTTCTAATACTTCTTTGGTGAATTCTTTGTAGGCTTTGGCGCCTTTACTGAACTTATCGTATGCGCCGACTGGCACACCATGAGACGGGGCTTCGGCTACGCGAACATTGCGAGGGATAGTGGTGCCAAAAGTAAGCTGCTTGAAGTATTTTTTGATTTCGTCGTAAACTTGAGAAGAGAGACTAGTACGCTTGTCGTACATAGTGGCGAGCACACCGAGTAATTTTAGATGTGGATTGGCTTGTTTCATGACCAGCTTCATGCTTTCTAGTAATTGGGCTACGCCTTCTAGAGCATAGAATTCAGTCTGAACTGGGAGGAGCAGATAGTTGGACGCAATCATACCATTAACGGTGAGGAGCGATAAGGACGGCGGAAGATCTATAATGACATAGTCGTAATTCTCTGCTATAGTGCGAATAGCGTCACGCAAGCGAACAAATTTTTTCTGTTGGCTGGTGATTTCTACTTCGGCGTTAGCGAGCTCTGGTGTGGCTGGTGCAAGATCAAAATTTTTATACTTGGTGGGGCGGATGGCTTCTGTCATGCCGGCTGCGCCGAGGACGACCTCTGTCATGGTAACACCGAGAGTGTCTTTATCTGTCTTTTCGATACCGAGGCCAGAAGTAGCATTGCCTTGAGGGTCGAAATCCACTAGGAGAGTCTTTTTTTTGTCTTTGGCGAGATAGTAACTGAGATTTACTGCGGTGGTAGTCTTGCCTACGCCGCCTTTTTGATTTGTCACACAGATTACCTTCGCACTCATAATACTTAAGATTATACCACATATTTGGCTAAACACAAAAAAAGACGGGCCCTGCCGCCTTTCCTCCCCCCAAAATTTTGCATGTGCAAACATTTTGGGGGTCCCCCTCCAGGCGTCACCCGTCTTTTAAAGTTTAACCGATTTTAGTGATTTCGATTTCGCTGTATTTCTGGCGGTGACCAGTTTCTTTATGAACGCGTTTTTTGGCCTTGTAGCGGATAACGCGAACTTTGTCACCCTTAACTTCAGGCGTGACAACTTTTGCTGAAACTTTCACGCCTTTTACTGTCGGAGTGCCAACTGTGGTCTTATCGCCGTCAATAAGAAGCAAAGCGTCAGTTTCGAGCTCTTTAGTGCCTTCCGGGAGGAGGTCCACCCGTAGGGTCTCTTTTTCCTCGACGAGATATTGCTTCCCGCCTACGAGGATAACTGCTTTCTTCATATTAATCCTTTGTTAACTCTGTATATTGTATCATATTTTAACAAAAATGAAAAGGGTATTCTTTGAAACTTCTTTAGGCGGGTCCTGTCGCCTTTCCTCCCCCAAAATTTTGCGTGCGCAAACATTTTGGGGGTCCCCCTCCAGGCGTCACCCGCCTAGACTAAGCGGCATTATCAGAATCTTTATTCGGAGTGTCTTTTGCGGCGTCTTTCCCAGAAACGCTATTTTCTACAGTTTTTAAAGTCTTTTGTGTGCGGTATAGATAGTAGCCTCCACCGCCGATACCAGCGATAATCACGATAGCCAGGACGATTTCTAGCGGACCAGTATTGGGAAGCTCCTGACAACCTTCCATTTCGGGGTTGGTTTTACAGTTCTTCTCGGAATTTTGGCAACCTGGAAGGTTTGGGTTAGTGGTGCAGTCTTCCGGAGTGGGCTCTTCACAAGGAGCAGAAACTAGAACTGCTGCCTGGTTCCCAAGCGTACCATAACCGCCATCTTCTAGCGCATAGTCCATATATACCGAGTTTATTGCTCTTGCAACCCCACAAGTTTTTCCTTCAAATATTTCGTCAGTGATTTTAGCGTCATATTCAATATACCAACCTTCTCCGCCCACACTCAATTGGTAAGCTTGGGCGCCAATTGGCGTAAAGAAATCACTCGACAAGGCTTCAGTTTTTATAGATCCACTAGTTGCAGTATCTTTAAATATGGCTTCTGTTGTTGCCTCTAGCCCAGTGGCTAGTTGATCTTTAATGACTATTTTAGTAGTAGCAATACTTCCTAAATTTTTTGCGACAACTTTGTAATGGATTGTATCGCCAACATTGGCGGTGACATTATCGTAATAATTAACGCCATCGGTTGATGCCATCTTTGAAAGATAAATTGAAGCTTGTTCAACTTTGACTTTATAAATAATATAGCCAGAGTATTCAGCGCAGCCAGGGACTTCGCCGTCTAGAGTGCAGTTTATTTCGCCCTCGGTACAATAGCCGATTAGCGCGCCTGTAGTAAACATATCTTCGCCAATTTTAGCTGTAGTCTTTCCGCCGTTCCAATAAATTGTTGCGGAATCTTCTACGTATCTTAGACGTACACCCACGTTTGATTGATTGATAAAATCAGCTTCATCCCAAACGCTAGTTGGGTTAGCATTGGAGGCCGAAATTTTTGCGCCAGTTTCAGCGGTAGAATTACCCGAGATAATGCCCGGGAAATAGGCAAAAACCTTGGTATCCTCGGCGGCTAGCTTATAGTTCGAAGCGGCATTGTTGTGATAAAATACATATACTTCGAACTCTTGGCCGTTTTTAGCGTCCGCATCGGATATTTCGACTTGATCTCTGAAGGTCGTTTCTCCGGCCTTACGAACACGTACGAAGTTTCGCTCATCGCCAAGGCCAATAGACTCGCTACTTTGATTGTCTGTAATCGAGTTAAAGGTGACATACGATGCAGGTTTCTCCATCGTGAAGGTGGCTCGCTCTGGCCCCCAAGCGTTTGCAGCGCTTATGCCAGTGAGCGCCAGAGCCACTGCGGCAATTGCCCCGCTCGTGTTTCTGAAAAATCGTTTCATAGTTCTCCTTATTCTATGTTATTAATGTTAAAAACCTTGACTATAATCACCTGAGGGATTTGCCTCTTGATTGCTCGTTGCGCTATCTAGGTTTTCTTGAATCGTATTTCCACTCCCATCCGCGCTCTTATCGTCGCTGGTAGTTTCACCGGTACCGATGGAAGCACCAGCATCAAAGTTGTTGGCTTCGTCGGTATCTTTGGCAGTTTCAACGGTAACGGTATATGTACCATTATCAACTACATCGTAACCAATCTGGGAGGCTATTTCGGCCGGCATGTAGTAATAAGTATTTGAATCTTGATTGTATTCATGGTCTTGATCGGCCACAGGCTCCTCAGTAATCTCACGTTTCTGTTCTTCTGGAGTTACAATGCCTTGTTTTGCGCCAGAGTTTATATCGGCTTCTTGTTGGTTCTTTGGTGTTGGCGGTTCTTCTGGCGTATTCGGTGTTGGAGTTGGCTCTGGAGTAGGAGTAGGAGTTTCTGATGAGTCGGTAGGAGGCGTAGTTGGTGGGTTTTCGGTAATTTTGGTAAGTCCGTTATAGACGCTCGTCTTGACTCCAACAACCTGATTGCAACCCCTAAAGCCTGTAATGTTGCCATTGCCGTCATATACTGGCGTCATTTTCACGTTCATTGTACCGATTTCCTTGCCATCCTTATCTACCCAATATAGTTGAGTAACTTCAAGGTTATTCTCATTGGTAGTACAAGCAACTAGTTCCATATTGCCATGATTAGCACCCTTATTGGAGTCTTTTAATCTCATGTAGGCGTTGTTTTGTTCACCATTGATTGTGACTCTGCGAGTATATGCTCCATCTATGGTGCTATCGAAAACTTGTTTGACCGCTTCGAACTCTTCGTCTGATAAGCTTTCGAGTTTTTTCTCGGTTTCCAATATTGTGAGGCCTTTAAAGCCTTCCGGCTGGAGCTCTTCTGGAAGATTGGCCAGGTAGTCTGCATAACTTTCTACCTGATTGCGGGCGGTGTATTTAATCATCTCGCATTCGTCGTTATCGCAAACCTCGGCAACTTCTTTAGCAGAGGCAAAATCGTATGAACCACCTTTATTTTCAGATAACCACATGCCCTTTTCACCATAACCATCATAAATTCCTTCAGTCTCATGAGACTCGCCAACTGCAGAACCAACATCTGCTACATCCGTAACGCCTGGACGGTCTGGATTATTATTTGATTTATTGTTCTTATTAAATGCATTTATCCCAAGCCAGGCGCCAGCAGCTATAATACCAGCCATGGCTACGGCTGCCGCAGCAACAATGACTTTTTTGAAGCCTTTATTCTTTTTGGTTTTATTAATGGTATTTTGGATGTCTTCGGGAGACGGCTGAGTTTCTGGATCGTTAGCGCCAGTTTCGCCAGTAGCGGGACTAGCATTACCGGTTGTATCTTGAACAGGTTCACTCTCTGGCTCAGTAGGAATAGGTTGTGTACTCGCAGTTTCTGAGCCTGTTGGATTTTCTGGAGCCACTGGGGCAACCGGCGTTCCTATTTCTGCCGGAGAGTTTTCTGACTCCTCTGATCCTTCTAGGGTTACAGGATTCTGGCCTTGCTCGGATATATTTTGGATGCCCAGTTTTTGCTTGGACTTAGCTATTTCGGCATTGAGAACTTGGAGTCTGTCCATAATCCTGGCGCGCTCTTCAAGCAATTCTCTTTCGCGCTGCTCATGCTCCGCCTTCAAGGTAGTTTCACCACGGACCTCGTAGGTTTGACGAGGGGTTTCGCCAGTCAATTCCCCGTTAGTTGCTGGGACAGCATTAAAGGTTGGAGATTCTGGGCTAGGCATTTTGACCTCCTAAAAATTGTTTGCCGAAAGCAGTCATGGTGTCTCCAATGGTTTTTTGTAGATCTAGGCCGGCATTTTGAAAGAAGTTTTGAAAAACTTCAGGGGATTCTTCGCCGCGATCAAGAATTTGGTTAAATTCCTCAAGCTGTGGAGTAGTTAGGCTACCAAAAATCGCCATACCAATCTTATCGTCGAGAGATTTAATACTTTGCTCCCTGAGGGCGCTTAGCTCCTCTGCCGTACTTGCGGGTAAAGGTTTTTGTTTCATGAGTTCATCGACAAACTGGCCCAAGGTTTCCCGATCAATAAGATAGTTGTCCATATTTTAATTTTATTTAATAATGTTGACCTTTCTGGTTTTAGTTTAACATAACCTTTTTTTAAGGTCAAACATTGAGAAAATTGGAGAAAACTAAAAACCGAACACAATGTTCGGTTTTTAGCGTAATTTATGGTTCCCTTGCGGTGTTTAGGATCGTAATGGCACCGTAAAACAAATTTTGATTTTTAAATAACTGGTGTCTATCTTATAGGCAAATTCCTTTCTTTGATTAATGTTTAATGTTTTTGTCTTACATGGGTTTATCCTTTCTTTTGGAAAACTTGTGACTTTTTATTTTGATTGTCGCACTACTTTAGGCGGCGACTTCTTTGTCTTTTTCTCCTTTCCAATTCCATAAACCATCTATAGATAATTTGATGGAAGATTTTTTGATTTTAGCTATAGTTTCCTTTGTAACGTCGCTTGGCGAGATATACATACCTTCGTCTTCAAATGGTTGATAATCTATGTCGTCTTTCCAATCCGAATCTATTACTTTGGTTGGTAGTTGGATGGTTTGTGTTGTCATTTTGTTTTCCTTTGTTTTTATTTTTGTTTAGTTGTGATTTGTTAGAATTTTTGTTTTGTTTTCTAACTTGTTTTGAGTATAGCACACATGTGTGATTTTGTCAATAGTATTTATGCTTAAAATATGGTGATTTGTCAAATTAACAGGGGTAAAAATATACAAAAACTTAAATGAGCTTTGCTTAAACATATCTTATAAAAACCTCAAAACTCGTATTTTTCTCAGCGATTGAAATGCGCGCCAAGATAATTTTTTACAACACCAGGCGGCTTTCTACCTGGAACTTTCCAGGTTTTCAAGCCGTGGAGTTGTAAAAATTATATGGGCGATTTCAAATGCTTCAAAAATAGAGTTTTGAGGTTTTTTGAAGCTAAGTTTCCGCTACTTACCTTGCTATTATTAGGCTTTTAAACCTTCTCTAGAGTAATCGTGATGTTTTCGCCGTTTAGCTTGGCGATTTCATCATGGGAGTAGTTTTGATTTTTAGCTATTTCGGTGGCATTGACCTCAAACTTTATCAAATCTTCGTAGCCTTCTGGTAAATCTATAGATAGCGACAATTTAATTTGATCGTCTACCTGGAGACCGGCGTGCTTGCGGGCGGCTTGGATAGCACGGATGAGATCGCGAGCGCAGCCTTCCCTCTTTAGCTCTTCTGTAAGGGTTTTGTCCAATGTTAGCTCTGGGCCATTTTTAACTTTCTTTACGTTCACTTCGTCGGCGATAATTTGTTCGTAGAATTCTGGCAATTTTTCACCGTCGTATACAAGTTTGGCGAGGGGCTGTCGGATTTTGATTTGTTGTTCGGTCTCGGATTTTTGCATACGAAGAGCTAAGGCATCGGTGATAATCTGGCGCGTGCGAGCCATCTTGACTAATACATCTTCGTCGATTTTTCCAGCTACAGGCCAATCCAATAGATGAACAGATTCGGTGCTACCGGTCATTTTCTGGTATAGTTCGTCGGCTAAGAACGGGGTAAATGGTGCTAAAATTTTGCTAAGATAAACTAATACATAATAGAGGGTAGCGTAAGCAGAGGTTTTGTCGGCTGCGTTGTCGTTTTTACTGAAGCGACGGCGGGAGCGGCGGACGAACCAGTTAGAAAGATCGTCAATAAATGGGAGAACATTTTCTAGCGCTTTAGGGATATTATATTCTTCCATACCGGAGGTGATGTCGTTTCTTAACTGGTAGACGCGGGAGATGATCCATTGGTCCAAAGGTGAGCTCAAAATGCGCTTCGTTCGACTCGCTTCGTCGCGCCCGTCGTTACGGGGCTCCTCGCTCATTCCGCTCCCGTCGTCGCGTACGGTCTCACGAAGCAACATTTCGAGCTCTTCGTTGTCTACTCCATCAATTTCAGCGTAGGTCGTAAAGAAGTCATAAACATTCCAAATCATGGCGAGTTTACGGTTGACATCGGAGACGTCTTTATCGAGCAGGGCAAAATCTTCACCAGAGAGGACTGGACTAGACAACAGCAAGAAGCGGAGACTATCTGCGGAGTATTGATCCATTAAGATATTTGGGTCGGTGTAGTTGCCTAAGGATTTACTCATCTTGCGACCGTCATTCCCCGCCAGGGTGCCAGTAGTGATGACATTTTTGTAGGCATTTTTGGGGCCGTTTTTGGCCTTTTCACCGAAGGCACCGATTTCGGCCAAAGTGGTGTTTACGGCGTGAACGTAATAGAACCAAGCGCGAACTTGCCCAACATACTCCACGATAAAATCGGCTGGATAGTTGCGTTCGAACTTTTCTTTATTTTCGAACGGATAGTGGAGCTGCGCGAATGGCATGGAACCAGATTCAAACCAGCAGTCTAGCACCTTTTCGATACGAGTAAAGTGCTCACCATCGATATCAAACTCAATTTCGTCTACCCAAGGGCGATGATAATCTTCTAGTTCCTTGCCAGAGAGCTCTTTAAGCTCTGCGTATGAACCGACCACTTTAATGCTGCCCTTATCGCCTTTCCAAACCGGCATAGCGGTAGCCCAGAAACGGTCACGGCTGAGGTTCCAATCTGGGGCGGCTTCGATATTTTTGGCGAAGCGACCATGTTTTAGATAGCCCGGGAACCAATTAATGTTCTCGTTTTCGGCGAGCATCAATGGTTTTTGTCCTTCGATATCAAAGAACCATGACGGGAAGGCGCGGTACATAATGCGTTCTTTGGAGCGAGGATTAAATGGGTATTCGTGCTGAATATATTCAATTTTGTAGATAATTCCCTTTTCTTCTAGACATTTAGCAATGAATTTATTGGCCGCCCAAATTTGGATGCCGTGTTCATCGGTGTCGCGTACGCCGAGAGCGTGGAGCTTGTCGGCATATTCTGGCGTATAATAGCCGTTTTCGTCTAGGGTGTCTATAAATTCAGCTTCATTTTGATGCTCCAAATATAGAGCATAGTCATCTTCACCGTAAGCCGGAGCGATATGGACGATACCGGTACCTTCTTCTTCGCCAACAAAATCCGCAGTGTAAACTTGACATATTGTGTTATCCATGCTATAATACTGACAGCCAGCGAGGCTGGTACCAGTGATTTTGTTATCTATAACTTCGTAGTCTGTATCTGCGAAGATTTTTTCTATCTTGTTTTCTGCAAGAATATAAACTTCGCCACCTACTTTTACTTTGGCATAATTCATATTTGGACCTACTGCCAACATGCGGTTAGCCATGAGGGTCCAGGGGGTTGTGGTCCAGGCTAGGAAATACTCATCAGAATCTTTTGCCTTGAATTTTACATAGGCAGATGGGTCGGTAACGGTCTGATAGGCGTCGTTATCCATAGTGACTTCGGCTTTGGAAACAGGGGTGGCAAATTTAGTATCATACATCAAAACTTTGCGACCTTCATAGATCTTCCCTGCTTCGTAAAGCTTTTTAAAGGCCCACCAAACAGATTCCATGAAATCTTTGTTCATGGTGCGATAACAATTGTCAAAATCTACCCAGCGGCCAACCCGCTCGATAGTGCTGCGCCAAGCCTCAGAGTTGGCGACCATAGATTCGCGAGCTTTGACGATGTAATCTTCTAGGCTCCATTTGGTGCCGATGTCGCGGCGATCAGTAATACCAAGCTGTTTCTCTACGAAATTTTCGGCGGGTAGGCCGTGACAATCCCACCCCCATTTGCGTTCCACGCGATAGCCGTTCATAGTGTAATAGCGCGGAACTGCATCTTTGACTACGGAGCTAAGGAGCGTGCCATGGTGCGGCAAGCCCGTAATGAACGGAGGACCGTCGTAGAAGACGTATGACTTATCGATTGGACGATTTTCTACCGACTGTTCAAACGTTTTGTTCTTTTTCCACCACTCAGTGAGGGCTTTTTCGTATTCTATGGCTTTTCTTCTTTGGCCAGCTCGGTATTTCATTTTGCTCCTTTCATTAAAAAATCCAATGGTTTTACCATTGGAACTCTATAAGAGCGGTACCATCCAATTTCTGAGTAATTTTTGTACTCAGCACTTAATTTATCTCTTACGCGGACTCACGAGTGGGTCTAATCGGAATAATCCTTTCTTCCACCAGCTTGCAGGTGATAACTGCTCAGGCGCTTTTCTTCAGTATATCATATTTAATAGACAAAATAAAATGTTTGGGCTTATTTTTTGGTGTGGATATCGAGCTGAGTGTAAGGGACGCTGATTTTGTTTTCTTCCATAGCAGTGTAAATAACGCGGAGGGCGTCACGGCGAGCCTGTAGACGCTCTGCTGGGTTGCAAGTAATGACTACCTGATAATCAAGTGCAGAGGTGTCAAATTTAGAGACTCCTTGGTAAGCGGCGGTAATAATTCTCTCTTGTTTTTGTAACTTTTTTACAACTTCGTGAATGATTTCTTCGGCTTTTTCTACTTTTAGCTCATATGGCATGGGGATAGGAATATAGACATATCCCGGATCTACTTCAACTTTATCGATATTGCGATTGGCAATAGAAACAAAATTGTTGGTATTGATATCTTGGATTTTAGTGGTAAGTAGACTTACTGACACTACCGGACCTAAATTATCACCATATTTGATGACGTCGCCGATTTCGTAATAATTGTCTGAAACAATTACGAAACCGCGGATGATATCCTTCAAAGAATCCTGCAAAGCAAAGCCGATTACGATGCCAGCAATACCAACGCCAGCCAACATAGAGGTGACGTTGATGCCGTAAATTTCTAGTACCATCAAAACCGTGATAATACTAAGGGCGCTGGCGACGATACTCTTGAGCATACGAATGAGGGTTTTGTTCTTTTTATTGCTCATGATTTTGGAATTTTTCTTTTCCCTACCGTTTAATACTCTAGCAATAATATGGTAGAGTAGCAGACTAAATGCGACGACGATAGCGGACCAAAAAAGACGCTGGACCCAAACGTTTTTGACGATATTCTCAATAAAATCCATATGCTTATTTTACTACAAATGAGTAGGTTTGTTAAATTTTGTGCTTTTGGCGTGTAATCATTTCTTGGTTCTCGCGTTCGGCCGCCAAAAAAGCCATAATCAACGGATGTACTTTATCGTAGTAACTACTGTTGCTATTTTCTACATCTTTCCTATTATCTTCATTAATGTCCCGGCGTTCCCCGTCGTAAATTGTAGTGTTAATTACCCTGGTGCTTCCCTTCATGCGAAAATTAAAATTAATCCTGTCTGGGTTGGCCGGGATAATTCCCCTTCCGGGGAATTCTCCAGATGAAGTATAGTGTTTATTACGGCGAAAATCATATGCGTCATGTTCATAAATTTCTGCTATAGAATCCGAAGCAAAATGGTACTCTTCGCCTTTCGCCGTCGCCTGCTTACATGCTTCTATGGCTTTCTGAAGCTCATCGGCAATAAAATCTACCCTTTTCTCTAACTCGAGCTTGCCCAGATCTATTATTTTTTTATCTACTTCGTCTTCATGGCGATATTTATCATGTTCGCGATATTTATAATCAAAATTCTGCTTATCTCTGCCGTTCCCTATATCGGTTTCTACCTTCATTCTACTATTATATTTCGAAGTGGCCTTAATCTTATCTATAGCTGCGCTAATCTCCTCATAGCTGCTATTCTCGTTTATAGATTCTAGCGCTTCGATTGCTTTGTTTTCCATTTTCTCCATATAGGCAGCTTTGTCTATATTTATTATCGGTATATCAAAGAAAGCAGCATGTTTTAACATACCCTCAGTGATTTCGCCATTTTCCGCAATAATGTAATCTGGCCTACGCGCTTCACCAGTTTCAGAATAGCGACGAAGCAAAAATTCATTATAGACCGCTTTGCCTGATGCTCCTTCAAGACTATCAATAATGTCGAGGCTGGACCTATTTAAGAGGGTTTCTGTATTTTTGCTGACTAGATTTGGGGTTCCGCCGTCTCCAAAAGAAGTGTACAATAGCTCTCCGCCATCAAGATGAGCGAAGCCATAGCAAATGTCCGCATGGTCGCCAGTATGGCTGACCCTATTGTTTAAATTGCTTTCCGAATTGATATAGGATGCAGAAATGACATTGCCTTTGGCGTTACCGTTTCTTGTCCCATAACCCTCTTCCTGTGCTACTTCATCCTCCCTTCTAACCCAAATTGATGGATCTTCCACGAGCCTACGCGAAGTTTGTACGCCTATATGCTCTGGGTTTTTTGCATTAATACTGCGATATTCTATGTCGTGGCTAATCATGGAAAATGGTATGCCTTTTAGGGTATAGACCGGGATTTTTGTGCTTTCATATTCTATAATACTTTTTTCTACTTCTGGATTCTCAGCAAATACTTCGTCTTCAAGAATATCTACAGTTAGCAGGCGCTGGTTTAAATCTTGCTCAAGCTGTTCTTGGATGCGTTGTTTTTGAAATCGTTCCGTTTTGCCACGCCTATATCGATCCATTCCAGCAATAAGGTCTCTATCAAGGGCTTCTTTCTCTTTCTTGGCTTTGACTTCCTTTCGGTCGTTCGCTTCTTTTTCTGCTTTGGCTCTTTGTATTTCTAATGAACGTTGATATTCTAGAGCTTCTTGCTCTACTTCTGCATCATATTCCCGTACAGCAGTCGCCATAGCCTCGCGATTACGACGAGTTTCTGAGCGGCTAAAGTGTATACCTAAACGATCTAAAGCCAGACGACCAATTTTACGCAAAGTGGAAGGAGGGGCGCTGATTTGCTCATATCTGTACCGAGAAGATTCGCTAGACGGATCTTGCAGATCTTGTCTTAAATTGTCTTTTAATTGATCCACTCTGCCACGTTCTGCGGCGTCATATTTACCGGCTAGACTCTTAAGAATTGACCATTTGGAACCCGAAGTCAGTTCGGTTTCACTATTTTCTGAATTTGAAGTTATTTTTTCTGGATTCATACTGTATTTATACCATATAGTACAAAACTTCGTTGATAAGCGGGAGGTCGCGGCCACGCCAAGAGGCGCGTACATCACCCATCTCGCCGAGGGCGAGGATGGTGGGGTATTCTACAATGTCGTAAGCCTCGCAAAAGCCAACATTTTCATCTGGATTCATGGTTTCTATTTCCCTACCGGTTTGACGGTAAAAGCTTTCCAACCATTCACTAACGGTACGTGAATAATCTTGGTTGTCTCTGTAAATACATACCACCCGCATAAAATTATTGCTTCCTTTTTTGCTCTTTTAAGATGTTTTCAAAATCTTCTAGAGTTTTGAACTCGCGAAAGACTGAGGCAAAACGAACATAAGCGACCTCATTGACCTCGGCTAAGACATCCAATACAGCTTCGCCGATTTGCTGTGAGGTGATTTGATCAGTACCAAGGCCGTATAGGATATCAGAGGCGCGGTTGACTACATCTTCTACTTCTAATTCGGAATTAAAAAACTTACCGACGCTGCGCTTGACAGCCAAGAGTAATTTATCACGATCGTAGATTTCTTTATTACCACTGCGTTTACTTACCGTAAGGGGCGGCATTTCAATACGCTCGTAAGTGGTAAAACGATGACCATCACTAGAAACGCGACGCCGACGAATCATAGTGCCGTCTACAGTCTCGCGGCTTTCTAGAACTTTGCTGTCTCCGATACGAAATTTATGTTCCATCCGCGTCTCCTTTATGAATTATTTTCTCTTTTTGCCCTTCAAGCGCTCGCGAAGAGATGGTGGAACGTCCATGTCGTCGTCGTTCGCGACCGGTTCGGGCTCTGGTTCATTTTTGATAGAATCCCACATGTTGGACTTGCTTTCTAAGGCAAAATCTTTAGGCTCTGAAGCGGGCTTTTCATCTGAGAAACTGCTAGTGGTGATAGGTTCTGGGGCCGGCTCGTTGTAATAATCGGAATCGAAACCAGTAGCCACTACGGTAACCACGATTTCATCTTCTAGTTCTGGACGAATAGATGCACCGAAGATGATGTTGGCATCTGGGGAAACTGCGCCAGTAATAACCTCAGCGGCTTCTTGGATTTCGCTCATAGACATATCATAGCCGCCAGCCACGGAGAAGAGTACGCCACGAGCACCTTCAATTTTAACCTCAATAAGTGGAGATTCTACAGCTTGCTGAGCGGCAATCACGGCGCGATTTTCGCCGCTAGCGCGGCCAATACCCATAAGAGCCGAGCCGGCATTTTTCATGATGGCTTTGACATCGGCAAAGTCTAGGTTGATTAGCGAGTGCTCTGTAATTAATTCAGAAATGCCCTGCACTCCCTGGCGAAGTACATCGTCAGCAATTTTGAAAGTCTCTAGAAGTGGAGTGCGAGGATCAATAGTTTGTAAGAGTCTATCGTTTGGGATAGTAATAAGTGCATCTACCTGACGGGCAAGCTTATCGATAGCTAGCTCGGCATTAGCACGACGACGAGCGCCTTCAAAAGTGAACGGCTTGGTGGCTACGCCTACGGTGAGGATATCTTTTTTGCGGGCTTCTTCGGCCACGATAGGGCCAGCACCAGAACCCGTACCGCCGCCAGCGCCAAGAGTAATAAAGACCATATCTGCGCCATCTAAGGCCTTTTCAATGGCTTCCCTACCCTCTTCGGCAGCTTCGCGACCTTTTTCCGGATCACCACCGGCACCAAGGCCTTTACCAATATGGACCTTGGTATCGGCAGGCGAGTGATGCAAAGCCTGCGCATCGGTGTTGATAGCAACAAATTCTACACCAGAAAGGCCGACTTCTTTCATGCGTTCCACAGCAGAACCGCCAGCACCGCCGACTCCTACTACTTTAATACTAGCTTTGCTTTCCACCTCTGTCGGTTTTACCTCTGGCATAATTTATCCTCGCTTTAATATAATATCAGTATATATCTATTTGATGGGAAAATCAAGGGCTTACTCTAGAATTAGTCTTCGGTGCGGACGAGACAGCGGACAGAAAATCCCATATTTTTGGCATAATTGTCATTTGGACGGCTAAGAGTTGTGTAAAAAATCAAACTATATCCATTGAATCCTTTAGGTGTACTGGACCAATAGACGCCATTACTATTAAGATACCTTAGCTCTGTCGTATTGTAGATATAGCCAGCCCATTTTAATAGTAATGGCTCTGCGCGCAATCCTTCGTCTGTATTGGTGGCATTGCCATTATATAAATAATTCAATCTCGCAAATTCATTAGTAGAACCGGTCACTGCTTCGGACTGACTAGATATAGTAGGAAGTCTCCATCCTTTAGGACATATAGAGTTCTTAGGATTCTTAGATATATCACTTAATGCATCTTGTGTTAATGAAGAAGAATTATTAGACGCTATAGCTGCAGTCCAGTTATAGTAATTACCTAGTGAAGCATGGCCTGTTTCTGTACTATCTGTCTTATTGGCACTATATGGTGCAGTATTACTATTCTGCCAACCAGTAATTGGTCCATTATTCTGGAAGTTTATAGTAGTAGCACTACTAGCTGGTTGCCAATATATTACTCCATTGCTTTCTGTATATCCATCTAGGTATTCGCGATAATTATTTGTAGATGCATCATAAGCTACATTTAGGTCTGTAGTTTGGGAATTAAGTGTAGTATTAGCTTCTATATCAAAATCTAAGTTTTGTGTCATCCAGATATGTCCATCCTTAAGTTTGGTTACCCAGTATTTCTTACCATCTCGCATATCTATAGCCTGTACGCTTTCTTCTAGAGCTATCGTATTCTTCCATTTATCTACTTCTTGCATATAGTATGGTGGTTTTTCGTATGAAGGATGCATCAGCAAATACTCCACCTGCCCCTGATAAGTCCCCGCATACTGACTAGATGATGCATATACAGCATAAGTAGTAGTAAAAGACGATCCCT
>CAMVCW010000005.1 GCA_947166125.1 uncultured Candidatus Saccharibacteria bacterium
AGATTTTTTTAACACTTGCACGTACTTTCATTGTGTTAAAATCCTTTCCTTGTTAGCGTTGTTTTACGCCTATATAAAGTATTATGCTAAATACTTTTGCAAATAGTATTTAACCTATACTTCCATATATTAACGTCAAAACAACAGTTAATATTAATCCTTGAGTCGAAAGCTGATTCTGCCCTTTGTAAGATCGTAGGGGGTTAACTCAACTTCAACCCTGTCACCCGGCACTAAACGAATATAATTTTTACGCATTTTTCCGCTCATGTGGGCAACAATAATATGACCATTCTCGAGTTCAACCCGGAACTGGGTATTTGGCAGTGCTTCAACAACACTACCCGTAAGTTTAATTACTTCCTTTTGACTAGCCATAAATTACTTCTCTATTCTAGCATATTCGTCATAAAAAGTAAAGCATCAAAAGCTATATTTTTATTAAAAATCCCCCAAAACCTAGATCTTTCAACTTTCTTTATATTTTTAGACATGCGTCTAGAAATATTGCTAAAATCACCCCTGTTATTACAGGGGTGACACACCATATATTATATGTAATTCTACAGAACTATTCGTCCTCTACTAGCACCGCCCTAGTAAACTGACGTGATAAATACGTTCCCCGCTGTTGCGACCACTCACCGGTACAAGATATCAAAGTCACAGATTCTTTACCCTGCTCTGGCGAGCGTGCCGCTGTTGCCATATATGCATCAGATTCGCTAAGTAATACCGCCTTGTTCTCCACCACCTTATATTTATACACTACGCCATCTCCACGCTCCACCGTAATAATATCGCCATATTCCAAGCTTGGCAAATTCTTAAACACTCCTAGCACATGTGGCCCACCATTGTGTCCATCTATTATCATCGTACCACCTTTACCTGGTTTCCCAGATGCTTCATACCAGCCCACGTCAAAGATATTATTTGGCGTAGCTAGCTCCCCCTTAGCATTTACGCCCATCGGCAAAATCCGTGCCTTATTGATACCCAATTTCTCCACCGTAAGATATCGCGGCCGATCTGGCGCCACGGTATATTCACGCACTTCTTGTTCTGTAGGCTCCACTTCTACCAGCTCTTCTTCTGGCTCCGTAGTTTCTGCTACCGCCCGCTCGCTCCCTTCCTTCTCGGCATAATAGCTCGCTTCAAACGTAGCTACGCGGATTAGAAACACCAAGAACAATATCCCTAGCACCGACCATATCGCCCACTTTGTAATTTTGCGCCAACCCTTAATCTTCAAGCTCATTACTAAAATCGTCGTATGTTATCATTAATGCTCGCGAATCTAACGACCTTAGATTCTCTAGTGCCACCGTCACTACGATAAGAAGCCCCGTACCGGAAATAGACAAGCCGATAGGTGCTCCCGTTATGATAATAAAGATATAATCAGTAATAAATGGCAACATCGCAATTAACCCTAGTGCCAATGCGCCAAACAAATCCAAGTGATTTACCACCTTACCCAAGTATTTCGCCGTAGCAATACCAGGCCGCACTCCTTCAATAAAGCCACCTTGTTTTTGCAAATTATCTGCAATTTCTTTAGTGTTAAAGATAATTGATGTGTAGAAGTAAGTAAACATAAATACCAAGATAAAATACATCGCCGGATACACAAACCATTGCCCAGTAATACCATCCGGATACATCGCCTTAAAGTTATTAGCTGACGGCGCCGAAAAAATCGTTACCAAATTTTCGCCAATTTCATTACCAGGATTTACCGTAGTAATCACCTGCCCTATGAGCGCTGGCAATGATAGAAATGCCGTAGCAAAGATCACCGGGATCACGCCAGCAGCAATCAACTTAATTGGCAATATAGATTTAATCCCACCATAAGAAGAGTTCCCATGCACACGCTTAGCGTAGTTAATTGTCACTATTCGCTGCGCCTCGTTTAGCTTTACCAAGAAGTAAATTACTACCAGCATCGCTATTGCAAAGCCTAGTACAATCCAAAATACCGTAGGATTTACCGGAAGTTCCAACCAGCCGAACAAATTAAGTGAACCTTCACTCGTATCAAATAGTGCATTCCCAAGCGACGCCATCGTGGTAGGTAGCTGTGAAATGATGGATGCAAAAATCAAAGTAGAGATACCGTTGCCAATACCCTGCTCAGTGATCAGCTCACCCATCCACATCAAGATCAAGGAACCTGCCGTCATGGCCGTAACAGATAACGCCCAATCCCCCGCCGTAGGCGTAAACTCTGCCGCCACATTGGCCGATACCGTAGATTGGTACAAAATAAAAATGTATGCAATAGACTGCACAATAGCTAGCGGCACCGTAAGCATCCGGGTCCACTGATTAATCTTCCGCCGCCCAGTCTCACCGTCATTGGAAAGTTCTTCTAGCGAAGGAATAGCCTTAGTAAGAAGCTGAATCACAATGGATCCAGTAATATATGGCGAAAGTCCCACCAAAATAATACTAAACGAGGCCAATCCACCACCAGAAATCAAATTCAAGAAATTAGAAAAATCAGACTTCTCCATCAGATTAGACACAGCTTCTTTAAAAGTAGCCGCATCACCCATCGGCACTGGAATTTGCGCAAGTAGCCTGTATGCCACCAAAATTCCAAGAATAATTAGCACACGCTTTAACATGTCTTTATTTTTCAGGGATTTGAAAATAGTCTTGAAATGCATAAAACCTCTTGTTCTCTATTTATACTACCACACTTCCCCCACAAAAACAACCTAAGATCAGAATTTATCTACAAATAAAGAACCCCTACGGGAAGAACATACTGCTCTGTGTAGGGATTTCTATGATTCTATACTATCAGATAAGCTTTTTTATGTCAACTATCCTACCTTTCTTGTTTATAAAAAGCATTTTCTTAATCTGTGGCTGAGCTTTGCACTTCTTGGTCAGCCAATTTTGCAAATTATAATCACGCATACCTCTAATTCTAGAAGAATCTATAATTATATTACAGGATTGGTTATTTGTAGCATCTTTTATTCTATGCTCTATGGTATTAATTTTATTGCTCTTTGGTGATTTTATTTCATAGACCACTCCATTTAAGTAAATATCTGCCGTGCCAATAGTACCAGTAGGTATAAATTCCACCTTATACCCGGCAAGAGCCAGAATTTTGGCCACATGCCTTTCGTGTGGCCAAGGGTCTGCGTTTGCCGGAATTATAATCTTTCCAATTTTATTATTTTTCATAGCAAAACCCTAGCACAAGGGGTGAAAAACTTCAACCCCTGCACCCACGCTTACGCTTAGCTCCATCCCGCCTAGGGTTATTTTCTAAATAATGAAACTACCGCGCCAAACACCGCACAGAGAAACCTGCCCGAGTACTATAAGAACCTGCTACGCCTACTGTCGCTGAACTAAAATATGGACGATTAGCACCACCGTTGCCATTAGACGTAGAAGACCAGTAATAACCTATCCTGCCTCCAGAACTAAACGAACCACTGTCATAATATCCTGCACGCAAAAAGTTCGGTATAGTGTCTGTCCCAAGTAAAGCATATAAATCTGAACCTTTAGGCAAAGTATTATTGTTGTAATCCTGTATAGAATCTGACCCGCCCAATGCAATGATAAGTTTACGGAAATCCGTAGCTCCCGCAGCCACACCGCTACCATCATAAGTAGAGGGCAGCTTCCAACCTTTTGGACAAATAGAATAAGGTGTATCAGTATTTTTTGTATTTATATTTCTGCCAGACCCTAGTGTAGCCGCGTCCCAAGAATAATAAGAATAGCAGCCAGGGGTAGAACAAGTGGTTGTATTGTTGCTATTATAAACATAAGCATAGTTGATTGTATTAAACCCATTTGTACTAGACTCCGGTAGTTTACCACCAGTTTGCCAGCCCTGATTTTCCGGAATGGTGTAATTATCGCAATCTGAAGTTTCGCAAGAAATCGTAGTTCCACCTGCCAAGTTTAAATTTTTTGTCATCCAAATTTTGTTATCTGCTAACTTGGCGACAGTGTATTCCTGTTCATCTCTAATATCTTTTAGCGTGTAAGTACTATTTAAGACCATAGAACTTTTAACACTAGCTAAATCTACTGCATCTAATTCTGCAAAGGTTTGCATATAGGCTATATCGTCTATAGTCTTTGGCATTGGTTTAGTAGTTGCGGTAAAATTAATAGTGCCAGTATATGTTCCACTAGCCTGAGTTTCACTTGCTTTGGCGGCTATCTTAAAGTCTATAGAGCCATTAGAACTGCTGTCTGTATTAAATAATACTTTGTCTACCGAATTAGACAAACCAGAATAACTAGACCAAGTAGGACTAGATACTAGATTGTTTTTATAGCTATAGCCCCAGGTATTGTCTGTAGTTAAATTAGATAAACTACTATTTGTGGCTATGCTGCTAAATACATTGACCCCGTTACTATGAGTTAAATTACTGTCATTACCATTCATTGTGGCGGACAAGTTATAGCCATATGCTGAGTTAATAGCTACGGAAATATTGATTGTATTGCTATCGCTAGTAGTGCCCGGAGTGAGATTATCTATTGTTAAATTTGATGGCGAGATATTAACAGAAAGTGTAGGATTAAAAGTAAAACCTACACCTACACTACTTTGGTATGATAATGCGGAAGTATTTATTATGTTTACAAAACTTAACATTATGATTATGAAACCTAAGGTTATGATTTCTTTCTTCCCTGTAAAATGGCTGGTTATGTTTCTAGAAAATGATATTGTGTTTTCTAAACTTAGTGTTATGTTATTTTTCCGCATTTTACCTCGCTTAGCTTATTGTTTAATTTTTATATTTAGCGGGTATAGTATAATTTAAAACCTAATTTTTAGTAGCCTTGAGCAAACCTGAGAAATTTTTTCTAAATTTTAGAAAAATCGACGAGCGAACCCCCATCCGGCGTGAGACGAGCGATTTTTCGTTAAAAAATTTAGAAAAAATCTTCCCAGCGTGCAGCGAAACAGCTATAAAAATTATGGTTTTAAATTATCTAAACCATTATTCGCTAAATATGTTAAATTACTCTATCTTTGCGGTACCATCTTGTAATTTATGAAAAGGCGTATTTACAAAAAATGGCACCGCAAGGGGTGCAAAACTTATCGTATAACTAAAGCTAGCTACGCAATAGGTACCTTACGGCGCCATTTCAAACTGCGTAGCCCTTTATATGATAAATAAAAAGTGCTTTAGTTACTAACGAATAAGTTTTGCTCTTTCATTATAGCACAAATATTTTATTAGGCGGAAAAATTAAGCAACATAAAAGACCACCTTTCAGTGGCCTTTTATGTTTTCAGAAGCTGGATTACAAGTTTTCCAAATCTTCCTCAGTTGGGATTTTGGAATCAGGCGTTTCAAAATCCTCTAGTGGCGCTACGCCAGTACCTACTGGAATCTTACGTCCGATAATCACATTTTCCTTGAGACCACGTAGGTGATCAACGCGTCCATTAATAGCTGCATTGATAAGCACGCGTGTGGTATCTTGGAAGGATGCTGCCGAAAGGAACGAATCCGAGAAGATTGATACCTTAGTAATACCAAGCAACAAATTAGTATAAGTTGCAGGCTCTTTACCTTCAGCTTCTAGCCGTTTATTTTCTAAACTGACTGCAGCCTTAGAAGTAATATCACCAGATACAAACTCAGAATCGCCCGGATCGTTGATCTGAACGCGAGAGAACATCTGACGTACCAAGATCTCAAGGTGCTTTGGTGAAATTTCGTGACCCTGTGCTGCATACACATTTAGAACATCGTTCATAATGTAGCGCTCAGTTGCTTCTACGCCCTTGTACTTGAGCAAGTCTTGCAAGTTCAAAGAACCAGTCGTAAGCCTATCACCAGCCTTCACACTGTCATTAGACTTTACTACCATTTCTGCGTCACCAGGTATTTCAATCTTTACAGAAGATTTAGCCGAAGACACCAAGATGATCGCATCTTTTACAAGCTCCACTATACCATCTTCTGGCGCCTTGATAGCTTCCTTATCACCACTCTTACGTATCAAAGTAGTACCAGCTTTTACGCTTTGTCCATCTTTTACCGCTGGCTTGCGACCATCTAGTTCAAAGCGCTTTAACTCACCAGATTGTGGAGTAATTTGTACAACGTAGCGATTATTATCTTCCCACATTTCCACTACACCATCAATTGGCGAAACATAAGCCTGGCCTTTAGGATTACGTGCCTCTAGAAGCTCTTCTACACGAGGAAGACCTCTAGCGATAGCACCAGAGCCCGCCACGCCAGAACCGTGCTTAGTATCAAGCGTTAGCTGAGTACCTGGCTCACCAAGCGACTGTGCCGCAATCACACCTACTGGCTCATTGGCTGCGACAAGTGCACGGGTAGACATATCTACACCATAAGCCTTACGTGGAATACCTTCCACCGCCGTAGTCGATAAAATAGATTGAATCTTTACTTCAGAAACGTTTTCGTCAGCTTCAATTTGCTCTGCCATTTCTTTAGTAATCAATTCGTCCGCTTCAAGATAACCTGGCACAGCTTCCGCTGTATAGCGCCCAGTTAATCTTGCCGCAAAACCGATTCCAGAAAGCTCAGTTTCGTCACGATACACCGTAAATCCTGGATCTTCTGCCTCCTCATCTGTAGTAAACACATCCTGAGACACATCTACCAAACGACGAGTTAGATACCCAGAGTCCGCTGTACGAAGCGCCGTAGACACCTGTCCCTGACGTGCACCACGGGTAGCGATAAAGGATTCTAGTGTATTTAGACCCTTCTTATAAGACGACTTCACTGGAAGCTCAATTTCATTGTTGTTAATATCCACCATGATACCAATCTCTGCTGAAGCAAGCTTGATATTTGAGATATTACCACGAGCACCAGAGTTCACCATCACCGCAATATCAGTATCCATTTCCGAAAGCTTGCCCTGCAAGAATTCAGAAATCTTTTTATCGATATCACGCCAGTTGTTAACTGTCAACTTATGGCGCTCTTCCTCGGTTACCAAACCATCGTTAAATTGCTGCTGTATGAGCGCCGTCTTAGCATCACCTTCAGCGATGAAATCATCAATTTCATCATAGGTTGGGTAATCATCCTTAGCGGTAGAAATAGATGCAATCGTTTCGTATTCGAAGGCAAGATCCTTCAAATCATCCGCGGTTTTCACCATTACCTCTGCGCCATACAAATCAAAGATATCTGCCATTACCTTAGACAAGTGCTTTTTGGTTTGCACAGAGTTATCATATGGATAATCTTTTGGCAAAATCTCGTTAAAGATTACGCGACCTAGAGTAGTATCACGGATTTCGCGCTTCGCAAACACTCGAATCGGAGTTTGAAGTGCGATAATTCCCTGATCGTAAGCCATTTCAGCTTCATATACACTAGAGAAAGCCTTTGGATCACCCTGATCCGTACCTGGCTTATCATAAGTAAGATAATAAGCACCGAGTACTACATCCTGATAAATAGCGAGCACCGGTGAGCCATCAGCTGGCTTCAACAAATTCTTGCCTGCCGACATTAATTCCCGAGCTTCAGCCTGTGCTGCATCAGAGAGTGGCAAATGTACTGCCATCTGGTCACCATCATAGTCAGCGTTAAAGCCCGACGCCACGAGTGGGTGAAGCTTAATAGCTTTACCATCAATCAATCTAGGTTGGAACGCCTGTACCGACAAACGATGTAGAGACGGAGCACGGTTCAGAAGCACATACTTGCCCTTAATCACTTCGTCAAGTGCATCCCATACGATAGTTTCTTTTGCTTCGATAAGTCTTGATGCTGCACGAATATTATTAGCATATTCATTACCAATTAGCCAAGAAATCACAAATGGCTTAAAGAGTTCTAACGCCATTTGTTTTGGCAAACCACATTCGTTAAGCTTAAGTTCTGGACCTACCACAATCACCGAACGCCCAGAGTAATCCACGCGCTTACCAAGAAGATTTTGACGGAAGCGCCCTTGCTTACCCTTAAGAAGATCAGATAAAGATTTCAACTTGCGGCGACCATTAGTAGAGTTAGCCCCACGCGAACCATGTGCTGCCGAATTATCAATCAAAGCATCCACAGCTTCCTGAAGCATCCGCATCTCGTTACGGCAAATTACTTCTGGTGCGTTTAAGTCAAGCAACTTCTTCAACCGGTTATTACGGTTGATTACGCGCCGATAGAGATCATTAAGATCCGACGTAGCAAAACGTCCACCAGGAAGCGCAATCATCGGACGTAGATCCGGTGGGATTACTGGAATCACCGTGAGAATTAAATCTTCTGGCTTAATCCCTGCCGCTTGCATACCTTCAAGAGTCTTCAAACGCTTTTGAATTTTCTTCTCTTTTTGACCTTTAGCTTCCTCTTCCTCTTTACGAAGGTCCTCAATTAGCTTATCAAGATCAATTTCGTCAAGCAACTTCTTAATAGCGGTAGCACCCATTTCTACTGTAATTAAATCTTCGTATTCTTCTGGAAGATTGCGATATTCTACTTCAGTAATCACGCCACCCTTCTTGAAACCTTCAAGCATAGCTTTACGTGATTGATAATCACTTTCTAACTCTTCCAATTCCTTGGTTTGAGCTTCTGCTAAAGCTTTTACATCAGCCCCGTCAGTCTTAGATTCTTTTTCGTAGCGCAATCTAATTGCATCGCGCGCCGCCATCGTTTGGCTCTCTAAGCTCTCCAAAGTCTTTTCAATTCCGTCTGTCTTCGCATCAGTGATAAGATAAGTTGCAAAGTAAACTACTTTCTCAATATTTTTGACCGTAATATCTAGAAGTAGGCTCAAAGCAGAAGGCACACCACGCATAAACCAAATGTGTGCAACTGGCGCAGCAAGAGCAATGTGCCCCATGCGCTCACGCCGAGTAATAGACTTAGTAACCAAATTGCCTTCTTTATCTACGGCAGCTTCACGGCTTCTTACGCCTTTCAATTTACTATCGTGTGGATTAATATCCTTAGTTGGTCCAAAGATACGTTCACAGAACAAACCATCACGTTCTGGCTTTTGGGTACGATAGTTAATCGTTTCTGGCTTAGTTACTTCGCCATAGCTCCAGTTCAAGATGTCGTCACGACTAGCTACAGTCAGTCTAATCGAATCAAAATCCGAAGCGCTGATAAAATTATCCATCCACGCCATATTAGAACTCCTCTCCGAGGTCAACCGTACCATCATCTTCGTCGGCCTCTGTTATTTCGATGCCCTCTTCCGCCATCATTGCCTCGGCCTCATCGTCGTCGAGATCCAAAATTTGCGGCTCGGTATCTTTTTTATGTTGATCATAGATGGATTGATCGTCTTTAGATTTTTCAATTTCTTTCGAAGTCTTTTCAATTACGTCGCCTGCATCAGCTGCTTCACCGTGGTCCAAAAGATCCACCTTAAGACCTAAGCCCTGAAGCTCTTTCACTAACACATTAAAGCCTTCTGGGAGCTTTGGCCCCTCAATCGGCTCGTGCTTAATAATAGCTTCGTAAGCTTTTGCACGTCCATAAACATCGTCAGACTTAATAGTGAGCATTTCCTGCAAAGTAGTAGCTGCACCATAAGCTTCAAGTGCCCAAACTTCCATTTCCCCGAAGCGCTGACCACCATTCTGTGCTTTACCACCAAGCGGCTGCTGCGTCACCATGGTGTATGGACCGGTAGAACGAGCGTGGATCTTATCTTCCACCATGTGGTGAAGCTTTAGCATGTGCATTACACCCACAGACGTACGCTCTTCAAATGGCTCACCAGTTAGACCATCGTAAAGTTGCACACGACCATCACGAGCAAAGCCAGCCTTTTCTAGCTCATCGCTAATTACTTCGTCTGGCACACCGTTGAATGATGGCGTAGCAACCTTGTAACCAAGAGCTCTCGCTGCCATACCAAGGTGAGTTTCAAACAACTGCCCCAGGTTCATACGTGAAGGCACACCCATTGGGCTTAATACGATATCAATTGGAGTACCATCTTCCATAAATGGCATATCTTCCACTGGAAGCACTCTAGATACCACGCCCTTGTTACCATGACGTCCTGCCAGCTTATCGCCTACGCCAATCTTTCGCATTTCCGCTACAAAGATTTTAATTTGCATCAATACGCCAGCTTTAAGCTCATGTCCTTGTTCACGAGTGTATACGCGCACATCTACTACTTTACCAGTAGATGAACCGTTCATACGTACAGAAGTATCACGTACATCTTTAGCCTTTTCACCAAAGATCGCGCGAAGCAAACGCTCTTCAGAAGATAACTCTTGTTCGCCCTTTGGCGTAATTTTACCAACCAAGATATCCCCGTTCTTTACTTCTGAGCCCACAGTTACGATACCATCTTCACCAAGATGGCGAAGCGAATGTTCAGAAACATTTGGAATATCACGTGTTACTTGTTCTGGACCAAGCTTAGTTTCACGTACTTCTACATCAAAATCTTTAATATTAATAGATGTTAAAGTATCATCCTCTACCAAACGGTTAGAAATCACAATCGCGTCGTCCATGTTGTAACCACGCCACGGCATAAAGGCCACCAGAAGATCGCGCCCAAGTGCAAGTTCGCCATCATTTACTGATGCACCTTCAATCAAGGTGTCGCCCTTCTTTACCTTCTGGCCACGAGCTACTACACAATGCTGATTGTAACAACGATCATCATTAGTCTTTTCAAAATGCTGCAACTTGTATTCATGATCGCCACCCTTATCATAAGTCACGATTACCGAATCACCATCAGCTTTCTTCACTACGCCAGTGCCAGTAGCCATCACTAGCTGTGAAGTGTTCTTAGCAACTTCACGCTCAATGCCGGTCCCCACCACTGGATTATCTTGGCGAAGAAGTGGCACTGCCTGTTTCTGCATAGCGCAGGCCATCAAAGAACGGTCAACACGGTTTTTCTCTACAAATGGAATAAGTGATGCTGAAACACCAAGAATTTCCTTATGCGCTGCATCGATATGTGTTACGTTCTTTGCTTCCACCTGAGATGGCGCCCCATGCACGCGAGCAGACACCCAATCTTCTACAAATTTACCATCTTTATCTAGTTTCACCGAAGCATCAGCGATGATCATATCGTTTTCTGTATCAGCGTCCACATACACAACCTCGTCCGTAACTTTTCCGTTCTTCACTACCCGATATGGCGCTTCAATGAAACCATATTCATTAATCCGGGCATAAGTCGCAAAGTTAAGTACCAAACCTACGTTGCCGCCTTCTGGTGTTTCCACCGTACAAATACGGCCATAGTGTGTAGGATGAGCATCACGCACATCAAAGCCTGCGCGCTCACGAGTTAAACCACCAGGCCCCATCGAGCTTAGGCGGCGCTTGTGTGCCAGCTCGGAAAATGGGTTTACTTCATCCATTAGCTGTGAAAGTTGTGAGGTAGCAAAGAATTCTTTCACTGCCGCCACTACTGGCCGAGAATTAAGAAGTTGCGAAGGTGTCACTTCTTCAAGATTTGCCATCGACATCCGGTCTAGGATATTGCGCTGCAAGCGAAGCATACCTAGGCGGAACTGCCTTTGCACCAATTCACCTACTAATTTCACACGCCGGTTAGATAGTGAGTCGATATCATCTGCTGGATCTTGTGTATTATTCAAGCGAATAATCTCAGAAATAATCGCAATCACATCTTTCATCTGCAAAGTACGATGTTCAGAATCATTTGGCGTATCAAAACCAAGCCGGCGATTAAGTTTAAAACGACCTACGTTAGAATAATCATAACGTTTCGGATCAAAGAAAGTCCGCTCAATCATAGACTTTGCGTTTTCTACCGTAGCAAGATCGCCCGGACGCAAACGTCGATAAACTTCAAGCAATGCTTCGCCCTGGCTAGAAGTCACATCTTTTTCAAGTGTTGCTTCAATATAACTTTTTTCGCCAGTGTCTACTTTTTCAAAGCTCTTCTTAATTTCGGATTTTGTCATACCAAGCGCACGAAGGAATGTCGTCACTGGAATCTTGCGCCTGCGGTCAATCTTCACATAAAGCGCACCGTTTACGGCCGTCTCAAATTCTAGCCATGCACCACGACCAGGAATTACCTTCGCACCATAATAATTTTTCAGCCCAATAGTATCAGCACTGAAAAATACCCCAGCCGAACGTATCAACTGCGATACAATCACGCGCTCCGTACCATTAATAATAAACGTAGCACGTTCTGTCATCCAAGGATAATCACCAAAGTAGATATCCTGTTCTTTCTTTTCACCGGTAGTCTTGTTCTCAAGTTCTACCAACACGTGCAAAGGAGCTTCATAAGTAGCTAAATTATATTTAGCCTGTTCCTCGCTCTCCTTTGGCTCTTTAAAATAATAATCTTTAAAACGGAGTGATAGTTTTTGGCCGGTGTAATCGTCGATTGGATTCAACTCAGCAAAAACTTCCCGTAGTCCGTTTTTGACAAAGTCTTCCCACGAATCTTTTTGGTGTGCCGTAAGATCCGGAATAGGAAGCGCTTGGTCGCCTTCGGTGAAAAATACTCTCTCACCTGACTTCGGTTTTGTAGCCATTCTACCTCTTTTTATTAGTGTTGTTATTAATCTTTAGCGCCGAAGATTACTGCCCAGTCTCCCCCAGAGAGTCGCCAGCTCTCACAAGATTACAAAAACAGGGCACACTACTTCTTAATACCAATTATATCTAATTTTTCTAAAAAAACAAGCCTAATTTTAGAGATTTTTTGCACAAAATCCCCACATCCTATCTCTATTATATCACGCTTACGCTAAAATGTCAACTTTTCCGTAGCATCTCGATATCTTCTCGCCCAAGATTTCCCCCAAAACCAAAAAACACCTCTCTCTCAACCAGATGAAGTGTTTTTTAGACATAGATAAACTCTCAACTATTGTGTTTTCTACAAGCCGACTCGCAGTTAGTTAGCTTATGTTTAATTATACACTATGGATTTGAGCTGTCAAGATATTTCATTTAAATAATCAAATTTTCAGAGCATAATGAGATTTAGATCAGATTTGTTTGTTGTAATTTTTACAATTCAACAATGAAAAAATCTCCCAAACTTAAGGAGATTTTTTCTTGCCTTGCGTTGTAAAAATTATAGAACGAACAAGTCCAAGCTCTGAAAATTTAATTATTTAAATGTCAAGGTCATCTAGGTCAGCTAACTCAGCCCGAGTTTTCTCAGCTAGCTCAGAAGTCTCACCGTCTTGACTTTCAGCTACCTCTTCAGTAGTTTCTTCTACCATCTCCTCATGCCGTGGAGCTTCTGTTTCGTCAGTATTAACAATCTTTAAGTTGTAACGTGCATCTTGTTTAGTACCAAGCGCCCGAAGAAGCACTCTGATTGCTTGCGCCGTTACGCCGCGCTTGCCAATTACCCGCCCTACGTCCTCTGGATCCACCGTCAAAGATAATAGCACGCCTTTTTCATCAATTTTGCGTTCAACTGCGACCTTGTCAGGATTATTTACTAGCGTTTTTACGATATATTCTACGAATTGTTGGTCGATAGTAGCCATATTTTCTCCAAATTAGTTATTTTTATTTAGTTAATTATAGCACAAAAATAGTCCCACGTTGGGACTATTTTTGCTTTAAGCTTCCGCGGAAGTTTCTTCCGCTGGAGTCTCAGTAGCCTCAGCCGTTTCCACAGCAGGCTCTTCTTTTGGCTGATTTTTGCGTAGTTTATCAGCGTGCTTGGCCACGGCTTTCTTCTGCGCAGGCTCTTTATACCATTTTGGCAACTTCACCCCATTTTTCTTGAGGATGAAAGCCACGCGTGAAGATGGCTGTGCGCCATTACTTAAGTATTTTTCTACCAACTCTTTGTCAAGTGTCAAAGCCTTGGTTGCAGGGTTGTAATTGCCGACCTCAGCCACGACGCGCCCAGACAAAGGGTGGCGCTGTGATTCTTGGACGACTATCCGGTACGTAGGATAATGCGCCCGGCCATTACGTTGCATGCGAATCGCTAGCATTTTGTCTCCTTAGTTATTAATCCTGTTAATTATAGCACATTTTTCTATAAAAGAAAACCCCAAAAGACCACTACCTCAATAAGAGGCCTATACTCTCATTATATCACACTTATGTATAAAAGTCAAATTTAAGAGGTGAGTCTACTTTTTTGATTTACCCAGATGCATCGCTCGATAAGCCTTCACTCCCTCACGTGCTGCCATCGTTTGTGCTTCTTGTTTAGAGTGCCCAGTGCCCACGCCCTTCAAACTTTCCCCTACATATAGCCCCACCGTAAACATCTTGTCGTGATCTGGCCCTTCTTCCTTCAGTGTTTGGTACACCGGCGTAATCCCGTCAAATTTTTGTGCCAATTCCTGTACATAGGATTTTGGATCGCGCCAACTCCCCTCTTCCAAAATAGTATCCATCTTCACTAAAATGTGTTTAGCAATAAAATCTCTTGCCGCTTCATAACCCTGATCTAAATAAATTGCCCCAATCACCGCTTCAAAACAGTCTGCCAATATTACATCATGTGCCCGCTCCGAACCATTTTTTTCGCCTTTAGATAGTCGCACCAAAGGTTCGTACCCAAGTTCCTTCCCCGCATCACCGATAGATTCCGTCCGCACCAATGCCGCACGAAGCGCCGTCATCACGCCCTCCGGATAGTCATAATTCCGGTACAAAAAATCCGATGACACTAATTCTAGCACCGCATCGCCCAAAAATTCCAACCGTTCATTGTGCACGTGTGTATTTTTATGCTCATTTACATAGCTCCGATGCGTCAGCGCCGTCACTAGCAAATTAATATCATTAAACTCAAAACCAAATTTCTCTTTTGCAAATTCTTGATATGGTGTAAAATCCATTTTTCTCCTTTTAATAATTTAATTATTAAAATCCGCATTTCTAATAAAAATTTTCATTTTTAATACAAACCCGGCTTTTATTTATTTATAGTCCCCCGCTCGTATCTTCTTCTTCGCAATCAACATTAACTTTTCAATATCCTCATATTCTATAGCTTCTAGTGCGTCCGTAAACGAAAACCACCTTATTCCCTTCATCCATTTCTCTGGCGTCGGTGTTTCATGATTATCTAAAGCCTGCACTAGATAAACTTGCGTAGTCATTAGCACTAATTTATCCAGCCGGCGATACTTGAAATGAATCTTCCCAAGCCAAGTAAGCACCGATATATTCGCCAATCCCGTCTCTTCTTCTATCTCTCGCCGCGCAGTCACCTTGGCTGTTTCTCCCGGCTCAATATGCCCCTTCGGAATTGTCCAACGCTCCTTGGAATCCTGAATTAAAAGAATCTCGATATCTTTTTTATCCTTAGTAAATCGAAAAACAATCCCACCTGAAGTCGGCTCACGCACAATCTCCTGAATAGCCGTTTTCTTGCGAAAAACCGCCGATTTTATCTTGTCAAAGGCAGATTCTTTAATCTTTTCCGTCGGCAACGCTTCTGGCACTTTCAGTGCTCTCCGCGCTAGCGGCTCCCTCGACCGGTTTATTTCTTGATTCATTTTTTTCTTCAACAATTCCAAGCTGTTTATAAGCCGTACCCAGCACTCCGTTAATAAACTTTGAAGAATTTTCACTACCAAATGCTTTCGCCAGCTCTACAGCTTCATTAATAGCTACTTTCGGAGGAATACTATCCCTGCACTCCGAAAGTTCATATAGTCCCATCCTCAGAACGTTACGATCAATCGCCGCAATAGAACTAATCGGCCACTCTGGCGCCATCGGTGCCAAGGCCGTATCTAGTGTTTCAAAATTTTCTGCAACTTTGTGAGCTAAGTTATATACAAACTCAGTATCACCAAGAGCTTTTTCGTATGGCTCAATGTTCTTTGCGACAATTACATCTAAATCGACTTCTGGGTCGTGTGCGAGGGTTCTTAGTTCATATTCGTACAAACTCTGTAGAACAATAACTCTACCTAAATGTCGATTACTTGCCATATTTTTAAGCTTCTTTTCCTTTTACTGCTTTTTTATTAGTTTTAACTTTAAGGTTTGGGGTCTTTTTCTTGGTCTCAAACGCTTTTACTGGAGAAGTTTTATTAACTCTCCGAGCTAGCGCAAGCCGCAAATGACTCCTGCGAAGCCCAGTTTTCCGTGGGCTACTCTGTTTTTTAGGTTCAGGCATATAGCTCCTTAATTAATAGATAATTTTATTCATTTTATCACTTTTCCCCACTTTGCGCAATACCTTTACAAAATGTCAAAATAATGCTATAACAATTTCAGAGTTTTTTCAAACTAGAATCTTACAAAGGAGTGACATAAAATGCCAGAAAAACTCTACAAAGTCATTAAGGCTGTAGACCTTTTTGAGGAAGGCGATCTTATGCCAGAAAGATACTTGGTATTCATGGACTCAGAAGGCGACCAAACCAAAGAATTCTTCCCTAAAGACCGCGCTACACTATTCTTTCAAGGTGAACTCTATGACTGGTACGGTCACAAGGTAGTGCTTTCAAACGAAATCACCAAGGTTCTAAAACCATTTGGATATAGTCATGACTCCCGAGATCAATTTCTAGTGATAATCAAAAATCACCGCTACGCCTTAGCTACTTTACACTACGAAAAAGCAGATAAACTACCGCGCAATCGCAACCATAATCCTTCTACCCCCATACTAAAGTGTCGAAATTGGACCTTTGAAAAGCTCGCGAATATTAGCTCAACATGTCTTGATGAATATTTTTGCAATTCTAATAAATGCAGTGTGTTTGTTGGAGCCAATAATAACAGCAATGACAATACCAACTCTTCCTCATCATACATACCGTATTTTATAAAACCAGAGGAATCTATTTTGAATCTTTCATGCACCTTTTTCATGCAAGGCCCCACATATCAATACCCACTCAGACATAAAGTTTTTATAGACCGCGAAAAAGCAGTTATTCAATTATGCCACCCTCATAAAGAAATACACTGGAGAGACGATGCTGTTACCATGGCCAATTATCTACTAGGGGATTTACAAATCTCCAAACATAGTGGAAAAATCTCCGCAATATTCCCCGTCCCAAGCCAAACCGGGAACACTCGTATCTCCACGGATTCAGGTATCATACAACATGGCATTATGAATCATGAATGTCTCTACTGGTACTACGACCCAAAACCGTAATTTCTCTGCAATCACCCCTTCGCCCCGCTCACGCGGGGTATTTTCTTGAAATCTAAATAACTATTTCCCTAACCTTCTAAGCGCTCTTTTTATTGCCGGACGGTCAAAACCCACGATTTTCTCACCATCTATTTCTGTTACAGGTACCGAAGTAATTTCCGGATATTTCGTCGCATCTACTTCTGCGTATTTCACCCCCATATCATCCAACCAATCCATTAACACATGGCAATATGCACAAGTCGGCGTAGTATATACTTTTATCATAAGTTCATTATACCATAAGTGGCAATTCCCGCCGCCACAGACACGTTAAACGATTCTTTCTTTCCCTTCATCGGGATTTCTACAAACAGATCAATTATATCATACAACGAATAATCTATCCCGTTCACTTCTTCACCCAAAATCAAGATTACCTTATCTGATATTTTCTCTTTTAATTCGGAGCCATTTAGTGCAAAAATCGGTACATTTTCAACATTATTTTCCAGCCCCACCACCTGCCACCCCTGTTTTTTCAAATCTTTCAAATCACTAATTATATCACCAGACGAATATATATCTAGCAGATCTTCCGCACCGAGCGCTGTTTTATGTATCTCTTTATCTAATTTATCCCTTAGATGTGGCAACAAATTAGCATCGTGCACTCTAGGAGTATAGCCCGAAAGTATCACCTTTTCCACCCCAAACCCTTCCGCCGTACGCAAAATCGCCCCCACATTATAACAAGATCGTATATTATCAAGCAACAAAATCATTTTCATAAAAATATGATATAATAAAATCAATGAAAAATCAAATCATCACAGACCTACTATCAGACAAAATTGTCACTATCCCTACCGAAACAGTGGAAGGCTACGCCGTATCCTTAAATTCTGAGCCCGCTATCCGAAAATTAATGAAATTAAAAGACCGTAATTATAATTCCGGCAAAATATTTACCCTTGTACCAGAAGATAAGACTAAAATCGGCAAATATTGTATTATCTCGAAAGCCGTCGAACTACTCATTGAAAAACATATCCCCGGTGAGCTTACCTTAATCCTCCATAAAAATCCAAATTTCCATCATTTCTATTATGACCATTACGATACTATCGGTATCCGCATCCCGGATCATCCGTTATTCCAAAAAATCTTATCTCACACTGGCCCGCTTATCCTTACCTCCGCCAACCCTCGAGGCGGCACACCCAAATCTACCACCGGTCACTCGCCATCCACCATCATAGATTTCACTGGCACAGCACCCAAAATCCTCCGTCAAGGAAACCTCGTCATAAACCTATAATTATGGTATAATTTACCCTATGGAAAGATACGAACCGCTCAAAATCGAACAAAAATGGCAAAAAATCTGGGAAGAAACCAAGCCTTTTAGGGCTACTGAAGAACCCGGCAAGCCCAAAATGATGCTCGCCGAAATGTTCCCTTACCCATCTGGCGCTGGCCTACATGTCGGCCACGTCCGCAACTTTACCATTGTTGATGTACTTACGCGGTTCTATACTCAACAGGGGTTAAACGTCTTGCGCCCGTTTGGCTACGATACTTTCGGGCTTCCCGCCGAAAATTATGCCATCAAAACTGGCACCGCTCCGCAAGATGTCACCAAAACCAACATTGCGAATTTCCGCAAACAAGCCAAGCGCCTCGGTTATGCCATAGATTGGAATCGTGAAATCAACACATCTGATCCAGAATACTACAAATGGACCCAGTGGTGCTTCCTCCAGCTCTACAAAAAAGGTCTCGCCTATCAAAAAGAATCTTACCAATGGTGGTGCCCAGAAGACCAAACCGTCCTCGCTAACGAACAAGTCGAAAACGGCAAATGCTGGCGCTGTGGTCACGAAGTTGAAAAGAAAAAAATGAAACAGTGGTTTTTCAAGATCACCGAATATGCCGACGAACTGCTCGAAGAAATCGATAGCCTCGAATGGCCAGAAAAAATCAAAACCATGCAAAAAAACTGGATCGGTCGCTCTGTTGGCGCTGAAATAGATTTCGAAGTAGTGGGCGGCGCGCCACATATTACTGTCTTCACCACCCGCCCAGACACTATCTACGGCGCTACTTTCTTAGTAGTAGCTCCAGAATACACCGCATTAGACAGTCTGCTCACTGACGACACCCGCGAGAAAGTTTTAGATTACAAAGCCACCGCGCTTAAAAAATCCGAAATAGAACGTCAAGAAAACAAAGAAAAAACTGGCGTCTTTACCGGCTCTTATGCTATCAACCCAGCTACCAAAGAAAAAATTCCAATCTGGGTGGCAGATTACGTACTCGCTGGCTATGGCACTGGCGCCATCATGGCTGTTCCTGCTATGGATGACCGCGACCACGAATTTGCCGAGAAATTCGACTTGCCAATTGTAGAAACCGAGCTTTGCGATCGTGATCTATTTGGCACACCAAAAGTCACTTATCGCATGCGCGACTGGCTAATTTCTCGTCAACGCTATTGGGGCTGTCCTATCCCTATCGCTTACGATAAAGACGGCAATCCACACCCCATTCCAGAAGATCAATTGCCAGTACTAATCCCAGAAGTGGATGATTATAAGCCTGACAATTCTGGCCGTAGTGCCCTCGCCAAGGCTAAAGATTGGCTCAAGGTTACCATCAATGGCGAAGAAATGACCCGCGAGACCGACACCCTAGATGGCTATGCCTGTTCTTCTTGGTATCTCTGGCGCTATGCCTCCCCACATGACGAAGATGCCGCCTGGAATCAAGATGCTATCAAATATTGGGAACCAGTAGATTACTATTGCGGCGGAGATCATGCCGTGGCACACCTATTATATATTCGCTTTTGGTGTAAATTCTTTGCCGATGAAGGTTATCTGCCTTTCCGTGAACCTATCAAGCGCCTACTTTACAATGGCTACATCAATGCCCCAGATGGCAAAAAAATGAGTAAGTCTAAAGGTAATGTCATAGATCCACTGGATGTCATCAACGATGGCTATGGCGCCGATACGCTCCGCACTTACGAAATGTTTATTGGCCCATACGATATGGACGCTGCCTGGGATCCACGCTCTGTGGGCGGTGTTTATCGTTTTCTCAATCGTTGTTGGACATTAGCGTTCGCTACCGAATACAGCAGAACAGACAAAACTATCAACATCCGTCATAAAACCATCAAAAAAGTTACCGAAGACATCCACCGCTACAATTTCAACACAGCCGTAGCTGCTTTAATGGAATACGTCAATGAACTATACAAATCTGGCGCCACAGAGGAAGACGTTATCACGCTAGCAAAATTAATCAAACCTTTTGCGCCACACCTTGCTTCGGAAATGCTAGAAAAATTAAGTGCCGATGATGAATGGCCACAGTGGGACGAAAAATATCTAGTATCCGACACCGTAGAAGTAATTGTACAAATCAACGGCAAGCTTCGCGCCAAACTTACAGTTAGCGCAGATGATTTAAATGACGAAAAGAAAATTACCAACCTTGCCTTAGCTGACGAAAAAGTTCAAAAATACACTAAGTCCGGCGTCAAGAAAACCATCTTCGTGCCAAAAGCCAAGCTTCTCAATATTGTCATCTAGCCAATCTTGAATACAAGATACAGGTATGCTACACTTGCCTTAGTGGGGTTGCAATTTGATAATTAGTTAACGGTAAGGAGAAAGGAGGGATTTTATCATGAACGTTTCTGTTGAAGACATAAAAGTCACAATAAAACTAAAGATTGCTCCCGAAAAGAAGCAATCCTAAAATCCTAAATCAATTCTACCGCACAACAATTTAAAAGTCAACCCCACTTTCGCGATAAGCCAGTGGATTATTTCTTATCTGCAATTACTTTTCTATAAATATTTTCAAACTTATCTAGAGTCTTTTCAAAATCATGTTCACTAGCAATTTCAATTGATTTTTTAGAAAATCTAGCATGCAAGGAGCTGTCAGATAAAACTCGCGTCATCGCCTCACTAATCTCCACCACATTTCCCGGTTGGCATAAATATCCATTCTCGCCATCATGGCACACTTCGCCCACTGCACCCCCATCTACTGCAATCAACGGCAAACCACACGCCGCAGCTTCTATCAATACTATTCCTTGCGTCTCAATATCACTAGCTGTTGCAAATACATCCCCGATCTTGTATAGTTCATACAAATCCGGCGGCAGCACTCGCCCCAAAAACTTTACATCATTACCCAGCCCCATCTTTTCTACTTTCTGCATTAAACGTAGTTTATCTACGCCATCGCCAACTATCACTAGCAGCGCCTTCGGAACTTTCTTATGCGTCTCATTAAACGCATCTATTATCACGCCCACTTTTTTCTCCGGATCCACCCGCCCCACATACAGCACTGTTGGTCTATCCATAGGTATATTATATTTACGATAAATCTCCGCCATCGCCTTGCCAGGTTTAAAATCAGCCAAATCTACACCATTACTTACCGCTGCCACTGGCACTGGAAACCCTTTCCCGCGCGACCAAATCAAATCTTTAATCGCCTGTTCTGTTGGCATCGTTACAAAATCACTCTTGCTTTGCCGATTTCTAAAATACGAAGTCAAAAGATAATTTACTGGCTTTTTCACCACACCAGGCACCTTCAACGTGTCAGTAAACACATCCGGCTGATTATGTTCCGTTGTTACCACCGGAATCCCTCGCCGTCTGGCATACCACACCACAGAAAGCCCTATCGGATCAGACACCTGCACATGCACTACGTCCGGCCGAAATTCATCTAGAGCCTTCTTCACTTCCATCTGTGGGAACACCGACACCCTTAATCCATGCCGATATACCAAATGTGGTAATTTTATGCCCAGAAATTTCTTTTTTTTCGGCACATCATGGATCTGATCGGGATACACTTTAGCATCCACGGATCTCAGATAGACAGTTTTTACCCCATCAATTGTTCGCGTATAGTTCCGCCCAGTTTGTGATGGACAAATCACCATTACTTCATTACCACGCTTCGCTAGTCCAACCGCTAAATTGTGCGAAAAGACCGCCACCCCGTTTATCATCGGATAATACACTGCGGTAGCGATCACAATTTTCATTACTTCTCTCCTGAAGAAAGCGCGTATCTTTCTTCCGAACTACCCCTGTTATTTTTTAAAATCATAGACTTTTAGCTTTATCCATTTGCGGATCACGCATCGCGTTAATATCTTCGTAGGTCCGCTCTACTTCTATATCAGGCTTAATTCCAGTTTTGTTGATAGACCTATCATTTGGCGTATACCACTCTGCCGTCGTCACCTTAAGCACTGTCGCGCCAGACAAATCATATAAGTTTTGCACTACACCTTTACCATAAGTAGTTTCCCCCACCACCGTAGCCTTACCATAATCTTGCAACGCTCCCGCTACAATTTCTGACGCCGAAGCCGTAGAACCATTTACCAACACTACCGTTTCCATATCTTTAAGGATTGCCTTGCCGGCACCACTGTTAGTATTAGTATTGCCAAAATGCTTAGATTTCTGAACTAAGATCTTCTCATTATCCAACCACAAACTGAGCAAATCTTGTGCCGCACTTACATAACCACCGCCATTACCGCGAAGATCTAGTATCACCTTATTAATACCCTTATCGGCAAATTCTTTCGCAAAACCTTGCACCATCGTACCAGTATTGTTATCAAACCGCGTTACCGTAATAATAGCCGTCTTACCATCATATTCCACATAAGCAGACACATTATTGATAGCTTCACGTTTCATGGTGAAAGATTTTTCTTCTCCATCACGCACCACCGTTACCGTTACCTCGGAGCCAGTCTCACCACGTACTTTCTTAGCAATCTCATCCGTAGATAAATTATAAACTTCTTCACCATTCACTTTATAAATAATATCACCAGCTAGTATTCCAGCTTTACGTGCCGGGTTATCTGGCAAAGTACGTAGCACTCGCACATAACCATCACGCAGTCCCATCTCTACGCCAATACCAGACCCCACGTTCCCATGTAAATCATCATAAAAATCTGAAGTTTCTTCTGAATCCATATATACTGTATAGATATCGCCTAGCGATTCTACTAGCCCCTTCTTTGCACCTTCCACTATTTCTTCTTTAGATATTTCACCATTATACGTAGTGGCAAGTTTATTATATACTTCATTCAAAGGCGACCAGTCCACATCAGCAGATACATTCCCTTGTATACCCAAATATGGCGCAAAACCACTAAACCAACTATTGCAGTTTACTCCTACAAAAATCCCTGCCGCCAACATTACGGCAGACATGATAATCGCGTTACCTAAACTAGTCTTTTTTTCTTCCCACTTTTGCTTACTCATTACTCTATTTTAGCACAAAATTTTTCATAACGCGACTTTCGCATTTTTTAACATAAATGGAAAATAATATGTTACAATAAAAGTGCAACAATTTCATAATGAATAGCGTCAGCTATTTTAATATTTATTCGAACACAAAACGGCACCGTAAGGAAATCCGTTGTTCGAATCAGTATTGCTGGCGAGAATTATGAGATTGTTGCACCCCTTGCGGTGCCATTTTTGTTAATCCCCATTAATATAGTGGCACCACATGGGGGGATTAGTAGTAATCATATATAAGTGAGGTAAAGATGGGCCACAAAGCAAAACAATCATTAATGAGTAGTAGAGCAGATTTCTTCTACTATGCTTTCCGTAATGTATTGTTAGTCTCTGTTCCTCTTCTTGTGGTTTCTAGTGTTGTTTTATCTCATTTATCACTTCATAGTTCCGCCACAGGTTCTGGAACAGACCAAATCCAGTTCTCACTTTCTTCTTCTTGTACTATGTCTAGTGTAGTAGACGAAGCTCATACCAAAGAAATCAATAATGGTACCTATCATAGTGATGTGGGTAAGACTACCATTACTACACTATGTAATGATGGTAATGGGTATAGTGTATATGCAGTAGGATATAGTAATAATGAAGAAGGTAATAATAAACTCATTAACGCAGAACACCCTGAATACAGTATAGACACAGGATTAGCGACCAGTGGATTAATCTCTAATTGGGCTATGAAGTTAAACAACATACCAGATGATCCTTCTCCTACTCCACCAGTTATAGAACCAGCTTATGACAATACTTATGGCTTAGTGCCACAATACTGGACTAGGGTAGCTTCTAGACCTTCTGGTACTACTGATATGGATGAAGGTTCTTCCTTTACTACTACCTATGCCATCTACACTACTTCTAACCAACATGCTGGTACATACAATGGACAAGTGAAATATGTTCTCACTCATCCATCCACCCGGCCATATGTATACTATATGCAAGAAGTAGATAAATGGAAGAATACGATAGCTCTAGAAGAAAGCGTACAGGCTATAGATATGCGGGATGGTAAGAAATATTGGGTAACCAAACTTAAGGATGGAAATATCTGGATGACGCAAAACTTGGATTTAGATATAGAAGCTAATACTGTGCTTAATTCCCAAACTACAGACTTAAATGTAGCTTATGACTCCAGTACTGGGCAGTATGCAGAATATGATAATGGATATACAGAAAGTAATGAAGTAATATACTATACTCCAGACAGTAGTGCTAATACTATAGATTTTACTGGTACTGATGTTTCTGGTTGGCAGAATAGTGATACTGAGCCATATACTGCTAACAAAACAGATGATACTGGCACAGGCCATGCTTCACTAGGTAATTACTATAACTGGACTGCAGCTATAGCATCTAATAATTCTTCTTCATTAACACAAGATACATTAAGTGATATATCTAAGAATCCTAAGAATTCTATATGTCCTAAAGGATGGAGATTGCCTACTATATCCAACCAGTCTAATACCATCTCCGGCTCTACTAATGAATTTGCAAGGCTGAACTATTTATATAACAACAATTCAACATCAAATTCAGACGGATTCGTCATCAAGCCACTATACTTCATTTATGGCGGACTCATTAATGACAGAACACTATACATCGATATGCGAGATGGTGGGGGTAATTACAGGTCAAGTACGGTTTCCAGCTCATTATCGTCCTATCGTTTGGCAATTACTGATTCGCTAGCCAACGTAGCCGATGGCTCAAAGTGGTCAGCCAAAAATAGAGGGATGTCCATCCGCTGCCTCGCCAAATAGCTGTCCCATCGTGTTATTAAAACTTCCGCACATCCTCCAAACTTAATTTTTCTTCGCACTTTAGGCACGTGCCTAAAAATATCACCAAAATCACCCCTGTTATTACAGAGGTGATACACCATATATTATATATAGATCTAAACTCTAAAAATGAATATAATTATACATCCTAGCCTGGCCAGCGCTTATCGTGCGTGCGCCAAAATCACCCGCATGTGAATGCCCAGAATATAGATAAGTAGCATAGTAGTTATTATATTCTGTAACGTTTATAGAGCCATCACCATTTACGCTTTCTACCCAGAATACGTGTCCATAGTACCCAGCATCATCCTGCCCGATAGTCCCAGCTGCCGGATTATGATCCACCGTGTATCCAGCCGCCCTAGCACCATCATCCCAGCGCGAAGCATTGCCCCAAGCCAACACTACACCATAGGCCTCATAAGCCTTCCAGCCAGTGTAGCTCACGCATTCACATACATAGCCACCAATATATCGCCCGTCATCCAATCTTGTTCCATACCAATCTTGCTTATCCGGGCAATCACCCTGCCATGGGTAAGTATTAATCCCCGTATAAGTACTACCGCCGTAGCGCTCTGGATGAGCTTCCTGTTCTGCTTTTTCGGCGGCACGCTGTGCTTCTTGTGCCGCCTTTGCCACTTCTGTATACGCCTCTGCATCGTTTTGATATTTCTCTACTAAATTTTGCTGCTCACTACGCTTTGCCACCAAAGTTTCCTTTGCGGTCTGCTGATTAGCAAGCAAATCTTCTACTTCCGCCTTGTCGGCTTCAAGCTGCATTTTCATATCACGCACCGCAGCCGCCGATACGCTTATTTGTTGCTTCACCACTTCCTCACGTGCTGCTTTTTCTGCTAAATCCGATATCGAACTAGAACCGGCCAATATTTTAATTGGCTCCGAATCCCCATCAAAATGCATATTAATGAGAAGTTCCGCCAAAGCCTCTTGCTGCTCTTCTAGTTTCATTTCTGTTTCATAAATTTGTTTCTTTAGTTCCTTAATCTCAGCCTCAGTCTGAGCAATCTCAGCCTCACTAGATGCAATTTCTACAGACAACTCATTTACTTTCATCTGAAACAAGTTAGCCGAGCTAGACGCTGCCGCCGCTCTTCTATTGGCTTCTTGTTCTTTTTCTACCGCTTCACGACACGCCGCAGAATTTTGGCATGCTCGCGAAATACCATTTACCTCAATATTATTAAATACGGTAATCCCAAGTGGTGCTCCCACCAAAGCAAAAATCAATACAGTTATTAATATTTTCTTTTTGTTTTTTAGCATTAGCATAAGCTTATTATAACATAAATCTCTAAGATGCAAATGTTTATCTATAAATTAATTCGTTTTGTGCAAATACTTGGATACTGCCAATCTTGCCGATATCCTACCAATAATCATCCCCGCCGCCACAAATATCAAATATACCAAAATCAACTTATTAGATTGCAACACATCCGTAATTGCTGTTACGTCTATACCGTAGCTAGCTAGCTTTGGCGCCATAAACATAAATCCGAAATAACTCACTGTAGCCGCCACCACACCCGCGATAATGCCACAAATCTCTGCTTCCACCAAAAACGGCCCACGAATAAACCGCTTTTCCGCACCTACCAGCTTCATCATATATATTTCTTCCCTACGTGAGAAAATTGCCATCCGGATAGTACTAAAGATAATCAATACCGATATTACCAAAAACACAATCGCAAGAATCAAGCCACCAGTCCGCGCAATCCGCGCCCAAGAAGTAATTGTAGCAATCTCCGCTTGGTTTACGTCATAAGTTGGCGCTTTTTCTTTGTCGGTGTATTGTTTAAACAACTCGTTAGTTTCTACCAAATCCCTAATACTCGTCAAATCATCCACATTATATACTTTTACACGCATCGTACCCTGCATTTTGGCGATCATCAAGGTTTTCATTTCATCGTCTAAAATATTTATAACTTCATCACTATTAGCATTTTCTTCCAAAAACTTCTTGTATTCTTCTTCTGACGTAGAAGTTTCCACGCTTTTTACATTTTTATCCGTCTTAATCGTGTCGGACAACTGGCCCAAAATTTCTTCCGAAGTATTTGGCTTGATGTAAATAGTGATATCAATTTTATCCTTCATTAATTCTGCGGTGCTAGTGAGAATTACGCTTGCCACCACGGTAATAAACAAAATAATCAGTGTAATCGCCATCACAACCGTAGCCGCAGTAGATAACCAAATATTTCGCCCAAATCCCTTTGCACCATATTTAGCAATCCTCGCTTGCGTCCGCATCGGATGTTTCTGTCGCGTTTTCTGCATTGTACGCAAGCTTTTTTTGGTGACTTTCTTCAGCTTTTTAGCCTTACTTTCTTTTGTAAGTTTTTCTGGCTCAGCCGCCTTTTTCTCGCTTGTTTTAGGGATTATTGTTTTTTCTTCGCCCACCATTATTGTATTACTCTCCTATGTGGTCTTAGCGCGTGCCCTGGAGTTTGCACCGTTCGCACTGGTGTTTTTGGCACTGGCGTTTCATCCAATTTATAAATACCGTGATTTTTCTGATCATTTACTATTTTGCCATCTTTTAGCGTAACTACACGCTTCTGCAGAGTATTGACGATGTTTTCATTGTGCGTAGTCACCAGTATAGTTGTACCAAAATCATTAATCCGCTTGAGAAGCCCAATAATTTCTTCTGTTGTTAGCTTATCTAGATTAGCTGTAGGCTCATCTGCAATCAAAATCTTAGGCTGTCGCGCTACACTCCTAGCAATAGATACCCGCTGCTGCTGTCCACCCGAAAGCTGATCCGGGAATTTTTTCGCCTGGTCCAAAAGATCCACTAACTCCAAGACTTTTGGTACAGTTTTGCGAATATCTTTACCGCTCATCCCCGCAATTTCTAAAGCAAAAGCTACATTTTCATATACTGTACGCCGTGGCAAAAGTTTAAAATCCTGAAACACTACACCAAGTCGCCGCCGATACCCAGGAATATGACGCTTTTTTACATAATCCAAATCAATACCGCCAATAATAATCTTACCGGCATCCGGATTTTCTTCTTTGGTAATCATCTTCATTAGGGTAGACTTACCAGCCCCAGATTTCCCCACCAAGAACACAAATTCGTTTGGCTCGATATGTAGCGACACACCATCCAGCGCAGGCTTTTCGTCGCCTGGATATTTCTTTGTGACGCCATCAAGCAAAATCATATCTCTATGTTAGCATAAACAGCATAAATTCGCAAACAAACTCTACAAAGTTTCTAATTCTTGCATGATTTTATTATCAAATCCAGCACGAAACTCTATATGTACCGAAATATGTTTATCCACACTGCCTTCTGGCTGATAAACTGAACCCGGCGTAATCTCCGCTTTAGCATTATATTTCGCCAAAACCTTATTAATTTTTTCTACTACTACGCCATAAGTATCGTTAGTTTTCACTGTTAAATCGCGCTTTTCTGTTTTACCTATATAAATTTCTTTTTTGTCATTAGCCTTTACTAAAATTTTATCTAGATCAAGTTCAAATCCAGCCAAATATTCTGCCAGCTTAAACTCCAAACGTACAGAATTTTTAAATTCACCCACTACGCCAATTATCTCACCATCTTCTGTTACAATTTCTGCAGCACGCTTCGGCTCGAATGGCTTATTTGCCGCAAAATTATCCTTTAATGGCAAAAACTTTACCACAATATTTAGTCCCTGCAGCAGTTCTTCCACATATTTTTTTGCTTTATAATAAGCCGTGCTATTATTCTTGCGCTCTGCTATTACCATGCCCATTTGCATTTTTTCTACCGGTACGTTTTCCGCATCCATTCCCCACGCTTTTTGATATACTTTATTCATTTCATAAAGCGCAAATTTATCAAATGGGATCTTTTGGTTCATGTATGCCTTATCCAATAAACTCGGCACGATAGATTGCCTTACATATTGTAGTTCCGGCGAAATAGAATTTACAATTTTATATGAATTTTTCGGATCCTGTCCGGCCTTTTCCAATAATTTTCCAGATACAAATCCATATGTCAATAATTCGTTTGCCCCCAAACGGCGCATAGCTTCACGAATTCGTTTCTTAAGCTCCCACATTTTATCTGACTCTGCCGTCTGGTGCAAAGGCAAAGTTGGCGTAATATTATCATAGCCGAGCAACCGCCCCACCTCTTCGATAATATCTTCTTTAATATGGATATCCGTTCGCCAAGCAGGCGCTGTTATTGTCAAATTGCCATTATCGGCTTTCACTATGAAACCTACGTTCGTTAAAGTTCGCGTGGTTAAATCTTCATCATAGCTTGTGCCTAGCAAATTATTAATTTCTTCTACGGTAATCTCAACATTTAAAACAATTTCCGGCTGTGTAACTTCATCCGCCACGGCCGCCACTTTAAATCCTTCAGCAAGCATTTTTGCACATTCTTCTGCTACGGTCAAAGTTTGATATGCCGGCTGTCCTTTAGTAAATCTAGTAATTGCCTCTGAAAAAATCCCGTGTGCCATTTGCGTTTTGCGCAAATTATACAAGCTAAAAGTCGCCGATTCGATAATAATATTACGAGTATTTTCATCTATTTCTGTAGATTTTCCACCCATTGCACCAGCTAGCGCCACCGGCACATTATTGCTCGTGATTACAATATCATTTTCATTTAACTCTATTTCTTTATCATCAAGTAACGTTAATTTTTCACCGTTTTTTGCCAATCGCACTACAATCTCTGGTTCGTCTGTACCACCCACTTGTACAAACTTATCATAGTCAAACGCATGTAGTGGCTGACCGGTTAGCAGCATCAAATAGTTCGTTGCGTCCACGATCAGATCCACTGGCCGCATCCCAGATTTCGCCAAAATCGTATCTTGCCACGTCAGGTATTTTTGCTTTAGTTCGCCATGCTTTTCTAACACCACCGCAGTATATCGTTCGCAAATATTTTTATCTACAATTTTAACCTTAATACTATTATCGGCTTTTAAAACTTCTTCCGGATTTTTATACTCAAACTTCTCGCCCAATATACCCGCCACTTCGCGCGCGAATCCAATCATTCCAAAACAATCTGGCCTGTGAGTTAGTGATTTATTTTCAATTTCCAAAATCAAATCATTTAATTCAAATATATCCGCAAGCAACTCACCCGGCCGCGCAACTTCTGGGTCAATTTCTGCAATTTTTTCATGCTTATCATCAAAATCCAGCTCATCTGCACCCGCAAGCATACCATAAGAATCGTACTTACCAAGCATTTTACGCTTGCCAATCACAAATGGCGCGTCTTCATGCACGCTAGCCGGCACCACCGCCCCTGGTGCAATCCATACCGCCAACATCCCCGCTCTTACATTTGGCGCTCCGCACATCACCTGCACCAAACCATTTTCATCTGTCTCAACCTTAGCAAGTTCTTTACCAACCCCACCCACGTTAATCCTGCAAAGTGTCAAATGCGTACCTTCAATTTTTTCTGCCGTTTCCACGCGTGCCACATAGATTTTGTCATATTTATGAGTTTCATCTATCACGCCTTCCACTTCTACCAAACGTGCACCAATCAGCCTAATCAAATCTTCGTTAGACACCTTAATATCTACATACTTTTTCAACCAATTTAATGAAATTTTCATATTAAAACTCCTTCAAGAAATTAAGGTTTCCACTTTCAAAATATCGTACATCATCCAAGCCATATTTCAGCATCACCAACCTATCCATGCCTCCTCCCCACGCAAAACCATGGTATTTGGTAGGGTCAATTCCTGCCATTTTCAATACATTTGGATGAATCATCCCACATCCCAACATTTCCAAAAAGTCACCTTTTTTGCCGCCCAATGTCTTTGGTTTTTCAATCATAAATTCTAGGCTTGGCTCCGTAAATGGGAAATATCCTGGCTGTGTCCTGATATTTAATTTCTGCCCATAATATTTCTCAAAAAACTCTCGCAAAATTCCAAGCATATTACCCATATTGCAATTTTCCGATACATACACTCCCTCGCACTGATAAAAAGTGTGTTCGTGCGTAGCGTCTACGTCTTCATTGCGATGCACACGCCCCGGAATTACTACTGCAATCGCCTTACCTTCGTCCAGGTTGTGCTTATATTTTTTTAATGCTCTGTGCTGCATAGTAGAAGTATGCGCCGGCGGTATCAAACCTTCCTCCGTACGAAAAGTATCATAACCATCGCGCGCCGGATGCTCCTTAGCAAAATTTAAAGAATCGAACATATGAAATTCGTCATCCAACTGCCGACTTTCCATCACATCAAAACCCATCATCTGATATATTTCTGTCACTCGGTCAATTTCTTGCATCAAAGGGTGCTTAGAACCAAAACTCTGCGGATAAACTTCTGGCAATGTTTCATTTGGCGCAGTTGGCGCAGTTATGTCAATTGGGGTCACATCTACGTCCATGGCCGCCTTTTCCGCTGCCGCTATTTTTGCCAAAATTTCCTGCTTGCGTGCATTAATTTCGCGCCCAAATTCTGCCCGCTTTTCTGCCGGTACATCACGAATTCCAGCATACTCTGCATTAATCTTTTTTAATTCTTGTTTTAGTGTCTCCAACTCTGCCATATCTATGCTTATTATACCTCTACTTGACTTTTTTTACAATCTATGATATAATGAAAATATGTAGGGATTTTATGCCCTCTTTTTTATGCCGCAAAACTACGGTTGCGTACGTCCGCATAACTTACTGGATTAAATAGCACTATCAACAAATTATCCGCCACGGCATTACTATTATCAAATTTAAGCTCTTTTTCTGCCTCTACTGCCGGCTCCCCAAACGCATACCGCTCAGCTGGGTTATAATTATTCACGTACTCATAGTATCTTGCAATATACAAGATGTCGGAAACCGTCTCTTTATCCAAACCAGAATACCTAGCCAACATTCCTTCATATGAATTATCTAGTGGATTATCCTTATAATACTCTTCCAAATACGCGGTCACAGCCGACTTCTCAACTACGCCCATCGATTCAGCTAAAGACTGATCTTCTATGAAGCGCTGATAATACTTAGCTTCGTCCCAGCTCGGCGCTGAAGCATTATCAACTGTATTCCCAGCCACACAAGACTCCCCACTAATATATCCAAGATTATTCAAAGAATTAATATTTTCAACCACATCGAGACCGTCGCCAATTATTGGAATAGCGCCGATTGCCCCATCCACCACCGCGTCCGTATAAGTATTACCTGTATTCGCGCTAGTCGAAGAATTAAGGCTCGACACAATATTATAATCCGTTACTCCAAACATAGAAGTCCTGCCATCGCAATAAACTATATACTTTGCCAAATTAGAATCTCCCTTAATCTTTACATTCCCGTCACTTGTCGTCTCTTTGTTGAGACCACCAAACTCATCAACTTTATCTATTACGTCTACAGGATCGTCATTGATCGTAGACATATCCGTCATTACATACGGATTACAATATGCATCACCAATTACCCCGATCGATGCAAGATACGGGCATGTTTTTTCGTATTCCTCCTCTGTCGGAAGCGTAGTGGCTACATCATAAGCGGCAGCAGTCGGACTTAATGCGACCAGAGAATTTGAAACTGTATTGCTACTTGAAGATATAACACCCATTAACGAACTAGCCGAAGTAAAATTCATAAATTGCGTCAGCAATGTCCCCATAAAAGTATATTTAGACGTCGTATCGAACGGATCTAAACTTTCCCGCTCGTATCTAGCATAATCTTCCATTACCTGATGTTGAGCTACCGCATAGCTTTCATATTTTTCTCTTGTCGCCGGTGACCCACCATTAGCTCTATGTGCTCCACCAAGGTACATGTTCCCGCCAGAAGTCAAGGCATTGCCTAAATCTTCTCCACCAAGATTAGATATCAAATCGCGTGTCCACGCCTTCGTAAGTACTGGCGCTATAGCAGAAAACACACCTGCAATAGCTACGCTTATAAGTACACCTTTGCCAATAGATATGCCTATATCTACTATCAATTCTCCACACTGCTCGATCGCCACAGCCGCTCCTGCACCAGTTTCAGCCGTAACTATTCCAATTATGCAACCAATACCATCTAATAATGCGTTGCCCGCCTCAGCTGCAGAAGTCACAAGCTTAGCTATAGTACAAGTCTGAAATGCCGCCATACTTGAGCTTATACCACCCATAATTTTATTAATGCTCGATGTCAAATTAAAGCTTTGTACGCTTGCGTTGCTCGTATTAACTTTTCCGCCACTATATAATGCTGCCACACCTTCGGCTTCCATTGCGGTTTTCTCAGTAGTAACCTCCTTAGTAGTTGCAGAATAATCACTTTCAGAACTACCATCTCCATTCATCGACACGCTTTCCAGTATTTCATTCGTATTTTTTTGTTTTTCATTCAAGGTCATAGACAGCTCATGAATCGGCGCGTCTTCACCATATCCCGCTTTTACCTTATCAGCCGTTTCAAAATATGCCGTCGCTAAATTAATAATCTGCAAAGCCTCCGCTGCCGTTACCGCCATAGTAATAGCTCCCACCGCATTAGATATCCCACACACAGCATTTGCACTAGCAGAAAACTTACTTGATATACTATCCATCTTTTTCTTTAAACTATTTGTGTCTCCCCTGGTCAACTTACCAGAATCCGTATCGCTATCTTCTCCTTTATGTTTAGTAGATCCGCTATCTTCGTCTTCTTCTTCTTTAATATCTTGAGTTTTTTCCCCCTCATTATCAATACTCCCAGTTTTTTCTTCTAGCGTTTCTTTTACCGCCGCCAGCCCATCACCATCCAACTGTGCTTTTTTGTTTTCATAATCATTAAACATATTTCGCGTTAAATTATTATTCTTAAGAAACGCGCTCACCCTTGTGCCAAACCAGTTCGCAATCTGCCCACGCCAAGTCATCGAACCGGCATTATAAGCCCGGTGAAAGTCAGTATTAGAATTATATACGTCATCAAACTCTCTTGCCGTAATCACCTTTATATCGCCAGATCCATCATCGAACTTAAGTACCTTGGTTTTCTTTCCGTCAATTTCATAATTTTCATCAAACTCAATGCCCTGCTGCTTAAGCCTCTCTTTTTGTTTTTTTGTTATACTAAATGTCTTACCAAAAATAGTCCCCCTAACAGGATCTTTCACTCGTCCAGATTCCATTTGCAAACGGAAAAATCTACTAGATCTCGTGTTTGTCGAAACCTGCATAGAGTTAAACGTCTCTTGAAATTGCGCCACCAAGCTAAATGGTTGAAACAGTTGAGATCCGCCCATGATCCCGCCTACACCCACAATTAGCCCTATTATCAATCCTACTGGGCCACCTTTTTTAAGCCAACCTCTCGACTTTTTCTTGCCTTTTCCACTTTTTCCACCAACTCTATCTACAGTTTTTCCGTTACCAGAATATAGTCCACCTACCTTAGTCTCTTTATCTCTCACACCACCCAAGCCACTTGCACTAGCACCTATCCCATCATTTACTGCCGATTGTTCCGCAGATCTCAAACCACCTGCCACACCATCACTACCGTTGCGCCTCTTACTGTTCTTTTTATCTTTATTGCTCAAAAAATCAGGCCTCGTGTCCCTAAACCCCCTAATCACATCCCTAGCTGCGTCAGACAAGCTTCTTTTTTCGGACCCTTCTTCACCATCCATAATTATATATAATTATATAACAAACTTAAGCTTTTTGGTAAAAATTTTAAATTAATACGATCGAAATAATCGAAATAATCGCCAATACAATTAATACTACCCACACCCAACCAAATCTACCAGTCTTTTTAAAATCCTTCACGTATTCTGAATCTTCCGCAAAATCTGGCGTATCCTCATCTACCACACCAGAAGCCCTCAAGGCTCGTTCGCGCAAATCCGCATCAATCCTACGTGAGAGCTCGTTATCTTGTTGATTATTTTTATTTACTATTACGCCCATACTATTCCTAAATAAATTATTAACTTTTTTCATTATAACATACAATTTTCGTGCTATAATAATGTAAATATCATTAAAGGAGGTCACAAATGGCGACTAAAAAGTCGAAATCGTCGGCTAAGTCTGCAAAGACTAAGACGACTAAACCTAAAACTGCCGAGAAGTCTGTCAAAAAGTCAGAAATCGAGGCTCCTAAAACCAACACGGTGGAAGAAACAAAAGTAACCACAACTACTAGCGAGAAAAAATCTTGCTTCAAAGGTTTCTTTGCTAAAAAATATGAAGAAAAAGAGAGCATTCTCACCATCTTCAAAAATCACAAATTCTATGGCGCATTACTCGGCGAAGTTATCGGCACTATGCTCATAGCACTTTTGCTATTTGCTTTATCCCTCATGGGTATTGCTAATGTAGCTATGTACGCTTTTGCTATTATTGCAATACTAGTCGCGGTATACGCATTCTCTGGCGCTTGTCTCAACCCTATCGTAACCGTAGGTATGATGGCTACTCGCCGTATATCCGTAATTCGCGGCATTATGTATATCATTGCAGAAATCCTTGGCGCATGGCTCGGCTGGCTCATTTTCAATGGGTTCCATCTAGCCGGTGGCGAAACCGCCTACGATGTGCCAGCAATGGCAGCTGTGGCAGAAGGTGGCTTCTGGACAGTAACTATGGTAGAGCTCGTCGGCGCAGCAGTCATCGGGTTCTTCTTTGCGCGTGCCATTGAATACAAGCGTAGCGTCTTTACCTTTGCTGCCGTTGTAGCTGGCGGTATGGCGCTAGCCGTGCTTATCGGCTACGTAGTTTCTGCTGCCTTCTTAGGCTTAAATAGCAACTTCGTATTTAACCCAGCCGTAGCATTAATGATGCAAATCTTCCCAACTGCAGGTGAAAACTTTGGCGAAATCCTCGGCGGCATTTGCCAAGCATTATCTATCTACGCTTTAATCCCAATGATTGGTGGCGTAGTAGGATTCTATCTTTCAGACTTTGCCAAAAAGCTTTCTGAAGATTAATTCATCACAAAAAAATAACCCCGCAAGGGGTTATTTTTTTAATCTTTAGGGAACAATGGAGCTTCAGGCGGAGCAATCGGATTTTCAAATATTTTAAAAACCTTTTCCGTAGTTTGCGGAATAAACGGACTCAACATATAATTCACATTCAATAAATCAAAGATTAAACTTTGCATACACTCTCGCAATTTTTCCGTTTCGCCATTTTTTGCCAAACTCCAAGGTTTTTCCTCGTCAATACGTTTATTAATATCCTGCACCTTGCCCCACACATATTCAAAAGTTTTAGAAAATTCAAACGCATTCATTAATTCTATATACTTAGCATCAAAGTGAAATTCCGGAGTTTCAGCAAGTCTTATATCGTTCTTTTTAGCTAACGTTGCAAGTCTCTGCACTAAATTACCTAAATCATTTGCCAGCTCGTTATTGTATGCATTTTCAAATTTTTCCCACGTAAAATCCGAATCCGCAAAAGTATCAGCATGTTTTAAGAAATAGTATCTAAATGCATCTAGACCATGTTTCTCCAACACCTCAATCGGATCCACCACATTGCCAATAGATTTAGACATTTTCTGTCCATTCGCCAAAATAAATCCATGCGAAAGCAGCACTTTTGGCAACGGTAGCCCCAATCCAATCAGCATTGTCGGCCAAATAATTGCATGGAACCGCAAAATATCTTTACCCACAAACTGCGCCGCTGCCGGCCACCACTCATTAATGTCTGCATCCGGATATCCCAATATTGTAATGTAGTTAGAAAGTGCATCAATCCATACATACATTACTTGAGTATCATCGTTAGGCACCGGCACACCCCAAGTTAGCTGCTCGGTAGAACGCGAAATAGATACATCTGGAGATTCTTCTAGTAATTTCAGGATTTCTTTTTTACGAAAATCCGGCAATATTAACATTTCATCAGTCTCAATCGCCGCACGAATTTTATCTTTAAAATCCGAAATTCTAAGATAATAATTTTCTTCTACAAGTTTTTCGTATGGTTTTTGATGATCGGGGCAAATTCCATTATTTTCGTCATATTCTTTTTGCGTGATAAATCTCTCACAACCAGAACAGTACCACCCCTCGTACTTGGCCTTGTATATATGATCAAGCAATCTGCGCCAAATTTCTTGACACCTACGTTCATGATCTTTGTCGGTCGTCCTAATAAAATCCGTGTAAGATGCATCTAATTTTTCAATGAATTCCCTAAATTTCTTTGCGTTATCCGCCACGTATTCTTCTACCGGAATTCCTAAATCATTGGCTTTTTGAAAAATCTTATTACCATGTTCATCTACACCAGCCTGAAATTTCACTTCGTCACCAGAAAGCCTACGATATCTAGCATAGACATCCGCTAAACAATAATCCATAGCATGACCAATATGTGGCGCACCGTTCACATACGGTATCGCCGTAGTTATATACGTCTTATTCATAAAAATATTTTACAATATAAAATTATATACGTCAATGCCAGCGAACTAAATCTGTAACACGCCTAGCTGTATCATCAATACTACAGCCAAAGCAATCACCACCATTACAGCCACTATCACTAAGGCAATCAAGGTATTTTTGCTCGTCTTCTTTTTTGCTGGCTTGGCCGGCGCAGCTGTTTGGCCCATTTCTGGCTGCGTTGCCGGATCCGTAAACGACACGCTCTGTGGACTCCCAGCTGACGCCGCAAAAGCACTATCATCCATAGGAGTCGGCTCCGCCGCTTCTGGTCCGGACACCGCCGAACCAATCGAACCAGGTACTGGCCCTGCCGCTTTCATCGGCGCTTTTAATTCTTCTTCTATTGGATCTGGCGCTGGTGCTGGTTCGGGCATCATAATCGGATCTGTCGCCGCTACACCGTTCAAATTACCTGGCTGAAACACCGGATTTACTGGAGCCGATACAGCAGGATTAACCACCGGGTTAACTGGAGGCCGCACTACCGGATTTGCCGCCGCAGGCGTTGGTGCTACGAGCTGCTGAACCGGAGTTGGACCAACTGGAGTCACCGGAGCCACAGGCTGTACTGGAGCATTAAGCGGTTGTGGCGCCACTGGGGCGGGATTAGGGTTAGCTCCAGATGCCGGATTAGGGGTTGGTATCGGATTATTTGTTGGATCCATTTTTATTATTCCTTTTTAAGTTAATTCTAGAATCTTTACTATATTTTACCGCTAATGTCTACTTTTCGCAAGGCCACCACTAGTCTACATTTTTACAGAATTAATTGCTTTTTTAAGAGCATTAATTGATTTTTGTAATCCAATTCCTTCTTTTTCAGAAATCTTCAAATCTAATCTCCGCACCACACCTTCGCGCCCCACCACAGACGGCCAGCCAAAACACGTCCCAGAAAACCCATCATACGAAGACACCGGCATTATACGCATCTCATCATTTAAAATACAGTTTAGTATAGATACCACACAAGTAGCAATCCCGTAATACGTTGCGCCTTTTTTCTCGATAATCTCATAAGCCTCATCGCGCACAAAATCCGAAATCCCATTTCGCACATCCGTAGGTAACATTTCCGCCACTTTCTGACCACCCGCGTCCGCCAATGACCACAAAGTTAGCTCCGTATCACCATGCTCACCAATCTGATGCGCATGCACAGATTTTGCATTAATATTCATATAATTTGCAATTCTCTGCCTTAGTCTTGCCGAATCCAGCACCGTACCAGAACCTATCACTCGCTCTGCTGGCAAACCAGAAAACTTCAGAGTATAATACGTCAGCACATCCATTGGATTTGTTACCACCAGGAATATTCCATCAAATCCACTCGCCATTATCTGCTCTATCATCCCCTTTAAAATATTCACATTTTTCTTGAGCAGTTCCATCCGCGTTTCGCCCGGCTTTTGCGCCGCACCCGCCGTAATCACTACTACATCACAATCTTTCGCATCTTTATAAGTGCCATTAGAAACTTTCACGTAACTCGGCGCCACAGCTAGTGCATCACGCAGATCCATTGCTTCGCCTTCCGCGTCTTTTGCAATAATATCCGTTAGAATTATCTCATTTATCACCGTGCGCTGATTCATTATCGCAAACGCAATACTCGCGCCTACGTTCCCCGTCCCCACAATCATAACTTTATTGTTATCCATAATGATATTATAGCATAAGCATTTTAAATCATGATCAAAAATTAACTCGGAATTCACTTCTGAGTTAATTTTCTTGCTGGTTTCTTTTGCTGGACTTTTCTTTGCCTAAAGAAAAGTCCAAAGACTTTCAAAATATAGTTTTAATTCTTCACCAATATATTCATCTTTTTTGTATACTTCAGACAATTCCCTCAAAAACTTTGGCGCAAACCTTTCGAGTCTCGCCTTGCGGTATTCTTCCCACTTAGCACTTTCACTTTCGCTCAAACTTTGCGGAAAGTTTCGCCCTTTATAATGCAACAACAATTCTGGCAACCGCGGGTCATGAAAATCCGGATGAAAATCTGCTAGTTTATTCGCATCCGCATTTCGCACTGCCGCCACTTTTATTCTGTCTGTGTCACTTAAAAAACCATCATATAGTGCCGCTTCCGGCTCCATCGCCGGCGGAAACTCCGGCCGGTTTTCCATTTCGCTTCGCATTTTTTCCGCAAATTCTGGATGCGCTAGTAGATTCTGCAAATTTCTCTCCACAATTTCCCGCGTTAAGCCAATTTTATTCCACCCATCTTCTTTTTCTAGCACTCCCATCGGCGCCACCGCTGGACATTTATTAAAACACAGCTCTTTTACGATCGGAAAAGTTTTTTCCATATCTACATCATTAATATTGTAGCGTAAATCATACACCAACACATTGCCATTTCGTCCGCTAGTTAGCGGAAACGCCACCGTAGTCTTATTAAATTCATTACTATATCTACCAGATGCATATACAAACGGTTTTTTATTTTCTAAATTTACCAATTTTTTAATTTCTTTTTTATCGCGCATCTTGAGGAGAAAATCAAAAAGTTCGGGCTGCTTTTCACGGATTAATCGCGCTACCGCAATAGTAGCATATACGTCCGAAAGCGCATCATGCGCATGCTCGTGCGCGACACCGTTTAGTTTGGTTATCAATTCCAGCCGGTTTGTCGGCGCACCATCTTCGCGAAACGGCCAATTAATCCCTTCTGGCCTAAGTGCCCGCGTTAAGCGCACCACGTCTAATATATCCCAACGACTCCGCCCATCTTTCCATTCCCACTCGTATGGATCATAAAAATTCCGCCAAAGAAGCGCTCGTATAAATTCATCATCAAACCGCACTGTGTTATAGCCTATCGCTATAGTATTTGGTACAAACACTTCTTCAGTTATAAACTTTACAAATTCTGCTTCCGATATACCATCCCGCAAAGTATCCTGCGGTGTAATCTTGGTTACCATAATTGCGCTAGGGCTAGGGAGAGCATCTTCCGTTATTCTCACCAAAATATTCACCGGCTCACCAATCGGGTTCAAATCTATATCCGTTCGCTGCCCAGCAAACTGCATCACCCGGTCTTCCCGCGCATTCAATCCCGAAGTCTCTAGATCGTAAAAGAAAAATGTTTTCATATCTAACTCATTATATCATGTCAAACTCGACAAAAAGAGTTGCGAAGAAAGGCGAGAAGGCGACGACTATGTACCAACCATACAGCGGACGGAGAATCCGCTGCTCCTGCCGCCGTTGGTGCTCGGCCAGATACCACTATCATTAAAGACCAGGTAGTAGGCGTTGTTAGCATTGAAGACCGTACTAGACCAATAGCGGCCGTTGCTGCCTAAATTGATAAGCGAACTGCCATCGACGCTGCCGAACCGCTGATAGCATAGAGGAGCCGTACGAAGCTTATTAAAGCCATCGGTAGCATAAGAATTACCCGAGCTAAATACTTCTTGAGCGGTCATCAAAGTACCATAGGCGCCATTTACTGGTAAATCCCAGTTCTTTGGACAAACGGAATTACTCCAGGTAGAACCGTTTGGTGCTGTACTGGCATTATTAGTCGCGGCTGCGGCAGGCCAGTTGTAGTAGTTACCAAAGTGTGAATGCTGACAACCTACCGTATCGTTATTGTTATTGTTTGCACAAGTTTCTAGCGATGTATAGGTATTTTCAGCGTATGAGGATGGGTTAGTATATCTATATCTTTCACCAGGGTCAGCAGAATATGGATGATTGTTGTCGTTTGCCCAGTTTGGCACACTGTCACCATTCATGACGATAGTATCCGCACGTTGAGTAGGAGTCCCGCCCACATCAACTATAGTGCTAGGAAGCCATGAGACCACTCCAGTATCTTTATCTTTGCTATAACCATTAGCCTGAGTATAAATACCAGTATCATAAGTAGTTGGGTCCATATCACTAGTTTCTGAAGTTAAAGCTACTTCATGCGATAAATCTAGATCTAAGTTCTGCGTCATCCAGCAGTTGTTGTCTTTAAGTTTAGCTACCCAATATACCTTATCATCTCTTACGTCTATAAGTTGCATACCTTTTTCTCCATTTGTATCTATGGATTTACATATGGTGGGCGTCATATCCTGCATCTTAAAGTAACCATTATGCATTTTAGCTCCTGAAGCTATAAAGGCATCTAGCATAGTAGTAGGTATGGTGTTAGATACTGCAGTAAAATTAATAACATTGTTATACTCACCAGATGCTTGGCTACTCCCGGCTTTTGCCGCTATTTTAAACTGTACCGAGCTACCAGCATTATCACTGCTACCAGCCAACTTCACACCGGTAGCCGTATATAATGGCAAAACTCCGTAACCCGCCGTAGCGCTACTGTAATCTCCGTTTATCCAATTCGTCCCATTATCTATAGAATATGAATATCCCCACTCATTATTACCAAAATTAGCCAAACCCGCCACGCTGGCCGATAGTGGCGTAAAGCTATAATCCCCATTAACCAAATTTTGCGTAGCGTTGCTGCTATTACCTACCGTGGCAGACAAATTATATCCATAAACCACATTTGTAGATACATTCACGTCTATGATATTGCTATCTCGCGCAGCAGTTCCCGGAGCGAGACCATTAATAGTCAAATCCCTGTTAGATAACGTAACACTAAGAGAGGGATTGAACGTAAACCCCACCCCTACATTGCTTTGATAATCCAAAGCCCCCGCACCATCAACACCCCCAAGTAACACTCCCCCCATAATCCCCCCTAAACTTATCAAACAGAACAATCTAACAAACTTGGTACGCCTTTTCATACCACCATTATAGCATAAGTTTTTTGAAAATACCGATTTTTGCAGATTATTCTGCGTTTTTCACGACATCATCATAGTTCATGCCATAATACGCGTACTGCAACCGCATATAGGCCGTATCCAAATCCGCCGCTAGTGTTTTTAGCGGATCCTCGCTTGCCTTCGCCATTACGATAAATTTCAGCGGCTTATTTTTACCACCACATATTTCTCTACTTTCGCCATAGGCCAGTTCGCCCGGTATAGTAATTTCGCGAATACCGTTCAGCTTCATGCCCTCTACTCCCAAATTCCAACCCTCTATCATACCAAGCGAAGCATCCAAAATTTTCGCAAAAGCCGTAGGGTTATCATTATTGTCAAAAGAAGAATCAAACACGCTTTCATCCGCACACCAACCTACATAATAGGCCAAATATTTGGTACCATCTTTAATCTCCTCTCCGGTACCATCTTTCAAATCACGCACCTGCACGCCATTTTCATTAGCCGCAGTTTCATTATAGGCGGTAATTTCCGACTTATACTTAATAAACTTATCGTAATCTTCTTTAGTTTTTTCAGAAAACTCTGCCACCTTAGCATTATAGGCGGATTCATATTCCGCAATCTTTGCTTGATCCACCTGAGGATTCGTTTCACTTGTCGTATTAGATTTGCTACCATTTATCACAATTGCGATATAGCTTGCAATAATAGACCCTAGCATTATCACCGCAATCAAAATTATAAAAAACCGCTGTTTTGGGCTAGTCTTTAGCTCTTTTTCATCCATATAATATATACTCCACTATTAATTCCCTATTATTATACCACAAAAAATAACCCCTTTCACGGGGTTATTTTTCAAGCATTTATTCAGCTTTTTTGGCTGGTTTTTGCAAAATTGCAACTTTCTTAAAGCTACCGCCAGCTTTCTTGATAGCTTCTACTGCAGTCTTAGAAGCAAATTGTGTCTCTAAGTCAATCTTTGCAGTGAGCTCGCCGCGAGTGATTACTTTCACCTTCACGAACGGGCTAGAAATCAAGCTAGCTTCCGCCATTGCGTAATTATCTACTTTACCTTTTAGATCGTTTAATCTATCAGTATAAACAACTTCGGCCTTCGGGTGGAAAGATTTAAAACCTTTGAGCTTTGGCACAGCTTGCATAATAGCACGCTGACCACCCATGAATCCAGCTGGCATCTTGCGATGGCCGGTACGAGCCTTTTGGCCTTTGGTACCACGTCCAGCAGTCTTACCTTGACCTGCCGAGATACCACGACCCTTACGGCTAGGACGAGTATTCTTTTCTACTACTAAATCATTATATTTCATTACTTGTCCTCCTTCTTAGCGGACTTTTTTGTAGCTGGCTTCTTAGCTGCTGGCTTTTCGGCCTTAGCTTCTGCCTTTTCAGTCTTTGCACCAGTCCACTCTTTGCGTGGTACTTGCTGACGCAAACCTTCAATCACGGCATAGGCAATGTTTACCTTATTGGTGCTACCTAGTGATTTGGAAATCAAGTTCTTTACACCGGTAAGGCCAATGATAGAACGTACCGTACCACCAGCAATAATACCAGTACCAGGAGCTGCAGGCTTAATCAAAACATCAGCACCAGTTACCTTAGTACGGGTTTCGTGGCATACGGTTTCACCATCCATATTAAAGGTAATCATAGCCTTCTTAGCCTTTGAAGTAGCTTTGGCTACTGCAGTGGTTACGTCGTTGCCCTTAGCTACACCTACGCCAACTTTGTTTTTGTGGTTACCAATCGCTACGAGCGCTTTAAAACGCATACGACGACCACCAGCTACAGTACGAGATACGCGATCTACCGCGATAGTAATTTCATCAAATTCTTTTGGCCCAGCTTCAGCACGTACGCGATCACGGCGATTGCGGCGATCCATCCTCTTACCAGAGATATCACGAGTCTGCTTAGTTGCAGCTGTTTTATCATCCATCTTGAGCGTGCCAGATTTATTAATTACTCTTGGGGCTTTTTTCTCTGTTTCTGGCATAATTAAAACTCCAATCCTTCTTTGCGAGCCGCATCAGCAAGTGCACTCATTCGGCCTGCATATAATTTAGCACCACGGTCAAAGACAACCTTAGAAACTTTTGCAGTTTTGGCCTTCTTGGCAATTTCTGCGCCAATCTTGGCAGCTTTTTCGGTCTTGTTACCAGTCATTTTGGCACCAACCGTAGTAGCATAAGCCAAAGTCATTTTCTTATCGTCGTCAATAATTTGTGCGGTAATATGTTGATTCGAGAAATGGACACTTAAGCGTGGCCTATCCGCAGTACCATGAATTTTGGCACGCGTCCTCTTTGCTCTAAAAATCTTATTCATTATTTCTTACCCGCCTTTCCTGCCTTGCGAAGAATCACTTCGTCAGCATACTTAATACCTTTACCCTTGTAAGGTTCTGGTTTCTTGAGACTGCGGATCTCTGCGGCAACCTGGCCAACTTTTTGCTTGTCGATGCCAGACACCGTAATTTCCATTTTGTTGGTAGTAAGTGTTACGCCTTCTGGAGCTTTGTATTTCACAGGATGTGAAAAGCCAAGGGCCATTTCAATCTCTTGTGGACCACCAGACAAACGAAAACCTACACCGTTAATTTCTAGTTTTTTCTCGAAGCCTTTAGTCACACCTTCAACTGCGTTATTGAGTAACGCGCGTTGCAAGCCGTGCCAAGCCCGAGATTTTGGCTCGTCATCTTCGCGAGTGACGGTAGCCGTAGTGCCATCGATTGCAACCTTAGTTTTAGGTTGAACCGGAACAATGAGTTGACCCTTCGGGCCTGCAACAGTAATTTCGCTGTCGCCGACCGTGATTGTCACTCCCGCCGGAATCTCGATGGGTTGTTTTCCGATACGACTCATATCTTTTCCTTATGTTAATAATATCCCGATAATTATATCACAAAATACCTTATATTACAAGAGAAAAATCCCCTATTTCTAGGAGATTTTCATGTCTATCTTCCCATTATAGCACACTTACACTATTTTGTCAAGTTTACCCTATTTTAGCCCCTACCCCCATATTTCATTGCCTCTATCATATTAAAAGGACATTACAAGCCTCGGCGTCTTTTCAGCAAGCAAAAGACTAGTATTGTCAGTATAACCGCCCCAAGCGACAAAACCACATATCCACCGACCGTCAATGGTTCAGAATTGGTAAATGCACCCGTATCTGGCTCTTCTGGCGTCACAACCGTCGGGTCATCTTCTGGCACATCTTCTCCCGCATAAGCCTCAAGATGCAAAGTAAACGTCGCGTTCTGATGCTCATTGCCAAGCTCTTCACTTAAATACACTTCATGAAACAACGGCTCAGTCAATTCGCCTGGCGCCAATTCGGTATTGTGTTTATAGCAAACCAAAATCGGCGAAGCCACCGCACCGCCACCATCTTCCCCACTAATCTTTGTCCAGTGACCATCGTTGATATCAATCTGAAAAGTCCTCGAGTCTAGTTCAATATCGTTCCCTTCCCCATCCTTACCAGATTCTGTCAAACACATCGTTACTGGCACCGTTATTGTTCCATCATTTCTCACTTGCGGTACCGCATTATAAGTCATCCCTGGCATTGCACCCGTAATATCCTGCCATTCCTCAATCAAATTACCAGAACCATCATCCCCCATCTCAACAATACTAATATCCACCGGTCCTTCCGCGAAGACAGGAGAACAAATAAAACCGCCAGCCATCACTAACGCCATCATACCCCCCAAACCAAACAGTTCTTTCCTCAGCATCTTATTTGCTTTCCTTTCCCCACGATATTAAATATATCAAAGCCCCCTTGGGCCGGCCAGTTTCCCAGCCGACCCTTGTTTGTTTTTAACCATTCACTTGTTGATCATCTACCTCAGTTTCAGAACCGGCTTGATTATCAAACGCTTGGAAAGCAGCCTCAGCAGAAGCAAAACCATCAGACTGAATCGCATTTACATCAACCTTGATGTCAAAACCTCTTTCGCGAAGACTTTGAATATTAGTAAGGTCAGATTCTTTCACGCTTTCTTTAATCTTAACAGTGTTAATTGGACTCCAGTATGTCATCTCATTCTTCGTCAAAGCATCATGGAACACAAATACTAATACCTTGTCGCCATTTTCAGCTGTTGTTTCAGACTTAGTGAAGTAAGCATAGTCCATTGTATCGCCCTTCACGTTCGTATTATCCCCAGACGTAGTAGCTTGTTGTGGGGTGCTAGGATCATGAACATCGACCAATTCAGCAAGGTCTTTAGGAATAGTTACCTTGACTCGTACATAAGCAGTATTTTCACCAGTATTCTTTACATAAACAAACTTACGAATTTGCTTACCAGGTACAAGATTCTTATATTCGTCAGCAACATAATTGGCATAACCACCAGAAGCTGTATCAGTAGCTTCTGCCTGAGATTCGCTATCAGCAATGATCTGAGCATCACTAAACATACCAGATTGACCCGCACCAGCTACACCAGCCACATGCGCCTTACGAACGTGTCCAGCCTGATAGGCGCTTACACCATCAACGGTTGCATTGGCATCAATATTTGGTGTACAATAAGAGTTTATCGTAGAAACACCTCTATCATCATATGGTTCGCAAAGGTGCAAATTACTTGCGGATTCATCAGCCAATGTCTTACCAAGACGTTTAGATGTTGCAACGTTCGCGTTCACGCGGTGAAGCTGCGATTCGTACAAAGTTACATCAACATTACCTACCTTAAAATTATTCGTTTTACTATCGTTATCAGTAAAATACGCAATCGTCCCACCAGCAATCAGAGCCGCTACACCAAGTACTGCTGCCGTCGATAGAACTGTTCTTCTATTGATTTTCATTTTTAACTCCTTTTATTATTAATTATTATTAAACAAATTAAATTAATATGTTTCCGCCAAGTTCTCGAAGGCTTGTATTGCATTCGCAAACCCAGTTGTCTGAATCGCATCCGAATATGCTCTTACTCCAAATGAACACTTGTTCGCGTTGTCATTCTTACATGTCGCAATTTGTCTAAAATCTTCGACGCTCGAAATTTTGCCTACAGCGATCGCCGTCGTCGGCCATTCGCTAGTTTTTTCGCCTACACCTAATATATTTTTACTCAGGATGTAATATTCGGCATAAGTCGGAGAATTGTCGACATCGACAGATTTATTATAGGTCACACTATAATTCGCATTATCACATCTGCTAATGTCTGCATCATCTTTATCTACGACCAGCGTACAATCGTCCATCTTCAACGTTAGTACATCAGCTAATTCAATTGGAACCACAACGCGGAATCTCTGATACACAGGAATATTACCATTGTTAGTAGCCTGCAAATAGTATGCCACATCCTGCATGCCATCAGTCAATGGATCCAAATTTGCAGTATCAAACGGTGTACTATTAGCATCTTTATAAATTGCAAGTTCTGTCGAAGCGTTTCCAATCGCAAAGTCATTCTGAATACTAACAGAATCGGTAAAATATGACAATGTTCCAACAGAGCCAAGCATACAAAGAGCTATCAGTGCTAACGAAACCACCGTGATTCTAATCTTGTAATACATTCACCTCCTTTCTCCACACTTAAATTCATATATACCCCACTTTACGCTACACTTTTTCTCGCAGTTTTCCTCCTTTCTTCCAGCGTACCTGGCAAAAATGTCCACGCCAGTAGGAGAGTACCCACTACTAGTGCGATATATAATCCAGGCGGTTGCTGAATATCATGCGCAAAATAACCAATAAGCGGAATAGTAATAACTGGTGTTCCCAGCACATTTTTATAGTGTACTAAGTTCGAATCATTTACCTCATTTGCATCACCTTTTGTTGCAAAACGCCACACGCTTGCATCCTTCTCATCAACTTTGATTTCAGCAATTCGATGCGTTACTACTGTTTTATCATCGCTAGCCACAAAAGATATCACATCACCGACCTTAAGATCATAATAATTCGTTGGTTTTACAAAAATCATAGACCCTACTGGATATTCTGGCTCCATCGAGCCAGACATCACGGTGAAAGTTCTAAACCCAGCCAGTCTTAACCCAACTAGCACTATCGCAAGTGTCGCCACAGCTCCAACTACTAATAAACCCAATCTCGACCACCACGCCTTGAATCCTCGTCGTCTCTCGTCTACATGATCAACCTGACCCACAAAATAAACAGCCTCAATTTCAGGTTTCATTTGTGGCTTCTGGGTTCTTCGAGGCAAACGCACCATCACCGCCTCGCCAACATCATCTCCACCCATGACCACAACACGAGTCGCCAATCCGGCATCAGCCCCACTCAAAACTCTGTCTTGAGACACTTTTCCTCCACACTTTTATTACTTTTAATTATAAGTTGTCAAAGTCCTTAAGTCAATATTAAAAACAAGCATTTTATATTATTTTTCCACCAAAAATTCCCCTGTTACCAGGGGAATTTTCATAGCTAAGCTAGCAGTTTATTTACGCTTTATAAATACCGCTGCGCCCGCTAAGGTAACTGCCGCGATTGCCACAATCACAGCTACAGACAAGTTCGCGCTTGCTCCACCTTCATTGGTGGTATTTTCGCCTGTATTAGGAGCAGTTACGGTATAAACCACTTCTTCTTTTACTGGTAGCAAAGTATCCTTATAAGCTACTGCAAATGTAGAAAACTTATCAGAAATCACGTATAGCACACCATCTTCAATATAGAAATCTACGCCTTCTACCAATATTTCAGGTTCTTCACCAGCATGTTGGCGCACCACGATATATTGACGAGCATAGCCAGTCTCCGGATCAGTCACTTCGGTCAAAGCTACAGTAATTTTACCGTTTAGTTGATGCATTTTACCAAAATCGTAGCCGTTCCTAGACATCCATACTGAAACATCAAAGTATTCTACATTGTCTACATCCAAGCCTTCAATAGTTTCAATCAAAGCCGCATCTACATCTTCCTCACTAAGCTCAGTTACCTCTACACGAGTTTCAATCTTATCACCACCGAATACTGCACCATTTACGCCAGCAGTAGACCAAAGATATTCGAATCCATCACCAAATATCTCACGTGATTTTTGGACTTTTTCAACGAATTCTTCCCAAGTACTACTATCCTTGAAGATACCTTCTATATATTCTTTCAAAGTATCCGCAGTAACGCCTTCTGGATCAGTTTCTGGATCCGCCTCCACACTATATACTACTACAGTCACATTTTTTACCACCTCGCGCACATCTTCTCTGAAGTTGTGCGTCAAAGCTACTTGATGCATACCAAGAGCCACATCTTCGCCAGCCTCGAATATCGTCTTACTATTTTCCACATTCAAATCTTTACCAGTAGTGTTATCTACTGCACTATCGGTATCCCAATCAGAATGTGATGCTAGCTCCGCGCTCTTGCCAGATTCCACCAATACGGTTTCATGCTCTACATTGAAAATTATAAAGGTTGCCGTGTAAGTACCTACTACGCTACCGTCTTTCATATAGTCAGTATAAGTCACCGTATAAGTACCTGCACGAAATGCTACTACAGTATCACCAAAGAATACTAAGCCACCCACCGGACCATCTACGCTTCTTCTAGTGTAAGCATACTCATTCTTATCGCCCACATGCACTGAGAAAGTAGAACCAGTCCTACCGAAATATTCCGTCTCTTCAGGAGCTACCATTTCATATAGATAAATATCCACAGTCTTTTGATCTACGATCTTATCACCGATTTTTGCATAGAAAGTTATAGCATATTTACCCGCTTCTGCATCGGTTGGCCAGAAATAATAATCCGTATCAGAATTTACCTTCTTTGTTACTTCAAAACCATTTACGGTGTCCGCGTTAGTTTCGTTCCAATATTTATTGATAGCCTTTACCAACTTTGGCGCATTATCGCCCTTCACTAGATGATACTCAGTTTTGTCTACGGTAAAATCAATCGCATAGACGGTAATCGTTTTAGAAGCCACGCCGTCACTAAAGGTTACTTTATATTCGCCAGCCTCATTTACTACGATCTCATATTCATCGCTGTTCTCGGTAGTATTTACTGTAATACCGTTAGAAGCAGCACCGCGAGCATCCGTGATTTCAATGTTACACTCGTATTCATAGTGACCCCACCATAAGAAGTCCCAGTGCCATACGTTTTTACAAATTGGCGCAAAACCATTCTTCTCGCCTACTGTGACTTTACCAGCTTCGCCATCTTTTTTAATATATAGCTCATCTTGTGAAGCAGTAATCTCGTGCACACGAATTACCACATCTTGTTTAGCGATTTCTACATTACCCACCTTGTCAGTAAATTCTAGAGTATATTCGCCACCCACCATATCGGCCGGCACTCTCACAATATATTCACCACGCTCATCATGTGAAATCTCAAAGCCAAGATCATCTTCGTAGCTCACCGAGTTCTGATCGTAAAGCTCGCTAATCATAAACTCCACTTCGCCACCCTGCGCTACGTCATGTGTACCACGCACATCTCGTGTTGCATAGTCAGATACTAGCACATCAAAAGTCTCAGTGGTTTCACCTAGGCTATCCGTATAAGTAACAGTCGCCGTAGTCTTGCCAGCACCACGCGCAGAGATGCGGTGTCCAGTAGTATACCATGCCCAATCACGCCAAGACCATTCATTTTCATTACGTACAGAAGCTACACTGTTATCTGCAATATTAATCCGATATTCCGGCAAGTTCACGTCATCTAATTTGTTAACTACTTCAGATAAGTTTGCACCAGTGCCAGTAATACTAAGTACAACATCTTGCAAATTCTGCAAAGCGTAAACCTTAATTTCAGTTTCACCAACTTTGGTTTTACCAGCATAGAATTCAATTACAGCTGTGCCTTTGGCATTTGTAGTTAGCTTACCGTTAGCGGTAGTATCAGCAGAGATATATTCACTGCCTTCTTTAATTTTTACCGTTACAGCGCCTGGATTTTCAATCGTCGCAATTGCTGCATTAGTGAAATCTACTTCCGTACCCTCCACAATAGTAGCACTTGTTTTAGCATTTACGCTATACACATGCACTGTTACCGGAATTTCTACGATCCTTGTTGAAACTTTTAGTTTGTAGGTCAAAGTTACATCACCAGCACTCTTACCTTCAATGTCGTAGACAGTAGTGGCCGCATTAGCAATTTCCACATCACCTGAAACCACTTCCACCGTTACATCATTAGAGCCAAGCTTGATCCCGTCATAGTTTATGGTCTGACCTTTTTCTACCCAAATCTCGTCTTTTTCTACATCATATACATAAACCTTAATTTTCTTAGAAAGAGGGGTTTCATTTACTATAGAAGAAAACGTGAATTCTGTCTCACCCACACTCAAGCCATTGACCGTGAACTTTCCTTCACCGCCCTTTACCGTAGAAGCCACGGCATTATCTGGCGAAGCCGTTACATCCCAGTAACTATCCGTACTTACTACCGCACTACTACCTTTTTTGATAAGCAGCGGTAGATTATCTTCTGCGTCAAAATCGTACACATATACGTCAAATTTAAAAATCGTACCCAAAGTATCTGCAAAACGCACTGTCATAGTAGTTTTACCAGAAGCAAGTGCATTTACTTTGCCATTTTCTACAGTAGCTACGGCAGGATTAGAAGATTCAATTACTTCCCAAGCCACATCTGCACCAGTAGTGGTAAGTCCAATATTTTGGCTTGCGCCTTTAGGTAACACCATGTCGCTTACAGGAGTATAATCAAAAACCTTTACACTAGCGTTGGTAGTATCGTTAGTTTCGGTTCTCAAAGCAACACTATATTCACCAGCTACCAAGCCAGTTACGGTTCCCTTGGTTACTCCATTTTCTTCAGCAACATTTACTCTTAATGCGTTATTTACCGTAGCACCAGCAGCATTACTTACTACATAAGTACTTGCGCCAGCTGGAGTAACAGTATAGAAATCCGCAGTACCATTTATTGGGATTACTACGTCATTAGCCACCACCTTTTTCTCTGGCATTACCACCCAAGTCCTACCTACCGGCTTCGCATAGTAACCATCCGCTACATATTGAGTAGGGTTAGATGTGTAGGTACCACCGTAAATGGTAAAGCTACCACCCCAAGCCGTATTCAGAGTACCATCAATTAAACCATCACCAACAATTACAACATTCCGCCCATTAGCTCGCATATTGCTAGTTAATGTATGTCCGTTCAAATCAATAGTAGCGTTATTATAAATGTCAAAAGTCTGCTTTCGTCCAGTAAAACTATAATTACTCAAATCCGCGCAAAGCGAACCTTCGCCATAATTGTCTAAATAATTATATAGGCCATTTTCAAATCTACCAGTAATTGGCCCTCCAACCCATTCCCTATACAATCTAGTCGCACAATGGTCTACTGGCGCCGCTGATACTGGGATAATTGGCACTGCCGCCAACATCAAAATTATGGCCGCGCCAATATAGCTCGCCCTTTTTAATATTTGTTTTCTAACCATACTCTCTCCTCCTGATGGTTTAATTAAAAATGCGTCTGGCCCACCAAACGTCAAACACACACTCTTTTACTAATTTCAATATATCGCACAAACCACTAAAAATCAAGATATTTTTAAACCTGCTTTAAGCCTCATTATTATAAAAATGTTGCAGAAAAATCTTGAGCGAGTTATAATAAAAATGCAAATCATTAGTAAACAGGACTGGATTTTTATAGAGGAAAATCCAATGTACGAATAGTAACGGCACCGTGAGGGCTTTAGTTCGTAAATTGGGTTTTCCCAGTCCTATGGCTAATGATTTGCACCCCTTGCGGTGCCATTTTTGTTAATCCCCATTAATATAGTGGCACCACATGGGGGGTAGTAATAATCATATATACATAAGTGAGGTAAAAGATGGGCCACAAAGTAAAACAATCATTAGTAAATAGTAGAACAGATTTCTTCTACTATGCTTTCCGCAATGTATTGTTAGCTTCTGTTCCTCTTCTTGTGGTTTGTGCTCTTATTCTTAGTCTTGGCGTTTCTCGCTCATCCGCACGTGTATCATCTAGTGATAGTTTAGCTATTTCTGTTCCTAGTTCTTGCACTTTATCTAGTTCTGTAGATGAAACTCATAGTGCTAGTATAGTTAATGGTACTT
>CAMVCW010000006.1 GCA_947166125.1 uncultured Candidatus Saccharibacteria bacterium
AATCATTAATGAGTAGTAGAGCAGATTTCTTCTACTATGCTTTCCGTAATGTATTATTGGTTTCTATTCCTCTTCTTGCGGTTTGTGCCTTTGTGCTTGGTCTTAGTGTTTCTCGCTCCTCTGCCGCAGAGTTGTCTTCTGCAGATAGTGTCAATATTTCTATCCCCACTTCCTGTACTCTAGTTAGTGATATTAATAATGCTCACAATGCTTCTATCATCAACGGTAGATATGTATCAGACATTGGTAAAACCACCATTACTACTTATTGTAATGATGAAAATGGGTATGTAGTATATGCGGTAGGTTATGGTAATAATGAGATAGGCAATAATAAATTGGTGAGTAGCCGTAGTACTAGTAGTGATAATTATGATATAGCTACTGGCACTGCTACTTCTGGTAGTACATCTAACTGGGCTATGAAACTTACTACTACCAATGTAGGCAATAAAGTTAATGATGAATATGGTTATATTACTAATAATGATGGAGATATAGTAAAGACTAACCAAGGTACAGATACCCCCGTCATTACTTCTCCATACGAAGGCTATACTGCTATACCTAGCCAATGGGCTACCGTCATTACAAAACCTAGTAATACTGTAGCCAGCACCACCGGCTCTTCTTTCTCTACTACCTACGCAGTTTACGCCTCTATCACTCAGCCTGCCGGTAATTATAAAGGGCAAGTAAGATATCTACTAGCTCACCCATACAATGCTCCAGCCGTCTATTATATGCAAGATGTAGCCGCCTGGAAAGATCAATTAAGAGAAGAAGAATCTATCCTCGCCGTAGATAAAAGAGATTATAAATCTTACTATGTAACTAAACTAAAAGATGGGCATGTTTGGATGACCCAAAACCTAGCAATAGACTTAAGCTACACAGATGAAGCTGGTAATATTGTGATGCGAACGTTTACTTCGGAAGATACGGATCTAAATGTAATTTACGATGAGACTACTGGAAACTATGCCGAATATGGCGGAGGTGGCTACACAGAGGACAACGATATCATCTCCTGGACCCCAGACCCAACTGCTCAGACCAGCACTATTCGTGGGACTAGTGCCCCAGATTGGGCCAATTCAACTAGCGTGCCGTATTCTGCAAAGAAAGTAGATGGCCCAACCACTGGCCATGAATCATTGGGCAACTATTACAACTGGACGGCAGCTATTGCATCTAATGATTCTTCTAATCGAACAAGTAGCACGTTAAATAATGTAGTAAATAATCCAAAGAACTCCATCTGTCCTAAAGGATGGCGACTACCCACCATATCCAATCAAAGTAATAATGCAGAAGGATCTACTAATGAATTTGGTAGACTAAATTTCCTATATAATAATGGACAAACGTCTGGTACTGGCTCTGGTGCCAAATTAGCAGAACCTCCTTTATGGTTTGTGCAGGCAGGAACAGCGCGTTACACTTCCCTTTATTTTTACAACACAGACGGAAGCTACTGGTCTAGCACTATAAACAATGACAATAATTCTTACGCCCTAGATCTCAGCAACAATAACGTTAGCCCGACTCGCGATTATATAAAAGATTTTGGGTGGTCTATCCGCTGCGTTGCTAAATAAACAACAACTGGCCAAAACCTAGATTTCCCAAGTCTCAAAACTAACTTTTTGTTTGCATAAAGCAAGCCCGAGAAAATTTTTCTAAATTTTAGAAGAATCGACGAGCAAACCCTTATCCAGCGTGAAGCGTGGGCACAAACAATAAAGTTAGTTTGAGATTATTCGATTCGGATAATTTTATCTTACATAAAAACTAGGCGTACATTTACGCCTAGTTTATCAGATAAAACCAACCTTATGGTTTCTCTACAAACTCCTGCAAAGTTTCAATCATATAATATAGTGGCTCTTTCTCTACTACTTTACCAGCGATCGTCACACGATCTTTATCGGCCGGATAATCAGCCGCCGCAGCATCTACGATATCAAACTGCGTACCAATTTTGGAAGATCCAGCCTCATTAGCCTGACCAATACTGTAGCTAGTGCCAGGATGCATCACTATACCATCAATTTTCACAACCTTACCAGTCATTTCGCCATTTTGAATAGCTTTAGAAAGCTCTTGCATTCCATCATAATCGCCATATTCTACCGTCACATCTACCTTGGCCAAATCTGCCGCAGTTAACCCAGCATCTTGCGAAGTGCCACCATTACCACTATCCCCACCATTGTTACCACTATTCCCCTTCACCGCCACAATCACGCCAATAATCACCGCAATTACTACTACCACTGCAATACAGATATAAATCAAGTTATTATTTTTCTTCGCCATAATAGCTCCTTATTTATATTACTAATTTCATTTTAACATACGGGGCAGCATTACATCCATTCAAAAACCAAATCCAAAAATATAGGCCTCTATGGCCTATATTTTATACCATCTTAATACTGCTATATTTGCATTAATTCAGCCGTATCCAAATCGTAATCACTCATCGCTACTTTTTGAATAGCTGGGTTTTCGTAAGTATTATAATAATAGGTTTTGGCCGGAGCAGAATACCCACCAGTATAGATAGTAAGCTCACACTTGCCATCACCCATCTGTGCCGCGCCATCAATCATCGCCACGCCCGCAAGAGTATGAAACAAACGCGATATATTTTCTTCTTCGGTAGCTTTTACCGGATAATGAGTATTAAGATAGGCCGCTCGTACAAAACGTGATGGAGAATAATAATCACCCGGCAACCCCTGCATCAACGACCCAGTACCAAAAGCCGTCATTTTGGCTTTACCCCACCGCACTTCTTTTGGCATTTGCGAAAAGAGATTCATGTAGTTACGCAAGTTTTCCTTGTGCCAACCATAGCCCGGCTGATTAGTGAGAATATCTACGTCGTTTTCAAAAATCTCCATCCCATTTGCAGTATATTCCACTACAATAGAGCGCTCTTTATCACCAATCATATAGTGTAATTCCGACACAGGATACTGGTCATTTATCGGCTGCGCCACAATCGCAGTATTTTTTAAAGCAGCCTCCACTTCATCTACCGTTTTAAAATTCATCACAATCCATAGCGGAAACTCGTAGGCCGCTACATTTGTTTTCCCATCCACCGCAGTCTTTTCATAAACCGCGTAGCCCGGAAAATTTAATCCTGCAATCGCAAGACCAGCTTCATTAGCGCAGTCAAAATACAGCGGTTTGTCATCGGCCACTACCGCCATCCCGATAATCGCACCATTTTTTGGCGCCATTTCGCCTAAAAACGCCGAATTATATTTGTATCCACGTGGTATAATTACTACCTTCTCACCATAGCCCGTAGCCCAATCCAAATTCCGCCCAAAATACATCCCACCATCCGCACTATTAAACCTCACTCCTGTACACATTTTACCTCCCTTTTAAACTTCTATTATATTTATATCATAAGCGGGATGGTTTTGGTAGCGCTCCGTACCATATTCTTGCTCCATATAGTCAAATCGTGCGCTTAGCCACCTCAACATCATTTTTACATCCATTACATAATTGTCTTTTTCCCATTTTTCACTATCCCGCATTGCCGCATTATATATCCGTGCCGCCTGCGTAAATACGTACCATAAAAGTTCATCTTTTCGCCCCGCTAATCTATCATTAAACACTCTATCCACTTCCGCCCTAAATTCCGGAATATCAATCAACCTGGCAAATAATCGCGACCACTGCAAATATTGTTTATCTGATGGCAAGTATTCCGTCTCAATTACCGGAGTGAATGGCATAACCGGATCATTATCTTGGCCTCGTCTATAATTATTAAATGACATATCAAAATCCCACGCTGGCCCCGCATGAATTTTATCATTCAGCCCATCTTTATAAAAATATTGACTAGTAAAATACGCATCCATATTAAGCGTTAATTCTTCTATCAAATAATATTCTGCAAAAGATTTTACGTCTATCAGTTCTCTTATTGCGTCATAATCATGATTTTTAATAGCCTCTTCTAGAGCATTAAAATTCGCTACAAAATCTTCCATCGCCGTAGCTGTATTATCTTCATTAACCGCATCTTTTACGGTCAAATGTTCACCATTACCCGTCACATAGTATAATTCTTCCGCCTGCCCATATACATTGTCAAGCTCCACTAGCACCCCATACGGATCCCTCAAATCTACCGCATTCTTGCCAACTTCTATCCCACGCGTTAAATAATACAGCCCTTGATAGTCGTCATCTACAAATAATTCCACAAAATCCCCCTGATAAGCATATTTCTCCCCCACCATCCTTTCAATATAAAACGCTGTATCTGTCCGTAGATTCGTCCAATCCATATAGTTAGCTAGTAATATCCATTTTTTACGTGGTCCTAGCCCTAGTAAATCCACTTTTTGCTTAAACTTTATTTGCAGAGGCTTCTTAATTTGAGCCCAAGTAGCATTCCCTCGTCCCTTTATCTCCACATCTTCATATACTTCTTCCTTATCGCCATCCGTTACCGTCACATTATTCCCTAGATATTTAATCTCTTTACCATTTTCATAAATTTCCTCAAGAGTAACACCATTCAGGCCTATTTCCATGCGCAGAATTTCATTATTTACCGTTAGAGTAGGTTTTTGCGGAACATTAATTTGTACCAATATTACACCAATTAAGATTACAAATACGGCAGCAAAAAACAGTGTAACAAAAACACCTTTATGCTCTCGCTTTCGCATAACAATATTTTATCACATTCCCTATACGGCGTTTGCAAAAACCACCAAACGATGCGAAGCGTCCCCATTACCATAAGACGTGCCATAACAGGTAAATAAAGCTACATCATGACCCATAGCAGTGTTGGCAATATTCGACATCAATTTACGGTTATTTTCCAAATATCCATCTTCAGTTTTTCTATAGATCTGAATATCCGACACAACATACTGTTTTGTCACGCCACTTTCCGTAATTGTAAAGTTTTCACCAATGTAGCGACTCGTCAAATTGCCCAACAAATTTCCAGTATTGTGTCCATAAATCATTTTTCTAAATTTATAGATGCCATCATACCGCAAATTGTTCACAGTATTCGTATATTCAGCAACAGAATTAATATAAAACGATACGGTATAATTTGCAATCTGTGGCGCCACATATACTGGAGCGGGTGCCGCATATGTAGTAGTCGTTATGGGTGCTGGTGCAGCAGATTCCTCTGCTACTTCTACAGCAGGCTCTTCCACCGGTATCGTCTCTACAACACCAGCATTACTTATCCCGACCAATTCGTAGCTATCCGAAGCCATCAAAACCTCAGGACTACCAATTATCCCTATAAAAGCTGAAAATAGTAACAAAAAAAGGCGTTTCGCCATAATAACTCCCATAATGACCAAGTTATACTCTCATTATAGCACACTTTACTCAAAATGTCAATGGTTAAATCATATTCAGGTAAAATTTTCTCCCTAGACACGTTCCCTGGCATCTCTTATAATACTCTTTAACAGGGTGGAGTACATTTACAGGAGGTGCAAAATGGATATTAAAACATACGATTTATTCAACGAGTACGATAACGCCCTAGCAGGAGAAGAAAAAATATCTGGGGGCTCTTTCAATGTCCCCACCTGTCCCGCTCAAGAAGTTCTTGGCATTGTTCAACAACTCGAATGCGTAGCTAAATCCAACACGGTATTAAGGTGTTGTAGCACACGCTACGGTTCCTTCGACCCCAGTCAAATAGGGCCAGAAACAGTAGCAGCTCACACCAATCTATTGCAAGTAATTGTAGACCGAGTGTTAGCATATTACTACGGCCCGCTTTTCACTGCAACTCACGACGGCAACTTTACCTACCGAGAGATCATGGAAGTAATCAGGCGTCACGACTTACCCGAAAATGTCATCGGCGACATCGCCGACAACGGTAACCGCGACGACGTCAACCTGCGCCATATCGAGCAGTCTTATCTTTACAACTTCGCCAAAGCGTCTCCCAGACGCGACGTCAATTCCGAGGAGAAAATCCGCTTGCTCCAGTACAATATGGATAATCAGCTCGGTTTTACCGGCCAGCTTCTCTACGCAGCAGATAAGATGTCAGCAATTTTCGCCACACTCGAGTATGATTGCAATGGCGCTTCGCCCACCATGTCTACCGCTTTTAAAGGCGCATCAAGGAAAGAAGCTAAAGCTATGGAGCTCTGCGAATTCTATTCCACATCCGGTCAAGATAAAATTTGTCGCGCCAGCGAAATGTGGACTATTGATTACTTCAAGTTCCGCAAGTTGTATCAGTACGACAGCACCGGCCTCATTACCGCCATACTGATCATGAAAAGCATCATCACTAACGGCAAATGGTACTCTTGGCGTAAAGCAGACTACGCGAAAGTTCAATAACCACCTCCACCCCCTTAAAGCCCCGAGATTTTTACAATTCGGGGCTTTTTCCTGCTTTTACATCGCCTTTTCATGCTATAATCAAGAAAACGGAGGCAACATGAGTAAGTTCGACGACCAATATATTGACCTTTGCCGGCGCATCCTAGACCACGGCGAAAAGATCACCAATTATAAAAAATCAGATGCCCGCAGTACTGCTACGGCCACCGCTATCCCAGACCACACCGCCCAAGGTTCATCCGAGGCTCGCACCATACGTTTACCTCATCAAGTTTTGCAATTTGATTTATCAGAAGAATTCCCTATTCTAGTTTCCAAAAAAGTCGGATTCAAAACTGCCACTTTAGAGCTACTTTGGATTTACCAAGTCGCTTCCAACGACGTTCGCTGGCTACAAGAGCGCAATGTCAAAATCTGGAACGAATGGGAAATTGCCGAAGACGGCACCTATCAAGGACGAAATATCAACGACATCTATGCCAAATCTCACCCTACCGAACCTAAAGAAAATTTTGCCCACACCATCGGCACTGCCTATGGCTGGATTGTTAATCGCTATCATCTAATTGATAATTTGATCGAAACCCTCAAAAAGACCCCCGGTAACCGCCGTATGGTACTTTCTCTCTGGCAAAACGAATGGCTACCTACCGCCGCTTTACCTTCTTGTGTCTGGAACTCTCAATGGAATCTAATAGACGGTAAACTTAACTTGCTCGTTACTTCTCGTTCTACCGACGTCCCACTTGGCTTGCCCTTCAATATCGCTCAATACGCTGTACTTTGTCACATGGTAGCTCAATGTATCGGCGCCAAACCTGGCCAATTCACCTTTATTACCAATGACGCACACATTTACGAAAATCAAATTGATGGCATCCGCGAGCAAATCGCCCGTTATGAAAAGGCCACGGAAGACGGTACCTTGCCACCAGTACCCAAGCTTTGGATTAATCCAGAAATTACCGATTTCCATAAATTCGATAATTCCCGCGAGCTCAAAGATATCCGCCTAGAAAATTACGAAAACCTCGGCACCATCAAGATGCCAGTTACGGAGTAAAATGTTTAGTATTATTGCAGCTATCGGCAAAAACAAGGAACTAGGTAAAAATGGCGATCTAGTTTTTCATATCAAAGAAGATATGAAATATTTTCGCGACACCACCAAAGGCCACAAAATCATCATGGGCCACAAAACTTGGGATAGTCTGCCCGGCAAACTTCCTAATCGCGAAAACATCGTCATTTCCAGAAACCCAGTAGAGGGTGCCGACCTTACCGTCACAAATCTTAGTGAATATATAGAGCAAAATAAAGATACTGCCGAAGAAATTTTTGTAATTGGCGGTGGTATGGTGTATTTTGAATTTATGAATTACGCCAAAAATCTCTATCTCACCGAAATTGACGCTACTATTTCCGATGCTGACACCTTTTTCCCCGAATTTGATAAAACTAAGTATCATAAAACTATAATTAAGAAAGGGTCAGAAGATGATCTAACCTACACCTTCGTGAAGTACGTTAAAATCTGAATAATATATTTGACGTGCATTGAGCCAACCCGAGAAATTTTTCCCTAATTTTAGAAAAATCGACGAGCGAGGCCCCCATCCGGCGCGAGACGAGCGATTTTTCGTTAAAAATTTAGGAAAAATTTTCCCGGAGTGCAGCGAAACCGCACAAGAATATATTATTTAGATTCAAGAGATAGTTAATAAAGGAGAAATTATGCAAGATCCAGTATTTGATTTAGTAGATAAAGAGAAAAAACGCCAAAGCGAAGGTTTAGAATTAATCCCTAGCGAAAACTACGTTTCCGCTGAGGTTTTACAGGCGATGGGTTCTATTCTTACCAATAAATATTCTGAAGGCTACCCCCATTTTGATGGCACCGGCGTAAGTCGCCCAGACGACAAATCTTTCAAAGAGTGGGACGAAAAAGATATCGCCACCAAAATTTTGCCAAATTACCGCTATTACGGTGGTCAGACCAACATAGATCGCATTGAGCGTCTTGCCATAGATCGTGCTTGTCGCCTTTTCCATGCCGACCACGCTAATGTCCAGCCTCATTCTGGCGCAAATGCCAACGAAGCAGTTTATTTTGCCTGGTGCAACCCCGGCGACAAAATCCTAGCCATGAGTTTGCCCGCTGGTGGTCATCTTACTCACGGCGCACCCGTTACGCGTTCTGCTAAAATTTATAATTTCATCGGCTACGGCGTCACCGCAGACGGCGATATAAATTACGACGAGCTAGAGCAAAAAGCCCTCGCCGAACAGCCTAAAATTATCTTGGTAGGCTATTCCGCTTTTATGAAAATCCCAGATTTTGCCAGAGTTGCCAAAATCGCTGCCCAGATTCCAGATTGTTTACTAATGGCCGATATGGCTCACGTGGCTGGGCTTATTGCTGGCGGTGTACATCCAAATCCATTAGATTACGGCTTTAATGTTATGACTACTACCACCCACAAAACCCTTCGTGGCCCACGTGGCGGCTTAATTCTCTCCAAAGGCAATGTAGCTTCCCCACTAAGAAAACCAGAAAAAACTCTAGAAAATATTCCTATTTTGATAGACCGCGCTGTGTTCCCTGGCACTCAGGGTGGCCCACTAGAACACGTCATCGCCGCCAAAGCTGTAGCCTTTGGCGAGGCCTTAAAGCCTGAATTCAGAACTTATGCCAAAAACATTGTCGAAAATGCCAAAATCTTAGCTAAAGAGTTAAAAAAGCTCGGTTTCACCCTGCAAGGCGATGGCACCGAAAACCACTTAATTCTCGCCAACGTCAAAGATAGCTTTGGTTTTGATGGCAAAATCTATGAAAAAGCCCTAGATATGGTAGGCCTCACCCTCAATGCTAATGCTATCCCTACCGATAAAGGCGGCGCCTTCCGCCCATCCGGCGTACGACTCGGTACCCCAGCCATTACCACGCGTGGTCTCGGCAAAGAAGAAATGATCACCCTAGCGCATTGGATGAAAAAAGTTGCCGACATCTGCGCCGAAGCCGGCACCGAAGAAAAACTCGCCGACTTTGCCGCCGAGCTAGAAACCATCCGCACCGAGGTCCGCACCCTCGCCCTCAAATTCCCAGTCCCCGGGATATAAAATAAAGCTCCCCACAAAATATAGCCTGCTAGCAGGCTATATTTTCACATTCCTAGGGGTATTAACAGGGAAAAATAAGCTAGACTAAGATAGTGATGCGAAGAAGATAGAGCTACTGTGCAACACAGCGAATACCGTGTCCGTAGTTGCGAATGTCGCTGGTGGCGGAGAAGATGTAGCTATAGCTGAAGTAGGCGCCGTAAGCGTTGGTGCTATCGTAGACCGTACTAGACCAATAGAGGCCGTAGCTTCCGCGACTGCCCAACGAGCTTCCGTAGATGTGGCCTCCGCGGACAAAATAGAGCGGCGCTATGCGTATATTATTAAATCCATTCGTCGCATAACTAGTTGCAGTTAGACTACTAGTAATACCTGCTGCTCTAAACAACTCACCAAATTCGCGCGTAGAAGCAGTATCTGTCGCAGCTCGCCCCTTTGGCAATCTCCACCCGGCTGGGCAGATATCATTAACCGCATTGTCATATTGTGACGAATAGTTAGAAGAATTATTAGAGGCAATCGCCGCAGACCAGCTGTAATAATTACCTACGTGGTAATGTGCACATTCCGCTTCTGTATGCCCACCAGTTGTCATACAGTCGGATAGCGAGGTAAATACCGTGTCATCACTAGTGCTACCAGAAGTATAGACATACATATCCCCGCCTTCGGCCGAATATGGATTAGTATAATTATTGGTTGGCCAAGCCGGAGAAACTGTAGTGCCAGAAATAGTATAAGAAGAAGTAATTGCTGTAGCTGCCGGGGTCCAGGTAATCACTCCGTTTAATGAGGTATAACCATTGCTATATGCACCAGAACCAGAAGTAGTAAGATGTGTATTCTCCGAAGTCAAAGCCGTAACGTCTGTACAACCAATACAAAGATCTAGGTTTTGCGTCATCCAGTATTTACCATCCGCCATATGTGCCACCGTATATGGTTTATCGTCGCGGTTATCATATAGCACTGTCTCGTCGCCCACATTTGGCATCAAAGTCGCTAGCGTCGCAGATGGCACGTTTTGCATATATATTCTATCTAACCCTTCGGCAGTCAGCGTTGCGTCACCATAAAGCGTAAACGTATTACCAGACACCTCACCGTTATCAGAAGCCGTAAATGCCACCGTAGAAAGGTCCGTAGTTCCAGAAATAGTATAGGCGGTACCAGCGGTCAAGGTTTTAGTGCCACCGCTACTGGTAAAGGTCTCTCCGTCTATCGTTACGCTTGTTACGTGCTCATTACCAAATAATACCGTCACCGTGTACGGATTACCCACCGCAGACGACGTAAGTACATCTATCGCACTACTCTGAGCCGGAGTAAAAGTAGTAGTTATAACGCCACTATTACCTATAGTACCATTACCAGTATTACTCCAAGAGCCAAACGAATAGCCTTGGTGCAAAGTAGCAGTAATATCGTATTGAGTACCCAAGATTAAGTTACAGTATGAGCCAGTAGTAGCATCTGTAGCCGTGCAAATAGTACTACCATCTCTAGATACGGTTACGCTATCTACCCCAGCCGCGGTTTTAATTTGCGTATTAGCAGCCCGAACTTGCAAAGTAGCAGTGCCAGCATTTGGCGTAAATGTAGTATTCATTACCGATTCAGAACCTAACGTACCATTACCAGCCGTCTTCGTCCAAGACAAGAAATAATTCCCATTAGCTAACGTTACCGTAATATTATAAACTTGATTGTGTCTGAGCGACACCGTACCCCCAGCCGCAGATACACTCTGCGTGCCGTAAGTAGCATTGGTAAAAGCAACGTTAGATATGCCGCCAATCACATTTACTGTAATATTATAAGCATTCGGTGTAGTAGAAGGAGTTAGAGTAGTAGCGGCCGCACCAGTAGTTAAGGTAGTAGTAGTGCTTGTAGTGCTAGATAAAGAGCCAGCACCAGCAAGGTTCCATGAGCTAAAACTGTAACCACTGTTTAATGATGTAACAACTGTATAACTTGTATTCGGCTTTAATTTACAAGCCGTACCGCTAGTGCTAGAAGTAGAACAAAGATTGGTACTAGAGCCCACTTCCCTCACATACACCTGTGAAACACCAGTAGCGGTCTTAATAGTAACATTTACTGCCCACTGAGCATAAAGAGTAACATTATTAGTCCCGTTGCCAGTCATAGCGTAAAATTTGGCAGCATCATTATATGCCACGCCAGTACCATCGGCCTTGGTATTCCAACCATTAAACACGTAGTTAGTTCTAGTATAAGCATTAGAAGTAAGATTAGCAGAAGAATTAGCGCTTATAGTCTGGTTATTCATAGAACCACCACTATTGCCATTACCATCAAAGATAACAGTAGTGGAACTAGTATTGGTTTGCCGTGCCACACAGCGGATAGATTTACCAAAATTTCTATAAGCATAAGTACCACTATAATAAGCCGGATATAAGCCGCTATTATAAAAATATGGCGTAAAGGTATAGCTAGCCCCTGTAGAATTTGAGATAGTACTAGTTTGGTAAGTTCCATAAGAGCGCGGGTTCGTCACTGCACTACCAGTGCCATTTCTATATCCTGCTCTTACCATGTACATCGGTGCCGTTCTCATTGCGTTAAAGCCAGTAATATTATTGGTTGTCTTAAAAGTAGCGTTACTACCGCTAGTTATATAGCTAGTAGCAATACCTTCAGCTATCCAAGTATAGTTTATTTCTGAATAATAACCAACATCAGTAGAACTAGTGCTAGTTCTACCATATGGCAATCTCCATCCAGCCGGACAAATAGAATTACCCATTACGGCATAAGCAGTAGCTAGCCTACTGGTATTATTGGACGCTACAGAAGCAGACCAGTTGTAGTAATTACCAATATGATAATGTCTACATTCTTCCTCGGTACGCCCGCTCGTAGCACATTGCGAGAGCGTCCAGTTATTGTCCGATCCGGTAGTACCAGAAGTATAATAGTAATAATCACCCCCATCCCACGAATAAGGCACATTATTATTGCTAACCCATGAGGCGTAAGCAGACTTGGCTAATGTAGCATTGGCTGGCACCCATTTTATAATATCGCCTGAATTCTGACAATTGTTGTTAGTACTACCGGTAATATCATTGCCATCGCTATCATAACAAAAATACCCATATTGAGTACCGCCAGATACATTGGCTAAATAATTTTGCGACCCAAACGTAGTAAGGTCGGTATTCTCGGAAGTAAGAGCCACATAATCTGCCGAATTGGTGTCAGTCACAATATCAAAATCCAAATTCTGCGTCATCCACACCCTGCCATCCTGCATCCTAGCAACATGATAATCCTTTTGGTCACGCGAATCCATCAAAGTATACTGACGATCTATCTCCATAGAATTTATCACGTTGTCATTAATGTCCTGCATACATCTAGCTTCGCCTATTACGGTGGCGTCAGGATTGCATCCATTATTAGCAATAGCATATATCACAAATGTATTAGAATAAGTACCTGGCGCAATATCCAACCCCGCCCTAGCGCCGATGGCAATAGTGTATTCACCAGTATCATTAATGCCAGAAGTTTCTTCTAGAACATCCCCAGTCACACTTGGCGCCGGCCTATAGCTAACATTATCTAGCGAATTAAATTTACTAGGTAAGTATCCCCATTTCCCATTATAATTAGTAGCCGCAGTGCTAGTACTTGCTGCAAAATCTGTTGCTGAAGTTAAATCAGAAATAGAAGAAAAAACTCTTGCGCTATCACTGGAATTAACCAAATTCGTAGCATTGCTAGAACTACCAGACTTAATGCCCACCGTATACCCACCACTACCAGAAAGCTCCACATTCACCGTAAGATTACTAGAGCTAGCAAAAGTACCGTTAGCAGAATTCGGCGCTAAATCAAAAGATAGCATATCGCTACTAATTGACAAACTAATAGATGGTGCGGCTACAGCATTAGTATCATTAGTCGCGATAAACAAAGCTGCCAAGCTAGATATTGCCAACACCAAAATAAGCGAGGTCGTAGCGCCAACGGAAGAAGTGAATAAGCCGTTGGCGCTAAGACATCGCCTATAAATTTTATTTTTCGCACCTTTAATTATATTTGTTAGTGAATTTTTCTTCACTTCGCTCACCTTTCTGTTTATTTTGGTGCCTACCTCCTTTACAAAAATGGCACCGCTGGGGTGTCATAAGTCATATTTGCATCAGGAACAACAATATATTCTCAAGCAAAACGGCTTCCCTACGGTGCCATTAATACTTAAGATCATATTGTTTACTAATATACTAAAAATGTCTGATGCATTTTTCTAAATATGACTTATGACACTACCATTATAGCCCACTTTCCCATCATTGTCTACGAAAATTTACACAAAATTACGTAAAAACCACAAAAAATAGCCCCAAACAGGCTATACTCTCATTATATCACACTTTTATTATTTTGTCAATGGTGGAGCGTGCGGGAATCAAACCCGCGACCTCGGCAATGCGAATGCCGCGCTCTATCAGCTGAGCTAACGCCCCATATCCATATTATACCATAAAAATAAGCCCTTGTGGGGCTTATTTTTACAGTCGCGTGTTTTAACGCTTCGAGAACTGTTCGCGTCGACGAGCCGAGCGAAGACCGTACTTTTTGCGTTCTTTTTCGCGTGGATCGCGCTTCATCATGCCAGCCTTCTTGAGCACTGGACGTAGATCTGGCGCTTCTGTTACCAAAGCTTTAGAAATAGCTAACTTGATAGCATCTACTTGCCCTGCCAAACCACCGCCTTTCACTAAGATAGTGATATCATATTCTTTTTGCTTTTCAGCAAGAGCCAATGGATCAGTGATTTCTGCAAGATAAGTCTTATTGCCAGAAAGATACTCCAAAGCTGGTTTATTATTGATTGTGATTTCACCTTTACCCTTGTAAAGCCGTGCAGTAGCCGTAGCGGCCTTGCGGCGACCCAAGCCATAGGTGTATTTCTTCGTAGCAACCATTACTTAATCTCCTTTGGATTTTGCGCTGTATGAGCGTGCTCTGCGCCATCAAAGATACGCAGACGTTTCAAACGCTCTGCAGCTAATTTATTCTTCGGGAGCATACCCTTTACCGCAGCCGTAATAGCCACAGCAGGATTTTTCTCGATTACTTCCTCGAGTTTGAGCTCAGTTAGTCCACCTGGGAATCCACTATGGCGATAGTATTTCTTCTGTACCATCTTGTCGCCAGTCACTACTAAATTCTTAGCGTTAACTACTACAACATAGTCACCATTATCGATATGTGGAGTATAGGTAACCTTGCTTTTACCCATCAATTTATCAGCAATTACTACTGCCAATTTACCTAAAGGCATAACAGAAGCGTCAATTACCCACCACTCGCGCTTAATTTCAGAACCTTTTTGAGAATAAGTTTTCATTACTTAGCCTCCTTTTTAGCCTTAGCTGGCTTTTCTTCTGGTTCTTCAAATGAGATTTCATCTACAAAACTAATTGTACCCATCTCAGAATTGTCACCCCGACGATAGCCGGCATGTTCAATCCGAAGATAACCAGAATCACGCTTGATCTGCGGTGCGATCACGTCTACCAATAAAGTAGCCGCTTCGAGATCATTTAGGCGCGCAATAATCAAACGACGATTAGCTAAGCCACCTTTTTTAGCCATCGTAATCAACTTTTCAGTTGAACGACGAATCTCTTTGGCACGCGCAAGCGTAGTTGTTATAGATTGATATTTAATCAGAGAACACATCAGCCCACGCGTGAGTGCTAGCCTCTGATCGGTTTCGCGGCCGAACTTACGGCCTTTATATCCGTGGCGATGCATATTAAATATTTAACTCCGTTAATTTTTCCTTAACTTCGTCTAATGCCTTTTGTCCAAAACCTTTCAAATCTTTAAGATCAGTTTCCGACAAAGTTACTAAATCACGAATTGTCTTAATATCGTTGTTTAGTAAAGCATTAGCCGTACGCGCAGATAAATCTAATTCTTCAATTGGGAGCATAAGCCCAGAATCATCATCATCTTTGCTAGACCCAGGCGCAGGAGTAGATTCTACTTTGGTACTCCCGGCAAGAGCCGTATATTGATTTACCAAGATAGCAGCAGCTTCTTCAAAAGCTTCACGTGGCGAAAGTGTGCCATCCGTATCTACAGTCAAAGTAAGTTGCTGCAAATTAGTATCCTGACCCACACGCGTGTTCTCTACCTTGTAGCGAACGCGTAAAACTGGGGTAAATACCGCGTCTACTGCAATCATATCACTGTGCACGCGATCTTCACTAGCTTGTTCAATGGTTAGGTAACCACGACCAGTCTCTACGATAAAGCGCATCTTGAGAACCATTTTTGGATCATCAATATGGCAAATCGTTTGATTAGGGTTAGCGATTTCCACTTCGGAAGGAAGCTTGATATCGCCCGCGATCACCCGCTTGTCGCCATCTTTTTCAGATTGCTTATCACCCTTCATCTCTAGAGTTAATTCTACAGGCGCGTCAGTGTGACACTTGAAGCGAATGTTCTTGAGGTTAAGCATGATATCTACGACATCTTCGCGTACCCCAGGCACCGTAGTGTATTCGTGACTTACACCCTCAATAGAGAAAGCCGTAATAGCGGCGCCTTTTACAGAAGAAAGTAATACTCGGCGCAAGGAGTTACCTAGAGTATTGCCATACCCATAGTAAAGTGGCTTGATTACAAATTCTGCACTGTTTTCGCCAAGATCCTTGACCTCTGCAAGTGCTGCTTCGTGAATATTTTTGGTAGTCATTTAATTCCTCCTTAACGTGAGTAATACTCAACGATTAACTGTTCGTTAATGCCAGCCTCAGCTTCTTCACGCTTTGGCAAGCCGGTAACTTCAATTTTCATTTTCTTCGCGTCGACCTTCATCCAGGAGAGCGGAGTTACATTAGCCGCCCCAATGATATTCGGAAGATTTTTGAAATATTCAGACTTCGTAGATTTTGGACGAACTTCCAAGACATCACCCGGGTTCAAACGAATTGATGGAATATCAATCCGCCGACCATTCAATAGAAAATGTCCATGTGAGACTAGTTGCCTTGCCTGACGACGAGTCAAAGCAAACCCAGAGCGGAACACTACGTTATCTGCACGACGTTCCAAGAACTCCAAGAGCTTCTCACCAGTCAAACCTTCAGCCTTCTGAGCCTCTTTCATTAATTTAGCAAATTGCTTTTCTAACAAACCGTACATCCGGCGTACTTTTTGCTTTTCGCGGAGCTGTGTTAGATACAAGCTACCGCCACGCACACGCATATCACCGTGCTCGCCTGGAATGCCAGACTTTTTAGCCATCACTTTGTGCGCTTTTGGTGCAAGTGCATACCCTTCACGACGGCTCTGCTTTACGATTGGAGAATGATCCCTAGCCATTATGGTTTCCTTTCTCCCTTAGGTCGCACACCACCGTGAGCGATCGGGGTTACATCTGTAATACTGTCAATCTTAATGCCAACCGTAGAGATAGCTCTTACTGCTGCATCGCGACCCAAGCCAATTCCAGATACATACACATCTACAGAATTGAGCGCATGATTTTTCTTGGCGAGTTCCAAAGCTTTCTCCGCTGCAACACCAGCCGCAAAAGCTGTACCCTTCTTAGAACCACGAAAACCGTTCGCGCCAGCCGATGAAGCAGTCAATACTCCACCAGTTTTGTCGGTGACACTAATGATTGTATTGTTGAAAGTAGCTTGGATATGTACCGCGCCACTGTTAACAATTCTTTTACCTTTTTTCGCTTTAGCCTTTGGAGCTGCGGTAGCTTCAGTAGCTTCTGCGACAGTCGTTTTAATTTCTTCTTCTGCCATATTTTACTCCTAGGTCTTACTTGCTGCTTTAGGTTGTGCCCCACCGACCGCGATCGCCTTACCCTTACGAGTACGTGCATTCGTACGAGTACGCTGGCCGTTGACTGGTAACTTCGCCTTGTGACGCATTCCCTTGTAGGAATTGATATCCTTTAAACGTTTGATATTATTACTCACTAGGCGTCTGAGATCACCCTCAACGTGGTATTTCTTAGAAATAATATCGTTGATTTTTTGTTCGTCAGCCTCGGTGAGATCTTTCACCCGAGTGGTAGGCTCGATTTTAGCCTCCGCAAGGATGGCTTTTGAAGTTGTGCGTCCAATTCCGTATACATAAGTTAGTGCAATCCACACTTGCTTATCGGAAGGAATCACAACACTAGCTATTCTAGCCATATATTTTAACCCTGCCTTTGCTTATTCTTAGGTTTTTTCTTATTGATAACACGTAGCACACCCTTCCGGCGCACGATGATGTCATCTGGGGAGATTTTTTTAACACTTGCACGTACTTTCATTGTGTTAAAATCCTTTCCTTGTTA
>CAMVCW010000007.1 GCA_947166125.1 uncultured Candidatus Saccharibacteria bacterium
AGTTTTGGAGCTGGTTTTTATTAGCGCTCCAAACATTAATAATATAAAAGGAGAATGAATGGCAAATTTTGACCGTTCCAAGCCGCACATCAACGTCGGCACCATGGGTCACGTCGACCATGGTAAAACCACTTTAACTGCTGCGATTACTAACGTACTCGCAAAGCGCTTGCCAAGTGATGTCAACAAGGCAGTTGCATATGATCAAATCGATAACGCCCCTGAGGAGAAAGCTCGTGGTATTACCATCGCTACTTCCCACCAGGAGTATGAGTCTGAGAAGCGCCACTATGCACACGTAGATATGCCAGGCCACGCAGACTACATTAAGAACATGATTACCGGTGCCGCTCAGGTAGATGGTGCTATCTTGGTAGTTGCTGCCAATGATGGTCCTTTGCCACAGACTCGTGAGCACGTACTTTTGGCTCACCAGGTGAACGTACCTAAGATCATCGTCTTCCTCAACAAGATGGACCTTGCTGATCCAGAACTCGTAGAGCTCGTAGAGATGGACGTACGTGATCTTTTGAATAAGTACGGTTTTGATGGTGACAACGCTCCTATCATCAAGGGTTCTGCTACCAAGGCTCTTGAGGGCGACAAGGAAAACGAAGACGCTGTTATGGAACTCGTTAAAGCTATGGATGAGTACTTCGACGTACCAGAACACGATCTTGACAAACCATTCCTAATGCCAATCGAAGATGTCTTCTCAATCAAAGGCCGTGGCACTGTTGCTACTGGTCGTATCGAGCAGGGCGTCGTGAAATTGAACGACGAAGTTGAAATCGTTGGTCTTAAAGACACTCAAAAGTCGGTTGTAACTGGTATCGAAGCTTTCCACAAGACTTTGGACCAGGGTCAAGCTGGCGATAACGCTGGTTTGCTCCTTCGTGGTATCGAGCGCGATCAAATCGAGCGCGGTCAGGTAATCGCTGCTCCTGGCACTATTACCCCACACACCGAATTCGAAGCTCAGGTTTACATCCTTAAGAAAGAGGAAGGTGGCCGCCACACTCCATTTTCTAAGGGTTACAAACCACAATTCTACTTCCGCACCACCGATGTGACTGGCGAAGTAGAACTTCCAGCCGATAAGGAAATCGTCATGCCTGGCGATCAGGTAACATTCAAGGTTAAATTGCTCGCTCCAGTAGCTATGAACGAACAAGATCGTTTCGCTATCCGCGAAGGCGGCAAGACGGTTGGTTCTGGTGTTATCACCAAAGTTATCAAATAATCTAGTTTTCTAGATTGATGAAAAATCCCCCGTTCAAACGGGGGATTTTTGTGATATAATCTCATTATAAGCATAAGGAGTATGATGAACGAAAAAAAGAGTATTTATAACCTAAAAATCAAAGAAATGCGGAAATTACTGCGAGATTTTTCTAATACTCTATACGGACGGACGGTGTTTTTCTTGGCTTATTTTATACCAATGATGGCATTTCTCGTGATGGCGGGGCTAGTAGTAGCCGAGATGATTGTGCCGGAATATGATTTATTCTTCCCAATTGTAGGCACATTTTTCTTATTTATTGGCGTATTCATTTTAGGGAATATTTACTACTATCATGAGATTCGCGTATTCACAGAGAAAAGGTAGGTGCTATTTATTATGTTTGTCTTGATTTTTGGTGCAAAGTGTGGTATAATGGGGGTATATTAAATTAATTATCTACCCCTAAAAACTTACCGACAAACCATCTAAGAGTTTATCTAAGGTTATAGGGAAGAAAGGACAAATTTTATGGCAGAAACCAAAAAAGACGAAGGACTAAAGATTCGCATTCGTTTGAAGGCTTATGACCACCGCGTGATTGACCAGAGCGCACGCCAAATCGTGGATACTGCTATCCGCACCGGCGCAAGCGTGAGTGGCCCAATTCCGCTACCTACCAAACGCAGCACTTTTACCGTAGTGAAATCTCCACACGTATATAAAACTGGTGGTGAAGCTTTTGAGATGAAAGTCCACAAGCGCTTGATTGACATCGCTAACGCTACTCCTAAAACGATTGAGAGTTTACAAAATCTTTCACTCCCAGCTGGTGTAGATGCAGAAATCAAAATGTAAAACTGCGAAATCCCCCGAAAGGGGGATTTTTTGACGTAAGGATAAAAAATGCTACGGTAATTTGCAAAATTATACAAAATATGCTAATATATTATTAGTCCACCAGTTTGCATGTGGGCTATAGTTCTTTAAAAATGGAGACCATTGTTTAGTAAATCCTAAGGGGGGGTGAAAAAATGAAAATAAAGGATGGTCAAAAGGTTTTTCTGCAAAAATACGAAGTAGCATACATTATGCACGAGCTGAATTTGGTGCCTGCTGGTATCATTGAAGAGGTTTTCAAAGACGGTAAGCCTTTCATAATGGCGAATCCTATAGACGGGCAAGTGTTTGATTGCGTATTCGAAAATCCTGGAACTACAGAGTGGCTAATGGAGCAAGATTGGATTGTGGATTACGATCAATATAAAAATGTTCCGGTGGTAGACCTGGAAGCACTGTGCAAACAGCTTGAAGATGAGTGTTCTTCTGGCATAAACGATTTTAATGCCACAGACGACGCTTATCGTAAAGAGCATTTTGACGAGCAATATGAAAAGTTTAGCAAGATGCGCCATAAGATATCTTCGCTTTATCTGATGATTGAACATCTGGAAAAGAAAACTAATTTCGTATTTCCGGACGAAATCTCTAATCACTCTATTTTTCAGAAAAACGCCAAAAAGAAGTCGGGCTTTTTCGCTAGACTGTTTGGTTGGGGCGCCCAGTAATGGGCGCCTTTTTATGGCTTTTCTGGGCAGTGGTAGTTTTAGAGTAGAAGTGCTATAATAGTCCTATGAGCAAAATCGCTAAGTTGAAGAAGCGTTTTTATTTCGTGGCAGCGAAGTATTTTAGGCATTTTGCAGATAGAGCACTAAAACGTTGGCAGCCACGCGTGATCGCAATTACTGGTTCGGCTGGTAAAACCACGATGCTTCACCTGGTAGAACACGAAATGGGCAAAAAAGCCCACTATTCACATGACGCAAACTCCGCCTTTGGGGTAAGTTTTGATATTCTGGGGCTAAAAGGAGTTCGTGGCTCAAAGCTGCGCTGGATTCATCTGTTTATGGCGGCGCCGTTCAAGGCTTTCTTCTCACACCATAAAGAAAAATTCTACGTGGTAGAGATAGACGGTGAACGTCCACACGAAGCTGAATTTTTAGCTAAATGGCTTGAGCCAGAGGTGACAATCTGGGTATCAATTGGGCGATCACACGCAGTACAGTTTGAAAAAGAGGTGGAGGAAGGTAAATTTGCCAGCCTAGATGAAGCAATCACAGCAGAGTTTGCTACTTTACCGCAAAATACTACCAAATTGGTATACATAGATGCAAATTCTAAATTAATGAAAACCGCTACACAAGACATCAAGGCCAAGGTGATACCGATTAAAAAAACCGAAATAAAGAAGTATGTAGTTTACCCTGATTCTACGGATTTTACTTACGGTGACACCACTTTTCATTTTAATCATCCGGAGCCGAAAGATATTGCATTTAATTTATTAGTATTGCAAGATTTGATGAAATATCTCAAGATGCCGTTTAAATCGGACTTTTCCGATATTACCGTAGCACCGGGGCGAAGTTCGTATTTCAAGGGAAAAAATGGACTAGAAATTGTAGATAGTAGCTATAATGCGCACATGATATCTATGGCATCCATCCTAGACATGGCGAAACGGATGCATGCAGACCACAAGTGGCTAGTAATCGGCGATATCGTAGACCAAGGTTCCACCGAAGCAGAGGAGCACAAGAAATTGGCCAACTTGATTGCCGATGTAGAACCAGAGAAGGTAATTTTAGTAGGCCGTAGGACCAAAAAATACACCGCGCCAGAGCTTAAAAAACTAGGGGTGTCTGCAGTGGCCACATTAGACCCACGCAAAGCCTTGGAGTATATAGAAAAACGTACCAAAGGGCGCGAGACATTGATTTTTAAGGGTAGCCAATACCTAGAATGGATTATTGAAAAATTATTGGCCGACCCAAAAGACGCAAAGAAACTATGCCGAAGAGAAAAAGCAGCTGTGCAACGGCGGAAAAGTTGGGGGCTGGATTCGTGATTTTAAAATTTAGGTGCGCAAAAATAACTGGAGGAAGGCAAAATGGCTGATTTATATATTATTCATGGGTGGACTTACACTGTAGAACCATGGAAAAACACCCTGGCGATGTTACGTGATAATGGTATTAATGTAAAAATGTTACACGTGCCCGGGTTGACGGAAAAATCCGACAAAGTTTTCACTATTGAAGATTATGTAGATTGGGCAGATAAAAATATCCCGGATGGGGCGATAGCTCTAGGACACTCTAATGGCGGCAGGATACTCTTAAACTTATGTGCCAAAAATCCAGAGAAATTAAAATATTTAATATTACTTGACGCGGCCGGTATATACGAACCATCTGCTAAGAAAAAAATCGTAGAGAAGGTAGCAAAAATCGGCAAGCCACTTAAAAAAGTGCCGATTATAGATAAGGCTTTTCATAAAATTACTGGTTCAACGGATTATTCGCGTGCCCCAGAAAACATGAAACAAACTCTAGCAAATATGTTGGCGTCTGACAAAGACTTAGATTTAAGTAAAGTTCAAACCAAAACATTTATCTTGTGGGGCAAAAAGGACACCACGACGCCACCACGTCAGGCCACCGCGATGTATGAAAAATTACCAAATGCCGAACTAAAGTTCTATGCTAACTGGACTCATGCGCCATATATTTCTAGCCCAGATGAATTAGCGCGTGCTCTAACCGCCTTAATCAAAAGGATCAAGAAGTGAAAAAACATTATTTCTTAGGTTCGGCAGCAAATTATAAGGGGAGATTATGGGCACATACTTTTGCTGTAGGGCTAGAAAAAGATCGCGGGGCGTTGCAAAGGTTTTTGTCGCAGAAGTACAGTGGCGAAGCAATTTTAACAAAAAATGGAAGATCTGCGCTAGCTTTAGCATTGAAAGCTTATTTTGAGCCAGGCGACGCGGTAATCGTGAACGGATTTACCTGTTATGCAGTTTGTGAAGCGGTGAAAGCGGCTGGGCTAGTGCCGGTATGGGCAGACATTAATAGGGAAAATTTAAATTTTGACATCGAAAGCCTGAAGCACATAGTAGAGGATAAGATTAAAGGCATTATTATCCAGAACTCACTAGGTAATCCGGTGGATATTGCCACTATTGAGAAGTTTACTAAAAAACACAATTTAGCAATTATTGAGGATTTGGCACATTGCGTGGGAGTAAAATACGCAGACGGACGAGAGGCCGGAACGGTGGGCGCAGCGGTAGCTCTATCGTTTGGTAAAGATAAGTCCATAGACACCATTTCTGGCGGAGCAGTAATTTTACGCCACCCCTGTAAAAGCACAATTAAAGCGCCTAGCAAACTCCCGAAAGTCTCAGATACTTTAAGAGCTAGATTTTATCCGCTGCTAGGTACTATTTCGCGTGGGCTATCCTATATACATTTAGGTGGTATATGGATGCGCTACCTAGTAAAAATTCACTGGGTAGAAAAGTCCGCAGATAATAGGCTGGATTTGGAGCGCAAAATTGCAAAGTTTGAAGCCAAACTGGCTCTGAAGCAACTAAAAGAACTAAAGAAATCTGGCGAAGCACCAATACGGGAATTCTGCCTAGTGCGAGACAGAGCAGAAGTGCTAAAAAAGCTGCAAGCTAGAGGCTACTATTTTGGCGGATTTTGGTATGAGAGACCGGTGTCTCCAGAACGATATTATAAAAAAGTGCATTTTCCAGAAGACAAATGCCCGGTAGCTACAGAAGTTGCTAAAAAAATCATCAATCTACCAACTTATTACAATAAAAAAGACTTGGAACCAGCACGCAAAATTATAGCGAAATACATGGAGGGTGAAAAATGAATTGGCAAGAAATAATTAAAAATTTTCCAGAGGCAAACTTTTTGCAATCGCCAGCATACGGCAAGATGAATGAATTACTCGGTGATAAAGTTATAGAGGAAGATTTCGGAGGAAAAGGACGCGCCCTGATCATAGTGCGAAATGCCAAGCGCGGAAGATATTTGGAAATTCCGTGCGGACCACTGCTAGACTACAGTAATGAAGAATTGGTGACCTCAGCATTTAAGAAAATTGCCGAGATCGCCAAAAAAGAAAAGTGTGTGTTTGTACGAGTGCGCCCGCAATTAAAAAACAGTCCAGAAAATTTACGAATTTTGGCGACCTTAGGGCTTAAAAAATCCCCAATGCACCTTGCAGCAGAACACACAGTAATAATAGATCTTAATAAACCTGAAGACGAGCTACTAGCCAATATGCGCCGGCAGACGCGCTATGAGGTGCGCCGTGCTGCTAAGCAAGGAATTACAGTAGAAAAAAGCAATAATGAAGCCATTTTTAAAGAGTTTCGCAAAGTGCAAGCCGCTACGGCCAAGCGCCAAGGTTTTGTGCCACCAAATCTTAAAACTTTGTTAGCAGAAAAAGAAGCTTTTGGTGAAAATATTGCAATCTATGTGGCAAAAACCAGCGATGATCAGCCAATTGCCTATGGTATGATTATCAAAGACGGTAAAGAAGGGGATTATTACGAAGCAGCGTCTACGGACCTAAATCGTAAAATGCCAGGAGCATACGCTCTATTGTGGCAAGTAATGAAAGATTTGAAAGCCGAAGGCTACGAAAGGTTTAACTTGTGGGGAATTGCACCCGCAGGGCAGCCCAATCACCGCTACGCCGGAGTGACTACCTTTAAAACTGGGTTTGGCGGGGAAGTGGTAGAATATGTGCCGGCGCACGATATGGTAATTTCTAAAATGCGTTACATGGCGGATTTTGCATTTGAAACTTTACGTAAAAAACGGAGGCATTTGTGAAAATAGTTGATATCACAGAACAGCAAAAATGGGATGATTTTATCACCTCGCACTCGGAAGCGAATTTTTTGCAGTCGTGGGATTTTTATGAATTCCATAAAAATCGCGGTAAAAAGATAGTGCGGCGCGCAGCGGTGGATGATAAAGACAAAATCGTGGCGGCCTATGCCGGAGTGGTAGAAACCGCCAAACGCGGCACCCATATGGCGATTGCTGGTGGGCCGATTATGGACTGGCAAAATAAGAAGCTGGTGCGTGAAATCTTTGCAGATATTCGTAAAGTAGGGAAAGACACTGGGTGCGCGTTTGTGCGAGTACGGCCGCAGTTGCCACTTTCTGATAAATCTTTAAAGCTAATGCAAGAATTGGGATTGAAAAAGGCGCCGATGTATTTATCCGTAGAATATGCCGGGATACTAGATTTAAATAAATCTCGGGAAGAGATTTTGGCAGGGGCGTCGCAAGGGTTCCGCCGGAAACTTCGCAAGGCCGAGAAAAACGAAATAGAAATCACCGCCGATACCGAGCAAAAATCCATTAAGGAGTTTTGTGAGCTAGAGAAAAAACACGCCGAACGACAAAGATATGTAGCGTTCTCTAGTAGTTTCCTCACCAAGCAATTTGATGCATTTGCAAAAAACAATGAGGTGCTGATTTATACTGCGCGCAAGGATGGTGAAATTTTAGCGCAGAACTTTATGATTTTCTATGGGGCGGAAGCGAGCTACCACTACGGCGTGTCTTCACAACTTGGCACGAAGTATTCGGCAGCACCACTACTCCATATGGCAGCGATGGATGAGGCCAGGAGGCGCGGCTGCATACGGTATAATTTGTGGGGGATTGTAGGCTTAGACGAAAAAACGCACCGGTTTTATGGCGTAAGTGAATTTAAACGTTCGTTTGGCTGCGAAGAGCTAAAGTACACACCGGCGCATGATATGATCTTGAATCCAGTAAAATATCAGTTAACAAAACTTGTGGAAACCGCGCGTAAGAAAATCCGGCACATATAGAATATCGATAAACCCCTCAAGGACCTTAGCCATGATATAATGGAGAGGCAATAAATAAGCCTAGGCGGAATAGATAAGAAACATATTTCTCGCTGGGGGTTGAAATTATAAATAGAGTATGCCTATAATAACGGCGGGTTGGTTTCGGGTGTTTAGTGGGCACGAAATTCACAAGCCCTAGAAATAGAGTTTGCGGTTGTGTGAGGGTCCATTAAACGGTTATTCTAGGCAAACTAGGATCCCTAGGAAGGAGATGTCTAAATGACCATACAGATTAATCTGCTATGTATCATCTTTTCCGGACGGAAACGCCGAAGTAAAAAATCTACTAGATAATTCAATCTAGTAGACCAACCTTCTGGGAGAGTTTCCTAGAGACTCTCCTTTTATGCATTGATTATACCATAAGCCAAGAAAATACAAAAGTTTGTGTTATAATAAACATAAGTAATAAAGGATTTTTATGGCGAAATTGAATCGCAAATATATAGACAAACATTGGATAGTATTTATAATACGGGGGATTTTGGCGGGGGTGTTTGGGTTTTTGCTACTATTTAGTAACGTGGCAGAAGTAGAAAACGTAATTGCCGAGATTAGCATATTCTTACTATTGATAGGTGTGGTAGATTCCGTGAGTGCCCTATATAATTCCACTAAAAAACGTGGCTGGGTTAATTCTATAATAGATGCGGGCATAGACGTAATAGCAGCAATGGCGCTACTGTTCTTTGCCAAGAGCGATTTAACCAATAGTGTTATAGTATTATCTATTTATACCGTGATTTCTGGCGTCATCGATATTTTCCATGGATTTTTATCCACTGTGGATCCAACGGACCGATTCATCAGAATATTGGCTGGCGTATGCGGCTGTATAATTGGCATTGTGATATTGAATGCGGGGAATTTTGAAATCTCTACCTTTGTGAGATTCTTTGGGGCGTATATGCTAATAGTGGGTGCAACTAGCGCGATTTACGGCGTACATAATCGCTCGCAAAATATAGAAGATAAAATAGCACGCAAACAGGCTCGAAAAAAGAAAAAATAGATTTCTTGTGCTATAATGAACCCACAAGGAGATTAAAATGTCAGCTGTAAAAAAAGCAATTATAACTGATGCTGGGTTTGCCAGCCGCTATTTACCGATTACTAAAACTATTCCTAAGGCGATGATCCCGATTGGTGCCAAGCCGGTGATGCAACTATGCGTAGAAGAGTGTGTAGAAGCCGGAATAGAAGAAATTATCATCGTAGCAACACCGAATACTAAGTCTAAAGAGATATACGACGATTATTTCCACAACAAGGCGGAAAATGTGAAAGCTTTGCTGGACAAGCAAGGAAAATCTGATAGATTCGAAGCGGTAGAAAAGGTGCTGAATTTTCCAAAAATTACCGTAATAGAACAAGACGCTAGTTTGCCATACGGCAATGGATCGCCAATAGTATCCGCGAAAGATTATGTTAAAGACGAAGAAGCTTTTGTGGTGCTGTATAGCGATGATCTGATCTTGGGTGAAGGGGATGTAAAAACATTGATTGAGGATTATGAAAAAGCCCCAAATGCTAAAGCGGTAATTGCTGCGCAAGAAATGCCAGAAGAAGTTTGGCATAAATACGGCATGATTGCACTAAAAGAAAATGGCACCCTAAGCCACATTGTAGAAAAGCCAAAAACACCAGACCTTGCACCGAGTAACTTAACTAGCTATGGCCGATATTTGTTAACTCCAGAAGTATTTGATTACCTTGTGCCATCTAATACTGGCCTAGATGGTGAGCTTTGGACAGTGGATGCAATTACCAAATTAGCCGAGCATGGCGATGTGGTAGTAGCGCACAGTAAAGGCAAGTGGATTACTACTGGCGATCCAAAAAATTATTTCTTAGCGCATCTCGAATATGTACTAAGCCACACAGACTATGGTGACGATGTACGTAAAATTGTAGAAGCATCCAAGTAATTAGTGCTATAATAATCTTAAGGAGATAATACTATGAATGTAGCAGAATGGATAATTGTAGCAATTTTAAGTATGACACTACTACTATTCTTAATCCTAGGAATCGTATTAATTATTAAATTACTGGATCTTAGCAAAGAAGTGAAAAAAGTAGTGATCGAAGGGCAAGATATCGCCAAAAATACCAATGGCATTGTGACCAATGTTAAAGGTATGACTTCTATTGGCGGCACAGTAGAAATGTTTGTGGACAGGTATATCAACCCTAAATTGAAGGAAAAAATTAAAGAAAGGAAAAAAGATGGCGGAGAAAAGCGAGAAAAATAAAAGCGGAGCAGGAAAGTTCTTTTTAGGCGCAGCGCTTGGCGCAATTGCCGGAGCTATTGCAGGTAAATTTGTTTCCGTAAAAGCAAAGTGCGATGATGATAAATGTGATTGCGATGAAGATTGCGATTGCCAAAAAGAAAAAGCAGTAAAAGAAATAAAGGAACCAGCTGAAAAGAAAACAGCCGAGAAAAAGGTTGCTGAAAAGAAAACTGAAAAACCTGCTGAGAAAAAGACCGAAGATAAGAAAACAGCAGATTAGTAATGAAGCTGAAACCTAGTGACTTTGTTCACTTACACAACCATACGCATTATTCTTTGCTAGATGGGCTAACTAAGGTGCCCGAATTAGTTGAATATGTCAAAGGACAGGGGATGGAGGCCGTGGCCGTTACGGATCACGGTACCATGTCTGGCCTGGTTGAGTTATATAAAGAATGTAATGCGGCCGGCATAAAGCCTCTACTTGGATTAGAGGCTTATGTGGCTGCGCGCAAAATGACTGACAAAGATCCAGCACATGACAAACAACGGTTTCATATCACCCTAATTGCGATGAATAATAAAGGATATGAAAACCTTTGTCGGATAATGAGTAATGCCGAAGAACATGGTAAATACTATAAGCCACGCACAGACCATAGCGAACTAGAGAAATACAACGAGGGAATTATTTGTCTTTCTGGATGTATGGGTTCTGAAATATCCGAAGCAATACGGGCAGGCGACGACCAGCGCGCATACGAACTAATAGATTGGTACCGCAATGTGTTCAAAGATCGGTTCTACCTAGAAATGCAAGATCACGGGCATCCAAAATCTACTACGCATTCTGCCGAGCAGAAAAAGGTAAACGATTGGCACATGGCGCATGCCGAAGAATTAGGGTTACCGTTGGTGGTAACTTGCGACGCGCATTATCTTACCAAGGAAGATCAGGATGCACATGAAGTATTACTTTGTATCGGTACGGCGGCAAATTTGTCCGATACTAACCGGATGACATTGAAAGATTATGACTTGCATGTAATTCCAGCAGAAGAAATTATTAGCCACTGGGAAGATACCTGTCCAGAGGCAGTACTTAATACTAAGCGTATTGCGGATAGATGTAATGTAGATTTGCAGCTAGGGCGGATTTTGATCCCGAAATTCCCAGTACCAGATGGCGAAGATGAAAAGACTTATCTAGATAAGCTAGTGTTCCAGGGGCTGGTATATAGATATGGTGGCAAAAAACTAGAAGAAACTGTAGATATGACGGTAGCAGAGTGTCGGAAAATTTTGGAAGAGGTAGACAAAGAGCGTGACGAAGTGCATAAAGTATTGCCACGTATAGATTATGAACTATCTGTGGTAGATAAAATGGGCTACAATGGATATTTCTTAATCGTGCAGGATTTTATTAACTGGGGTAAATCGCAGAGAATAGTGTATGGGCCAGGACGCGGTAGTGCAGCTGGATCAATTTTGGCGTATGCCCTGCGTATTACGGAATTAGACCCTTTAAGATACGATCTACTCTTTGAGCGGTTCCTAAACCCAGACCGTATCAGCATGCCAGATATCGATACAGATATTCAGGATACGCGGCGCGACGAGGTGATTGAATACTGTTCTAATAAATATGGTTTTGATAGAGTATCCAATATCGCAACATTTGGTAAGATGATGGCAAAAAACGCCGTACGAGACGTAGCACGCGTGCTAGAAGTGCCTTATGCCGAGGCTGATAGACTCGCTAAAATGGTACCAGATCCAGTAATGGGGCATCATGTGAAATTAGCAGATGCAATTAAAGACGTGCCTGATCTAAAACAGGAATACGAGACTAACCCTACTTCTAAGGAAGTGATAGATTTCGCTTCACGGCTAGAGGGTACAATTCGCAACCACGGCGTCCACGCTTGTGGTGTGATTATCGCGCCAGATGATTTGGTGAAGTTCTTACCTTTGGAAGTTTCCGCCAAAGGCCCGATCGCTGCGCAGTTCCCAATGGGCCAGGTAGAGGAAATTGGGCTCCTTAAAATGGACTTCTTAGGACTATCTAACCTATCAGTGATTAATAATGCACTCCGGATGATTCGCAAGGTTTATCATGACGATATAGATATGTATTCACTGCCACTGGATGATCCGGAAACCTACGAGCTATTGCAGCGAGCCGAAACCACCGGTGTATTCCAGCTAGAATCGGCCGGCATGAAACGATATCTGCGCGACCTCAAGGCATCATCTTTTGAAGATATTATCGCTATGGTGGCGCTATATCGCCCTGGTCCAATGCAGTTTATTGATTCGTTTATTCGGCGCAAGCATGGTGAAGAACCAATTACATATTTGCATCCTGGGCTGGAAAATTCTCTCAAAAATACCTATGGAATTATGATTTATCAGGAACAGTTCATGCAGATTTCCAAGGAATGGTGCGGATTTACTGGTGGGCAGGCAGATACGCTACGTAAAGCGGTAGGTAAAAAGAAAATAGACATGATGAAAAAGGTGAAGCCCCAGTTTATTGAAGGTGCTGTGAAGATTGGTGGGGCAACCGAAGAAATCGCCGAAACTTTTTGGAGCCAGCTACTAGATTTCGCGAACTACTGTTTCAATAAGTCCCACGCAGCGTGTTATGCTCTCATCGCTTACTGGACGGCATACCTCAAGGCGCACTATCCAGATGCCTTTATGGCAGCGCTAATGACAGCAGATATGCGCTGGACGGACCGCTTAGCGATTGAAATCGCCGAATGCAAGCGTATGGGAATAAAAGTACTTGGGCCAGACATTAACCAAAGTTATGGCGATTTTGGTATCGTAGGCGGAGAAAAAACGATCCGCTTTGGCTTGTCTGGCATTAAAAGTATGGGGAAAGCCTTAGTGGAGGAATATGTGATCCCGGAGCGCGATAAAAACGGGCCATTTAAATCTATTTGCGATTTTGCTAAACGCGTAGATAGCTCTAAGTTTAATAAAAAATCCTGGGAAGCGGCGATTAAGACCGGGGCGTTTGATAGCTTTGGACATTCGCGTTCTGATTTACTCTTTAATTTAGAGGCCATTCAGGCCTACGGAGCAAAAATCCAGAAAGATGTAGGTTCTGGGCAGACAGATCTCTTTGGTATGATGGGCGAGGCTGGCGCAGTGCCAGAAGTAGAAATTAAAAAGGCACCAGTACAACACCCAGAGAAAGAGCAGCTACTATGGGAACGCGATTTGATGGGATTATACTTATCTGCACACCCTTTGGACAAATACGATACCTATTTTGAAGAGCAAACCCACCCGATGAGTTTAATTACCGCAGAAAATAACAATAAAATGGTAACGGTGGGCGGCATTATCACGGCGGTGCGGACCATCTTGACCAAAAAAGGCGACAAAATGGCCTTTGTGAAAATGGAGAATAAGTCCGCCGAGACAGAGTTTATCGTATTTCCGAGTACTTTTGCGGAATATGGCGGTAAGCTAGAAGTAGATAACGTAGTACGGGTACGGGGCAAAGTAAATGCTACAGACAAAGAGGGAAATATCACTTCTGATGTAAAACTCCTAGCGGAGACGGTAGAATTAGTGTCTGACGATGTTCTAGAAAATTATCAGCCTACCGGCACTAAACTTGCAGCACCAACTTTGGCACCAGACGCGGGCCGACGCCGCCGAGGGAAGACCTCCGCCGAACGCGTGTATAACGGGGGTAGCGGAGGGAACGGAGCGCGTAATGTTCCTCCGACAATAGATACACCACGTGTGCTAAAAGAGCCACCTAAAGACCCCCGCAAAGAGAGATTATACATATTAGTTGAAGATCCTAATAATACGGATACTTTGAGCGCGATACGGCGCTTGGCGGATCTGAATCCTGGATTCCAAGAAGTGGTACTAGTACTACGCGACGGGGAACGAAAGCGACCCCTTAGGATGCCGTTTAAGGTGGAAGTGTCTGATGATTTGCTTGGCAAATTGAAAGAACTAGTGGGGAACGAAGCGGTAAAGGTAAACTAGACCGCAAAAATTGCTAAGCAGCTAGATAGCGAGGATTAACCGATGGTTTTACATGGCTACACAGCGAATAGGCCATCCGACATGCTTATTGGGATAGGCGTTGACTGGAGCAACTTCATTGATATGGATTAGCAGTCGGTAAGCGCCGACATTGCCAGAAGAAGTACTAGACCAATAGCTACCATATACATCATAGTAGTAAAGCGAATTGCTATACAGATAGCCGGGACGTACAAACCACAATGGACCCTCCATCAACTTAGTTCCGGCTCCTGTGCCAGAGGTTCGGTTACCGTTATATAGATAATTTAATCTAGCAAACTCATTAGTAGAACCAGCTAGTGTTTCGGACTCACTAGATATAGTAGGCAATCTCCATCCTTTAGGACAGATAGAGTTCTTAGGATTCTTAGATATATCACTTAATGTATCTTGTGTTAATGAAGAAGAGTTATTAGATGCTATAGCTGCAGTCCAGTTATAGTAATTGCCTAGTGAATTATGTCCTGTACCAGTATCGTCTGTCTTATTAGCAGTATATGGTGCAGTATTACTATTCTGCCAATCAGTAACAGTAGTGCCAGTAAAGTCTATGGTAGTAGCTGTGCTAGCTGGTTTCCAGTAAATGGTACCATTATTTTCAGTATATCCATCACTATATTCTGCATATTCTCCAGTACTAGAATCATAAGCTACATTTAGATCAGTGGTATTAGAATTAAGCGTAGTATCAGCATTTATATCAAAATCTAAGCTCTGTGTCATCCAGATATGCCCGTCTGCTAGCCTGGTAACATAATAGCCTTTATAATCTCTTTGATCTACGGCCCGTATAGTATCTCCTATGTTGGGTATCTGTTCATTAGCCCAGTTAGCAATGTCCTGCATAAAGAAATGTTTTGCATCTGAACTAGGGTGCGTCAGCAAATACTTCACCTGCCCACTATAAGTACCTGCATACTGACTAGATGATGCATATACAGCATAAGTAGTAGTAAAAGACGATCCCT
>CAMVCW010000008.1 GCA_947166125.1 uncultured Candidatus Saccharibacteria bacterium
GGTAGTGGCATCTATACAGATGGCTATACTGAAAAGGATGGTGTCTGGACTTGGACTCCAGCATCTACTGCCATTACCTCCAATCATGTAATATCTGGCACTAGTGTACCAGGGTGGAGCAATAACAATGCTGCTCCATATTCAGCTGAAGGCGGTGATACATATTACTACACATCTAACACTACCGGCAATGATACGAGATATGACTCCCTCCAAGATTGTAAAAACGCAAGCCATACAGAAGATGAATGTAAACATTACTTCGCAGGCAACTATTACAACTGGTCTGCAGCTATCGCTTCCAATAACTCTACTAATATAGGTAGTACTGCTGAAGAAATCGCTTCTAGCTCTATTTGTCCTAAAGGCTGGCGTCTACCCAATGCCTCTCAAACAGACAATGTTAACAATGAATTTGGTAGGATGTTATATCAAGCTGAAATAACTGCTAAAGTATCTGCCGGTAATGAGTCTGTAGGCTACGCAACGGGTGGCTTCAACAAATTACGCTCTAATCCTTACTACTTTGTGCGGTCTGGTGATATCTATGACGGCACCCTGATCAATCCCAGCGCCTTCGGCGGCTACTGGTCTAGTACGGTTGGCAGTAGTACCGACGCTTACCACCTGGTCTTTGGTAGTACTGGTATCTACCCAGCCCGTAGCGGCAACGGGTACCGCGGGAGGTCTGTACGCTGCGTGGCTCGCTAGCCTCTAGCATAAATCACAATATTATGTTATAATATAAATAATCTTACTGAAAGGAGTGCATAATCATGCACAGTAGTACATTAATATGGGTTATTCCCGCGGCAGCCACAGTAATCTTTGCGATTATCTCCGGATGGATCAACATCTACGCCCCCAATAAAGGCAATGATGAATCTATCATTCGCGATCAACAAAAGCTCATCATAAAAGAACGCTTAGAGATGTGGAAAATCTCCACTATCTTCACGGCTGCCACAATTATCACGGCAGGGCTCTTCCTCTACTGGGCATTTTTCACCGAAAAGCTCAGTTTCAGTAGCCCCGCATCTGGCGCGAACGCAGCCTGCACCATAGTTTTAGTGACGTTCGGCACAATTATCACCGTCGCATTTCTGAACTTTATCTATGTCATAGCCGGTTCAGTGCGCGAGTCAATCATCGCAAAACGATGCTCAAAAATCCACCAAACAAGGCTCATCACCACGCGTCAATAACCCCAGACCCCCGCTAGCACAGCGGGGGTTTAAGCTATCCAGTAAATCTAGCCAAACTATACTTTATTTATCACTGGTATCACTATCGGCGTATGCCCAGTCGCATCAAAGAGAATATGTGTAATATCTTCCTTAATTTCTTCTTTCAATACCTTCATCTCTGGGTCTGTCGCAATAGATTTATCCGTCTTTTGCCGTAAGTAGTGCCTTATCTTACCGATCAATTCTTCCGAATTATCTAGGTAGATAAACGCCCGCGACACAATATCTGGCGTCTTCATCAAATGCCCAGTCTTTTTACTAAGCGTCAACACTATCACAAAAATCCCCTCGCGCGAAATATGAATTCTATCTTTCACCACTGCTTCGTGCACCGGTTGATCCGCATCATCGTATAGCTTATTTCCCACATGTATCCGCCCACATTTACGAATTTTCTTATCCGGCATCAATTCCACCACGTCGCCATCATCCGCAATCATAATCCGGTCTTTCGCAATACCAATTACGTTTTCCGCCATTTCGGCATTGTGTTCTAACATGTAAAATTCACCATGGTACGGCATGTAGTTCAGCGGTCGCATCCGCGTCACAAATTCTACATGATCTTCATAATATGCGTGCCCAGATAGATGTAAAGGCCCAATATTTGTCAAATGCGTCTTGCCATTTTGGATCACCTGCGCACCTTCACGGAGTAACCCATCCACCGTATTCACTACATGCGGCTCATTCCCTGGGATCGGGTTAGAAGAAAACACAATTGTATCTGTAGATTTAATCTTAATATATTTGTGCGCCCCAGTTACCATCCGGTTTAGCACCGCATTTAGCTCGCCCTGGCTACCAGTACACACGATACACACTTTCTCATCTGGTAATTTCACGATATCTTCCATTTTCACAATCGTATCTTTCGGTACCTTGATAGATTTCGCTCTTAGAGCCACTTCTACGTTATTAATCATAGAAAAGCCACTAAACGCCACCTTGCGTCCGCGCTTTGCCGCTTCTTTCAAAATCAATTCAATTCGGAGAATCTGCGAAGAAAAGCACGAAATAATCACCCTACCATTCACATAATGATCCATTACTCGGCCCAAATTCTCACCTACATCATACTCCGAGTGCGGATGCCGCCCCGGCGAATCTATATTAGTAGATTCGTTCAGCATCAAAGTAATACCCTCTTTCGCTACTATTTCATCTAGTCGCTCATAGTCCGTCTGGATACCCATCGGCCGCTCTTCATGACGCCAGTCGCCAGAGAGATAAATTACCCCATTTGGCGTCCGCACCACTATCGCCGCATTACCCGGAATAGAGTGCAAAGTATGGACAAATTCCACGCTCAAATGCTCCGAAACCTGGATTTTCTCATGCTTAAACGGATCCACTACCACATAATTCATATCTGGCTCATCCTGCAGTTCGCTCATTTGCCGTTTAATCATCCCGATCGTAAAATCCGTAGCATAAATCGGTGTCAATGGACTAAATTTCGGCAACAAATGCTTGCACGCCCCAATATGATCTAGATGCGCATGTGTAAAACAAATCGCCTTCACCTTATCGCGATTATCTTCCAGATATTTTATATCTGGAATCATATAGTTCACCCCAGGATAATCTTCCCCAGCAAACAACACCCCCATGTCCACCACTATCATCTCTGATTTATATTCAATCAGAGTCATATTCTTACCAATACCAAATTCGCCCAATCCACCGATCGGAATTACTCGCACCGCTTCTGGATCTGGCCGCGCCGATTTCAGCTGCGCATTCGTCACCTGTGCGCCATTATAGCCATTGTAGCGTGATTTATTTACTGGCACCCCTATTATGTGCTGCGTAGCCTGGGCATTTACGTCCTGAGAGAGCATTCTCTGATGATGCACCATTTCCCCCTTACGCGTACTTACCGATAAATTCACCTTACGCTTTTCTGCTTCTGTTTTAGTAGCTTTTACTGCTTTTTTACCACCTTTTGCGGCCTTTGCGTTAGTATTTTTGCCCTCAGAGCCATTTTTTGCCCCTTTTCCGGCGTTTTTAGCCTTTTTGGGGTTGTTACCCACTAATTTTGCATCCTTACCCCCTGGCGCAAAATTAGAGTTAAAATTGCGTCCTTGCATCTCCTCAAATTGTTTCTTGATATCCGGCAATCTCTCGGCCCTAGATTTCAAGAGGCGTGCACGACGCTCCTCTTCTTTTAAATTCATAATTTTCCTTTTTTATTACAAGTAAATTCGCTACCTCTATTATAGCAAACCCCTTGCACTTTTTCAAGTTTTTGCTATAATAAGAGTATACAGATTTGACCGACCTTTGAGATAAGGGCGGTTTTTTAGTTTAATTAATATTGTTGTTTATTGGTGGGTGGCCGAAACCTATTTTCTCGGTATCATAAAATGATTTGAAATTTTTACACGTATATTCCAGACGGCGCCGAGAAAGTTACCCATAAGGGTAATCTTTCCCGGACGCCCTGTGTATGACGTGCTAAAAATTTCAAGTCCCGATACCGAAAAATAGATTCGGACAGGCCCCACCAAATCACAACAAGAAAGGAAACATGGAAAATCTAGATCTCAAACAAATGTCTGCCATGGTAGATATCATCGCAGAAGAAAAGGGTCTCCCTAAAGAAACCGTACTAGGCGTTATCGAGCAAGCCATCGCTGCCGCTTGGCGCAAAGACAATGGCGATCGCGAAATGAACGTTCGCGCCATCTTAAATACCCAATCTGGCGAAGCCGACGTTTACGTAGCTCGCGAAGTTATAGAAGACGGCGTGGGTTACAATCCTTCCACCGAAATCCCTCTAGAAGAAGCTAAAAAAGAAAATAAAGACGCCAAGCTCGGCGACATCGTCGAAGAAAAATCCAAAGTCACTACTTTTGGCCGCGTTGCCGCAATGACTGCCAAGCAAGTAGTTGTTCAGCGCTTGCGTGAAGCCGAAAATGATGCCGTACTTGCCGCTTTCGAAGACAAAATCGGCACCGTAGTCACCGGCACTGTTACTCGTGTCGAGCCAAAGCTCGTACGTATCGATCTTGGCCGCGCCTCCGGCATCATGCCTCGTAGCGAACAAATCGATGGCGAATACTACACCGTAGGTAGCCGCATTAAGGTTTATATCAAAAATATCGAACGCGGCGATCGTGGCGCTCAACTTATTCTCTCACGTGGTAATGCCGAATTTGTCGAGTACCTCTTCCGCCAAGAAGTTCCAGAGCTAGAAAACGGCACCGTAGAAATCCGCGGCATCGCTCGTGAAGCTGGCCGTCGCACCAAAATTGCCGTTATGTCCACCGTCCCTGGTGTAGATCCAGTTGGTACCTTCGTAGGTGGTCGCGGCATTCGTGTCCAAGCCGTCATGAATGAAATCGGCGACAAAGAAAAAATCGATGTCATCACCTGGAGTGACAACGCTTCCGAATACATCCGCGAAGCCTTAAGCCCAGCCGAAGTCATCAAGGTAGAAATTAACGGCAAAAAAGCCAAAGTCTACGTTTCCGAAGATCAGCAGTCCATCGCTATCGGCAAACAAGGTCAAAATGTCCGCCTAGCTTCTAAACTTACTGGTTTTGATATTGATATCGAACTCCAAAAAGCCGCCGCAAAGAAGAAAAAGAAGAACGTAGAAGATTCTTTACTCTCCGCTATTGAAGAAACTAGCGAAGAGGCCGGCGAAGAAACTACCGAAGAAACCGAAAATTAATTCCGGCATTCTCACCAAAAGCACCCCTATTTAGGGGTTGCTTTTTATTTCAAAACCCAGTAAAACTATTGACTTTTTATTACGCTTATGCTATAATTAAAGAGTAGTCTAACCAACTACGCAAAATTAACAGAAACCAGGAGGGTAAAGATATGGAGAAGATATCTTTAGGTTTAGCAGTATTATCAATTTTGGTTTGCGGAGACGCAATATTTGGTGGAATTTATCTTTATAAGATTAAAGGCTTCCTTGTACGCTTTATCCCAAGCATAGTGCTCTACATAGCAGCCTACATAGCAGGACACAGCGATGCGTCAAGCGAAATCTCAACTGAATGCATTATCGCACTCGTTATCGTCGCTGCAATAGCAATAACAGTATCATTCTATGATATGTTCCGCATTGTCATGCGCGCTGACGATCTTCACCGACGCTACAATCGTGGCCACCGCCGCACCACTACCCCAACCAGACATTAAGGTTGGGGCTTTTTTCTTGCTAAGTTTCCGGCCCAGTATACCCATCCAATAATTCATCTCTCGATTTATACTCCACCACCGACCCCACTCCCAGATTTTTTGCAAACCCCAAAATAAATTCTGGTTTCAAAATAGAGTAACCAGAGTCATTATGATCATATACCTTATCTATCATCCCGTCTTTTATTTCGCCAGTAGAATCAACATATTCGCTAGGTATCGCCACCAATACTGCCCCAGTAGACCCTTTATATGAACCTTTTATTTGCATCACCGCATGGAACATATCCGGGCAAAAAGACACAGTTTTACTAACCGGCGGGTCCTTCCTGAATGCCCCACTAGAAGCGTCGCCCAAATTATTTAAACCTTTCTTCAATATAGAATTTAAAGTATAATCCTGTTCATAATTGGCGCCATCAATTGCATCCGAATGGTGCACCCCAAACTGATAATCCGGATTATTCACATATCCTTCCACCATTTCACCTAGTTCCATAGGTATTTCTACCCCTATCTCGTCCCAATGTTCATAGATATCCTCCCAAAATTTCCTATCTTTCCTAGATCCACCATACACCTTTACATGGTCCATTAAACGATAATAACGCTCTTTCGTCTCTTCTCCGGCGGATTTTCCCCGCAACAAATCTCGCGCTCTTTTCAAATGATCCATCCAGCTCGTTTTCTTCCCCTCTTTCTCCAACTCCTCAAAACCGTTCTCTCGTTCCGTTTTAGAATTTATTCTGTTTTTAGCTTCCATACCATAATTATACCAAAAAACAAACTAAGCGAGCACTCTAACCACACAAATCAAAAATCCACCCTTTCGGGTGGATAATTGATAATTTGGCACCTTCCTAGTTTCCCGCAAAGCAGTATAATCGGCGCTACTGGGCTTGACTTCTGTGTTCGGAATGGGAACAGGTATTTCCCCAGCGCTATGGGCACCAAATCGTAATAACAGCGTCACTATTATTACTATTGATGTCCATAAGGTGTACAAAGATTTTAATGACGCACGGTGTTCAAACACCGGTTGCTAGTCAAGTCTCCCATGTTCTCGCCGTAAATTCTCACCGCGTCGCCGCAAAGGCAAAAATTATAATGAGAACATGGAACATAAAAAGGCGATGGACCTATTAGTACGCTTCGGCTCCATACATTACTGTACTTCCACCTTGCGCCTATCAACCAGATCTTCTTTCTGGAGTCTCCTAGGGAATTCTTATCTTGGAGTGGGCTTCGCGCTTAATATGCTTTCAGCGCTTATCTCTTCCGAACATAGCTACTCGGCAATGCAGCAGGTGGCCACAACCGGTACACTAGAGATTCGTCCATCTCGGTCCTCTCGTACTAGAGACAGATCTCCTCAAAATTCCTAACGATCATGCCGGATATAAACCGAACTGTCTCACGACGTTCTGAACCCAGCTCGCGTACCACTTTAACCGGCGAACAGCCGGACCCTTGGAAGGTGCTCCCCCTCCAGGATGTGATGAGCCGACATCGAGGTGCCAAACCGCGTCGTCTATGTGAACTATTGGACGCGATCAGCCTGTTATCCCCAGGGTAACTTTTATCCGTGTGCGCTGTCTTTCCCACATAAATAGAACCGAAGTTCAATACAGCGGGTCATTTGCTCCCACTTTCGTGTCTGATTGGGTTGTAGCCCTCACAGTCAAGCTGGCTTTTGCGCATACACTATCACTACGATTTCCATCCGTAGTTAGCCAACCTTTGAACGCCTCCGCTACTCTTTAGGAGGCAACCGCCCCAGTTAAACTACCCGCCATGCACGGTCCGCTTGGCCGATCAGGTCAAGCGTGAGACTGCTAAAACACTCAGGGTGGTATTTCACATTTCGACTCCACAAATACTGGCGTATCTGCTTCAAAGTCTTCCACCTATTCTACACAAAATGTCCCAACAATCAATGCAAAGTTGTAGTAAAGCTCCATGGGGTCTTCTCGTCCTGGCATGATCAGACGGCATCTTTACCGCCAATGCACGTTCACCGAGGCCTTCGCCGAGACAGTGCCCACATGATTACTCCATTCGTGCGGGTCTGAACTTACCAGACAAGGAATTTCGCTACCTTAGGACGATCATAGTTATCGCCGCCGTTCATCGGGGCTTCAGTTCGAACCGTAAAGCTCTCCCCTTAACCTTCCGACACTGGGCAGGAGTCAGCCCCTATACATCCGCTTTCGCGTTAGCAGAGACCTGTGTTTTTGGTAAACAGTTCCGTGGGCTCTTTAGCTGCGGCCTCCTCATTAAAATGACGATTACGCTGCCAAAAGTTGTAAGTGTCTCGGTGAAAAGTTTCGATCAAATTAGGTAATTTAACCTCACTTCCGCCGAGGTTAACTTTTGGCAAATCCTCACCTTGATGAGGAGGCAGTCCTTATTCCGAAGTTACGGACGCTTTTTTGCCGAGTTCCTTAGCGAAGGTTCTCTCGTAGGTCTTAGTCTACTCGACTCGAGCACCGGTGTTGGTTTGCGGTACGGTAGGCAGCAGCATA